>NZ_LTDM01000009.1 GCF_001940565.1 Tissierella creatinophila DSM 6911
TACAATACAAAGAGAATACATAGTCACTGTGACATGAAGTCGCCTTATGACTATGAGGAAGAAAATATTATTTAACAGAATATAGATTTATTATGTTTAATTTGTCCTTTTTCTTGACAGAGGACCAAATCAGGTATAGATTTTTTAAGTAATGAAAATTTTAATAGTGTGTTAGATGGGACCATTAGTTTAGTTTCAATAATAATAGGTTTTATGGGTGCTATAATGCCAATAATATTAAGTATGAAAAATGAATCTAAATTTGTAAGGTACATATTTGAGAAAGATACTGATGAGTTATTTAAAAAGTATCTAAAAACTACGGTAAAGGTAGGGTTGCTTAATGCTGGATTTACTTTATCAATGTATCTTAGAGATAGTATTTTAAAATTAAATATAAAAAACTTTATATATTATATATGGATGTTTTCTATAATATTATTTATATTTTTAACAATGCGTAGTATGAGCTATATGATTACTATTTTCTTTGCAAAAGATGAAATGAATGGTATAAAGATAGAAAAGACTCCTAATAATATTTATACTAAAGAAGAAATAAGTAGAGTCAAAGAAAAACATCGGAAATAAAATATTAAAAGAGCCTTAATTAAGGCTCTTTTAAATAAATAATTTATAAATACCTATTGACATTATCACGGTATAGTGATATAATTATATTATACAAAGGAGGTGAAAGAGTGGTTGAAATTACAAAAGACTTACTTCAGATAATAGTCCTAGTACTAACAATCGGCAAATTGTTAAAAGAACTAAAAAAGAAGTAAGTCCAACACTAGGGGGAGAAATCCCCCTACCAAATATAGTATATCACAACCACTTAAATTTATGAAGAAAAATTATATATCTATCATTCTAATAGGTCTAGTAATATTAAATATTTTTGATGGTAGCTTTAATAACCCATCTACTCTAGACTATATCAAATTTATTTTACTAGGAATTGCATTAGCTTTAAGTTTATTATCAGATAGGAGAAAATAATATGATGAAAGATAATCCATTTGAAGGACTTATGAGCTTCAAAGAAGCTACGGATCTATGGGGACTTAATGAAAGTACTTTAAGAAAAGCAGTATCTTATGGAAAGTTTGAGGAAGGTATAGATATAAAGAAATTTGGTAAGCAGTGGATAATTACTCTTGAAGCTATGGAAAGGGAGTATGGAAAGCTGAATGATGACCAGGAATAAATTATTAATATAGGCTTGTAAAAATATTCAAGATTTATGAATACACACTTTAACAATAATATTGAGCTAAACAAATAAAGATAGGGTTTTAATCCTATCTTTATCTTTGTATTTTAATTGTTTGTGCGAGTAGAATTGGTGCCGGTGGTGGGACTCGAACCCACACACCCGTACGGATAACAGATTTTGAGTCTGTCTCGTCTGCCAATTCCGACACACCGGCTTATATTAATATATATAACAATAACATAAATAATAATAACACAAAATTTAAATTTAATCAAGATATTTATATTTGTAATAGTTAAAGCTAAAAGTGCTAAAATCTTTAAAGATTTTAGCACTTTTCTCTTTGTCTATAGGATTCCAAGTGCACCTACAATTAGAGATATAATTGAGATTACAAATATAATAGCAAGGAACTTTAAAACGAATTTAACCCATTTATCATAAGATATCCTTCCTATTGCAATTCCTCCCATTACTACTGCACTTGTAGGTGTAATAAGATTTACTAGTCCTGATGCTGACTGATAAGCTGTGATTACTACATCTCTTGTTACTCCTGCAAAGTCCCCAAGAGGTGCCATTATAGGCATTGATAGTGTTGCAAGTCCTGATGTCGATGGTATAAGAAATGACATAGGTATATAAAATAGATAAGTTAATAAAGTAAATGCTATATTTCCTGTACTTGCAAGTGTTTTCTCACCTAGATTAAGAATTGTAGCAGTTATATTTCCTGCGTTCATAACTACTGTAATACCTCTTGATATTCCAACTATAAAAGCTACACCAAGAAGGTCCATTGCACCATCTACAAAGCTTCCAACTAAATCTTTTTCACCAAGTCCTCCTACAATTCCTATAATTATTGCCATTATAAGGAAGAGTGAACCAAGCTCTGTAAACCACCAATTAAGAGTAGGTAAGAAAGTTATCCCCATATCTGCAAATGGTATTACACCATATATCATTACAAGAAATGTAATTGCAAATAATACTAATATAATCTTTCCACGACCTGTAAGCTCTGGAAAATCATTTCCATCAGTACCCTTACTAGATAAAAAGAATTTTCTATCTTCTTCTCTTGTTGAATAAGTTAATGATTTTGTAGGATCTTTTCTAACTCTTTCAGCATATCTGATAACATAGAGTATAGCTGCCGTTTCTATTATAACTAGCATTACAATCCTTAACAATATTCCTTGACCAAGAGATACATCTGCAAAACCAGAAGCTATACCAGTAGCAAATGGATTTACAGTAGAGGCAAGTACTCCGGCTCCAGCTCCCAGCATTATAACTGCTACAGCTGTTACAGTATCATATCCTGCAGCAACAAATATTGGTATTAACAAGGGGTAAAAGGCTATCGTTTCTTCAGCCATTCCATAGGTAGTACCTCCTATACCAAATAGTACCATAAGAATAGGAATCATTATCTTTTCCCTACCCTTTAGAATGTGAGTTACTCTTGATATTCCTGCATCTATTGCACCTGTCTTCATTACAACACCAAGAAATCCTCCTACTATAAGAATAAATAAAGCTACGTCTACAGCATCTTGAAATCCTGTTGCTGGAGCTTTAATTACATCAAATAAATTCTGGGGTGTTCTTTCTATTTGCTCATATGTTCCAGAAATAGGAACTTGATCCCCATCGATTTCTGTAGTCTCATATTGACCTGCAGGTACTATCCAAGTTAATAGAGCAACTACTACAATGAGTCCAATTAAAATGGTATAAGCGGTAGGCATTGAAAATTTTTTCTTTTCCATATAAATTCCTCCCCTAATATTTTTAGATATTATTAACTATTATTATTAATACCCATTTTTATTATTTATAGCATTTTTAATTTATTTAAAATATAAAGTCTATTATTAAATAATATTCAGTAACCCATTATAAGTTACAAGTTGCTACTTTCCTGTTACATAAAACTCTTAATATTATTAAGAAATTGGATGTTAAATATGATAGAATATATTTATATGAGTAGAATTAGCTATTGTTAACTTAAAATAGAAAGAGGTTTAATATGGCTCAAAAAAGCAGATAAATTCTCACTAACTAATTCTATTTATAATTTAGATAATTCTTATCAAAATTTCTTTAGAGCTTAAATCATCAATAAATAAAACTATAAAAGGATGAAACCATGAGATCAATTAGAGATAATCATAAAAGAAAATGGAGTTTGGACGAGATATCTAAACATTATAAGATCTATGATTATAGTGATTTAGTAGAGTTTATTATGAAAAATATAGAAGAAGAAAACATTAAACCTATAAAAAGTTCTAAAACTAATGGAAAGAGCCCTGCGCTTTATAATTCTTATATGTTAATATCTCCCGTTGTTGATTATATTGAATATAAGGAAGAACTACAGTATAGGCTAAATTCTCATTTAAAGATAGATTATTACTTAAAAAATTTAGCAAAATATAAAGAAGATAGAAAGCATATAATGGCTTTAAACAATTACTTAGATAATTATAATGATTTGTCATCCGGGATGGTATCTCTTAATGAAAGAAGCTTTGAGATTTGGGGAAGAGAAAAGTTTCTTCAAAAGGAAGGTGGGATAAGGATATTAAAAAACCTGGGATTAAACCTGGACATGCTAAATATATATGAGACTACGGAGCCTTTATCTTACTACTCACATACTAAAGAGGTTCCACAGAATGTATTGATTTTAGAAAATAAGGATACATTCTATAGTATGAGAAGGCATCTACTTAAGGGAAATAGTGATATATTGGGGATGTCAATTGGAACTATTATATATGGAAAGGGTAAAGGGATATATAAATCTTTTAAAGATTTTACTTATTGTGTAGAACCGTATCTAGCAAATAAGTCAAACAAGATATTTTATTTTGGAGATTTAGATTTTGAAGGAATATTGATTTATGAATTGCTTTGTGAAGCGTTTGAAGATGAGGTTTCCATTGCTCCATATATTAACGCCTATAAAGCTATGCTAAACAAGTCAGATATAAGGACTTTACCCCTAATGAAAAAGGGACAAAATAAAAACATTACTAATGAGTTTTTAGAAGCCTTTGATGAAGAAGATAGAAATCAAATAAACAAGATATTGACTATGAATAAATACATTCCCCAGGAAATATTGAATTCTAGGGATTTTTAGGAGGGCTTATGTTATCATTTTTAGATAATTTTTCAAAGCGCATGAAACATATAGCATTATATGCATTTTTGTTTAAGAATAGTATAGCGAAGACTACGTGGAAACAATATGGTTTTGAAGACTTTTATGAACAGACAAATGTAATATTTATGGTTCTATTATTTATTATGGAACAGTCACTAAAGGATGAATCTTGCACTATGGATGATATTGCTAGTTTTATAGACACAGTTAATATGCAAAGTCTTAAAAAACATATCACTTATGAGGAATGTAAAGAACTTGGGGACTTTATTATAAACATAATCCTTGGAAATGAAGGTAAGGTTATGTATTTTAGAGGATATGATTTTCACGAGGAGCAGTATAAGAGTATTCACGTTAGTTTTATAGCCAATAAGCCAGTTTACATAGAAGAAGATGTCAGGAGAACATCCTATTATCTAACTGATGATGGATACAATTTGATGTTGTCTACTTTAGAAATGGAAAGCAATATGAGATTAACTGTTCATGAAATGATATTTAAACTTCATATTGAAAAAGCTTCTTATGATAAGGCGGTAGATGATGTCAAAAATATTTTTAACCAGCTTCGTATACAGTTTCAAAGAATTCAGGAAGCAATGCGAAAGGTAAAACAAAACGCTTTAAGCTATTCAGTTTTAGATTATAAGGTGTTATTAGAAGAAAATTTAAGTACTATAGAAGATACTAGTAAAAAGTTTTCTGGATATAGGGAAAATATTAGAGAAAAAGTAAAACAATTGGAACTTCAAGATATTAATATAGAAAAGCTAGGGAAAGAAGATCTTGAAAATTTAAAGAATTTAAAGATTATTGAAGGCTATTTGAGTCGTGCAATAGATGAACATCAACAAATTCTTAAGTCTCATTTTGAACTTAAATCACTATATTCTAAAGAACTAGAGGATTTATCACAGATGACGCTTATAAAAAGATTCAATATTAGAAATGAGCTATACGATAAGGTTTTGGATAATTCGGACTATATGGAGAATATTGAGTACTTTATTAGACCATTATTAAACCAGGAACTAGATAAAACTTATAATATTAATAAATCTATTGAGATACAAAAACCAATAACTACAAAAATAATTAATGATGAAGGAGAAATACTTTCTTTTGACGAAGATGAATGGCAAGAGGAGAGAATTGCAAGACAAAAGGCTAAGCTAACTTTATATAATAACTCTCTAAAAGTTATACTCATAAAGGCTCTAGAATATGGAAGTATATCTTTAAGAGATTTAAAAGAAGTGTTAAGTGAAGATTATACTGAGCTTATACCTACTATAGAAATATTTAAAGAGATTATTGTAGAATTGTTGAAGAATATGGTTATTGATATCGAAGAGTTAAGAAAAGAAAAGTCTGAGCATTTATTTGAAAGCAGTGTCTTAGAATTTCAACTAAATGAGAGTATTTTAGAATTAATCCATATGATACCATTATTGGATAAAATCAATAAATTAACTATTTATAGAGCTGAAGACAAAGAACCAGTAATCTTTGAAAACCTAAATAGTGATAATGGTCAAGCAAAGAAAATATATTGTTCAAACATATTATTTAATGTGGAATAAAAACTTTTAACTAGGAGTGAAAACATGGTCTATGAAATAGAGGACATAAATCAGAGTCAAAATATCTTTTCTTATTTAATTCAGCATCGAGAATTAAGAGAAGATCGAGATATAGGCCTTTATAAAGCTTATACTGAAAATGAAAATATAATGAACTTAGTAAAAATGAATGGAAAAGCTTCAAATAGCATAGTAGAACGATATGGAAATGTAATCTATTTAATCCCAAATGAGGACAACAATTATCTCGGATATTCAAAACAAGATTTGAAGAGTAAACTATGTAAATCAGGTGCTACAGATAAAGATTATTATCTGTCCCAATTTGTGATCTTAACATTACTTGTGGAGTTCTATGATGGACAAGGAAGTAGTAGTAAAGCCAGGGATTATTTTAGAGTTGGAGATTTAGTAAATAGTATATCAGAGCGATTGAATGAAGGAGTTTTGAGAAATGATATAGAAGTAGAAGATAGAGATGGACTTGCTTTTAGTAATATGTTAGAAGCCTTTGAAGCTTTAAGAAGTGAAGAAAAAGGTTCTAGGGCAAAGACTACTAAGGAAGGCTTTATATACAATATATTGAAGTTTTTAGAGAAACAAACTTTAATTGACTATATTGAGGAAGATGAAATGATAAAGACTACAAAGAAATTAGATCAATTTATGGACTATAATTTACTAAACAAAAATAATTACAATAGAGTTTTGAAAGTCTTAGGGGTGATCGATAATGAGCAAGATTAATGCTATTAGATTTATAAATTTAAACTATAATTACAATGGTATACGTGTAGATGATGAAATATTTCATTTGGGAGGAGCGAGTAGTCTTTTATCCCTTCGTAATGGGGGAGGTAAGTCAGTACTTGTGCAAATGATAATTGCTCCATTAGTACATAAACGTTATAGAGATAGTAAGGATAGACCATTTGCCGGCTATTTTACTACAAATAAACCAAGCTTTATTTTGATTGAATGGAAATTAGATGGGGATGCAGGATATGTACTTACTGGCATGATGGTAAGAAAAAATCAAGAGATAAGGGAAGACCAAAGTCAAATTGATTTAGATATAATGCAATTTATACATGAGTACAAGGAGCCAAATGATTATGATATACACAATATACCTTTCATTAAAATAGAAAAAGAAAATAAAAAATTAATGAATTATAGTAAATGTAAAGATTTACTTGAAAAAATAACTTCAAGTATGAACCATAAATTTTCTTTATATGATATGAATAATAGAAATTCTTCAAGAAATTATTTTAATAAACTTGAAGAGTACAAAATATATAGTAAAGAATGGGAATCTATTGTTAAAAAGATAAACCTTAAGGAGTCTGGACTGTCAGAACTTTTTATCAATGATAAAGATGAGATGGGACTAATGGAAGATTGGTTTTTACCTGCAATTGAAGATAAACTCAATAAGGGAAAGAACCGTATTGATGAATTTAGAAATATCTTAAATAGATTTATAGAACAATATAAGGACAATAAGTCTAAAATCGATCAAAAACATATTATTTTGTTGTTTAAAGAAGAAACTAAGAGAATTCTAGCAGTAGCAGAAAACCTTAAAAGCACAATAGATGAAAAGCAAAACATAGAAAATACAATAGCAAATTTAATAGTGAAACTTAAAAACCTTAGAAATCATCTTGAAACTGAAAAAGATAACCTTATAGAAAAAGAAAATCTATTAAAAGAAGAGATTAGATCTATTCAATATGAAAAATTATCTTTTGATATATATTTATTGGAAGATGAAAAGCTAAGTTTATTTGAAAGATTATCACAATTAAAGAAAAACTTAAGTGAATTTGAAGACAAACGAGTTAAACTTATAAAGGCAAAGTCAATTCAAGAGTGCTCCAAGATATATAGCTTATATAAAGATGCATCTATGGATGTACAAGAGTTGGAAAATAAATTAGAACTTAAGAAAGAAAAAAACAAGGACAGAGCTCCAGAAAGGGAAAGATTAGGATATACTTTAAAAATTCATTATGAAAATGAAAAGATGTGTTTGGAAAATCTTATTAAAGAAATAGAAGATGAAATTAATCTTAATAGGACAACACAAAATGATTTAGAATTAGAACTTAAGAAAAAAGAAGCTGAAGAAAAGGAAAGTATAGGATATCTATCACAACTAAAGACTGAAATAAAAGCATATGGTGAGTTTGAAAAGAGTTTTAATACATTGTATAAAGAAAATCTAAATAGAAATATTCTTGATGAGTATGAGGATGGAAGTTTGGAATTAAAGATAAAGAACACAGATGAATTAGTAGAAGTAAAAGGATTTGAATTAATTCGTTTAAAGAAACAAGTTCAAGAAAACAAACAAAAACTTCAAATATATAATAGACAAATCCAAGAAAAAACAGATGAAAAAGCAACTACATCTCAGGAAATAAAAAACATTGAAGAGAAAATAGCCGAATATAAATCTGAAATTGAAGAAAGAAAGACTATTATCAGATATATAGGACTTTCTGAAGATAAACTGTTTTTTAAAGAAGAAATACTAGATTTATTTCAGAAGAAAATGAATGAAATCCAGTTTACTATTAAAGAAGTTGAAAGAGAAATAGAAAAATTGGAAAAGGAAAAGGATAGTTTAAAATCAGGTAAAGTTTTAGAACTTCCAAAAGACTTTAAAGATAGGTTAGATTCAGAAAGCATACATTATGTGTATGGCATGGACTGGCTAAAAAAGAATGATAAAAGTATTGAAGATAATAAGAATTTAGTAGAAAACAATCCATTTATACCTTATAGCTTAATTATGACTAGCAAAGAACTAGAAAAGTTAAAGTTGCAAAACTTATCTATATATACTTCTTTTCCTATTCCAATTATAAAAAGAGAAGATATTGAGCGGGATTTTGAAGAAAAGAAGTCTTCTGTATATATGAGCAGTAAAGTAAATTTCTATGTTTTATTCAATCAAAATCTATTGAATGAAGAAGAATTAAAAAGAATACTCCTTTTCAAGGAAGAAGAAATTAAGGCTGTAAGAGATACTTTAGAAACTAGAGAAGAAGAGTACAGTCTATATAATGAAAAATACAATAATATAAAATTCCAAAAAATCACAGAGAAATCTTATAATAATATTCTTAATCAACTGAAGATTAAAGAGAAGTTAAAAGAAGAATTTGAAATCCAGTTGAAAGCTATCTATGATGCTGAACTTCATCTTACAAACATTCAAGAAAAAAATGTGGACTTTATAAGAAAAAGCGAAGTGGTTATTGAAGGTTTAAAACGAAAACAAATAGATTTAAAAAAGTTAAATGAAAGATATAAAGCGTATTTAGATCAAACAAAAGAGAAATCCAGGACGGATAAGCGACTTTCTAAGATTAAAAATGAAAAAAATTCTATAAACGATGAAATTAAGAGTTTATATGAAAAATATGATAAAACAAGAGAGTCAAGACTTGAACAAAAAAGTAATTTAAAAACTATAGAAGAAAAACTTCAAAAATACTTAATGTATAGTGAGACGGAATTAATACAAAAAGATATTGAAGATATGGAAGCAAGATATAAAGCTCTTACCAATGAAATAACTAGCGAGCTAAAAGATATAGAAGAAGATTTAAATAAGGCTAGGAATAGATTTAAAGCACAAGAAAAAGATGTAATAGATACTTCTAAAAGATTAAATATCAAGGAAGATGAATATATAAGGAAAGCATATGATAGTTTTATTTTAGATACGATTATAAAAGATATTGTGATAAATGAAGCCGAATTAAAAGATTTAAATAATAGCAGAGAGGAGTTAGAGACAAATATAGCTGTAGTAGAAAATAAAATAGAGCAAGGTTTTAATAAGCTTTATGATGATTTGGGAGAAAAGGAACTTATAGGAAGAGAACAAATAGTATTAAGAGAGTTTAAAAAACGGATAATAGAGAAAAAAGATGATCTTAGAAGGATTAAAGAAAACCAAGAAAAAATTAGTATTAGATTAGCAGACTATGAAACCAATATATATGTTTTAGCAGAATATGATGACTTTTTAGTAATAAGACCTGTAGAGTTTGAACATGATATGGAAAATTTAGATAAAGAAGGTCTAGATAGATTTAGGGGTGAGCTATTACGAGATTATCGACAAATAAATAAAAAAGAAGTTGATTTTAGCCTTGAACTATCAAGTGCTTTAGATAATATAATTAGAAACAAAGCTTTTAAAGATGACTTCTTTTACAAACCTCTAAATACACTTTTTTCATTGATTAATGATCCAAATGAGTTTATAGAACAACTTTTGACTACTATAAGAGCTTATGACGATTTAATGGCTAAACTTGAAGTAGATATTGCTTTTATTGAGAAGGAGAAAGATGGGGTAATTGAAATTCTATTAGAATATATAAGAGATATTCATAAAAATATGGGGGAAATTGATAAAAACTCTACTATAAAGATTAAAGATAAATATATAAAGATGCTTCGTATTAACTTACCAGAATGGGATGAGGAAGAATATTCATATACTATAAAATTGGGGGATATGGTTGAACATTTGATTCAAAGCGGAATAGATCGTCTTGAAAACAATGAAAATATCGAAGACTTAATTAGTCCTTTTATAACTACAAAAAATTTGTATAATACTGTAGTGGGAATAAACAATATAGAGATTAAACTTTATAAAATAGAGGCTGAAAGGCAGCATTCAATTAGCTGGTCAGATGTAGCCAAAAATTCAGGTGGGGAAGGATTTTTATCAGCCTTTGTAATATTATCAAGTCTTCTTTCTTTTATGAGAAGAGATGAAACAGATATATTTGCAGAACTAGAGGAGGGAAAAGTTTTGGTAATGGATAATCCATTTGCCCAAACACATTCATCCCACCTATTGACTCCATTAATGGATATTGCTAGAAAGAGTAATACTCAGCTTATATGTTTAACGGGGATAGGAGGGGAGTCTATATATAATTGTTTTGATAATATATATATACTTAATTTAATCTCTTCTAATCTAAGAAAAGGCACACAGTACCTTACAAGCGAACATACTAAGGGAGAAGAATTTGAAGACATGGTATCATCACAGATAAAGGTAGAAGATATGGAACAAATAGGATTTTTGTTTTAGACAGTTAAGTTTCTTTATAAAACTTTATCTTTATAAAACTCTATAAGTTTTAAAAGTCTTATATTTTTAAGTCTATATTTCTCTGAAGAGTTTACCTTGAGAGTATTTTACGATATACTAAGAGTTATGAATAAAGATTGGGAGTGGAAAGATGGATAACAAAAAATTGATGATAATAGATGGGAGTTCGCTACTTCATAGGGCTTTTTACGCACTGCCTCTTTTAACTACAAAAGAAGGTGTATATACAAATGGAGTTTATGGATTCTTAACTATGCTTTATAGGATAAAAGAAGAATACGATCCAGGATATATTTGTGTTGCTTTTGATAAAAAAGGACCTACATTTAGACATAAAGAGTATAAAGAATATAAAGGAACAAGAGATAAAAGCCCTACTGAACTGGCTCAGCAGTTTCCAATTATTAGAGAGACTCTCAATGCTATGAATATAGTAGTTTTAGAAATGGACGAATATGAAGCAGATGATATAGCAGGTACTCTTGCAAAGATGGGTGAGAGTCAAGGTTTAGAGACAATTCTTGTTACAGGAGATAAGGACTATTTACAGCTTGCAACAGATAATACTAAGGTACTGATAACTAGAAAAGGTATAACAGAACTTGAGATATTTGATAGAGCTAAGATAGAAGAAGTTTATGGCATAACTCCAGCCCAATTAATAGATCTTAAAGGACTTATGGGTGATAAATCAGACAATATTCCTGGAGTCCCTGGAATTGGTGAAAAGACAGGTTTAAAACTTATAAAAGAATTCAAGAATATAGAAGGTGTATATGAGAATATAGATAATATAAGCGGTAAAAAATTAAAAGAAAATCTAATAGAAAATGAGACAATAGCATATCTTAGTAGGAGACTTGGAGAAATTATAACCAATGTTCCTTTAGATTCAGATATAGAAGGTTTAAAGACTAGGGAACCGGATTTTGAAGAGCTTTTAAAGATATATGAAAGTTTTGAGTTTAAAAGTCTTATAAGTAAGATTCCTTCAGAGTACTCACAAATAGAAGAAGTACTTGATTTTGATATAGAACATAATGATATAACTAGTGAAGACTTTAGTAGAGTAGTAGATTTAATAGAGAAAAAAAACAAGTTTGCATTTAAGTTTTTAATAGATAATTGGAACTATATTGAAGATAGCATATTAGCAGTAGCTATAAAGGTAGAAGGGGAGCCTACATTTTATATAGATTTAAAGGACTCTTTAGGTAGTTTTATAGAAAGTTTTAAAGATGTATTTCAATCTGAAAAAATAGAAAAGTTAGGATATAGTTTAAAAGATGATATAATAGTCTTATTTAGACTCCATATCCAAATAGAAAACTATATATTTGACCCTAAGATAGCACAGTATCTTATAAATCCTAGTCAAAGTGAATATTCTATAAACAATTTGAGTCAGGAGTATATAAATTATTATGGAATAGATGAAGAAGCGCTACTTGGAAAGGGTAAGAAAAAGAAAAACTTCAATGATATAACAGAAGAAGAAAGAAGAGTGTACCTATCTTATATGCTTCAGGTAACATTTAAATTAGAAGATGTAATGATGGACATTTTAAGGAAACAAAATATGGAAGAACTATATAAAAACGTGGAAAATCCACTTATAGAAGTACTAGCAAATATGGAATATATAGGTTTTAAGATAGATAAAGAAGAACTTATTAGCTTAGGTGAAAAATATAGTAATGAGATAGAAACTTTAACTAGTGAAATATATGAACTTTCAGAAGTAGAGTTCAATATAAATTCACCTAAGCAGATGGGAGAAATCCTATTTGACAAATTAGAGCTTCCAGTTATAAAGAAAACCAAAACAGGTTACTCTACAAATGTAGAAGTACTAGAAAAGCTACAAGGCAAACACCCTATTATTGATAAAATACTAAGATATAGGCAAATTGTAAAGCTCAAATCAACATATATAGATGGTTATCTAAATCTTATAAATCCTAAAAACGGTAGAATACATTCTAGCTTTAATCAGACTATAACTACTACAGGAAGGATTTCAAGTACTGAACCAAACCTTCAAAACATACCTATAAGAACAGAAGATGGCAAGATGATTAGAAAGGCGTTTGTAGCAAGTGATGAAAATCATATACTAGTAGATGCTGACTATTCTCAGATAGAACTTAGAGTACTAGCCCATATATCTAAAGATGAAAAGATGATAGAAGCATTTAAAGAAAAGATAGACATACACAGTAAAACTGCTTCTGAAGTATTTCATGTTCCGTTAAATGAAGTAACACCCACGCTTCGTAGCAATGCAAAGGCTGTAAACTTTGGTATTGTATATGGTATATCTGATTATGGACTTTCAAGAGATTTAAATATTTCTAGAAAAGAAGCTAAAGAGTATATAGATAATTATCTGGAAAACTATAAGGGTATAAGAAAGTTTATGGTAGATATAGTTGAAGAGGGAAAAGAGAATGGTTTTGTAGAGACACTTCTTCACAGAAGAAGGTATATTCCTGAATTACAAGCTAAAAACTTTAATGTAAGGTCTTTTGGAGAGCGAATTGCTATGAACACTCCTATACAAGGAAGTGCAGCTGATATTATAAAGATGGCAATGGTAGAAGTTTATGATGCTTTAAAGACAAGAGGTTTAAAATCCAAACTAATTCTTCAAGTTCATGATGAGCTAATTATAGAAACAATTAAAGAAGAACTAGATGATGTTAAATCAATTATGAAAGACATTATGGAGAGTGCTATAAAACTAGATGTTCCTTTAAAAGTTGATATAGAAGTTGGAGATAGTTGGTATGATACACACTAATGGTAGAATAATAGGTATAACAGGTGGAATAGCTACAGGAAAGTCTACTGTAACAGAATATATACAAGATAAAGGATACAAGGTGATAGATGC
This sequence comes from Tissierella creatinophila DSM 6911, assembly GCF_001940565.1. Lineage (GTDB taxonomy): Bacteria > Bacillota > Clostridia > Tissierellales > Tissierellaceae > Tissierella_A > Tissierella_A creatinophila. The sequence goes on from NZ_LTDM01000009.1 coordinate 14,050, forward strand.
AGATAAAATAGCTAAAAGTTTAATGGTAAAAGGAAGCTCTAGTTATAAAAAAACAGTAGAATATTTTGGGAAAGATATATTAAAGAAAAATGGAGAGATAGATAGAAAAGTTTTAGGGGATAAGGTTTTTTCTAATCCTAAACTTCTTAAAGTCTTAAATAGTTTAACCCATCCATTTATATTTGAAGAAATAAAAAGGCAATTAGAAGAGGCTTATTTAGATGATATTATATTTTTAGATATACCACTATTATTTGAAGAGTATGATAATATTTTAAAATATGATATTCATTTTGATGAGATATGGCTTGTATTTGCTGATAGAGACACTCAGATTAAGAGACTTATGAAGAGAAATGATTTGACAAAAAAAGAAGCTATAGAAAGAATAGATGCTCAAATAGATATGGATTGGAAGAAAGGAAAAGCTACTAGGATTATCTATAATTTACATTCAATAGAAAACTTAAAGAAAGATATAAACTTGTTGTTAGAAAACTTATGAACAAATAGGAGGAAAATTTGAGATTTTTTAAAAGAATTATTACTAAAATTTTGATCTTTTTTAGCTTGCTTTTTATCATATCTTCTGTGATAGGAGTAATAGTCTATAGTAGATACCCTCTATATTATAAAGAAGATATAGGTAAAGCAGCTAATAAATACAATATAGACCCATATCTAATAGTATCTATTATAAATGTTGAAAGTGGATTTCATAAAGAAGCGAAATCATCTAAAGATGCTAGAGGACTTATGCAAATTGTTGACCAAACAGGTGAGTGGGGAGCAAAAGAGTTAAAAATAGCTAATTATCAAAAGGACAATCTTTTTGATCCAAAACTAAATATAGAATTGGGAACTTGGTATTTAGAAAGACTGGGCAAGGAATTTGATGGAGATTTAAATCTTATATTAGCAGCTTACAATGGAGGAAGTGGAAATGTTAATAAATGGCTTAAAGATAAAAACTATTCTAAAGATGGAAAAAAACTAGATAAGATTCCTTTTAAGGAGACAGAAAACTATGTTGAAAAGGTAAAGTCAGGTTATGAAAATTATAAAAAGTTATATGGAGAGATAAATTTTCAAGATGCTGGTTATGATTCTCTCTTTATTAATTATATATATAAACTAAAATCATATATAAAAGAAATAGAGGAGTAAGGAAGGCGATATAGATGAAAAAGAGAATATTTTTTGTTAGTATTTTACTAATAATGAGTATCTTATTTTCGGGTTGTAACGGTTTTAAAAGGGTTGAAGATAAAGATAATGTAGGAAAAGGAAAACTAGAGAGGCCTTCCTCAGATCGAGATAAAATAATTATTCCACTTACAAAACTAAATACACTAGATCCACTAGAGAACAATAATTTTAATTATTATAATTTTAGTAAACTTATGTATGAAGGATTATTTGAATTTGATAAGAATCTAAAAGTCAAGCCACTATTAGTAGATAATTATAGTATAGAAGATGATGGAAAAAAGATAACTCTAGAGTTGAAAAAAGACATCTATTGGCATAATGGAGATAAGCTTACAACCGAAGATATAGATTTTACGATAAAGACTATTAAAAATTTAAATAAAGAAAGTATTTATAAAAATAGTATTCTTTCTGCTTTAGGAAGCTTTAGATATTTTAATATCAAATCCTTTATAAAAACTAATATAATTGATGAAAATAAAATAGAATTATACTTTGACAATATTTATTCCAACAACTTAGAAGCTCTTACTTTTCCTATAGTAAATAAAGATTCATATAGTGAATTAGAGGATGAATATACACCTATTGGAACAGGACCATATAAATATAAAAAGTATAATACTTCAAATGGAGTAGAATTAATTAAAAATGACAGGTATTGGAATGGAGAAGTAAATATACCCAGGATATTAGGTAGAATTTTTCAAGACGAAGATTTAATAGTTAAAGCTTTCGAAGATGGTAGAACGGATTTTGTAAATATCACGGGAGTCGATGGAGAAAAGTACAAAAAAGATTCTAATACAAGAATACTAGAGTATACATCATCTGAATATGAATTTTTAGGATATAATTTTAAAAATAAAATATTAAATGGTGAAAAAGGTGAGGAAATTAGAAAGGCTATATATTATGGAATAAATAGGCAAGAGATAATAGGAGAAGTATATTTAGGTCATGCTACACAAGTAGATACGCCAATACATCCAGATTCATATTTAACAAATGGTGTTACAAATATCTATGGCCATAATATAGAAAAAGCTAAAGATATATTAAAAGATAGTGGCTTTGACTCTGTTGATAGTGATGGAATTTTAAAAGACAACCTGGGAAGAAGACTTTCTTTTAGACTTCTTACTAACTCTTCAAATAGACACAGAATGAAAGCAGCTGAGATAATAAAAGAAAATTTAAAAGATATCGGTATAGAGATCTTGTTAGAATATCCTCCTGTTGATATAGATAGTTTAGATAATGAAAAAATAGATGAAGAGTGGAAAATTTTAAATAAAACTATAAAAGATGGAAAATATGATATAGCACTCTTAGGATGGGAATTATCCCTTATCCAAGATTTATCTTTTATGTTTCACAGTTCTTTTAAATATTCTGGATCAAACTTTATAAAGTATAATGATAACATTATGGATAATTTACTAGAAGGTGCTTATATAAATAGCCAGGAAGATAAGAAAAAAGCATATGAAGGCATACAAAACTATATAATGGAAGAACTTCCATATGGAAGCCTTTATTTTACAAACAAATCACTGTTGTCAAGGGATAATATAAAAGGACCACTTGAGCCAACATTTTTTAATTTGTATAGAGGCCTTGAAAAATGCATGATATTGGAATAGTAAGAATAATATTAACTTGAAAAATTTCTAAAAAAGTTTATAATGTAGATAAGAAACATAAATGCAGGGGTGGTGGAATTGGTAGACACGATAGCTTGAGGGGCTATTGCTTGATAAAAGCGTGAGGGTTCGACTCCCTTCTTCTGCACCAATTATATACTTCAGTAATAAATAATATTATTTTTCAAAAAGTGTAACATATAAACACGCAATTGTTTAATATATAACAAAAAATCAAAAAGAGGTGGAAATATAATGGCACTTAAATTTACTTTTAAAGGTGGGATACATGTCCCTGAAAATAAGTCATTTACAGAAGATAAAAAAATAGAAACTGCCAAGAATCCTAAGATTGTATACATACCATTACATCAACATGTAGGCGCTCCTTGTAAGCCCCTAGTTAAAAAAGGCGATATTGTAAAAATAGGTCAAAAGATAGGAGATTCAGATGCTGCAGTATCTGCTCCCGTTCATTCAAGTATCTCAGGAGTAGTAAAAGGGATAGAGAAAAAGTATAGTGCAGGAGGAAGGCAAACTGAATGTATAGTTATTGAATCAGATGGAGAAGAGAACTATGATGATTCACTTATAAGTCATAAAAAAGGGGACAAACTAAGCCATGAAGAAATAGAGAAAATAGTTAGAGAAGCCGGTATAGTAGGAATGGGTGGAGCAGGCTTTCCTACAGGAACAAAACTTATAACTTCAAAGGGAAGTATAGACTCTATTATTTTAAATGGTGCAGAGTGTGAACCTTACCTTACATGCGACCATAGACTTATGCTTGAAGAAGCTGAAAAGGTAATAAATGGTTTAGAGATTATGTTGGATTATTTTGAAACAGCAAAGGGATATATAGGTGTTGAAGATAATAAAAAAGATGCTATAGAAGCACTTAAAAAAGCTGCCCAGGGACATAGCAATATAGAAATTATAACTTTAGAGTCCAAATTTCCTCAAGGGGATTCGTATAGAATGGTAGATTCTATCCTCAAAAGAAAAGTTCCTCAAGGTGGAAGAGGTAAGGATGTAAATTGTATAATAAATAATGTTGGTACTGCTGCTGCCATTTCCGATGCAGTATTAGAAGGAAAACCTTCATATGAAAGAATAATTACTGTAACTGGAAATGGAGTAAAAACACCTAAAAACTTAATGGTTAAAATAGGCACAACTATAGGTGATGTAATTGAGCAATGTGGAGGATTTAATGGAACCCCGGCGAAGATTATATCTGGTGGTCCTATGACAGGGATTACTCAATTTGATTTAGATGCTCCTATTATTAAGGCGACTTGTGGTATTCTTGTTTTGAATGAAGAAGAAGTAAACAAAGAGAAGGTAATGCCTTGTATAAAATGTGGAAAGTGTGTAGATATATGTCCTGTTTTCCTAGAACCATTATTTATTTCTGCAAATTCTCTAAAAGATAGATTTGAAGAGGCTGAAGCTTTAAATGCACTATCTTGTATAGCATGCGGCAGTTGTAGTTTTATATGCCCAGCTAAAAGACCACTAACTGAATCCATAGTTCATGCAAAAAGGGAAATCAATAAAAAAAGAAGGAAATCTTAATTTAAGGAGGAGAGAGAATGGATGAAAAAGTTTTAAATTCTGTAGATGAGCCATTAGTACTAGACAATCATTTAACAATGTCTTTAGGGCCTCATGTTAAATCTAGTGAGTCGACAAGAAGAATAATGCTCGATGTTATTATAGCTTTAACACCTGCAATGATAGGCGCTATATATTTTTTTGGACTTAATGCAGCAATGTTGATAGCTATATCTATAGCATCAGCGGTCTTATTTGAAGCAGCTACACAGAAGTTTTTTAAAAAAGATATTTTGATAGGGGACTTGAGTGCGGTAGTTACAGGTCTTTTATTAGCATTTAACTTACCTGCAAATGCACCATGGTGGATAGCAGTTTTTGGGGCAGCTTTTGCAATTATAGTAGTTAAAGAGTTTTTTGGTGGAATTGGTTCTAACTTTATGAACCCAGCACTTGCTGCAAGGGTGGCACTTGTATCATCTTGGCCGGTTATAATGGGAACTTATATAGGTCCAGATGGAGTAACAGGTGCAACGCCAATGGTATTAATAAAAAGTGGAAGCGTAGATCTTCCATCAATAGGTAATATGTTTATAGGAAATATAGGGGGATCACTTGGAGAAACATCTGCATTGCTTTTACTTATAGGTACAGCCTATTTATTTATTAGAAAAGTTATTGATTGGAAGATTCCATTTATTTATATAGGAACTACTATTGTAATGCTATTTATTCTTGGTGTAAAACCAGAACTGTTGATTTATCATTTATTTGGTGGTGGACTTATCCTTGGAGCTTTTTTCATGGCTACAGATTATTCATCTTCACCTATTACACCAAATGGGAAAATTCTATTTGGTATTGGAGCTGGTATTTTAACAGCACTTATGAGAGTTAAAGGTGGTATGCCAGAAGGTGTATCTTATGCAATATTACTTATGAATGTAGCAAGCCCTGTAATTGAAAAATTTACAAAGCCAAAAGTATTTGGGAGGGTGAAATAAATGAAAGAGACAATAAAACTAGGTCTAGTATTATTTATATTTACAGCTATAGCAGGGGGGGTATTAGCCTTAACTAATGATTTTACATCCCCTATTATTGCCGAAATAGAAAAAGAAGCAAGTTTTAATTCCTTAGCTAAGTTATTTCCAGAAGCTGATGATTTTAAAGAAATAGATGAAGAGCTGCTTGGAAATATTAAGGGAAAATATGCTCCGATAATAGAAGCACATGAAGCCTTAAAGGGTGGAGAAACAATAGGTTATTCGTTTAAGACTGAGTCATCAGGATATGGAGATAGTCCTATAGTAGCTATTACTGCTATAAAGAGTGATGGAACTCTAGCTGGAATAGAGCTAGTAAGCCATAGTGAAACTCCAGGATTTGGAAAACAAATGGAAGAGGATAAATTTAAAGATACTTTTAAAGGAAAGACTACTGAGACAGAACTTATACCAGTAGAATCGCCTTCATCTGAAAACGAAGTAATGCTTATAACAGGTTCTACTATATCTAGTAAAGGCATATTAACTGGTGTAAATGCAGCAAGAGAAGTTTATAGAGAAAATTTTAGCAATTAATTACCAGGAGGTGTAAATATGAAATTAACGGAAATATTTAAAAATGGTATTTTAAAAGACAATCCAGTATTAGTCCAACTTGTCGGACTTTGTTCAGTACTTGCAGTGACAAACACAGTACTTAATGCAGCTTCTATGGCATTAGCAGTAATAGCAGTTCTTGTGTGTTCAAATGTCGTTGTGTCGTTACTTAGAAAAGTGATACCTAAAAAAATACGTATACCGGCTTTTATAGTTATTATAGCAACTTTTGTAACTATAGTAGAAATGCTTATGAAGGCTTTTGCTCAACCAATATATCAATCTCTTGGTATATTTATTCCCTTGATAGTAGTAAACTGTGTAATACTAGCAAGGGCAGAGTCATTTGCATATAAAAACAAAGTATTTATATCAGCGATGGATGGCTTAGCTATGGGGCTTGGATACGGAGTAGCAGTTATTTTATTAGCATTTATAAGAGAGACAATAGGAGCGGGAACTCTTTTTGCTGGAACGGATTTTGTAATAAATGTATTTGGAAAAGGGTATCAGCCTATAGCAATGTTTGTAGGTCCATCAGGTGCTTTTATAGTTCTTGGAATATTAGTTGCTGTATTTAAAAATATAATAAAAAAATCAGAAGAAAAGGCTATAAACTAATAATATAGAGGAGGGGAAAAAATGAATTTGTTTACAATACTTATTTCTACAATATTTGTTAATAACTATGTATTTGCTAGATTTTTAGGAATATGTCCTTTCTTTGGGGTTTCTACTAAGATGGAAACTGCTACAGGCATGGGTATAGCCGTAACTTTTGTAATTACTATATCTTCTATACTTACTTGGGCAATTGATAAATATATTTTAACATTACTTGGTGTAGAATACTTACAAACCATAATATTTATCCTAGTAATCGCATCCCTTGTACAATTTGTAGAGCTTGTTATAAGAAAAATAAGTCCTACCCTATATAGTGCTATGGGTGTTTTCTTACCACTTATAACTACAAACTGTATAGTATTAGGAGTTGCAATTTTAAATGTAAAACAAGGAAACAGTCTTTTACAAACTATAACTACAGGAGTTGGAGCATCTCTTGGATTTTTCTTGGCTTTAATTCTTTTATCAGGAGTAAGGGAAAAACTTGAATTAGCTGATGTTCCAAAAGCTTTAGAAGGTTTTCCTATTGCTGTAATAGCTGCAGGACTTATGTCTATGGCCTTTTTAGGTTTTAATGGTCTTGTGTAGGAGGTATGAAAAATGGAAAATTTAATTAAACCTATATTAGTAACAGGAGGACTTGGTCTCTTATTTGGAGTGCTTTTGTCCATTGCTTCAAAAGTATTTGCAGTAGTTATAGATCCAAAGATAGGAGCAGTACTTGATGCTCTTCCAGGAGCAAACTGTGGAGCTTGTGGTTTTCCAGGTTGTGAGGGTCTTGCAACTGCAATAGCAGAAGGAAGGGCTCCAGTAAATGCATGTCCCATAGGAGGACAAAAGGTAGCTGATAATGTTGCCGATATAATGGGTCTACAAGGTGCAAATGTTGAGAGAAATGTTGCCGCAGTTTTGTGTCAAGGAGATAATGAAAAGGCAAATATAAAATATAAATATGAAGGTATAAATGACTGTAGAATTCAAATGCAAGTATCTGATGGATGTAAGTCATGTACATATGGATGTTTAGGCTGTGGAACATGTTTCAATGTTTGTCCCTTTGATGCTATAGAAATGGTAAATGGAGTAGCAGTTATAAAGAAAGACAAATGTACAGCTTGCATGAAATGTATAGATATTTGTCCAAAGAAAATTATAGAATTAGTTCCATATGATAATAAATATGTTGTAAAATGTAAAAGTGAAGATCCTGGAAAAGTAGTTAGAGCAAACTGTTCTATAGGATGTATAGGATGTAAGATATGTGTTAAGAATTGTCCAGTTGATGCTTTTACTTTTGAAAACAACTTAGCAAAAATTGATTATGAAAAGTGTATAAATTGTGGTATCTGTGCAGAAAAATGCCCAACCAAATGTATAACTATTCATGAAAACAAAGCAGTTGTAGAAGTTTAATAAAAAACTGATAGAATCTATATGGATTCTATCAGTTTTTTATTAATTTGTAACTTGTAAAAAAAAAATATAAATGGTAAACTATATAAGTAGAAATGTAAAAACTCAATCTAGAGGATGTTTAAAATGACAAAAGGTGATAAAGTTTTAATAGTTGTTGTTGTGATTTTAACATTGCTTTCTTTAGGATTTATAAAAAGACAAGCTTTTTCTAACGAAAATAAATTTGTAAGTATTCAAGTAAATGGTAAAGAAATAAAAAAGGTAATATTCGACAAAAAAATCATAGGAAAAAAAATCCCTATTCAAAGCAAATATGGATTTAATCTAATAGAAATTGATGATGAAAAAGTTAGAGTCATAGAAGCAGATTGCCCAGATAAAATTGATGTAAAACAAGGATATATTTCGAAGATAGGAGAAACTATTATCTGTTTACCCAATAGGATGGTGGTGGAAATAAAAGGTGTTAAAAAGGGCGATGCTATAGACATTATGAATCACTAGGAAGAGATAAATATGAAAAGATTAAATAAAAGTATATTTTTATCTATATTAGTTTCTATTGGACTTGCACTTAGTATATTGGAATCATCTATTCCTTTGCCCATTACAATTCCTGGAGCAAGACTTGGCTTATCTAATATGGTGGTACTAATTACATTAATAATGTTTGGTTTTAGGGAAGGCTTAGTTGTTTCTAGTCTAAAAAGTATTGTTCTAATGCTTATAACAGGAAGTATTTCAAGTTTTATATATAGTTTTTCTGGAGCTATTATTAGTTGTATTGGTATGTATGTAGTATATGAATATTTCTCTAGAGTTTTTAGTCTTATAGGAGTTAGTATATTTGGAGCTCTCTTTCATAACTTTGCTCAAGTAACTATCGCAAGTTTTATGATGAACAATATGAGAATATATACATATCTACCTTTTTTAATGATAACTAGTATTTTTACAGGATACTTTGTGGGACTATCTTCAACATTTATAATAAAAAACTTAAAAAAGGTTTTAATATTTTATTAAAAAATAAAAGAGAAGGAAACTTAAATGAATGATATAATACTTGCATCAACTTCTAAAAGAAGAGAAGAAATTTTAAAAAGATATAATTTTCAGTTTAGAATTATAAAAGGTGATATAGTAGAAATAATTAATAAAAAGGATTCGCCTGAAGAACTAGTAATGTCACTTGCTTTTAGAAAGGCTTATAGTGCCGCTAAAGATAATCCAAAATCTATAGTTATAGGTGCAGATACGGTGGTGGTCTATAAAGATGAAATACTTTCTAAACCTAAAAATAGTGAAGATGCTTTTAGAATGCTTAGTCTTTTAAATGGTAAAACCCATGAAGTTATAACAGGGATAAGTATTTTAAATATAGAGTCAAATGAAAAGATAGTAGACTTTGAAAAAACAAAAGTAAAGTTTAGAGACTTAGATAAAAACACTATAGATACTTATATTGCTACTAAAGAACCCTTTGATAAGGCTGGGTCTTATGGTATTCAGGATATAGGAGCACTCTTAGTTGAAGGAATAGAGGGGTGTTATTTAAATGTAGTGGGCTTGCCTTTAGTAAAATTAGATAAACTACTCAATAAATTTTTTGACATAAGTATTATAAATATGAATAAGTAGGTGTTTATATGGATAATGCAGTTGATTTTGAGAAAAAGTATACTTTGAAAGAGCTGCCCGTAAGTGAAAGACCCAGAGAAAAGCTTATGAACTATGGAGTAGAGAGACTCTCAAATGCAGAACTTATAGCTATTATCATAAGGACAGGTCATAAAGATGATACAGCTCTAGATGTAGCCAATCGAATACTTAGTATGGATGAAAAAGGGCTTAGTCATTTAACTAGTATTTCGTTAAAACAACTTACTAAGATTAAAGGTATAGGAGTTTGTAAAGCTTCGCAAATACTTGCAAGTGTAGAAATTGGAAAGAGGATTAAGAGATGGTCAGCTGAAGAAAAAATAAAAGTTAGTTCGCCTGATATATTAGTAAATCTCATATCAGATGAAATGAGATTTTTAAATAAAGAACATTTTAATATAGCTATCTTAGATACTAAAAATCAAATAATAGCTATAGAAAACATATCTATAGGAACTTTAAATGCATCAATAGTTCACCCGAGAGATGTTTTTCATGCTGCAATAAATAGAAGTGCCAACTCAATTATTTTGATACATAATCACCCAAGTGGAGATCCTTCTCCAAGTGATGAAGATATAAATATAACATCTAGGCTTGTAGAGGCGGGAGATTTAATTGGTATAAAAGTATTAGATCATATAATAATTGGGGATAATAGATATGTCAGTTTCAAGGAAAAAAATTTAATTTGAAAGTATGGAAGGAGAAAATAAATGGGATTTTTCAGTTTTTTTAATAAGGATATGGGGATTGATTTAGGTACGGCAAATACACTAGTATATGTAAAAGGTAGAGAAATAGTAACTCGTGAACCATCAGTAGTAGCTATCCAGACTACAAATAATCAAGTGCTTGCAGTAGGTGAAGAGGCAAAGCGAATGATAGGTAGAACACCTGGTAATATAGTGGCTATAAGGCCTTTAAAAGATGGAGTTATAGCTGATTTTGATGTAACGCAGAGCATGCTAAAGCATTTTATAAAATCTGCATATAAGAGAAGATCTTTATTTCAACCTAGAGTTGTAGTATGTGTGCCAAGTGGGGTAACTGAGGTAGAAAAAAGAGCGGTAGAAGAAGCAGCTATTCATGCTGGAGCAAGAGAAGCCTATTTAATAGAAGAACCTATGGCAGCAGCTATTGGCGCAGGCTTACCAGTTCACGAGCCCACAGGAAGTTTGATTGTAGATATAGGAGGAGGAACCACTGAAGTAGCAGTTATTTCTCTAGGTGGAATCGTAACTAGTAAATCTATAAGAGTAGGTGGAGATGAACTAGATGAATCTATTGTAAACTATATTAAAAAAGAATATAGTTTAATGATAGGAGAGAGGACAGCTGAGGAAATAAAAATAAATATAGGTTCTGCTGATGGAGGAACTGAAAAGAAAATGATGGATATAAGAGGACGAGATCTTATAAGTGGTCTACCTAAAACTATAGAAGTAAGTTCGCTTGAAATATATGAGGCTTTAAAAGAACCAGTTTATAGCATAGTGGAAGCTATCAAAACAACATTAGAGAAAACTCCTCCAGAGCTTGCATCAGATATAATTGAACAAGGAATCATGCTTACAGGTGGTGGTGCTTTGCTTGATGGTATAGATAGAGTAATAATGGAAGAAACAGGTATGCCAGTTAGAATTGCAGATGATCCACTTGATTGTGTAGCGATTGGAACAGGGCTTGCTTTAGACAATATAGAAGTTCTTAAAAAAACTCTTTATAGTACTAAAAAATTAAGATAATAGGTGATTTAGATGTATTTTTTTAAGAAATACAAAAATAAAATGATAGTAACTTTGGTTACTATCATTCTAATTATTACAGTTGGAATTACTAATAAAAGAAATAGCGATATAACAGGTGCTGAAAATTTCCTTGGCAATATATTTAGTCCCGTAAATAAATTTTTTTATAGTATTGGAAACAAGGTTTCTCATTCATTTGGTAATGTAGGGGATTTATTTACTTTACAGGAAGAAAAAGAAAAATTACAAACAGAAGTTTTAAGACTTGAGGATGAAAACAGAAAACTTGAAAACATTATAAGCAAATCTGACTTTCTTAAGGCCGAAGCTGAACTCTTAAAAACCACTGATAGAAATCTTATGAGTGCAGAGATAATAAGTAAAGAACCAGGAAATTGGTATAATAAATTTACAATAGATAAAGGAAAAAAAGATGGAATAAAAAAAGACACTATAATAATTCAAGGTATAAAATTAGAAGATGGAGTTATTCATGAAGGACTTGTTGGAAGAGTAACAAAGGTGGGGGATAATTCATCCAAGGTTTCTGCTATAATAGATGAAGAAAACAGTATATCCTTTAAAGTTATAAGAACCCAAGATGGAGGCATTGTTAAGGGAAGCATTGATAGCGATATGGAAGGATTTTTGTTTGATAGAAAAGCAGATGTAATTGTGGGTGACCAATTATATACTTCGGGACTAGGCAAGGCTTATGAAAAAGATTTATATATAGGAGAAGTAGAAGATGTAGTACAATTAGAAGAAGAACTTATGAAAAAAATTATTGTAAAACCTGCTATTGATTTTAAAAAGATATATAAGGTCTTTGCAATAATAGAGTGATATGGGGGATATAATTGCAAATTATTATCATGAGTATAATTATTATAGTAAATTTAATATTGCAAGGTAGCATACTACCTTTTTTTAGCTTCTTAGTATTTCTTCCTAATACAGCATTAGTTTCTGTTGTTATAATATCCATATTGAAAGGTAAATATTATGGAGCTTTTTTTGGGCTTTTTATGGGTCTTTTTCAAGATTTACTCTTTGGCGAGGCTATTGGAGTGCATGCTCTTATATATTTTTTAATAGGATATGCAGTAGGAGTCTTACAGACTTCTCTTAATAATGAAAATACATTTATTCCAATTATTTTTTCAGGAATAAGCACTATTTTTTATAATCTAATGTATTTTTTAATAATATATTTCCTATCTAAAAATATTTCTTTAGATTCAGCAGTTAAAAGAATATTTTCTATTGAAATCTTATATAATTCTATTTTAGCTATTATAGTTTATAGAAGCTTATTCAAATTGTTTCGTACTCGTTCTCTTAAATTTGGAAGGTAATAAAGGTGATAAAAGATGGATTTTAAGGATAAAATGAAAAATAGATTTAATATAATAATGGCAGTAATTATATTTATGATATCTGTACTCTCTATAAGGCTTGCTATAATGACCATAGCCCAAGGGGACTATTATAGAGATATATCGGATAATAAGATAATAAAAGATGTATATAAAGCACCTATTAGAGGTGAGATAAAAGATGTAAATGGTAAGCTCTTGGCTGGAAACAGACCCTCATTTACAGTCCAAATGTTAAAAGATGAGGTAAATAAGTTAAAAAAAGAAGAAAAAAACAAAGTATTTCTAACTTTAATCAGACTATTAGAAGAAGATGGTGCACCATATATAGATGATTTTCCGATAGAACTTAATATACTTAAATATAAAGATGAAGAAGATTATGATGGAGAATTTTATAATCCTATAGATAAAGTTATAGATACAATTGTAGAAAAGCGACTTTTAAGCGATGTTTTAAACTTATACTATGTTGATGATTCTTATGAAGAGCATTATAAATATATTGTATTTAATAGGGCTATAAGTGCTTTAAAAGATAAAGGCATTGAAATACCAGTACTTACAGATATAAAAGATGGAAATCTTGAGATTAAATTTAATGAAGATAAGGATATAGAAAGTTTTAAAAAAGAATATGCACTTAGTAAGGGTGATACTCCTATTAGCTCAGTTTTAAGACTAATAGAAGATGATAAAGCAGTTATAAGAAAGATAATAGATCATTCACTTTCTCGAAAGCTCGTATATGATTTACTCAAAAGTAAAGGTTTAGAGGGCAATTTAATATTAGATGATTATTCTATTTTATTTGAAGAAGAATATATAAGTCAAAAGAGAGAATTGATGAAGATTTTTCCAGAGATAACAAAAGATTCTTCAGCTGAGGAAGACTTTATAAATATATTTTATGATACTTCTATAAAAAACTTTTTAGAAGCAAGCTTTAAAAAAGAAACTAGGGGGAATAAAGAAACATTTATATACCCAGGAAAAATCCTTTTAGATTTTATAAAACAAGAAAAATTAAATATACCTGTAGAGATAAGTATATCAAAAGATAATGTTGTAAGTTATAACTATACTGGAAAAGATGATTTAAAAGATACTACAACTATAGATTTTCTTATAGAAAACATTAAAGGGACAAAAGCTTTTAAAAGCTTTATGACAGATGATGTGATAAGACCTTTAGCACAAAAACAACTTTTAAAAGATGAAATAAATCCTAAGATATCTATATCAAAGAAATATGAATATGTAAGTCTAAATAATCTTAAAAAATTTTATTCAGATAATAATATTCCAAATAAAAGTAGTGTAAAAGAAGCCTTTAATCATTTAAAGAAAAAATATGAGATAGATAAGTCTCTAAGCAAGTATGAAGCAAGGGGTATCTTTGTAATGTATAATCAACTTATAAAACAGGGCTATTTAGCATACCAACCTATATATATAAGTTATGGAATAAAAGAATCAACGGTTGCGAAGATAGAAGAAAATATGATGAATACTAATGGAATCAATATAAGTATAGAACCGGTAAGATATTATCCAGAAGGTCAAGTAGCAGCCCATATTTTAGGATATATGGGAAAGATAAGTCAACCTTCTGAAATAAAAGAATATGTAGAAGAGAAAAAATATTCTCCGAGTAGCTTGATAGGGAAAACGGGGATTGAACAAAGTTTTGAAGATAATCTAAAAGGAAAAGGTGGAATTAAAAAAGTTGAAGTAGATTCTGCTGGTAACAGTACTCATACTATTGAGGAAGAAAAGTCAAAACCCGGAGATAATATATATTTAAGTCTTGATTTAGATCTTCAAAAAACTGCTGAAGAGTCTTTAGAAAAAACTTTAAGAGAACTTCAAAGGGGAGGAACTTATACGAGTAAGTGGGGAAACTTTAAGTTTGGAACCAATAAAAGCAAAGGAAGACCGTATAAAAATGCCACATCAGGGGCGGTAGTTGCCATAGATGTTAAAACTGGAAAAGTCTTAGCAAGTGCAAGTTATCCATCATATGATCCAAACCTATTTTCAACAGGTATAAACAGTACGGACTGGAACAGCTTATTTCCAGAAAATGAAGAAGATCTATTGGCACCACGACCCCTTTATAATATTGCAACTCAAACAGCAGTTTCTCCAGGTTCTACCTTTAAAATGGTAACAGGGCTTACTGCTATTGAAAAAGGTTTTAGTCCAAATAAAACTATAAGGGACATGGGGGTAGTAGACATAGGCAATAAAACATTTAACTGTCTTCTTTGGACAACTAGTAGAAGAACTCATGGAAATGAAAATCTATACGATGCTCTTAGAGATTCTTGTAACTATTATTTTTATACACTTGCTATGGGAAGAAATCAAAAGACAGGTGAGAATATAGGAGTTAAAATAGATATAGATGAGATTGTCGAAATGAGTAAGAAATTTGGGTTAAATGAAAAAACAGGCATAGAAATAAAGATCCCTGCCGAATCCTCTGGATCAGTTCCAAATCCAAAGAGGAAAACAGAAAATACTAAGGTGATGCTAAAATCACTTTTAAATAGAGAGATTGAAAAAACATTTAAAAAAGGTTATAAATATACAGAAGAAGATAAGGAAGTAGCTATAGAAGAAATAATATCTTGGCTAGAAATGGAAGATACTTTATCTTATCCAGAAGTCATAAAGAGGCTAAATAGTCTTAATATAGAACCAGAAGCACTAATAAAGACTTCTAATACTAGGGAAGAACCACTAGCTAGTGCTATAAAATTTACTTATATAAATTTTGCTGGTTGGAATATACAAGATACTTTACGTGCTACAATAGGGCAAGGACAAAACGCATATACTCCAATGCAGGTAGCTAATTATGTTGCTACTTTAGCTAATGGGGGATATAAGCATAAGCTTACTCTTATAGATAGTATTAAAAATTACAATAACACTGAGTCCAAATATGAATATAAAGAAAACTCAGAGAGAGTAGAATTAAATAACTATGAGAATTTAGAAGAAGTAAAAAAAGGAATGCTTAAGGTGACTAAAGAAGGGGCTTACAGGGCAATATTTAATAAGTTTCCAGTTGATGTAGCAGGTAAAACTGGAACTGCTGAAAATGATAGTATAAACCCAGTTACAAAGGAAACCTATGATGATTTTTCTTGGTTTGTGGCTTTTGCTCCTTATGATGATCCTCAAATTGCTATAGCTACTGTACTTTTTCAAGGTGGTAGTGGTGGATATTCAGCTCCTATGACTAGAGATATAATAGCGCAGTATTTGGGATTGAATGAAGATGAAAAAGAAGAAGATGTTCCATATGAAAATTCACTTAAAAGATAATTTTAAAAATATCCACTAATTATGTCAAAATAAATATTCAATAGTTTATAGGAAATTATGATTATTTATAGTATAATAATAAAAGTGGTATATAGAGGAGGATTATTACTATTGGCTAATCCAATTATTAAATTTAAAGGAGTGGATGAAGGATTACTTATTAGTATAGATGACTCTAATATAGAAACTATAAAAGAAGAGTTAGATAAAAAGATAAGTGAAACCTCTAAGTTTTATCAAGGAATTAAATTTTTAGGAGTAGAGAGCAAACATTTAACAAGAGATGAAGTTCTTGATTTAAATTTACTACTTAAATATAAATATGAGCTTGATATAAGCTTAAAAGATATATTTAATGATTTACTTCATCCTTCTACAGAAAAAAACAATAAAAAAGATTATAAACCTTTAGAAAGCTTTATAGATGAGGTTCAAGGAGAGATGACCAAGTTTATATATGGAACGCTAAGATCCGGTCAAGAAATAGAATATGAAGGCCATATTGTAATTGTAGGAGATGTAAATCCAGGTGCTCTTATAAAAGCAAATGGAAATGTAGTGATCCTAGGTAATTTAAGAGGAGTAGTTTATGCAGGACTTGGAGGAAATAGAGATTCTATTATTGCTGCATATAAATTGCTTGCAACTCAGCTTAGAATATGTGATGTTATAGGTAGAGCTCCTGATGAAAATGAGTTTCATTATAAGGTGCCAGAAGTTGTTAAGCTTATAGATGGAAAACTAGTAATCGAGCCATATTTGCCCAATAGATAAAGAAACTAAAAGCATTTATTTAAAAGAGGGAGGAAAATATATGCAAAATGAAAAGGGAGGGACTTCTATAGTTATTACCTCTGGAAAAGGAGGAGTAGGAAAGACTACCACAAGTGCTAACATTGGTACGGCACTTGCTATGTTAGATAAATCAGTTGTTGTTGTAGATGCTGATATTGGACTTAGAAATTTAGATGTAGTTATGGGACTTGAAAATAGGATAGTATATGATATAGTTGATGTAGTGCAAAAAAACTGTAGATTAAAACAGGGTCTTATAAGAGATAAAAGATTTAATAATTTGTATTTACTTCCCGCAGCTCAAACAAAGGACAAGTCTGCTATAGAACCAAAGCAGATGATAGAGCTTGTAGATGAACTAAAGAAGGAATTTGACTATATAATTATAGATTCACCTGCTGGAATAGAACAAGGATTCCAGTATTCTATAGCTGCTGCTGATCATGCAATTATAGTTACAACACCTGAGATTTCAGCTGTGAGAGATGCAGATAGAGTTATTGGTCTACTAGAAGCAAAAGGAGTAGAAGGTCCTCGTCTAATTGTAAACCGTATAAGAACTGATATGGTAAAAAGAGGAGATATGATGAATATAGATGATATCTCAGATATACTTGCGATAGATTTAATAGGGGTAGTACCTGATGATGAAGAAATTGTAATTTCTACAAATAAAGGTGAACCTGCAGTTATAGGAGGAAATTCTTTAGCTGGTAAGGCATATATGAATATTGCAAAACGTTTAATAGGGGAAGATATAGCATTATTAAACTTAGAAATAGATGAAGAGAGTAAATTTAGTAAGATAATGAAATTGTTATTTGGGAAATAGGAGGGATACTTTGGAATTTCTAAAGATATTTGGGAAAAAGAAAGAACAAAGCAAGAACGTAGCAAAAGAAAGACTTAAACTAGTATTAGTTCATGACAGATCTGATTTATCACCTAAGTTTTTAGATATGATAAAAACTGATATTATAAGAGTGATTTCAGAATATGCCGATATTGATGAGGAAGGATTGGATATCAAAATAACTAAAATGAAAAAAGATAACAATACAACACCAGTATCAGCACTTATTGCTAATATTCCTATCATCAAGGTAAAAGACGGATCTAAATAACTTAATTGTTCCTAAATATTTTTGTTTTTAGAATAAGACCTACCTTATTATAATAGATATATATAAGGAAGGTGATAATATGAAAACGAAAATAAAAAAACATTTAAATAATCTAAATATCAATAGATTAAAAACTTTAAAGCCAGTGTTTTATAAAATCATTTTCAGCTTAGTAGTTATATTGTGTGTCTTAACTTTTAAAGCATTAAATTTTAAGTCCACAAAATGGGTTTTAAGTAAGATAAAGTATACTATAGAGTATGAAACTGATTTAAGAAGTAGTGGGAAAGAAGTTTATAGAAAAGTACAGGGATTAGTAAAAGATTCAAAAAATGTACTTACAGTGTTTAATTTAGATTCTAAAGTAAAGTATCCTTTACCAATAAAAGGTGAATTATATAGAAGTTATGAAAAGGATATAAATGAAGGAATAGATATTAAATCAACTGATGAAAATGATCCTAAGTCTATTATAACAGGAAGAGTTAAAGATATATATTTACAAGAAAAACAGGGGTATTTTGTAATTATAGAACAAGAAAAGATGGAGATAACTTATGGATATCTTTCAAAATCATATGTTTCTAAGGGGGATAGTATTGATACTGAGACTCCCATAGGAAGCCTTGGAACAAATAAAGATGGAAATAAATATCTCAGAATTGAATTAAAAGTAGATGGAAGATATAAAAATCCATTAGATTATATAGATGTAAAATAATGAACCTTAATTCTAAATTAAGGTTCATTATTTTGTTTATTTCTTTATCGACTATTTTTATAGAAAGTGATAATATATTAAGGAAGGGTAAAAGGTGATTTTGATGATAAATAAAGATAAATTAGATAGAGTTTTAAAAAAAGTTGATAGGCCAGCTAGATATATAGGGATGGAAATAAATTCTGTTAAGAAAGATTTTAAAGATGCAAAAGTAAAATTCGTTTTTTCATATCCTGATATATATGAAGTTGGAATGAGCCATTTGGGATTACATATTCTTTATAATTTGATAAATGATAGAGAAGACTATCTTTGTGAGAGGGTCTTTTGTCCATGGACAGATATGGAAAAAGCTATGAGAGAGGAAAAACTTCCCCTATATAGTTTAGAAAGTAAAGAAGAGATAATAAATTTTGATTTTTTAGGATTTACTCTTCAATATGAAATGAGTTATACCAATATACTTAATATGTTAGATTTAGCCCATATTCCTTTTTTATCTAAGGATAGAGATGAAGATTTTCCTCTTATAATAGGAGGAGGTCCTTGTGCATTCAATCCAGAGCCTTTAGCAGATTTTTTTGATTTGTTTTTAATAGGAGAAGGGGAAGAGAGAACTCTTGATATCATAGATATTTATAAAGAACATAGAGAAAAAGGTTACGATAAAGACGAGTTTTTAAAGACTATCTCTAGGCTAGAGGGAGTATATGTACCAAAGTTTTATACTACAGATTACAATGAAGATGGAACAATAAAATCAATGACAGCTATAGAAGGAGCACCCTCTATAGTGAAAAAAAATAGAGTAAGAGATATTGAAAATATGTACTATCATGAAAAGATGATAATTCCATATATAGAAACAGTTCATGATAGAGTAGTTTTTGAACTATTTAGAGGATGTACGAGGGGATGTAGATTTTGCCAGGCTGGTATGATATATAGACCAATTAGAGAAAGATCTCCTCAAAAATTAAAAGAAATAGCAGCAAAAATAGTAGAGAATACTGGATATGAGAACATATCACTTTCCTCTCTTAGCTCATGTGATTACTCACAACTTGAGTTTTTAATAAAAGATTTGGTAAATGAATTTGAAGAAAAAAAGGTAGGAGTTACTCTTCCTTCACTAAGACTTGATTCATTTAGTATAGATATTTTAAAAGAATTAGAAAAGGTAAGAAAAAGTGGTTTAACATTTGCTCCAGAAGCTGGGAGTCAAAGGCTTAGAGATGTTATAAATAAAGGTGTAGATGAAGAAGACCTTATAAAAGCTGTAAGCTATGCATTTAAAGAGGGCTGGTCTAAAATAAAACTATACTTTATGATAGGACTTCCAACTGAAACAGATAATGATTTAATTGGAATAAAAGAACTATCATATTTGGTAAAAGAATTGTTCTTTAATAGACCTAAAGAAGAAATAAGAGGAAGTTTTAAACTTACATCAAGTGCTTCTTGCTTTGTGCCTAAAGCTTTTACTCCATTTCAATGGATAGGACAAGATTCTATTGAAGAATTTAAAAGAAAGATAATGCTTGTAAAAGATAGTATAAAAGATAGAAAGATTACATTTAACTATCACAATCCAGAGGTAAGTTACATGGAAGCTATATTTGCTCGGGGAGATAGAAGACTTTCTGCAACTTTGATAAGAGCTTTTGAAAAGGGATGTAAATTTGATGGTTGGGGTGAACACTTCAAATTTGAGACTTGGCTTGAAGCTCTAGCAGAAACAGATATTGATGGAGATTTTTATGCTTTAAGAAAGAGAGAGTTAGATGAAAAACTCCCTTGGGATTTTATAGACTGTGGGGTTAGTAAAAAATATTTAATAAAAGAATATAAAAGAGCGATAATAGGTGAGCTTACTGATGATTGTAGAGATAATTGTAATGTATGTGGAATAGATAATTGCGAGATGAGAGGTGTTAAAAGTGAAATTTAGAATAAAGTTTAATAAAAAGAACTATTTAAAATATATTTCACATTTAGATCTTATGAGGCTTTTTGAAAGAACCTTTAATAGGATAGATGCCCCTATAGAGTATTCGCAAGGGTTTAACCCTAAACCTAAAATATCTATAGCAAGTCCACTATCTCTTGGAATAGAAAGCGAAGAAGAATGGATGGATATCGAACTTTTAGAAAAAGTAGATGAGAAAGACTTTATAAAAAATGTTAATAGTATACTTCCTAGTGATATACAGATACTAGAAACTGAGTATATAGAGGACAATACTCCTATAGCTGCTTTAATAAATTGGTCAGTATATGAAATATATTTTTTATTGTTAGAAGATAAGAAAAAAATTGAACTTGAAAATATAATTGAAGATTGGTTAAAGCAAGAAGAAATACTTATTGAAAGATATAGAAAAAAGGGAAGAAATAAAATACTTGTTACAGAAAATATAATAGAACTTATGAAAGATATAGAATTAAAGAGTTTAAAAAATAATGAGGTTGTATTGAAAGGAAAGTTAAAAATAGGAGAAAGTGGAACTTTAAGACCTAGAGATTTTATAAATGCATTTATAGCAGATAATAATTTAAATATAGACATTGATAGTATAAGTTTTAAAAGAATCTCACAAATAATATAAGGGAGAGATTTATGAACCATATTTTTATAGATTCAGATGAAGAAAAAAATTATATAGCAATAGTAGAAGATGAAATATTGGTAGAATATTTTGTTGAAGAAAAAACTCAAAAAAAGACACTAGGTAACATATATAGAGGTAGAGTTGAAAATGTTTTAAGAGGTATGCAGGCAGCTTTTGTAAATATAGGAGAAGGGAAAAATGCGTATCTTTATTTAACTGATGCTTTAAATCATGAAGAAAAGTTTTCGGATAAAAAGCATTCTATTGAAGATATACTAAAAATAGGTGATGAAGTAATAGTTCAAGTTATAAAGGAGCCTTTAGGCAATAAAGGGTCAAAGATAAGTACTAATTTAACATTTACGGGTAGATATATAGTGCTTACTCCTTCTCAAAAGGGAATAAATATTTCAAAAAAGATAAAAAATAGTGAAGAAATAGAAAGACTTAAACAAATAGGAAAGAGTTTTGAAAAAGATGATGTGGGAGTTATTTTCAGAACAGTTTCTAATGGAATAAATGAAGAAACGATTTTAGAAGAATACAGTACACTTTTAAGTTCGTATAAAAAAGTAGAGGGACAAAGAAATTTTCTTCCAACTCCAAAACTTATATATAGGGAAACGGATTTAATTCAAAAGATAGTTATAGATAATTTTAATGAAAAAGATTATAAAATAACTGTAAGTAGCAAAGAAGTATATGAAAAATTATTAGAATTAGAAGAGAGTTTAAATGTACCTATAAAAGAAAAAGTCACCTTAGATTTAGACTTTGATTTTAAATATGATAATACTATACAAAAGGGATTAAAAATAGCACTTTCAAGAAATGTTAAATTAAAAAGTGGGGGAACCATAGTCATAGATTCTACTGAAGCTTTAACAGCTATAGATGTAAATACTCATAAATATGTTGGTGCTTTATCACTAGATGATACTATATTAAAAACTAATTTAGAAGCAGCAGAAGAAATAGCAAAGCAACTAAGGCTTAGAAATATAGGAGGAATTATAATACTAGATTTTATAGATATGAAATCTAGTAAGGATATAGATAGATTAATGAATACATTGGAAGGATGTTTTTCTAAAGATAAAAACAAACCATATATAGTAGATATAACAAAGCTTGGTCTTATAGAAGTTACAAGAAAAAAGGAGAGACCTACATTGGAATCAGAAATTTTAAGTAAATGCCCTACTTGTGAAGGTCGAGGAAGAATAAAAAAATAATTTGTTGACAACCCCTTTTAGATTTGATAGAATATTAAGGTATGAAGCCGCTCAGTGTGGGTCTTAAGTGAAATTCACCTAACATTGGCGAGACTTGGTTAGAGGAGGTGCCGTCATAATGTATGCTGTTATAGAAACAGGTGGAAAGCAATATAGAGTACAAGAAGGAGATGTTCTTTTTGTAGAAAAATTAGACGCAAACGAAGGAGATACTATAAACTTTGATAAAGTTCTTCTTATGTCTAAAGATGGTGATGTAGTTGCTGGTAAGCCATATGTAGAAAATGCTAAAGTAGAAGCTAGTGTTTTAGAACAAGGAAAAGCTAAGAAAATTATAGTTTTCAAGTATAAAGCTAAGAAAAACTATAGAAAGAAAAAAGGACATCGTCAACCATTTACTAAAGTAAAAGTTGGAGCGATTGTTGGTTAATTATGATTAAAATTAAGTTATTTAGCGATTCTTTGGGAAACATCAAAAGTTATGATATAAAGGGCCATGCAAACTTTGCTCCGTTTGGAGAAGATATAGTATGTGCTGCAATTTCTGTATTATCTCAGACAACACTTATGGGACTTGTAGAAGTTTTACAATTACAAAGAAATGAAATTTTTTATAAAATAGATGAGGATACTGGATACTTAAATGTAGAATTAAAGAATGTAAAAAATGAGAGAGTTTTAGAGAAGACTCAAATACTTTTGCAAACTTTTAAACTGGGAATTGAATCAATTCGGGAAAATTATCCTGGAAACGTAAAAATAGAGTACAGGAGGTGCGATAGATGATTAAATTGAATTTACAATTATTTGCTTCTAAAAAAGGAGTAGGTAGCTCAAGAAACGGTAGAGATAGTGAATCAAAAAGATTAGGTGTTAAAAGAGGAGACGGCCAATTCGTTTTATCAGGAAATATCCTAGTAAGACAAAGAGGAACTAAAATCCATCCTGGCACTAATGTAGGTAAAGGAAGCGACGATACTTTATTTGCTACTACAGATGGAGTAGTTAAATTTGAAAGATTAGGCAAGGATAGAAAAAAGGTTAGTGTATATCCTGCTGCAGAAGAGTTAGCATAAAATAAGCTTACCTAATGGTAAGCTTATTTTTTTAAATTTATTTAATAAAGATTAGATAATAGTGAGATACTATTTATAGACTGGGTAAAAGATAAAGATATAAGTATCTAATGTAAGGGTGATAAAATGTTTATAGATAAAGCCAAGATTCACATAAAAGGTGGTAAGGGTGGTAACGGTATAGTAGCATGGAGAAGAGAAAAATTCGAACCCTCTGGAGGTCCATATGGTGGCGATGGAGGTAATGGAGGTTCTATCATCTTAAAGGCTGATGAAGGAATAAGAACTCTTATGGATTTTAGATATAAGAGAAACTATTCTGGAGAAAATGGTGAAGATGGTAGAACCAAAAAACAGTTTGGAAAAGCTGGAGAAAATATAACGATTAAAGTTCCAGTTGGGACAATAGTTAAAGATGAGCCTACTGGAAAAGTTATAGTAGATTTAAAAGAAAAGGGACAAGAATTTGTTATTGCTAGGGGTGGTAGAGGAGGCAGAGGTAATGCTAAATTTGCAACTGCTACAAGACAGGCTCCAGGATTTGCAGAACCTGGTACAAAAGGAAAAGAAAGAGATATAGTTCTTGAATTAAAGCTTTTGGCAGATGTGGGACTTATAGGATTTCCAAATGTAGGGAAATCTACATTCTTATCCATGGTATCGGCTGCTAAACCTAAAATAGCAAATTATCATTTCACAACCTTAAAACCAAATTTAGGAGTAGTAAGGGTAGCAGAAGAGAAAAGTTTTGTTATAGCGGATATCCCTGGATTAATAGAAGGTGCATCTACGGGAGTAGGACTTGGGCATGAGTTTTTAAGGCATGTTGAAAGAACGAGGGTATTAGTTCATATATTAGATGTTTCTGGTATAGAAGGAAGAGATCCTGTTAAAGATTATTATACTATAATGGAAGAACTTATAGAATACAATCCAAAGCTTAAAGATAAACCTCAGATAATTGTAGGAAATAAGATGGATATTCCAGGAGCCAAAGAGGGTCTTAAAAAGCTTCAAGAAGAGTTTAAAGATCAAACTATTTATTCTCTTTCTGCGGCCACAAGTCAAGGGGTAGAAGAGTTAAAATATGCTATATGGAATGTACTTTCTAATACAGAAATAGAATATGACAGTTTTGATGATGAAATGTATGAAGAAGTTTATGAAGAAAGAGAAGTAATAGTTAAAAAAGAGGATGAAGAATATATTGTAGAAGGTGAAAGTGTAGAGCATCTTCTTGAATCTGTATATTTTGATGATGTAGATTCTTTAAGACATTTCCAAGAAACTCTAAGAAAAATGGGTATCATAGAAAGACTTGAAGAGCTTGGAATACAAGAAGGAGAAACTGTTTTAATTGGTGGATATGAATTTGAATTCTTTCACTAAAATAAAGAATTTTTAAAGGAGAAGGAATATGTTAACAGGAAAACAAAGAAGTTATTTAAAATCCTTGGCTCACAATTTAGACCCCTTATTTCAACTAGGGAAAAATGGACTAAGTGATAATTTTATAAAAGAAGTAGATGTAGCTCTTGAAAACAGAGAATTGGTGAAGATAAATATATTAAACAATAATATGCTTGAGGCTGAAGAAGTTTCTCGCGAATTGGTAGAGACACTCGGAGCTGAATTTGTACAAAATATAGGCAATAAAGTTATTATCTATAGGGAGTCAGAAGAAAACAAAGAAATAAATTTACCTAAATAATATTTTGGAGTGTTAGAATATGAAAATAGGGATAATGGGAGGAACCTTTAATCCAATTCACTTAGGACATCTAATATTAAGTGAATATATAAGAGAGGGACTAAATTTAGATAAGATAATATTTATTCCCACAGGGCAACCTCCTCATAAAGATAATAGTAAAGTAATAGATGCTCTTCATAGAAAGGCTATGACAGAACTTTCAATTAAAGACAATCCATACTTTTTTTTATCTAATATAGAATTAGAAAGAAAATACAAAAGCTATACTATAGACACTATTAAAGAACTTAAAGAACAATATAAAGACGACACTTTGATTATGATAATAGGCACAGATTCTTTGATGAGTATAGAGTCGTGGAAAGATTCATCTGAGCTATTAAAGCAGATAGATTTTATAGTAGCAGATAGAATTTCAAGAGAAAAGGAAGATACAATAAAAGAGATAAAAAGGTTGAACTTGAAACATAGTATAGAAATAAAATATTTAGATATACCTCTCTTAGAGATTTCTTCTACTGAAATAAGAGATAGAGTAAGAAAAAACAAATCTATAAAATATTTGGTAAAAGAAAATGTCTATAAATATATATTAGAAAATAATTTATATAAAGAAAACTTATATTAGATAAACTTTTCTAATGTAAGTTTTGACCTATCTAGCAAAGTCGGACAAATAGGAGGTGTATCTATTGATAAAAGTTATAAAAAGAGACTTATTAAACAATATATCAAAAGATAGATATGATCATACTTTAAGAGTAGTGGAGGTATGTGAAAAGCTAGCTAGAACTTATGGAGAAGACTTAGAAAAAACTAAAATTGCAGCACTCCTCCATGATAGTGCTAAGTTTTCTTCTAAAGAAAAAGTTTTTGAAACTGCTAAATTATTAGGAGTTTTAGATGATGAAATTTATTTTTATAATAAAGAAATAATTCATGCTTCTCTTGGAGCAAAACTAGCAATAGATAAATACAATATAACTGATAAAGATATACTAAACTCTATAAAATATCATACAACTGGTAGAAAAGATATGAGCCTTCTTGAAAAGATAATATTTATAGGGGATTATATAGAACCTAGTAGAGAATTTAAAGGTATAGAAGAGATAAGAAATTTAGCATTTAAAGATCTAGATAGAAGTCTCTTGTTAGCTCTAAATGCTAATTTGAAGTTTTTATTGGAAAAAGAAAAACTTATATCAAAAGATACTATTGAAGCTAGAAATTACTTGATGATACAAAATCTAAATGAAAAAGGAGGAAATTAAATGATAGATGTCCAAGAAAAGTTGGAAATAATAAAAAAGGCTTGTGAAGAGAAGAAAGGTATAGACCTTAAGGTTTTAGATATAAAAGATTTAACTAGTATAGCAGATTTCTTTGTAATAGTAAGTGCCAATGCATCTACTGGGGCTAAGGCTATAGCCGATGAGATAGATGATAAGCTAGGAGAGGCAGGATATGAAGAAATAAAAAAAGATGGTTATCAAGGTGGTAGGTGGATTTTGTTAGATCTTTCTGATATAATTGTTCATATCTTTCATAAAGAAGAGAGAGATTATTATAATCTAGAAAGATTATGGACTGAGAATTTAGAAACTAAAGAAGATTAAAAACAAAAGGGGATGGCAAAAAATGTCAATAGAATTATTATCTACTAAAGAAGCTCCAGGAGCTGTAGGACCTTATTCTCAAGGAGTAAAAGCAGGAAATATGATATTTGTTTCAGGTCAACTTCCAATCAATCCCAAAACTGGTGAACTTTTAAAGGGAGACATACAAGAACAAGCTAAAAGAAGCTTAGAAAATGTAAAAGCTATTTTAAAATCAGCTGGGGCAACTCTTGAAGATGTAGTAAAGGTAAATGTATCTGTAGTTGATATAAATCAGTTTTCTCTTATAAACGAAGTTTATGCTGAATATTTTTCAAATCATAAACCTGCAAGAGCATTAGTAGAAGTATCTAGACTTCCACTTGGTGGAGAAATAGAAATAGAAGCTATAGCAGTAATATAGTTAAAAAACCTCTTTACCATTATGGTAAAGAGGTTTTTTAACTATATTTAGAATATCTACTTCTTACATATTTTCTTTTTCTAAGAAGAAATAATCCCCTTATAGTAATCAGGACAACGATTAAGCTTATATACCACTTATCTAATAGAAGATTCACTAAATTATTTCTTGGAACAGACTTTATATCTATAGTTGAGACAATATCTTGTTTAGCTAGGAGACTTCCATCTAAATAGTATTCAGCGCTTCCTAAAACTTCGCCTTTAGCAATAGGAGGATCTATCTTATCTTTAAATTTTAAGTTTTTTTCTACTCGATTTACTTCATCATCTTTTAAAAGATAATAAACATCTCTATTTAAAACAGTGGAAACATAAGGAAGGGATCCATTTTCTATATTTAAATTTTCTATAAATTCGTTAGAACGACCTAAAAAAGTAGGGTTAAAGTTATTAAAACCATAGTCAAGGAGTTTGTAAGTATCAGTATAAACTCCTATTTTGTCAGATTTAAGAATTACTGAAATCATATTCTTTCCATCCCTTTGGGCATAGCTTATTAAACAACTTCCCGCTTCTGGTGTAGTTCCCGTTTTTAGACCCTTTATTCCATTATATCTAATAGGAACAATTTTACCATCTAAATCCATCTTTTCAATGCCATATAAGAACTTATTTGTAGTATGTATAAGTCTAGCCTCAGTTTTCTTATTTGTAGGAGGTATGGTATATTCACTTTTAGATACATATGTTCTAAACGATTTGTTTTCCATAGCATATTTTGAGATTAAGTATAAATCATAAGCTGTAGTATAATGATTATCATCATGTAAACCGTTTGGATTTACAAAATTAGTGTTCACTGCCCCAAGTTCTTTTGCCTTTGCATTCATAAGCTCTACAAAGCCTTCTATAGAACCAGATATATGCTTTGCTATAGCCAAAGCTGCATCATTTGCAGAAGCTATTAAAAGAGCATTTAGTAGGTCTTCTAATCTTATCTCTTCATTATAATCAAGTGCTATATGGCTTCCATCAGTTAATTTTACTACCTCTTCATCAATTTTAACCATATCATCCATATTTCCAAGTTCAATGGCAAGTATAGCAGTCATAACCTTAGTAGTACTAGCTGGATAAAATCTCTTAGTAGAATTTTTTTCATAAAGAATTCTATTAGAATCATAATCCATAAGTAATACCCCTTCACCTTTAAGATTTAAATTATTATCTCCAGCAAAACTTATAGAATTAAATAGCATACTAAATATCATCAAAAATAAAAAACAGTTTGTGCAAAATCTTTTCATTTTTTCACCTTCCTTTTGTAGTAATATCATTATATCAAAAAAACAATTAAAACTTAATAGTTTATTTAATAATATTAAAGGAAAAAAGGGAAAAATGTAGAATTATATAAATATAGATAAAATTTAAGAGGAAGAGGGATAAAATTGAAGACATACTTTACAAAAAAGGAACAAATAGTTATACTTATAGTTATTGGGCTTATAGTATCTATATTGGGATTTAAGTTTTTCTCTAGTAAGTTTATAGCAAAGGAGAAAGACCTAGATGATATAATTGTAAATACTGATAAAGCCAATAATGAAATCAATGTAGAAAATGACAAAATAGGGCAAGAAGATGGACAAACAAAAGAAGAAACCCTTCAAGAAGATATAATAGTTCATATAAGTGGTCAAGTTAAAAACCCTGGGATTGTAGAACTTAGCCTTGGGAAAAGACTTATAGACGCAGTTGAATTATTAGGAGGTTTAACTCCAGATGCAGATGGTGATAGAATAAACTTAGCTAAAAAACTTCAAGATGAGGAAAAAATATATATACCAAAGATAGGTGAAGAGGTAGATATAACTTTAGTAGAAACTGTAATGCCTACAAATGAAACATCAGGAAATAACACTCAAAATAGTACAGAAAAAATTGATATAAATATATGTACAAAAGAAGATTTAAATACCCTACCTGGTATCGGTGATGTCCTTGCCACTAGAATTATAGAACATAGAGAAACAAATATTTTTAAAACTATAGAGGATATAATGAATGTATCTGGCATAGGGGCTAAAAAATTTGAAGGATTGAAAGATCTTATAATAGTAAAGTGAGGTAATATAATGGGAAAAAGACTTACAGAATTAACAAAAACTTCGGGCTGAGCTGGTAAAATCGGTCCCGATATATTGTCGCAAGTTTTGCGACATCTACCTAAAATACAAGATGAAAATTTAATAGTAGGACTTGATACTGCAGATGATGCTGCGGTATATAAAATAAATGAAGATTTAGCAATTATTCAAACCTTGGATTTTTTTACTCCAGTAGTAGATGATCCATATACATTTGGGCAAATAGCCGCTGCGAATTCACTAAGTGATATATATGCTATGGGCGGAGAGCCTAAACTTTGTATGAATATAGTTTGTTTTCCTGATTGTTTAAATCCTGAAATTTTAACTGAAATCTTAAAGGGTGGTTTTGATAAGGTAAAAGAATCAGGTGCATTGTTAGTAGGAGGTCACTCTGTATCAGATGATGAGCCAAAATATGGACTATCTATTACAGGTTTTGTAAATCCTAAAAAAGTACTTACTAATAGTAATGCTAAAGTAGGAGATGTGCTTATAATTACAAAGCCATTGGGACTTGGAATTATAAATACTGCTATAAAAGGTGAAATAGCAGATGCGGAGACTTATAAAATCGCAGTAGAAGTTATGACTACATTGAATAAATTTGGAAAAGAAGCTATTGAAGGAATAGTTGGAGTAAATAGTGTGACAGACATTACAGGCTTTGGTCTTTTAGGACATGCTCTTGAAATGGCTGAGGGAAGTGATGTAACGATAAATATAAACTATAAATCAATACCTTTAATTAAAAACTCATTAGAATATGCACGAATGGGATTAGTACCTGCCGGTACTTACGCAAATAAAACTCATATAGGAGATAAAGTTTTATTTGAAGAGAATGTGCCAGAGGATATAAAAGATGTTCTATATGATCCTCAAACATCAGGAGGACTAATGATATCTGTATCAAAAGAAGACTCAAAACAAGTGCTAGAAAGGCTCAAAAGTTCAAGACTTCCCT
This sequence comes from Tissierella creatinophila DSM 6911, assembly GCF_001940565.1. GTDB lineage: Bacteria > Bacillota > Clostridia > Tissierellales > Tissierellaceae > Tissierella_A > Tissierella_A creatinophila. The sequence goes on from NZ_LTDM01000009.1 coordinate 44,661, forward strand.
ATGGTATAATTGGAGAGGTGCAAAAATACGAAAAGAACTTTATAAATGTTAAATAATATAAATAGGAAGTGATCTTATAAATACGAAACTTTTTAAATCTATTCCAAAAGTAGATGAATTATTAGAAATGGAAATTATAAAAGAACTTTTAGAAAAGACCCCTAGAAATACAGTCCTAGAAACTATAAGAGAAGAGTTAGATGATATTCGTGAAAGTATAAAGAAGGGGGAGTTAGATGAACAGAGTTTTGAAAAAGTGATAAATCTATTGTCAGAAAAGATTTATAAAAATTCAATGGAGAAAAATTCATACAATTTAAAGAGAGTTATAAATGCTACTGGAGTTGTTCTTCATACTAATCTTGGCAGATCTCTTTTAAATGAAGAAGTGCTTGAGAATATAAAAAATACTTCTATAAACTATTCTAATTTAGAATTTGATATAGATTCTGGTACTAGGGGATCGAGGTATGCTCATATCGAAGATATAATTAAAAAAATAACTGGAGCAGAGGGCTCCTTAATAGTAAATAATAATGCTGCAGCTGTTATGCTTGTACTTAGCACTATGGCAAAGGATAAAGAAGTAATAGTATCTCGTGGAGAACTTATAGAAATAGGAGGTTCTTTCAGGATTCCAGATGTTATGGAACGAAGTGGAGCAAAGCTTGTAGATGTTGGTGCAACAAATAAAACCCATTTAGATGATTATGAAGCTGCAATAGGAGAAAATACGGCAGCTTTATTGAAGGTGCATACATCTAATTATCGTATAATGGGATTTACATCCAGTGTAGATTCTAAAGAATTGAATGGATTAAAAGAAAAATATAATCTTCCCTTAATAGAAGACTTGGGTAGTGGGGTTCTTATAGACCTTGAAAAATATGGTATGGAACATGAACCTACAGTACAAGATTCTTTAGGAAAAGGAGTAGATATAGTTACATTTAGTGGAGACAAATTATTAGGTGGGCCACAGGTAGGGATTATTGTAGGTAAAAAAGAATATATAGAAAAGATGAAGAAAAATCCACTAACTAGAGCGTTTAGAGTAGATAAATTAGTTATAGCAGCGCTTGAAACTATCCTAAGCTATTATATAGATGAAGAGGATGCTATTAAAAAGATTCCAACACTTAGAATGTTAACTATTTCTTTAGCCGAGTTAAATAAAAAGGCGGTAGATTTAGAAAGAGAGATAAAACTCTTAGAAGTAAGTAGTAGTTTAAACATAGTGATTGAAGATAGCATGTCAGAAGTAGGTGGGGGATCTCTTCCATTGGTAGAACTTCCAACAAAAGCTATATCTATAAATTCCACTAAATTTAGTACTCAAAAGATGGAAGTATTTTTAAGGAAGTCTAATATACCTATCATTACTCGTGTATACAAAGATAAATTATACTTTGATCTTAGAACTATAAGAGAAGATGAATATAAAGTTATAGTGGAAACAATAAACAATATGTGCAAAACTCTTAAGGAGCGTATATAGATGAAGCATATAATAATAGGAACAGCAGGTCATATAGACCATGGAAAGACAACTTTAATAAGAGCTATTACTGGGAGAAACACAGATAGGCTTAAAGAAGAACAAAAGAGAGGTATATCTATAGAACTTGGATTTACCTATTTTGATCTACCAAATGGAGAAAGAGCAGGAATAATAGATGTCCCTGGTCATGAAAAGTTTATAAAAAACATGCTTGCAGGAGTAATAGGAATAGATATAGTTATGCTCGTTGTAGCTGCTGATGAAGGGCCTATGCCCCAGACTCTAGAACATTTAGCAATACTTGATTTACTTGGAATAAAAAAAGGGTTTATAGTTATAACTAAAACTGATTTAGTAGATGAAGATTGGCTAGAACTTGTAGAAGAAGAAATAAGAGAAAAAGTAGAAGGAACATTTCTAGAAGATGCCTCTTTTATCAAGGTATCTTCTACTAAAGGAGAAGGAATAGAAGAAGTAATAGAAAAAGTAATGGAGTATTCAAATGAAATAGAAGAGAAAAAGGATACAGATCTTGCTTATTTTCCTATAGATAGGTCATTTGTGATGCCTGGATTTGGAACAGTTGTTACGGGAACACTCCTTTCTGGGAAAATTAGTGTAGGCGATGAGATAGAAATATTCCCCGAAGAAATAGTAGGAAGAGTAAGAACTCTCCAGGTACATGACAAAGACCAGAATGATGCATATGCAGGTCAAAGGGTGGCTATGAATATAGCGGGTGTTAAAAAGGAAGAAGCCTCTCGTGGTAGCGTTATAGCTCCTATAGGCACACTTAAAAAGACTATGATGTTAGATGTAAAGATAAAACTGTTAAAGTCTTTAGATAGAAGTATAGCAAATAGAACTAGAGTGAGACTTTATATAGGAACAAAAGAAATTCTTTGTAGATTAATTTTATTAGATAGAGATGAGCTAAATCCAGGGGATGAAACATTTGCTCAACTTAGACTTGAAGAAGAGATAGTAGCTAAAAGAAAAGACCGATTTATAATAAGATTTTATTCTCCAATGTTTACTATAGGTGGAGGTGAAGTAGTTGAAACCAATCCGAGTAAGCATAAGAGGTTTGATAAATCACTTGTAAGTGAATTGGAGGTAAAATCTCAAGGTAGTCAAGAAGAGGTATTGGAACAGGTGATTTTAGATAAAAGCCCTGAATTTCCATCTTTAAAAGAATTAGTTTCATATACAGCTATAGTTGAAGATGTATTAAAAGAAAAGATAGATGAATTAATATCTAAAGAAAAGATAATGAAATTTACTCTTACTAAAGATATCTACATTCTTCATCTAGATTATTTTGAAAATTTAAAAGAAAATATAGAAGAAGAATTAAAAAAATTCCATTCTAAATATCCTTTAAAAACTGGAATGTCAAAAGAAGAGATAAGAAGCAAATTTTTAAAATATGCGCCTCCAAAACTTGGAGAAGGGATAATAGATAGGCTTATAAAACTTGACTATCTAAAACAAGATAAAGAATATATTAGATTAAAAGATTTTAATATAAAATTAAACGAAAATCAAAAAAATATACAAACACAAATAATAAATCTAATGAAGAAAAACAACTACAATCCTTTAAAAAGAGAAGAAATGATTGTTGAGCTAGATATTAAAAAAGATGATTTTTATGAGGTGTTTAATTATTTAGTAAATATAGAAGAAATTATTAAATTAAACGAAGATATTTATTTATATATAGAAGATTTAAATTTGGCAATAGATAAATTAATAGATTTTATAAAGAAAAATAATTCGATTTCAATAGCTGAATTTAGGGATGTATTAAACAGCAATAGAAAAACATCTCTTTTATTATTAGAATATGCTGATCAACTGAAGATAACTCTAAGAAATGAAGATAAAAGGATACTATATAAGATTGATTAAATTTGTTTATGAGGGGAACTATTTCTAAAACTATACTTGTGGCACATTATTATTTAGTAACTCTTTTTAATATCGTGAAACTTAAGACAAGAACAGATACCATGTTTAGAAGAATACTACTTTAATAATTCTTATATAATATAATAAGTATATCTTGCAATTATACTTATTATATTATATAATATATTTTGTTAGTCCCTAAGGGGGTAGATGAGTTCTGGTGGGCTCTCTGGTCTTCAAAACCAGCGTGAGGCGTTAAGAGCGTCTTAGGTGGGTTCGATTCCCACGTACTCCCGCCATTAAGTAATACCAAAGGCTACAGAGTTTATCTGTAGCCTTATTTTTATGTTTTTATTCACTTTATTATTCTTATTTTCTTATCATCGGAGCCACTTTCGGAGCCATTTAATAAAATACCTGAGAATATATTAGATGTAAATATTAAATTATTTTATTAATCTTTGTTTTTATCGTATTATTTTATAATAATTTACTATTTAAGATTTCTCTTTTGCTTAGGAAGTCTTTTTCTAAGATTAAATATTTCCTTTTCAGTTTGGAACTCTTTATGAGTAAGGAAGTCCAGATCATCAGATACTTTGTTTAATCTTGAATTTATAGAAACATGATTAGCAGCATTAGTACCTTCTAAATCATTAAGTTTATCTTCTAGGTTATTAAAGTTAGTACTAGTTTCTGCTCTAAAGTCCTTTAATTCAGATTCTATATTCTTAATAGAGGTTCCATTTTGTTGAATTTCAGTTTTTAATTCAGTTTTGGTATCTTTTAGCTCTGTCTTAGTACTTTTTAATTCTGCTTTAGTATCCTGTAACTCCACATATATCTTTTCTAGTAAATTAAATATCTTTTCTTCATTATTCATTTATAGTCGCTCCTTTATATTTAAAATTATTTTATTCTTCTTAGGATTATCTCTTCATGTTTAGATACTTCTTTTTCAATCCTATTTAGCTGTTCTGAATTTTGTTTGTAACCGTCAAATAGTGCTGTAAAGTTTTTATGATTATCATCTTCCATTTTTATCATTCTACTTTCTAAAACTACTACTCTTTCTTTTACTTCTTTCATATCTCCCTTTACTTCTTTCATATCACTTGTAAGAGTACCTACTTGTGTTGCAATTAATTCTAATAATTCTCTATCGTTCATGTATAACATCTCCTATGTATTTTATAATTGTTTATATATTAATCTTTCTTATATTTATAACTAAGTAACTTCAAATGCTCCAACAACTCTTTAGCAAATTGAACCTTGTCTTCATCTGGTAGTTCTTCTGTTCATATCAATTCTTCCTATCTCTTCAGTTTAATTATACCACATTAAACATGTGAATAAACCTAATCACACCAAAAGTGCTTTTATTATGCTGAAAACTAAGGAGGTCAAAGAGTAGTTGAAATAATAAAAGACTTACTTCAAATAATAGTCCTAATATTAACAATCGGCAAATTGTTAAAAGGAACTAAAAAAGAAGTAAGTCACACACCGGGGGAGAAATCCCCCAACTAACTATATTATATCACAACCACTTAAAATTATATTACTATTATTTTAATAGCTCTAGTAATAGTAAATATAGTAGATCGAACATTTGCAAGTTTTTTTATTTAGACAACCTTGCTAGTTCAGATACAGTAACGAATTTATACCCTCTTTTTTTAAGTTCGGGTAATATGGTTTTTAAAGCTTCTATAGTATGGCTTTCATTATGATAAACATTATCATGGAGCAATATAATGTCGCCATTTTCGGCTTGAGATAAAATAGTATTAGATATTTTTTCTATCCCAGGATTATTCCAGTCATTATTCTCTTTCCTTTGGGACCATAATACAATTTTGCAATCTTTTCTATTAGTAACAGGCACTATTTTTTCACTAAAGTAACTAGATAGTTGCAGAATAGAGTTTTGAAATTATCTAAGGTTATCCACAAAGGGAAATTTAATTCAATAAATAAATATGCTCGTTAATTTTGGAGAATCTAGTTATACACAGAAAAAGGGCATAGAAAA
>NZ_LTDM01000010.1 GCF_001940565.1 Tissierella creatinophila DSM 6911
ATATTGATGCTACTCCTGCAGAAAGCTTTATAAGGAGTTACTCAAGGAAAGGTAACCCTTGGGATAATGCAGTAATCGAGTCTTTTCATGCACTTATTAAAAGAGAATGGCTGAATAGATTTGTAATCCAGCATCTAAGTCATGCTCATGAGTTGATATTTGAATACATTGAAACATTCTACAATACAAAGAGAATACATAGTCACTGTGACATGAAGTCACCTTATGACTATGAAGAAGAAAATATTATTTAACAGAATATGGATTTATTATGTTTAATTTGTCCTTTTTCTTGACAGAGGACCAATTATTCGAAAAGTTAATCTTAGAAAGGAGTTAATATCATATGAAGATTGAAGTAAATGATTTTACTAAGATAATTAGCAAAGCAAAGGTTTTGGAAAATATAAATATTTGTTTGGAAGGTGGAAACATCTATGGAATAATAGGTAGAAATGGGAGCGGAAAAACTATGTTTTTAAGAATGCTTTGTGGTCTAATACTACCAACATCAGGGATGGTTAAAGTAGATGGAAAAGTATTGGGTAAGGATATTTCATTTCCTGAAAATCTAGGGATTTTACTTGAAAAACCAAGTTTTCTTCCTAATCTTACTGGTTATGAAAATTTGCAGATGTTATCTGATATAAGAAATATTACTCCAAATGAGAAAATTCAATCTTTGATGAATTTATTTGAGTTAGATTGGAAATCTAAAAAAACATTTAATAAATATTCACTTGGGATGAAACAAAAACTGGGGATTATTCAAGCTATTATGGAAAATCAACAGATCATTATATTAGATGAACCCTTCAATGCTTTGGATGAAGTTTCAGTAGAAAAATTAAGAAAGATCTTAGAATCATTAAGAGATGAAGGGAAGCTAATAGTTATGACATCACACAATAAAGAAGATATTGATTTATTGTGTGATCATACTTATACTATTGTTAACGGAAAAATGGAAGCTGAAAATTAAATGGTGATGATTTATGAAAATTTCACAAGTGATAGATAAAGCATATACTAGAAATAGCTTTATAAGCAAGAAAAAATAGTTTGATTGTATAAGTATAGTTTTTATAATAAAAAGAGATACCAAGTTCTAATCAAGGCTTGGTATTTTTTTATTGTAATTTTAGGATTTTTAAATATCACAAAACCCTACAATATACATAATATGTATTAGTGTTCAAAACTTAAATAAGGGAGGGATGGTATGAAAAATAAAAGTTTCGCTATTATTGGCGGTGATAGGAGGAGTTATGAGCTTGCTAAATTACTACTAGAAAAGGGACATAGGATAAATTTATATGGTTTTAAAAAACTAAATTTAGATAATAAGATTGAGGAAGCCCAAAGCATAAAGTTAGCCTTAAAGGATGTAGATGTAGTGATTACACCGATACCCATTACCAGGGATAAGATCAATATAAACGCTCCGTATCATGAAAGTGATATACCAATAGAAGAAGTGTTTAAAAATATGAATAAAAATCAACTTTTGATAGGAGGGAGTACTTCAGTTTGTGTAGAGCTGAAAGATCACTACCATATACGAGTTTATGACATTATGGATAGAGAAGAGATGGCGGTATTAAATGCTATACCTACTGCAGAAGGAGCTCTACAGATAGCATTAGAACAGACAGATATAACTCTTCATGGATCAGATACTATGGTTCTAGGATTTGGAAGAATAGGTAAGGTCATGGCAAAGATATTAAGTGGCATGGGAAGCAATGTATATGTATTAGCTAGAAAACATAGTGATATATCTTGGATAAAAAGTTATGGATATAAGGCGATCTATATTTTTGATCTCAAAGAAAAACTACCTAATATGGATGTAATCTTTAACACAATTCCAAAAAACATTATAAATGAAGAACTGCTTAAATTAATAGATCCAAAAACTTTGATAATTGACTTAGCTTCAATGCCTGGTGGAATAGATTATAATGCAGCAGATAAGATGGATATAAAAGTTGTTCATGCTCTTGGACTACCTGGAAAAGTAGCACCAGTAAGTAGTGCAAGATTTATGTTAGATTCTATTTATAATATTATTGAAGAATTGGGGGTATAGAAATGAAACTAGAAGGAATTAAAATAGGTATAGCGATAACTGGAAGTTTTTGTTCGTTTGAAAAAGCATATAAAGGAATGGAAAGTTTGGTAAAAGAAGGAGCAGATATTTATCCAATGATGAGTGCTATAGCATATAAAACTGATACTAAATTTGGACTTTCAAAAGAATGGAATGAAAAGTTTGAAAAATTAACTGGTAAAGAAATCCTAAATACTATAGAGGGTGTTGAACCAATCGGACCAACTGGCTATTTAGACATCATAGTAGTAGCTCCGTGTACAGGGAACACCATCGCTAAGATGGCAAATGGTATAACAGATACATCTGTAACTATGGCATGTAAAGCACACCTTAGAAATGAAAAACCAGTAGTTGTTGCAATGTCTACAAATGATGGACTTGGGGCTACTGCGAAAAATTTAGCTACTCTTTTGAATAAGAAAAACGTATACTTCGTTCCATTTAAGCAAGATGATCCGGCTAAAAAGCCTAATTCATTGGCATGTGATTTTGAATTAATAAAAGATACCGTAATAATGGCTTTAGAGGGTAAACAAATTCAACCAGTAATATTATAAAAAAACTCATAAAGTAAAAGGGGCATTATGCCCCTTTTAAATTAGTTTATGAATATCAAAACACCTATATAATCTTTTAGTAAGTGGTAATATTCTATCAGAATCTACATGGATTAATAGATAATCATCATACCAATTAGCTCCTAATTTTAAATCTGTATTTAGAGAAATACAACCATTTACCTTTTCTTTTAATTCCACATCATTAGAATCTAAAAATACTGAAATACATCCAAAATCAAATTCTACATCTACTCCTATCCCTATTATCTTTTTATTTTCCTCTTGTTTATTAGAAATAATTGTACAACCATCATGTAAAAATGCTGTACGAATATGAATAGGAATGTCATATTTAGCTCCAACTGATACTGCTTTAGGATGAATTACCTTTGCACCATGAGAAGCATATTTATACATGGTGTCATAATTTATATTTTTTATATAAGGTGGGCTAGGTATTATCTTGGGGTCAATTACTGCAATGCCAGGCACATCAGTAAAGATATCTACCCTATCTGCTTTTAAAAATCCACCCAGTGTAACAGCAGTAATATCACTGCCACCACGACCTAAAGTAGTTATATCCATATCTTTAGTTGCACCTTGGAAACCTGCAACTACTACTATTTTTCCTTCTCTTAAATATTTACTTATTTTAGTGGTATTAACATCTAGTATCTTTGCGTTATTAAAATTATCATCTGTTAAAATTCCAGCTTGAAATCCTGTTAAAGCAACGGACTCCATTCCGTGAATATTTAGTAGATGAGATATAACGGAACTAGATATAACTTCACCACAAGACATTATTAAATCCTTGTTTTTAAGCTCTACGGATCCATTTGTAATGTCTAACATATTGATTAAAGTATCAGTTGCATAAGGTTCACCCAATCTACCCATAGCAGAGACTACAACTACTAAATCATGACCTTCTTCCTTGGCTTTCCTAACTTGTGATAATAAAAGACTTTGAGCATTTACATCGTTTAAAGAAGTTCCTCCAAACTTTTGTACAACTATACTCATAAGATCACCTTCCTTGTAAAAAATTAGCTATTATAGTTAAATCATATTCTAATAATTATAAAAGGGTGAAAGATTTAATTAAGTATGAACCAAAGTTTAGGATAATACATAAGTTAATATATATAAAGAAATATACTTACAAGGAGGATTTTTTATGAAAAAATGGGGAAGGCTTATAACGGCGATGGTTACACCTTTTGATGAAAATTTTAATGTGGATTATAAAAGAGCTGTAGAATTAGCGAAGAAACTTATAAATGAAGGAACTACAGCACTTGTAATAACGGGAACTACTGGCGAAGCTCCAACGCTTAGTAGAGAAGAGGCAAATAAACTATATAAGGTAATAAAAAAAGAAGTTGATGTACCAATAATTGCAGGAGTAGGCACTAATTCTACAGCTACCACTATAGAAAATGCTATAGGGGCGAAAGAATCTGGAGCAGATGGACTTTTAGTAGTAACACCTTATTACAACAAACCAGATCAAGGCTCTCTATATAGTCACTTTAAAGAAGTTGCAGAAAGTACAGATTTACCAATTATGCTATATAATGTACCTGGAAGAACAGCTTGTAATCTTCTACCTGAAACTGTAGAAAAACTATCAAAAATAAAAAATATTGTAGCTTTAAAAGAAGCAGGTGGAAATGTAGTACAGTTTTCAGAAGTAGTAAAAAGGGTAGACAAAGACTTTTTAGTATATACAGGTGATGATGTTCTAACACTACCTACTTTAGCCGTAGGTGGATATGGCGTAGTAAGTGTATCAGCTCATATCGTAGGACGCGATATGAAAGAGATGATAGAAGCATTTTTAGCAGGAGATAATGAAAAGGCTACAAAAATACATTTAAAATTACTAGGGATATATGGCACGCTATTTGCTGTAGCTAACCCAATACCAGTTAAAGCTGCACTAAATATATTGGGGGTAAATGTAGGAGAACTAAGACTTCCTCTAACAAAAGCTAAACCTGATATACTAGAAAAGATAGAGAAAGAATTAAAGATATTAGAACTTATTTAATGATAAAAATAATAATCTGGCAGATTTTGCTGGATTATTATTTTTTTGTAGTAAAATTTATTTATAATGATTGATTTAATGTGTACGGGTTGATATAATACACTTAATACAATAAAAAATTGAAATGGGGGATAAAATGAAAAAATATAGAAATATATTAAGAGCATTTGTAATTATCATTTTTATATTAAACATACTGCCAGTAATAGTACTTGCAGATACCAATGAAAATAATAAAAAGGATTTTGAAACGAAAGTTACATATGGATTTAACAAGTATTATAAAAATTACTTAGATATTCAAACTCCAGTAAAAGTAGAGATTAAAAACAATTTAAAAGATGTTGAAGGTGAAGTTCAAGTATTGTTTGAAAAGGATAGATACGACCAAAAGGTACTCTATGAAGCTTACATAGAGGAACTAGATTTAAAAAAAGGTGCTACTAAAACAATAGATATTAATGTTCTAATGAGTGGTAGAAGAGGGGCTATACTTAAAATTGTTGATAGTAAAGAAAAAGTTTTATTTGAACAAAAGATAAACTTTGAAAAAGGAGATGATATCAGAAATATATCTATAGGAGTACTAAGCGACAATTATGATAGTTTATCTTTCTTAAACTCAATAAGACTAGATAAAAACTCAAGCTCTATAGATAAAAAAACTACTTCAATGGCTGATTTAAATGGTGTATTTCCTGAAGATAAAGATTTACTAAGATCTTTAAATATGATTTTAATAAATGATTATGATACAGAGAATTTAAATGAAAAACAAATAGAAGCTCTAAAAGGATATATACAAGAGGGTGGAACTTTAGTTGTGGGTACAGGTAGTAAATATCAAAAGAACCTAAAAGGACTTGAAGATATAAACTATTTTAATCCTATTAAAACATCAAGAATAGATGGATATGGAGGGGTACTAATAGCAGAGGGCGAAGTAGATGGTGTAAAAGCTTTTTTAACAGAGAAAGAGAAATCTGTTGCCTATAATAAAAAACTCCAAAACGGTAATATCATTATATTAGGCTTTGACTTAGCTGAAGATAAGTTTTTAAATTGGGGAGAGAAAAATAATTTCATAAAGAAAATAATAGATGATTATACAAAAGTAGAAGTCGATGGAGATATTGAAAAGAGAGAATCTAACAATTTAGAGAATATGGTAAGTTATATACCAAATTCAGATGGAGTTAAAGGTAAAAGTATAGTTTTTACAATACTCATATTTTTAATAGTTGCAGGGCCTATAAACTATCTAGTATTAAAAAAACTAGATAAAAGTGAAAAAGCTTGGCTAACTATTCCCTTTATATCTCTAGTCTTTACAATAGCTATATATATGGTAGGAATTGGAACAAGATTTGACGATCCAATGTCTAATAATGCAGCTATAATTCAAATAAACAATAAAGGTGAAGTTATTGATAGTTTAGTAGCTACTGGTGTATTTGGATTTAAAGAAGGTGATTTAAATGTTTCTTTTGATGAGAATACTTCTATAAATCTAAATCCTAATAATGATGACGGTATAAATCCGATGAAATTTAATGATAAAGATACTATTGCCAAGTATAATCTAGGTAAACAAAAAAACATAGAATTTAAAAAAATAGGAAGATGGGAATCCAAAACAATTAACTCCAGTAAAGCAATAGATGATATAGATATAAAAGTTCACGATTTAAAGATAGATAATAAGGGAATAAAAGGTAAAATAAAAAATAATTCAGATTTAAATATTGAAGATGCTGTTTTAATATATGGTGGTACACATCATAAATTAGGTAATATAGATAAAAAATTTACCCAAGATATAGAGATAGATTCAAATAAACTAAAAAAATCAATCCCAAGTAGTGTAGTATATGAGATAGTAGAAAATATATATCCTTGGAGAGATGAGATGTATAATCAAAATGATATACTTAGTGAATCTGCTAAAAGAACTATGATTGAAGAAGCACTATTTCAATATATAGAACAAGATAGCGATATGTCTATGATAATAGCTTGGAATAAAGAAGCAATAATAGATGATATTGAGATAAATGGTAAAAAACCAAGTAGAGTAGATAGAAATTTAATAATAATACCACTAGATATAGAGTATAAAACAGGTCAAGAAGTTGTAATACCTGAAGGAGTCTTTAAACCAACGATAGAGGAGTTAAACTATCTTGACATGGATTCATATAGTAGAGAATTACATGGAGATGGAAATGTAGTATATTCACTTAAACCTAATGAAAATATAGCTTTAGAAAGCATGGAGATAAATATAAGTACATCTCCAGATATTAGTTCATATATCTATAGCTATGATAAAGATATATGGGAAGAAAGCGATAAGAATAAGTTAGTTATAGATAAAAACAATATTGGGATTTATTATAGAGAAGAAAAAGGTGTAAAGATAAAATTTGAAGCAAAGCCAGGTAAGGATAATATTATCTCACCGCCATTATTCTCTATAAAGGGGGTAGGCAAATAATGTTAAAAATTAAGAATTTAACAAAAGTTTATGGAACATTTAAAGCAGTAGATAATTTAACACTTGATATAGAAGAAGGCGAGATATTTGGATTTGTAGGGCCAAATGGTGCAGGAAAAACAACTACTATGAAAATGGTATCTACTCTTTTAAACTCAACAGAGGGTGAAATATATATAGATGGGCTTGATATATCCAAAAATATAAAACAGGCTAGAGAAAAAATAGGATATATGCCAGATTTCTTTGGGGTATATGACAATCTCAAGGTAGATGAATATTTAGAGTTTTATGGCAATGTGGCTGGATTATCTAGAGAACAAATAGTTGCAGTCTCAGATGATTTGCTAGAGCTTGTTGATTTGAAAGCTAAGAAGAGTTCATATGTAGACTCCCTATCGAGAGGGATGAAGCAAAGATTGTGTTTAGCAAGAAGCCTTATACACAATCCTAAGCTTCTAGTCCTAGATGAACCAGCATCTGGTATGGATCCAAGGGCTAGAGTACAGATGAAAGAGATTTTAAAAGAACTAAAAAAAATGGGCAAGACAATACTCATAAGCTCTCATATACTTCCTGAATTGGCTGAGATATGTACAACGATAGGAATAATAGAAAATGGAAAGATAGTAATAAAAGGTCCAGTAGAAGAGATAGTAAATAAAATAAGTAGTGGAAACAATACTATAAAGATAAAACTAGTAGAAAGCAATCCAAATACAATTAGACTATTAGAGGAAGACCCTTTGGTTGGAAATATATATGAAAATGGAAGAATTTTAGAAATAGAATTTAATGGAGATGAAGAAGACACTTTTAAGTTAATTAAAAAGTTAGTTAATAAGGAGATACCAATAGTATCATTTAACCATATCGAAAGAAACTTAGAAGAGATATTTATGAAGGTTACAAAGGGGGGAGAAGAGTAATGAATCCAATTCTAAAAAAAGAGTTAAAAATTAAAATGAGAAGCTGGAAAGTTGTGGCAGTTATGATGATTTATTTATTAGCACTTGGAGGATTGATACTTTTAATGTCGTCCAATATATTTATGGGTTATGGAAGTGGCTATGGCATAAGACCAGAAGAAATAAGTACTATATTTATATTTATAGTTATGGCACAATTAGGTTTAATCTTGCTTATAGCACCAGCTACTACAGCAAATAGCATATCAGGGGAAAGAGAAAGGGGAACTCTAGATTTGCTTATATGTACTAGAATGTCAAGTTTATCGTTGGTAGTAGGAAAACTTTTAGCTTCAATAGCAGAAGTAGTACTCTTGCTAATAGTATCTATTCCAGTGCTTAGTATTATATTTTTATTTGGAGGGATTTCTTTATCAAATATACTACTTATATTTATATTTTACGTGATAACTGCCATATTATTTGGTAGTATAGGTATATTTATGTCAAGCTTTTTTAAGAAGACTACTACATCTACTATAATGAGCTATTTTGTAACTGCATTGTTAGCAGGTGGAACAGTTTTTATAGTTTTAGCTATGGAAGTATTTTATTTTAGACCTAATGGAGTATCAGGGTTTTTAAACTCTTTTCCTAAAATATTATATTTAAATCCATTTGTAGTACTTTTAGGTGTGTTAGATAGTTTTATGGGTCAAGGAATGTTAACAGATATATTTGGTCTAAAAGGAAGTACAAAACTTATAGTTATAAATATGTTATTTAGTATAATTACATCAATGATATTACTATACTTATCATCTATAAAAATAAATCCTATGAAGGGTTTAAAGTCAAAAAATAAATAGTAAGGATGATAAAAATGATAGATAAAGATATATTAAAACTATTAAGTCCACTTAAAAGAAAATATTATATGACTAAGATAGTAAACTATTTTATTCATGGAATACATTGCTTTTTTATAGCTTTATTATCCATGATTGTATTATCTAAGATAGTCTCTATTCCATATATAATGAATAAATCTATAAAATTGTTCATTTTATTAATGATGCTTACAATTATATTTTCAATATATAAAAAACCTAAAGACATAGAACTTGCAAAAGTTATAGATTCATTTGGACTTAAAGAAAGAGTAGTTACATCTCTTGAAAACTCTGAAGATGATACTGTTTTTTCTTCAATACAAAAGAAGGATACAATAAAACATTTAAAAGATGATAATTTAAAGAAAAATATAAAAATAAAATATCCTAAAAAAACAATAGTCTCTACAGTAGTAATCATATTTATAACTATTATAATGATAAATATATCTACTCCTTCAGTAAATCGAGCAAAAGATATTGAAAGGGACAAACAAATTATAGAAAAAGAAAATGAAGATATAGAAAAAGTAATAAATGAAATTAAAGAAGACAAGGAGTTAACTCAAACACAGAAAAAGGAAATAGAAAATAAACTGCGAGAACTTAAAAAAACATTAGATAAAAGTAAAAAACTTGAGGATTTGGATAAAGATATTTTAAAAACTAAAAAAGAACTTGAAAAATTAAGAGAGAAACTTAAAAATGAAGAGATAGAAAGACTAACAAAAGAATTAGAAAAGATAGATTTAACAAAACAATTAAGCAAAGAAGTTTTAAACAAAAACAAAGAAAACATATCAAAAGAAATGAAAAATATAGAAGATAAACTTAAAAACATGGATAAAAAAGATTTACAAAAATCCATTGAAGATTTAGAGAAAATAGAAAAATCTATAGAAGATGAAGAGATAAAAGAAGCAATTAACTCTTTAGCTAACAGCTTAAATCAAAATATAGATAATTTACAAAATAGTAATATAGAGAGTGATTTAGCTAATCTATCAAATTCGTTGAGCGATTCATTAAGTAGCGGAAGTTGTTCTTCTAAATCAGTTTGTAATGGTATAAGTAAACTAGAGGGTATGGTTTCAACAGGACAAATGTCAGGTCAAGCAAGTCAAAATGGATCTACTCAAGTTGGTGGCAATGGTACTGGTGGTACTGGAAGTGGTTCAGGCACTGCTCAAGGTCAAGGTCAGGGTCAGGGCAGTGGAAGTGGTGCGGGTAGCGGCTCCTCAAATGAATCAGGAAATGGGGGCAGTAATGGAGGTTTAGGAGGAAATTCTTCTAAAACTCAAAATGACGGTGGAGTAAAGGACTATGAAAAAATCCACGCTCCAAAAAATCAAAGTGGCGAGGGATATGACACACAAGTAAGTGGTAGCAAAGGTGAGCAGGGTGATGTAGATAGTACTCAAGTTAAAAAGTTTGGTGATAAAGTTGGAGAAGAAGTTCCATATAATGAAGTATTAAAGAACTATAAAAAATCAGCATATGAAAAAATAAATACAGAAGATATACCTCCAAAGATGAAAGATGTTGTAAAAAAATACTTTATAGAACTAGAATAAACATACAAACTAAGTAAAGGTGTGATAGTTTCATGGATATAAATGAAAAAGATATAGAGGGTTTTAAGGAAAGTTTTTTAGAAATAAAAAATGAAATTGGTAAAGCAATAATTGGTCAAGAGGATATAATAGAACAAGTTTTAATAGCTATATTATGTGAAGGAAATGTACTACTAGAGGGTGTTCCAGGTCTTGGTAAAACTCAGCTAGTTAAAACAATAGGAAGAGTTTTAGATCTAGATTTTTCAAGAATTCAATTTACACCAGACTTGATGCCAGCAGATGTTGTTGGAACTAATATTGTAAGTCATGATGAAAATGGGAAAACAGAGTTATCATTTCAAAAGGGACCTATATTTAGCAATATAGTACTTGCAGATGAAATAAATAGAGCCACACCAAAAACTCAAAGTGCTATGCTTGAAGCTATGCAAGAGAAAACTGTAACAGTAGGAAACAACACTTATAGTTTAACCAAACCCTTTTTTGTAATGGCAACTCAAAATCCAATAGAAATGGAAGGAACATACCCTCTTCCAGAAGCGCAGATGGATAGATTTATATTTAAATTAAATTTAGAGTTTCCAAACTTAAATGAATTGACAAAGATAGTTGAAATAACTACAGGAATAGATACAGATAATTTAGAAAAAGTAACGAGTGGAGAAAAACTTATATCTATGTCAAATATAGCTAAAAATATCCCAATAGCAACATCAGTTATAAACTATGCTATGAAGCTTATATTATCAACTCATCCTGAAAATGAAAGCTCACCAGAGATAACTAAAAAATATATAAGATATGGGTCAAGTCCAAGAGGTGCACAGGCCATAGTAAAAGGTGCTAGAGTTAAAGCACTTATAGAGGGAAGATATAATGTTAGTTATGATGATATAAAATATATGGCATATCCAGTTTTAAGACATAGAGTTGTTTTAAACTTTGATGCTATTTCTGAGAATATAACTCCTGATGATTATATAAAAGAGGTCATAGATAATTTAGAATTATAAAAGATGAAACAATAAAAAAGGACTGATACTATGAGTCAAAATCTAATAGATAGTAAATTAATAAAAAAACTAGAAAGACTAAGCTTAAATTCAAATTTAGTATTGGATAAAGGCTTTATGGGTGGAAGAAAGTCAAAGAGTAAAGGCTCTTCAGTAGAATTTTCTGATTTTAGGGAGTATACAGAAGGCGATGACTTTAGGAAAATTGACTGGAATGCCTATGCTAGATTTGAAAAACTTTTTATAAAACTATTTACCGAAGAAAGGGAAGCTAGTGTAAATATATTTATAGATACAACAAAATCTATGGACTATGGCAATCCTAAAAAGTCATTTATAGCTAGCCAGATTGCTGCTGTAATAGGCTATGTAAGTATATTAAACATGGATAGAGTTTCTATATATACCACAAAAGAAAGTAGATTAGATTATATAGAAAATATAAATGGGAAAAACTTATTTAGAAAACTAGTAAACTATATAGAAACTCTATCATTTAAAGAAACAAAAGATATGTTTGAGCTTATAAACAAAAGACCTTTTAAAAAAGGCATATCAGTTATAATCTCGGATATGTTTACAGATAATTTTGAAACCGCAATAAAATATCTTTCCTATATGAATCAAAATATTATAGTAATCCATACCCTAAGCAAAGAAGAGTTAAAACCTAAATATGTTGGTGATATAAGGTTTATAGATAGTGAAACTAAAGAAGGTAAGGACGTAACCATTACCCTAGAAACATTGGTAGCATATGAAAAAACATTAGATAGCTTTTTATCTAATATAAAAGAAACTTGTACAAAATATGGATGTTTCTATAGTCTTATAGAAAATGATGATATAGAAGAAATTATATTTAATAATTTAATAAATACTGGGATATTGAGGTGATCTAATGAGTTTTTATTCTCCACTATACCTAATATTGATATTAGGATTAATACCTTTAATACTCATGTATTTACTAAAAAAAGAACATGAGGATATAGTATTATCTAGTAACTATCTATGGGATAAAATGCTAAGAGATATGGAAGCTAATAAACCTTGGCAAAAGTTAAGAAATAATCTACTACTCATTTTGCAGATAATTTTATTTACATTGATAGTGCTAGCATTAGCAAGACCACAGATATTTAAAGGCAGTATAAATAGCGATAATTTGATAATAGTCTTAGATAAATCAGCTAGTATGAAAAATAAAGATATAAATGGAATTACTAGATTTGAGAAAGCTAAAGAAGAGATAGAAGATTTAATAAAAAGTACTAAAGCCAACACCAAAACAACACTTATCTCTATGGACAATAAACCTAATATATTGATAAGTAACTCTAGAGACAAAAGTGTTTTAAAGAAAAAATTAAACGAGATAGTTGTAAATGACAGTAGCGACAATATAAAAGATACATTGTCTATTGTAAAAGCTTTGATCAAAGATACTGATAATTACGATCTAGTATTTTTTACAGATAAAGAAATAGATACTGATATAGATAATTTAAAAGTAAATAAAATAAATGAAAAAGAAACCAATATAAGCTTAGATAATATGTCTTACTCTAAAAACGATAAAAATATAACTGCATTGACTACAGTTACTAATCATTCTAATAGAGAACAAAGTTTTGATATATCTATTTATGGTGACGATCAAATATTAGATGTTCAAGAAGTAAAATTAAAAGCTAAGGAGAGTAGGGATATATATTTTGATAATGTAAATAAAAATACAAATGTATTAAAAGCAGAAATAGATATAGAAGACTCTTTAGATGTTGATAATAGTAGATACTTAGTTATAAATAGTGATCCTATAAAGAAGGTATTGATAGTATCTGAAAAAGGAAATATATTTTTAGAAAAAGCTATAGGAATTAATGAAAATATAGAAGTATATAAATCAAATGAAAAGCTGCCAAATGATTTAAAAGGATACGATGTATATATTTTTGACGGTAAAGTTCCAAAAGACATTCCTAAAGATGGAAATATAGTGATGTTTAATCCAAATAATAATAATTTATTTAATGTTTCAAATGGTGATAAAAACGGAGAAATAAAACTAATAAACGATGAATTGTTTAAATATGTAAATTTAGACTTTTACATAGATAAAACAAATGTTATAGAAAAAACAAACTGGCTAAGACCTATATTAACCTTAAATGATAAACCAGTTATAGCAAAAGGGATAAGAGATAATCAAAAAATGGTAGTAGTGGGATTTGATATTCGAAATACTGACTTGCCACTTAAAATTGATTTTCCCATCTTTATTCAAAATATATTAGACTATACTTTAAATATTAATACACAAGAAAAGGTAGAAGTATTAGCAGGAGAAAATATAGATATAAATATACTTCCTAAATCAAAACAAGTAAATATCATAAATCCAAAAGGAGAAAAACAAAAGATAACAAGTCCATCATATTCAAATACATCCTATAAAGGAGTATATACTATAGAACAAGTGACAGATGATGAGACTTTAAAGAGTTACTTTGTATCAAATATAGATACCTCAAAAGAATCAATAGATATAAAAGAAACACATGAAGGAAATCTTGTAAAAAATGACAATCAATATAAGGTTAGAACAGGTAAGGACATTAGAAATCTTATTTTAATACTAGCCTTAATAGTTATAAGTTTGGAGTGGGTGGTGTATAATCGTGGCTATTGATTTTATTAATAAAAGTTTATTGATATTATTACCTATTGCTCTATTTATAGTGTTTTATTTTAAAGATGGCTTAAATAGACTAAATGATAGAAGAAAAAAAGCAGTATTGATCTTGAGAGTTTTAATAGTTACATTTATAGTTCTATCTATAGCAGGTATTAGCATTAAAAAATATACGAAAGAAATATCTACAATATTTCTAGTTGATTTATCAGAAAGTGCTAGGGATAGTAGAGAAAAATTTAAAGAGTTTATAGAAAACTCATCTGAGAAAAAATCTGACAACGACAAAATAGGTATAGTGACATTTGGTCAAGAAACGGAAGTTGAAGCTTCACTTAAAGATGAGATAAAAAATGGAGAATTTCAAACAAAGATAAACGGAAGATTTACAGATATAGAAAATGCACTAAAAGTTTCTAGAGGATTATTACCAGATGATAGTATGAAAAGAATAGTTTTAATGACTGATGGATATGAAAACTTAGGAGATAGTCTATTAGAATCAGAACTTATAAAGAGTAACAATATAGATTTTAAAGTATTAAACTTAGAACAAGAGCAAAAAGAAGAAGTTCAAATAGACAAAATAGATATACCAAAAAGGCTCTATGAAAATCAAAGTTTTGATGTTGCAATTAGTATCTCCAGTAATGTAAAGACTAATGGAGTAATCACACTATATTCAGATGGTAAAGTCGTAGGAGAAAGAAATGTAAATGTAGAAAAAGGTGTAAATAGATTTATATTTAAAGACACAGCTCTAAACGGAGGGTTTAGAACTTATAAAGCCATCGTAGATACTAAAAATGACACTATAACACAAAATAATGAGTATTCAACTTTTGGACAAGTCGAAGGTAGTGCCAATGTATTATTAATAGATGGAGAAGAAAATGGCGGAAGAGAACTTGAAAAGATACTTAAAGCTTCGAACATAGGCGTAGATTATATAAAAGATAAAGAAGTGCCAAGAAACATATCCACTATTTCAAAATACAAATCTATAATAATGAGTGATGTATCTTTAGAAAATATAAATAATGAGTTTGTAAACTCATTAAGCAAATATGTAAAAGATTATGGTGGTGGACTAGTAGTAACAGGTGGAGAAAATAGTTATGCACTTGGAGGATATTATCAAACTCCTTTAGAAGAAATGTTGCCAGTTGATATGGAAATGAAGGTAAAGGGAGAAGTTCCAAGTCTTGGTCTAGTCCTTGTAATAGATAAATCTGGAAGTATGGAAGGCGGCCAAGGTGGATCAAGTAAGATTGAAGTAGCAAAAGATGCTGCTATAAAGGCAGTTAATTCCTTAAAATCTAAAGATAAAATAGGTGTAGTAGCTTTTGATGGAAATGCACAATGGGTAGTAGAACTGGAGGAAAATCAAAAGAAAGAAGACATAATAGCTGATATAGGGTCTATAAGGGCAGCAGGTGGAACTAGTATATTACCAGCTCTTAATCAGGCATATCAAGGGTTAAAAGATACAAATACAAAATTAAAACATATTATACTTTTAACAGATGGGCAAGCAGAAAGATATGGATATGACACTCTAATAGAAAAGATGAAAGAAGAAAATATAACTATATCTACAGTAGCAGTTGGAAGTGACTCAGACACTAGGCTACTTGAAAATATAGCCGATGATGGAAAAGGCAGATACTATTTTGTAGATGAATATGATTCTATACCAAAGATATTTACTAAAGAAACTTTTTTAGCGTCAAAATCATATATAAATAATGAAACTTTTACTCCAGTGGTAGGTTCATATAATGATATAATAAATCCATTTTCAGAAGGAATTCCCAGTGTGGATGGATATATAGGTGCAACAAACAAAGAAAGAGCAGAGAAAATACTCATAACTGATAAAGGAGACCCTCTACTATCCACATGGCAGTATGGACTTGGCAGAACTGTAGCTTGGACATCGGATGTCAATGGAAAATGGACATCTAGCTATTTACAAACTCCAGAAGGAATAGAATTTTTTAAAAACATAGTACAGTGGACATTTCCTAGAATATATGAAGAGGATATAATAGTAGAAACTAATTCTATGGGAAATAGAGAAGAGATAATAGTAAAAAACAATGGCAATCTTAACAAAGAACTTAAAACTAAGGCAAATATAATCACTCCTGATTTAGAAACTATAAATTTGGATTTGAAAACCACTAAACCAGGAGAATTTAAGGAAAGTTTTAAAGCGGATAAAAATGGAGTTTATCTCCTAAAAATCAATCAATATAAAGAAGATAAACTCATCAATTCAACTAATTATGCAACAAGTATAAACTATTCCAATGAATACAATATAAATAACAATCAAAATAAATTAAATACATTGGTAGACGAGTCAAATGGAATGTTTATAAATAGTCCAGATGAAGTTTTTAAAGGTGATATAGAAAAGGTTTATGGAACAAGAGATCTATCACAGATACTACTATTTTTATCACTAATACTTATACTTCTAGATATAGCACTAAGAAGACTTAATATAAGGTTTAAAAAAATGGAGATATTAGAAGAAAATATAATAAAATATTCCAAGAATATTAAGCTTAAAAAACATAAAGATAAACTTAAAGTTAAAACGGAAACTAAAAACAAAAAAAGTAAAGACCCTATAAACATTTCAAAAAAAGATGATGAAACTGGAGATAGTAAAGATAATCCAGAAAAACCGCAAAACAATTTAGATACATCAAGACTTTTAAAAGCAAAGGACAAGAAGAAGTAGGGTGGCTATAGCACAAAAAGCATTGCTAAGCTTATATTGTTATGTTATTATTATATTGGTATGTACAACTATACTGCATTACAAAAGTTTAACATTAAATTTGAGAGGTGAAAGATGTCTGATTCTATTGTGACTTTAATTGATGTTGAGAAAAGTTTTGGGAAAAACAAGGTTGTAAAAAAAATGAATATTGAAATAAAAGAAGGAGAATTTTTGACTCTTCTCGGTCCTTCAGGGTGTGGGAAAACTACTACTCTTAGAATGATTGCAGGATTTGAAGAAGCTTCTTCTGGAATTATTATGGTTCAGGGAGAAAGTATTGAAGATAAGGAACCTTTTGAAAGAGAGGTTAATACAGTCTTTCAGAATTATGCTCTTTTTCCACATATGAGTGTATTTGATAATATAGGGTATGCACTTAAAATTAGGAAAAAGCCAAAAAATGAAATTACTAAAAGGGTTAATGAAATGTTAGATCTTATCCAGCTAAAAGGATATGAAAACAGGAAGCCGGATGCTCTCTCTGGAGGTCAAAAGCAAAGAGTTGCAATTGCAAGAGCACTTATAAATAATCCGAAAGTTTTGCTTCTTGATGAGCCCTTAGGTGCTTTGGATCTTAAGCTTAGAAAGCAGATGCAGGTAGAGCTTAAAAGATTGCAGAAGAAGCTTGGAATTACATTTATTTATGTAACTCACGACCAAGAAGAAGCTCTTACAATGAGTGATAGAATAGCAATAATGAATGAAGGGGTAATAGAACAACTTGCAACTCCTAGTGAGATTTATGACAGACCAATTACTAAATTCGTGGCAGGTTTTATTGGGGAGTCTAATATTTTTGATGGTAAGGTTATTGAAGTGCATGATGAAATTTTAGTTATTGAAAATTCAGCAGGTACAATAATGGCAAAGGGAAGTGGATTCAAGGTTGGTGAAATTGTCCATGTTTCAATAAGACCAGAGTATGTAAAAGTGAGTATTGATCCTGTAGAAGGGTTTAATCTTAAGGGTACTGTTAGGGATTTTTTATACATGGGAACTGTTGTTAATACGGTTATTGATTTGAAAGATAATACTGAAATAAAATATTCTCGATTTGAGAAAGATGATGATTTTAAAGAGAGAGATTCTGTAAATATATACTGGAATCCTGAAAAAGCAGTAGTTATTAAGTATAAGAAATAGTGTGGAGGACGATATGAATCGAAAAAACAAATTTAAACGAAAAACGCTGCCAGCATTAGCTATGGCAGGACCTGTTTCCTTATGGATGATTTTATTTGTAACATTGCCTATGTTGTATATTATCTATATTAGCTTCATGTCCAGAGGGGTTTTTGGTGATGTTGTTTATAACTTTTCATGGGATAGTTATAAAACATTGTTGGACACTACATATTATAAGGTTATAGTTAAGTCAATAAGGGCAGCAGCGATAACAACGGTGCTGTGTTTAATTATAGGATATCCATTTGCATATTATATTGCAAAAAAGCCAAAGGAAGTTGCTTCAAAGCTTATAATGCTGATTATGATTCCGTTTTGGACAAACTCTTTAATGAGACTTAATAGTTGGCTACTGTTGTTTCAAACAAGCGGACCTATAAACAGGTTTCTTCAAAATACAGGTTTTATAGATGCACCCATAAACTTTGTATATACTGATGGTCTTGTGATGCTAGGTTTGATAACAAGCATGCTTCCATTTGCAGTTCTTCCCATGTACAGTTCAATTGAAAAATTAAGCAAATCTCTTTTAGAAGCATCTGCAGATCTTGGAGCTTCAAGGCGTACTACCTTTTTAAGAATAACATTGCCACTTACTTTTCCGGGAATCTTCTCCTCAATAATATTGGTATTTATTCCTTCACTTGGAATATATACAGTAACGGATATGCTCGGTGGTGGAAAGGTCTTATACATAGGTAATATTATAAAAAATCAGTTTGGAGCAATAAGAAATTGGCCACTTGGAGCGGCTCTTTCCGTACTTTTGATTGTCATAACAGGACTGCTTATTTTTATATACACCAGATTTGCTAAGATTGAAGACATGGAGGTGTTATAAGTGAGAGTTTCAAAAATACAAAAGAGAAAAAGATGGCAAGGGCTAGTTGGTACAATTTATTCAGTAGCTATATATACAATATTATATATTCCGGTATTAGTAATGATGATATTTTCATTTAACAATCAAAGATATAATTATTACTGGAATGGTTTTACAACTCAGTGGTATACAAAACTATTCACTAATTCTGCTGTAATAGATAGTCTTTGGTACTCAGTGATAATTGCAGTATTAGCAACTGTAATTTCAGTTACTATAGGCACAATAGGTGCTCTTGGGCTGAAAAAATATGAATTCAAAGGAAGGAAATTCGTTAATAACATGCTTTATATACCAATAATAGTTCCTGAAATTGTTCTAGCAGTTGCACTACTTATCATATTTATGAAAGTAGGATTTGCTCTTGGAATGGGAAGTATATTGATAGGACACTGTACTTTCTGCATACCTTATGCACTAGTTACAATCAAGGGGCGTATAAGTGGTGATGGTTATAGTCTTGAAGAGGCATCCTTAGACTTGGGAGCCAACAGGATTCAGACATTTATTAATATTACTCTTCCAAGTATTATGCCAGGAGTAATGAGTGCGGCATTTTTGTCATTTACTCTTTCAATAGATGATATTGTGATGAGTAATATGCTAGCAGGTTCAAAGAGTTCTACATTGCCGGTTTTGATTCTCTCAATGAATAAGTCAGGTATTACTCCTGATATTAATGCACTAACCACAATTATGATTCTAGTCATTGTAATATCAATGGTTTTGAATAAAGCAATTAAAAATATGTTGAAAAAAACAAAAAACACGGAGGGATAATATGAAAAAAACAATTTCTATTCTTTTAACCATGGTTTTAATCATGGGTATTTTCACAGGCTGTGCAGATAAAAATACTGGTTCTGGTAGTGATAGTGGTAAATCAGGCTCAAGTAAAGAGCTCAATATTTATATGTGGCAACAGTATATATCTGATGATTTGATTGCTAAATTTGAAGAGGAAAACAATGTAAAGGTGAATTTATCGTACATGAGTGACAATGCAGATGCAATAACAAAGCTTACTGCAGGTGGCGGACAAGAGTATGACCTTATAATGACAAGTGATGCTTATATGGAATCACTTATAAAAGGCGACTATATTGAGAAGATAAACTTTAAAAACATACCAAATGCATCCAATATTAATGAATCGTACTGGACTGCTAAAGAATACTGCGTACCATATCTTATGAATTATGTTTATATAATTTATAATAAGGATAAAAGTCCTGTTGAAATCAAGAGCTACAATGATCTTATAGACCCTGCATTAAAGGGACAGATAGCTTCAATAGATGGAGCTAGAAACCTATTTCCTATAGCACTTATTGCACTTGGATATGATCCTAACTCAACAAAGGAAAGTGAAATAGCAGAAGCTTATGAGTGGCTGACAAAATACAACGAAAATATTGTAGCATATGGAAATGCTGAACAAAATCTTGTAAATGGAACTGCATCTGTGGCACTTACTTTTGACGGAAATGCTTCATGGGCTATGTCAGAGCTTGGAGAAAAGAATAATCTTGTAATAGCTGATTTTGAAAAAGATCCAGTACAACTTGGTTTTGATCTTTATGTAATACCAAAGGGAGCTAAGCATGTAGACCTTGCAGAAAAATTTCTAAACTACATAACTGACCCTCAGATTATGGCTAAAAATCTTGTAGAATATCCATATTCATGTCCTAATGATGCAGCAGTTGAGGCGGCTTCTGACGCTTACAAAAATGACCCTGCAAGAGATTTTGACTACAAGAAAAATGTGTTTTTCCAAGAAGATGTTGGAGAAGCAATAACAATATACAATGATTATTATCAAAAATTAAAAGTTGGAAAATAAAATAGATAGCTAGGAGATTATGATAATGTTAAAATTTGAAGAACAAAAGAAGTTGGATAGCGTAAATGGTGCGTTGGCCATTAGAAGTGAAATAGAGTCTATTGTAGATGAAATATGTAAAAAAGGATATAAAAATATATGCTGGCTTGGTATAGGCGGAACATATGCATCCTGCCTACAAGCTGAGGTGCACATGAAGGAAAGATCTTCAATAGATTTCTTTGTTGAAAATGCAGCAGAATACATTTTAACAGGAAATAAAAAGGTAGGGGAAGGTACAATAGTAATCATATCTTCTGTTACCGGAAGAACTACAGAAATGATTGATGGAGTGAAAAAGGCTAAGGAAGCAGGTGCTGAAGTAATTGGCTTTGTAGATTATGCTGACACAGAACTGGCTAAAATGTCAGATCACCTTATTTCATATCCAGAAAATGAGCAGCTTAAATTCTTTATGGCAGCTGACAGATTTATGTATAATGCGGGAGAATTTAATGAGTACGATGAACTTTATGCTGAGCTTGATGAACATCTTGCCCGCGGACTTGTAGAAGTTGAAAAATCAGCTGATGAACTTGGAGAAAGTATAGCAAGAAAGCATATGAACGATAGTATTCATTATTTTGTTGGAGCAGGGAATCAATATGGAGCAACATATTCCTATGCCATGTGCTACTGGGAAGAGCAGCATTGGATAAGAACAAAATCCATTCACAGTGCAGAATTTTTCCACGGTATGTTTGAAATTGTAGATAGAGATACGGCAGTCACAGTTTTTGTTGGAGAGGATTCTCAGAGGAAACTTAGTGAAAGGGTGGCAAAGTTTTTACCAAGAATATGCGGAAACTATAACATAATTGACACAAAGGATTATGAACTGATAGGTATAAGTGAAAAGTTTAGGGGACATCTTTCTCATCTTTTAATGAGAGTAATAACTTCAAGAATAGACGTTCACATAGAAAAACTAAACTGTCATCCAATGGAGATAAGAAGATATTACAGACAGCTTGATTATTAATAGCTATCTATAAGTTGTAAATTACTAAAGCAGGCTGCTTCTTTATTATGAAGGAGCCTGCTTTTTAAAATTGGAAAGGAAGACATTATGGAGATTGGAATGTTCACGTCAGGATATCAGCGAAGTGATATAGAGGATATCTTTAGAGATGCCAAAAAATTTGGATATGACTATATTGAATTATGGGGAGGGCGACCACATGCTTTTCCCTATGACATTAAGAGAGGGCAAATAGATAATTTGTTGAACCTTCGGGACAAATACGAAATTCCTATAAAGGTATACACGCCAGAGCACAATGCTTATCCATATAATTATATGATTGGTGATGAATATCAAAGAAAAGAATCAATAGAATATCTTAAAACAGCAATTGAGATGGGAAAGGCTCTTGGTGCAGAGTATACTGTAATATCAGCCGGTCATGCCGGATATGAAGCTACTAGAAGGGAAATATGGGAAAGATTGTACAAGAGTATTAGGGAGTTGGTGGATTATGCACAAGAAAAAGAGCATATACTTCTTATTGAAGCTCTTACTCCATTTGAATCTAATGTATGCACAACAGCAAATGATCTTTGTGATATAGTTGAATCCATTGATTCTCCATATTTTGGAGCAATGTGTGATATCGTTCCCCCTTATGTGCAGAATGAAAGTATAATGAGTTATTTTAAGAAACTTGGAAAGAGTCTTAAACATTTGCATATAATCGACAGTGATGGAAAAAGCGACACTCACTTTATTCCAGGAGATGGGAATATTCCTCTTAAGGAACTTATTGCAGAAATATACGATAGTGGGTATGATGGAGCGGCAACGATTGAACTTGTCACAGCATATATTAATGAACCATCTCTTTATGCAAAATTAGCAATAGAGAGATTTAATAAAATAACAGAACGTTAAGGAGATATGGAAGAAATGATAAAGATAGCAGCAGTTGGTGATAACTGCATAGATGTTTATGATAGAACCGGTGAGACTTTCCCTGGTGGGAATCCAGTTAATGTAGCAGTATATATCAAAAGGATGAATGGAAATTCATCATATACAGGTGTTGTAGGGACTGACGATTATGGTAAGTTTATGATTGAAGCCATATCAGCAAAAGGTGTAGATACATCCCATATAAAAGTACTCGATGGAAAGACGGCAGTTACACATGTTGAAATCGAAAATGGTGATAGAATCCTAGGTGATTATGAAGAAGGTGTTATGGCAGATTTTAAACTTACAGAAGAGGATATAGATTTTTTATGTAGCCATGATCTAGTTGTAACTGGGATATGGGGAATGATAGAATCTGAACTTCATAAAATTAAAGAAAGAGGGGTACCTGTTGCTTTTGATTTTGCAGATAGGTTTGATCATGAGATAACACATAAGGCTATTCCATATGTAGACTATGCATTTTTCTCCAATGATAGCAAAAGTGATGAAGAATTGCATGAATTTATGAAATCTATCAAAGAAAAAGGTCCAAGAGTGGTAGTTGTTACTAGGGGGGAAAAAGGTAGTATTGCTTATGATGGCAATGAGTTCACTAAGTTTGGAATAAAAGAGTGTGAAGTAATAGATAGCATGGGCGCAGGAGACAGTTATATAGCTGGATTTCTTATGGCAATTCTTGAAGGAAAATCTATTTTAGAGTGTATGGAAAAAGGAGCACTTAGTAGTAGCATAACAATAGGATATTATGGCGCTTGGTAAGCCTGTAAAAAAACTATTCTTAATTTTAGGTATAGCCCTTTCTATAATTTCTAAAATTCTTCAAATAGGCTTTAAGTCCATCTGGGGCGATATTTTAATTCTTCCTGCAGCTACAATGTTTGTTTTGGCAATACTGTTTTACTGGCCAAGATATGCATATTATTTAAAACAGGATAGCACAAAAAATATAGCTAAGGTATTTGCATTGTTTTGTTGTTTATCTGTTTTAAGTTTTCAAATTTTTACAATGATATCTTTTGGTAAAAAAATGTCCATAGGATATATATTTATATTTCCACTCTTAGTCTTTACTTGCTTAAGTATTTATTTTTGGTTTTATTTATCAAAAGAAAAATAATATTACTACAAAATCCCAGATGTTTTTTATTTTAGATAGTTTTAGAATCATTTATAAGATACAATTAAAAAGATAAATAGGAATTTATGGAGGTGTATCAAAAATTTCTAAACATGAGTTTGGTATTATGCAAAAAAATCCAAAAAGTGAAGAAAGGTTTGATTCTTATGAACCGCAGAAATATGATTGTATTCAGATTGATGATGATTTAATTGAGCTAATTATGATGGAGTTGCAAAGTGTAGATTGCTATTGGCATACTCTGCAAAGAATGGAAAAAGGACTTGCCTATTGTGGCATAACTCTTATACCACCTAAATCAATGAATGCATTTATAAAGGTCTTATCTTCTCATAACTCAAATGCTTATATTCCTTTGATTTCTTTAGCTAATCAAGCAGAAGAAAATGGAAAATATATAATCCATTATGGAATCTAAATTTAGTGAGGTTAATAAAATGGCAAATAATAATCTATTTCATCGTTTCTGTGCCTTATCATTTTCAAAGGATGCAATAGGATTAGAACGGATTGGTAGGGATGCGACATATTTCTGTTATCCCAGTTCCAATCTTTATGATTATTTTTGGAGTTTTATGGAGAAATCATCCTCCTAAAGGTATAAATTGGATATACGGATATAGGACAACGAGGTCAATGCAAAATGATGATACATATAATGAGAAAAGATACTTTGCCTGAGCAGGTAAAAAAGTTTCTGTTAGATAAAAATATAGAAAAAGCAACAATAAAGTGTTTTTGTAGCTAATGGATGGAAAAATGCAGATGCTCTTATAGGCGGATATTTTGCCGCTATAAAAGATGCAGAAGATCTTGAGAACTGGGAGAACCTGCCAGATTTTTCATTCAGTATTGATTTGGGTTTTATAGATAAGAACAATAAATATACTCCTCTTAAAGATTATCAAGGTAAAAACTTTAATAATGATTATATATTTCATAACCCGAACTCAAGCGAAGTTTTCTTCTTTTATAATGGATTTTTAAGTCTTCCTGTTGAAGGACCTATGGATTATATGTTTGATAAAAATGGAAGGTATTATGATCACGGTGATTTGATGTTCTAGAAGTACACAGACTTGGAGGAGTTACTAGAAAGGGAAAGATAAATTATTGTATTTTAAGCAACTCTTGTGTAAGTATGATAAAGACAATTAAACACAGGAGTTGATTTTATTTTAATATCTTTAGCATCTACAGGTATATATTTAGGCTTTCTAATAGGAGTTTCACAATTAATAGCTTGATGAGTACGATTAGTATTATAATAATTATGAATATATTCACCTAGTAACTTCTCAAGATGATTTTCATTAAAAGGAATAATATGATCTAATAATTCTATGCTTATAATTCCATTAAATTCCTCCACAGAGTTTTAATTATCATTATACCATAAGACAGATACGCTAAGGTAGACTAGAAAGAAAAGGATTAGGTTATGGAACCCAACTATAAAAAGTACAAAAGGTTCCTATTATATCTTTAAAAAGAAAGATGAAACAGAATCTATCCTATAGTAGAAATATAAAGACTTTATTTATGAAAGCATTTTATAATGCTTTTATATAGGGTATAATAGAAGTGATAGATACATTGAAAGAAGAGGTGATATAATGGGGAAACTGAATCAGCCACATGACAAGTATTTTAGATCTACATTTGGAGAAATAGATTTTACTAAAGATTTTCTAACTAACTATTTGCCAGAAGAGTTAGTTAAAATGATAGATATGAATACCTTAACATCTCAGCCAACAAGCTATATAAGCAAGGATTTCAAAGAGCAGTTTACAGATCTTTTATTTAGGGTAGATATTATGGAGAAGGAAGCCTATATATATTTCTTATTTGAACATAAGTCATATAGAGATAGGATGGTTATTTTTCAGGTATTAAAATATATGATAGCTGTATGGGAAGCGAAAATACAAGATGGCCTAGATAGAAGAAAGAATGATAGGATAATAGATACTGGAGATATAGAGATACCATTAGTTATACCTTTAGTAGTATATCATGATAAATATAGATGGAATATAAAGAGAACACTAGGAGAGATGATAGCTAACTATAGTGATTTACCAGATAGTATCAAGAAATATGTACCAGATTTTGAATATATGTTAACGGACTTATCATTTTCAGATGAGGGAGAAGGCTTATCTGAAGATCATGCTATAGTTATTAGAACTCTTAATCAAGCAAGATATGCATCAAAAGATGAAATATTAGATATATTTACAGAAGCTATAACTGTATTTACAAATAATAAAGATGAAGATATGGTAGATTACTATATAATAGAGTCAATGACTTATATATTGACTGTTAGAGAAGATATAAGTGCTGAAGAATTATTTGAAGTAGCAGGACAAATATCAAAAAAAGGTGGTGAACTAGTTATGACAGCAGCTGAAAAGTTAAGAAAAGAAGGTATCAAAGAGGGTATAGAGTTAGGTGAACAAAAAGGTGAGTTGAAAGGAATTAGAAAAGCTATTAAAAGAGTCTTACTAAGAAGATTCAAAACTTCAAATTTAGAGATTGATAAATCATTAGAAAGAATAGAAAATAAGATATTATTAGAAGATATGCTTGATGAAGCTGTACTAGTAGAATCACTAGATGAGTTTCAAAATATATTAGATGAAATAGCTAAATAGGAAGAATAAAGATATTTGTTAATTATAGAGACCACTTACCACCACATTTTCATGCGAAGTATGGCGAGTATACTTGAAGTGTTTCTATTGAAGAGATTGAAAAGATTAACGGTGAAATGCCCAATAATGTAAGAGAATACTTCGAATCAGGAGCTAAAACAATAAAAAAAGGTTATAGCTAAAGATTATAGCTAATGAAGATTATACTTTGACTACTCTTTTTGATAATGGAGAAGTAAGAATTTATAATATGAGTGATAACCTATATAGAGTGTTTGAAATTTTGAAGAATAAAGATAAGTTTAAAGAAGTCTTTATTGATGAGACTGGAAATATTGCATGAGATATAGATAAAAATATAGAGAATGTAAATAACTTTGTGCTTTAGAGAGAAATAATATCTCTAAGCTGATAATAAATTTTCAGTTGTAAAAATTTAACAATTTAATAGCTTGTTTTTATCTTTGCCAAAACTATTTTATTTTATGCATTAAAATGATTAGTTTTGGCAATAATTTTAATTATGAGTAGCTATATCTTAATATAGCCTAATTCCATATCTAATTCTGCTTCTAGCATCTCTTGCAGTACATCTTTAAACATATCCCTGAGGTAAGAATGAAGATCTCCTGATGTTTTTAAATTACCTCCTGTTATCATTTCTCTTAAAACTTCTTTTGGCATTGAACTCATAAAAAATTCTCCTTTCTAGCTTTTATCCTATTTGGATTCTTGCCAGAAAAGAGAATGTTATTTCCTAAAAGCACAGATTACTTTACATTACCCCCATAAGGATTCAATCTTAATGAACTATAACTGGCATTCCAGGATAAACTAAATCAAATATAGTTTTAGCATTACTTGGAGGTAAGTTTATGCATCCATGTGAACCGTTGTTCTCATATATATTCCCACCAAAACTACTTCTCCAATCAGCATCATGCAGACCAATGTTTCCATTAAACGGCATCCAATACTTCACAGGTGAAGCATAGCCTTCTCCTTTAAGAACAGCATCTGTTTCTTTGTAGTTTAGAGGATACACTCCTGGTGGAGTATTATACCCTTTAGAGACATTCCCAGTTACTGTTGGAGTCTTAACTTTTAGTTGTCCTTTTATATAAACATATACCATCTGTTCCTTTAAATCAATTTCAACATATGAATCTCCTATATCGTTAGAGTTTCTTATTAAAGCTTCATATGAGTAAATTGGTTCTATAGTCTTATTTTCGCCACTTTTAATGTGTTTAATAAGCTCATCTACAGTTTTTCCTCTGTGCGTTAACCACCCATATGATCCACCACTTGTAGTTATATTTCTCCCCGTACTTGTTTTAAATTCTCTACCCTTGCCGTATGTATCATACTTTCTCGCAAGTTCTGCTACATACTCTTTTACTTTTTCTGGATCTATATCTACTTCTTTTTCCTTAATAGTAATGAAGTCCTTCAATATAGAACGATCTATTAATTCTTCTCTATCTCCAAAGTCATATTTTAATTGTAATTTCAAGTATTCATTAGCTTTGTTTTTTGCTGTAATTAATGATTTGTCATTATCAAATATAGTAGGTTGTTCTATATTTTTTTCTATATTTACTTCACTATCCCTTTTCTCTATACTTTCCGAAACTAAGTCAAAAAGTTGTTCTTTAGTAAGTTTAATTTCATAACTATGAGGCTCTATTACAAAAGCATCAGAACTACTAGAATAAACAACCTTAGCATCTAAAAGTTTTTTATCTAATTCTTCTATACCATCTATCATCTTCTTAACCTTATCTTTATTGTAACTGGATAATATTGGTGTGGTATATACAGGCTTTTTAAAGATAGATAAAAACCATTTCCATTCATTCTGTTCATCAAATATTTTAGACAAACCAGGAGTGCTAATATATTTATAATCTATTTCTTCCTCCGTTATTGTTAAGAACTCTTGTGTATCACTTTTGATTGTAAGTTTATCCCATAAATCTGATTTTTCAAGTTTCTTATCTGCCTTTTGCAAAGTCAGTCCACCTATATTAATTTCATTAACAGATACCCTGCTATGGAATCTATTTTTATAGTAAAATACACCACTAAAATATATTACTATTAACAATACTGAAACTAGTAATATAATAACTTTCTTATCTTTTTTCAAAGACTATCACTCCTTCATTAAAATCTATTTGCTTTATTTATTATCGTAATAATATTATATATTTGATTAAAAAAATATTAAGACATATTTGCCCTACTCGACCAAGGAACCAAGTTAGCATTTATAGCAATAATAACATTATAACTTATAATGGAAATAAAGGTAAGGGTTAATGGATAATAATTTATATTAAAACACATTAGAAAATATCTCCTTAATCCATAGTATTTTCCTTTCCTCTATAGTATAATTATTAATAAAACAAGGGAGGAATGACCTATTATAAACGAAAGACTTGAAAGTTTAAGAAAACTTATGAAAGAAAAAGAAATAGATGCATATATAGTTCCTACTAAAGATCCTCATGGTTCTGAATATGTTGCAGAATACTATAAAGGGAGAAGCTTTATATCAGGTTTTACCGGCTCTGCAGGTAATGTTGTTATAACAAGTGATAGAGCTCTTTTATGGACTGATGGAAGATACTTTATTCAAGCTGAAAATGAGCTTAAGGGTTCGGAATACAATCTTATGAAAATGGGAGAAAAAGATGTTCCAAGTTTTACCAGATGGCTAAAGGATAATTTAAAAGATAGAGCTAAATTAGGATTTGATGGAAAATTATTTTCCCAAGCAGAAGTAGAAATATTAAAAAAACTTTTAAAAGAAAAAGATATAGAACTTATAGATGAATTTGATTTAGTGGGAGAAGTTTGGAAGAATAGACCAGAACTTCCAAGTGGGAAAGCTTATAGTCTAGATAAAAAATATGCGGGCTTTACTCCAAAAGAAAAGATAGAACAGGTAAGAAATTCAATGAAGGAAAAGGATGCCGACATATTCTTGATTTCTAGTTTAGATGATATAGCTTGGGTTTTTAATTTAAGGGGAAGCGATATAGCTTATAATCCAGTAGTTATTTCTTATGCGGCTATTACTAAAGATAGAGCTCTTTTATTTGTAGATAAAGAAAAGATCGAAGAAAAGGTAGAGAGTTTTTTAAATGAAAATAAAATAGAAATAAAAGAGTATGAAGAAATATCAAATTTCATAGAGAGTTTAAAAGATGAAAATGTACTTTTAGATAAGAATAGAATAAACAGATGGCTATATAAGTCATTAAATGAGACTGTTAAAGTCATAGATGATATAGATATAACCACAAAGCTAAAAGCTAATAAAAATGAGATTGAATTAGAAAACCAAAGAAATGCTTATGTTAAAGATGGTGTGGCTTTAGTTAAGTTTCTTCACTGGATAGATAGTACTATAGGTAAGGAAGAGATTGATGAAATATCTGCCGCAGAAAAGCTAGAAGATTTTAGAAGAGAACAAGACCTATTTGTAGAGCCAAGCTTTAACACCATATCTGCTTATGCAGCAAATGCTGCTATGGCTCACTACTCTGCAACTAGAGATTCTTTTTCTGTGCTAGAGGCTAAAGGGCTATATCTAGTAGATTCAGGTGGACAATATCTAGATGGAACAACTGATATAACTAGAACTGTATCACTTGGAGAGATAACAGATGAAGAAAAGAAAGATTTTACTTTGACTCTAAAGGGTCATATAAACCTTACTGATATGAAGTTTTTAGAAGGAACTAATGGTTATCAACTAGATGCAATTTGTAGATATCCATTATGGAAAGAAGGATTTGATTATAAACATGGTACAGGTCATGGAGTAGGGTTTTTCCTAAATGTACATGAAGGACCTCATCGTATAGCAAACGTACCAAATGATGTGGTACTAGAAGAAGGAATGGTAGTATCTATAGAACCTGGAGTATATAGGGCTTCTAAGCATGGCATTAGAATAGAAAATATAGTAGCGGTAAAAAAAGATATAAAGACAGAGTTTGGTCAGTTTATGAGCTTTGAAACTCTTTCTTTTGTACCGATAGATTTAAATTGCATAGATGAAAAACTCTTAACTGAATCTGAAAAAGGATGGTTAAATAGCTACCATAGTGAAGTTTACGAAAAACTATCACCCTATTTAGATGGAAAAGTATTAGAATGGCTTAAAGAAAAGACAAGAGAAATATAATAAACTAATAAAATATAAGGTGATTGGCCCGGTCTAATCACCTTATATTTTTATACCTATATATGGTATAATATATAGTAAATAAAGATAAAAAACAAAGGTGATAAAATGTTTAATATAGAAGAAGAGCTACAGAATTTACCAGCTAAACCTGGTGTCTATATAATGAAAAATAGTGATGATGAAATTATTTATGTGGGAAAGGCGATTTCCCTTAAAAATAGAGTAAGGCAGTATTTCCAAAAAAGCAATAGCCAAGGCACAAAGGTTCGTGCTATGGTTAGCCATATAAAAGAATTTGAATATATAATAGTAGACAATGAAGTAGAAGCGTTAATCTTAGAATCCAATCTCATAAAAAAACATAAACCAAAATACAATATACTATTAAGAGATGATAAGCAATATCCTTATATAAAGGTATGTTTAAATGAAAAGTTTCCAAGAGTTATGAAGACTAGAAGAGTGTTAAAAGATGGTGCAAAATACTTTGGACCTTATCCAAGTGCAACAGCGGTAAATGATGCTATAGATATACTTCATGATATATATCCAATAAGAACTTGTAAGGTAAATCTAGATAAAACTAAGAAAAACCTTAGACCCTGCCTTAGATATCATATAGGAAAATGTACTGGTGTCTGTATAGGGCTTGGTGATGAAGAAGAATATAGGGAGATAATAAAAAAAGTTCTAAATTTTTTAAGTGGCAAAGATGAAACTATTATAAACATGATAGAAAACAATATGATAGAAGCATCTAAAAACTTAGAGTTTGAAAAAGCAAGTGTCTATAGAGATCAGCTAAACTCACTCCTTGTATTACAAGAAAAGCAAAAGATAGTATCAGATACTACCATTGACCAAGATATAATAGCTATGGCAAGAGGTTTAGAAGAAGTTTGTATACAGATATTCTTTATTCGTGGTGGAAAGATACTTGGAAGAGAACATTTCTTAATAGAAGATAATTTTAGTGCGGATAGAGGAGAAATCTTAAGTTCATTTATAAAGCAATTTTATATAGGAGCTGCTTATGTTCCTAAAGAGATAATATTAGAAACAGAAATAGAGGATTTAGAGGCTGTAAGCAAGTGGCTTGAGGGTAAAAGAGGTACAAAAGTAAATATAACTGTTCCAAAAAGAGGGGATAAGACTAATCTTATAGAGATGGTAAGTAAAAATGCAAGAGATATGTTAAATAAGTATGGAGATAAGTTTTTAAAAAAACATAGAGAAAACATAAAGGCTCTAGAACAGATTCAAGATATATTAGGGTTAGAAGATGCTATTAAGAGGGTTGAAGCATATGACATATCAAATATAAGTGGAGTTCATTCAGTGGGTTCTATGGTAGTTTTTGAAAACGGAGAAGCTAAAAGAAGTGACTATAGAAGGTTTAAAATAAAGACAATAGAAACTCCAAATGATTATGGGAGTATGGAAGAAGTTTTAAAACGAAGATTTACTCGTGGACTTAAAGAACAAGAAAGCGAAGAGGACTTAAAGATGAAAGGTTTTTCAAGTTTTCCTGATCTTATAATGATGGATGGAGGTAAAGGTCAAGTAAATATAGCTTTAAGAGTATTGGAAAATTTAGGGCTTGATATTCCAGTTTGTGGTCTAGTAAAAGATGACTTTCATACAACAAGAGGTATTATATATAATAACAAAGAATATAATATGGATCTTGATTCACAAGGATTTAAATTGATCTATAAGATACAAGAAGAAGCACACCGTTTTGCTATAAACTATCATAGAAGTCTTAGAAGTAAGGATATGTTTAAGTCTGAACTCGATGATATAAAAAGCATTGGACACAAAAGGAAAGTAGCTCTTCTCAAACATTTTAAGAGTATTGAAAAGATAAAATCTGCAAGCGTAGAAGAGTTAAAAGTGGTAGAGACTATGAATATAAAATCTGCAACAGAACTATATAATCATTTTAGAAAGGAGAGGTAAAATGGAGAAAAAACTTTATAAATCTAAAAAAAATAAAATGATAGCAGGAGTATGCGGTGGTATTGGAGAATATTTTAATATAGACCCTACCCTTATAAGACTTGCCTGGGCTATCCTTTCAATACTAACCGCATTTTTCGGCGGGATAATCCTCTATATAGTAGCAGCTATAATAATACCAAATGAATATCAAATAAAGGGAGAAGACTAAATGAACTATATAAGTTTAAGAGAGATTATAGAAGAATTAGATTTAGAAGTTATATATGCTTCAAGTGATATAGATGATATAAAAATATATTCTATTGAAATAAGTAGGCCAGGACTTCAAATAGGTGGATATTTTAATAAGTTTGTTCCTGATAGAATTCAGATTATAGGTAATGCAGAATGGTATTATTATGAAACTCTTCCTCTAGAAGAAAGAATAAAAAACATGGATATGTACTTTTCATATGATATGCCAGCTCTTATCTTCTCTAGAAATTTAGATGTGTTTCCAGAGATGATTCATCTAGCTAAAAAATACGATAGAACTATTTTAAGGTCTAAAAGGACAACTGCAAGCTTATCAAATAAAATGGCTAGTTTTATAGAATTAGAACTTGCACCTGAAACTAGAGTTCATGGTGTATTTGTAGAAGTATTTGGAATAGGAGTTCTTATAACTGGTAAATCTGGAGTAGGCAAATCTGAAACGGCTCTTGATCTTGTGACTCGTGGACATAGACTTATTTCTGATGATACAGTCATGATAAAAGATATAGAGGGAAGGCTTATGGGAAAGTCTCCTGTTATAACACGTCACTTTATGGAGATAAGAGGTCTTGGAATCCTTGATATAGAAAGGCTTTATGGCGTGGGATCTGTAAAAAATTATGAATATATAGACTTAGTAGTAGAACTAGAACTTTGGAATGAAGATACAGAATATGATAGAATAGGCCTTGATGAGAGCTTTACTAGGGTTTTAAATCTTGAAATTCCAACGGCTACAATACCTGTAAGACCAGGTAGAAACGTAGCTATGATATTGGAAGTTGCAGTAAGAAACTTTAGACAAAAACTTTTAGGATATAATGCTGCAGAAGAATTAAATGAAAGAATAAAGAGTAATTCTATAAATAAAAAATAATTCTAAATTTTTGAACAACTTAGTTGACATCACCCTTGATATTTTATATACTAAAAGGGATGGAACAATAACAGTTTAACACCAATTAAAATATAGGAGGTTATGCAATATGACCAAAGTTATGAAAACCATGGATGGAAATACAGCCGCATCATATGTATCTTATGCATTTACTGACGTTGCTGCAATATACCCAATTACTCCTTCATCAGACATGGCAGAAAATGTTGATGTGTGGGCAGCGGAGGGAAAGAAAAACCTTTTTGGACAAGAAGTATTAGTAAAAGAAATGCAGTCTGAGGGGGGCGCAGCTGGTGCAGTACACGGTTCCTTGCAGGCAGGAGCACTAACTACTACATATACTGCTTCTCAGGGATTACTTCTTATGATCCCAAATATGTATAAAATAGCGGGTGAGCTTCTTCCGTGTGTGTTCCATGTATCGGCAAGAGCAATAGCATCTCATGCACTTAGTATATTTGGAGATCACCAAGATGTTATGGCTACAAGACAAACAGGCTTTGCAATGCTTGCATCTGGTTCTGTACAGGAAGTTATGGACTTAGCAGGGGTAGCTCATTTATCTTCTATAAAGGGAAGGGTACCATTTGTACATTTCTTTGATGGTTTTAGAACAAGTCATGAGATTCAAAAGATAGAAGTTATGGAATATGAGGAATTAGGAAAGTTATTAGATAAAGATGCTCTTAGAGAGTTTAGAGCAAGAGCACTAAATCCAGAAAATCCAGTAACCCGTGGAACAGCTCAGAATCCTGATGTATATTTCCAAGCAGCAGAAGCTTCAAACCCTTATTATGAAAACATAGGTGAGATCACTTATGATTATATGAAAGAAATAAGCAAAATTACAGGAAGAGAATACAAACCATTTAATTATTATGGTCATCCAGAAGCAGAAAGAGTAATAGTTGCTATGGGTTCTGTAACTGAAACTATAGAAGAAACAGTAGACTATCTTTTAGAAAAAGGAGAAAAAGTAGGAGTTATAAAAGTTCATCTTTATAGACCTTTTGTAGCAGATTATTTCTTTGATGTATTGCCAAGTACGGTTAAAAAGATAGCGGTATTAGACAGAACAAAAGAAAAAGGTGCAATAGCTGAGCCTCTTCATTTAGATGTAAACACAATATTCTTCAATAAAGAGCAAAGACCAGTTATAGTTGGGGGAAGATATGGACTTGGATCAAAAGATACAACTCCTTCACAAATCTTTGCAGTATTTAATAATTTAAATGAAGATAATCCAAGAGATAGATTTACTATAGGTATAGTAGATGATGTAACACATAAATCATTAGAAGTAAAAGATATTATAAAAACAGAGCTAAAAGAAACAATAAAATGTAAGTTTTGGGGCTTTGGATCAGATGGTACGGTAGGTGCAAACAAACAGGCTATAAAAATCATAGGTGATGATACAGATATGTATGCTCAGGGATATTTCTCCTATGATAGTAAAAAATCAGGTGGTATAACAGTTTCCCACTTAAGATTTGGACATGAACCTATAAAATCAACATATCTAATCTCAGATGCTGACTTTATATCTTGTTCAAAACAATCATATGTATATCAATATGATTTATTAAAAGGTCTTAAAGATGGAGGATCGTTCTTACTTAACTGTATATGGGATAAAGAAGAACTAGATGATTATCTTCCAGGTGAAATGAAAAAGTATATAGCAGATCACAATATAGATTTTTATACTATAAATGCAACTAAGATAGCAGCAGAAATAGGTCTTGGTGCTAGAATAAATATGGTAATGCAAGCGGCATTCTTTAAATTATCAAAAGTACTACCTCTTGATGAAGCAATATCTCACTTAAAGAAATCTATAGTAGATGCTTATGGTACAAAAGGTGAAGCTATAGTAAATATGAACTACGAAGCAGTAGATAAGGGGATAGGAGCTTTAGTTAAGGTAGATGTTCCAGAATATTGGAAAGATGCAAAAGGGGAAGAACAAAAAGAAGATTCTTTTCCAGAATTTATAAATGAAATTCTTATTCCTATGAACAGACAAGAAGGTGGTAAATTACCAGTAAGCATTTTCACAGGCGATAGAGTAGATGGTACTTTCCCACATGGAACATCAGCTTTTGAAAAACGTTGTATAGCAATAGAAGCACCTCAGTGGAAGATAGAGAACTGTATCCAGTGTAATCAATGTGCTTATGTATGTCCTCATGCAGTTGTAAGACCATTCTTATTAGATGAAGAAGAAAAAGCTGCAAAGCCTGATACTTTTGAAACTAAAAAAGCTATGGGTAAAGGCATGGAGAAATATGATTATCGTATACAAGTATCAGTTCTTGACTGTACAGGATGTGGAAACTGTGCTGAGGTTTGTCCAGCTAAAGAAAAAGCTTTAGTTATGGTACCTTTTGAAGAAGAATACGAAGTACAATCTAAAAACTGGGAATTCGCTACTACTATAAAGACAAAAGAAGATCCAATGCCAGTTACAACTCTTAAAGGCAGTCAGTTTAGACAACCTCTATTAGAATTTTCTGGAGCTTGTGCAGGTTGTGGAGAGACAGCTTAT
Source organism: Tissierella creatinophila DSM 6911 (assembly GCF_001940565.1). Taxonomy (GTDB): domain Bacteria; phylum Bacillota; class Clostridia; order Tissierellales; family Tissierellaceae; genus Tissierella_A; species Tissierella_A creatinophila. The sequence goes on from NZ_LTDM01000010.1 coordinate 36,685, forward strand.
GCTAAACTTGTAACTCAGTTATTTGGAGATAGAATGTATATAGCAAATGCTACAGGTTGTTCATCAATCTGGGGTGGTTCTGCACCAGCAACTCCATATTGTAAAAATCAAGAAGGTAAAGGACCAGCTTGGGCAAACTCTTTATTTGAAGACAATGCTGAGTATGGATATGGTATGGCAATAGCTGTTAAGCAGATAAGAAATAAAATTCAAATATTGATGGAAGAGTTTATTTCTTTAAATGTAGAATCAGAATTAAACGAATACTTTACAAATTGGTTAGAAAACATGAAAGATGAAAAGGCTACTAAAGCGGCAGCTGGAATGATTTTACCAAGACTTGAAATAAAGCTTGAAAATGAAAGAGCAAATGAAATATTACAAGAAATAGCAGAGAGAAAAGATTATCTAGTTAAAAAATCTATCTGGATATTTGGTGGAGACGGATGGGCTTATGATATAGACTTTGGTGGACTTGATCATGTGCTTGCTTCTGGAGAAGATATAAATATACTTGTATTTGATACTGAAGTATATTCAAATACTGGTGGTCAATCATCTAAATCCACACCAATAGGTGCAGTAGCTAAATTTGCAGCTTCAGGTAAAGAGATTAGAAAAAAAGACTTAGGTATTATGATGACAACTTATGGTTATATATACACAGCTCAAATATCTATGGGAGCAAATATGAATCAAACTTTAAAAGCTATCAATGAAGCTGAAAGCTATGATGGACCATCTCTTGTAATAGCTTATTCACCTTGTATAAACCATGGTATTAGATCTGGTATGGGTACTAGTGTAAGACAAGAAAAGAGAGCGGTTGACTCAGGATATTGGCATCTATATAGATTTGATCCAAGACTTAAGGATCAAGGGAAAAATCCATTCCAATTAGATTCTAAAGAGCCTACAGAACCGTTTATGGACTTTATAAACTCTGAAGTTAGATACACTTCTCTTAGAAAGACATTCCCTGAAATGGCAGAAGAACTCTTTGTTGCAGCGGAAAATAATGCTAAGAAAAAATATGAAAGCTATAAGAGAATGGCTGAACAAGAATAATAAATAATTTCTTTCTATAGAAAAGATGTTTTAAACAAGATGCACCTAAAGAGTAAATGATAAATTTACTCTTTAGTTTGCATCTTTTTTATATTTTTGGCTAGTATATTTTGTATTAACAAGTATATTTTCTATAAACAAGATGAATATAGCATAAAATAAAAGTATATGATAGAATAAGAATAATATTAATGTTAGGAGTGGTAGTTTGGATAAGAAAAAATTAATCCAAATATTTGAAGATAAAAATGTGGGAACTGTACTTATAGATGAACCAATGAAAAATCATACAAGTTTTAAAATAGGCGGACCCGTTGATATAATGATACTTCCAACTTCTGAGGAAGAAATAAAAAGAGCTGTAAAAATCTGTAGAGAAGAAAACTTGGATTTTATGATTATGGGTAATGGAAGCAATATGCTTGTAAAAGATGGGGGCATAAGGGGAGTTATAATAAAGTTAAATGAAAACTTTAAAAAAATAGAAGTAAGAGGAAATAGAATATACGCCCAGGCTGGGGCACTCTTAAACGCTATAAGTAGAGTTGCACTGGAAAATTCACTCTCAGGTTTTGAATTTGCAACAGGCATTCCCGGAGCACTTGGGGGAGCGATAACCATGAATGCAGGTGCTTATGGTGGTGAGATGAAAGATGTAGTAGAATCTGTAAGGGTATTGGATAAGAGTGGAGAAATAAAAGAGTATTCTAATAAAGAGATGAACTTTAGATATAGAGGTAGCAGAGTAGAAGATGAAGGTCTAATAGTTTTAAATATAGTATTTAAACTTAATTCTGGTAAAAAGGAAGAGATAAAAGCTACAATTGATGATTTAACTTATAAAAGAACGTCAAAACAGCCTTTAGAATGGCCAAGTGGGGGAAGCACATTTAAAAGACCCGAGGGATATTTTGCTGGAAAACTTATAGATGATTCAGGTCTAAGAGGTTTAAGATATAGAGGAGCACAAGTGTCTAAAAAACACTGTGGCTTTGTAATTAATGCAGATGATGCTACTTGTAAAGATGTATTAACACTTATAGATATAATAAAAAAGACAGTTAAAGACAACTATGATGTAGAACTTGAAAGAGAGATAAAACTTTTAGGAGAAGATTTATAATGAGATTGTTTGGAGATTATCATACACATACAATATACAGTCATGGAACGGGAAATATAGAAGATAATGTAAAGGTAGCGATTGAAAAAGGACTTAAAGAAATAGCAATATGTGATCATGGACCAGGTCATTTCTTATATGGAGTAAAAAAGAAAAATATACCTTTAATGAAAGAAGAAATTCTTAGACTAAATGATAAGTATTCAAAAGATGGAATAAATATTCTTCTTGGGGTAGAGGCAAACCTCATTAGTTTTGAAGGTATGATTGATATGGATGATGAATTAATAAAGCATACAGATATACTTCTTTTGGGATATCACTATGGAGTTATCCCAGCAAGCTTTGGTGATGGAATAGGACTTTATATAAAGAATCCTTTAACCAAGTTTTCAGGTTTAGGCAAGAAAAAATCAATTGAGCAAAATACATTAGCATTTATAAAGGCTATAAATAGATATCCTATAGACTTTATAACTCATCCCGGTGCTAAAGTTAAATTAGATATAAGAGAACTCGCAAAAGAAGCTGGTAAAGTTGGTACAGCACTTGAAATAAATGCAAAGCATGGAGAGTTATCTATTGAGAGCATAAAGATAGCTATGCAAGAAGATGTAGAATTTATAGTCAACTCTGATGCGCATACTCCTGAAGATGTTGGAAATATAGAAAAATCTTTAGAGCGAATAAAGAATGCAAATCTTCCATTAAACAGGATAAAAAACATAAGAACATAGGAGGAAAAAGATGGACTTTTTAATAATTACTGGAATGTCAGGAGCAGGAAAGTCTCAAACTATGAAAATTTTAGAAGATATGGGATATTACTGCATGGATAATCTACCGCCAAATTTGCTTCCGCAAATTGCAGAACTATTTAAAGAATCTAAAAGAGGTATGAAAAAGATAGCAGTTGTAATAGACACTAGAGGTGGAGAATTTTTCCATGGACTTTTTAAATCACTAGATGAACTAAATAATATGGGAATAGGATATAAAATACTCTTTATAGATGCCTCAGACAACGTTATTATTAAAAGGTATAAAGAACTTAGAAGAGTTCATCCTTTAAAACCAGAAGGTAGGATAATAGAAGGCATAGATGAAGAAAGAGAGCTATTACAGGAGTTAAAAGAAAAGGCATATTTTATAATAGATACTTCAAACCTAAATCTTGGAATGCTTAAAGAAGAAATATATAGGCTATTTTCAGAAGGTGGAGAAAAGAGAAAACTTACTATATCTCTTATAAGTTTTGGTTTTAAAAATGGTGTATTATCAGATGCAGATCTATTGTTTGATGTGAGATTTCTTCCCAATCCATTTTACATCCCTGAACTAAAAGAGCACTCTGGAAGAGAACAGGAAGTTAAAGACTATGTGTTTAAATGGCCTCAAACAAATATATTTATCTCTAAACTTATAGATATGTTAGAGTTTTTGATACCATATTATGTAAAAGAAGGAAAGACACAACTTGTAGTAGGAATAGGTTGTACGGGGGGATTTCATAGATCAGTTGCTATAACAAATAAGGTATCAGAAATATTAAAAGATAATGGTCACAGAGCCATCTCTAATCATAGAGATTTAAAAAGATAGGTGGTATATATGAGTTTTAAAAAAGAAAGATATGAACCAAAGGTTGTCGTAGTAGGTGGAGGAACAGGGCTTTCTATCCTACTTAAAGGGCTTAAAGAATTCACGAAAAATATAACTGCTATAGTAACAGTTGCAGATGATGGTGGAGGTTCAGGCGTACTTAGAGAGGACTTAGGCATGTTGCCACCAGGAGATATAAGAGCTTGTATGCTTGCGCTTGCAAATACAGAACCTACAATGGAAAAATTATTTCAATATCGTTTTGAAGAGGGAATGTTAAAAGGACAGAGTTTTGGTAATATATTTATAGCTGCTATGAATGGTATATATGGTAATTTTGAAACAGCTATAAAAGAATCAAGTAATGTCCTTGCCATAACTGGAAAAGTTTATCCTATGACTCTAGATAATGTTAGAATAAAAGCTGAGTTACAAAATGGAAAGATGGTAGAAGGAGAGTCCTATATATCTATAGAATCAACTAAAGAAAAGAGCAAGATAAAGAAGGTGTCCATAGATCCTGAAATACCAAAGCCTCTCCCTGAAGCAATTGAATCTATAAAAGAAGCAGATATTATAGTATTAGGTCCTGGGAGCTTATATACTTCAGTAATCCCAAATCTCTTAGTAAAGGATATTGTAGAAGCTATAGTTAAATCACCTGCTCCTAAGGCATATATAGTAAATGTTATGACAGAGCCAGGAGAAACAGATGATTATAAAGTATTAGAGCATGTTCAGGCAATACTTGACCATTCCAGAGATGATCTTTTAAACTATGTAATTGCAAATACGCAAGACGTTCCAATAGAAACTTTAGAAAAGTATATACACGATGGATCAGTTCCAGTGAAAATACAAAATAGTGATGAAAAAACCCTCGCTAAAAAAGGTATAACTCTTATAGCAAATTCTTTAATAGATATAAAAAAAGATTATATAAGGCATGACAATATAAACCTAAGTAAACTATTGGTGCAATTAGCAAAAAGTAGACCATAGTAAAAGGGCCTACTTTTTCTTATCTTCTAATAATTTTCCTATTAAAGTACCAGCAGTTCTTTTGTTAAGTGTATCGTAATTGATTTCTTTGTTTAAATCATCCGCTAGTTTTTTTATAGTTTCAATTTGTCTTTTAGTAGGGGGGTCACTAGATGGAGATTCTACAGTTCCATAGTGATCTTCTCCTTCAGCTACACCCTCTTCCATTGAAAGCTCTTCTACAGCCGTCATACCTACATTTGTAAGATCACGGAGTGCGCGAGCTTTTGCTCTTGTAGAAGCCATTCGTATAATATGAGGAGCTAGCATACTGTTGACAGATCTAGGGCTTGCATCTCCTATATCACTAAATCGACCTTTTTGAGTAGTTGCTACTGCTCTTGCAATAGCTGTCATATTATTTTCTTCACTTGGAAATTGTACCAAATCCACTTCTAAAGATACAAGCCCTATCTGATGAGCTAAATCTAACAATCCTTCATAAGTTACAAAACTCTTCCCCTGTAAATTTATAATGAATTTTTCATTTATCATAGTATTCACCTCTATATTATAATACCCAAAACTTTACTTTTTATAGCTATTTTGCAAGGTATAATAAGACAAGTTTTATAGTGTTTTCAATAGATTCTATTGTATAACAAAAGTAGCTTAAATCATATAAAAATAAAATAAGCTAACATTATGTATTGAAATATAGTATAATTAAGATAATATTGATAGATAGGTATAAGTGGATTCTCAGGAGTTGATAATATGCGTAAGGAAATTAGCTCTGGGGGTGTTGTTATATTTGGTAATACTATTTTGCTATTAAAAAAATATAATGGAGATTGGGTCTTACCAAAGGGTAGAGTGGAAAAGGGTGAAACTCTTCCCGCAGCAGCTTTAAGAGAGGTACAAGAAGAGACAGGCGTTAAAGCTAATATAATAGATTATATTGGAGAGATAAATTATAAATATAAAAGTATTCAATATAATGAAATCGTTTCTAAGATAGTGTACTGGTACCAAATGGAATCTTTTTCTATGGAGTGTAGACCTCAAAGGTCTGAAGGCTTTATTAGTGCAAAATTTATTCACCAAAATAAAGTCTTAGAAATATTAAAATATAAAGATGAAAGAGAAATAATAAAAAAGTTTTTAAAACTTAAAAAATAGAAACAGGTGGTAATATGTCATTTTCTCAAAAAACCAAAAACGAACTTTCAAAACTTCCTATTGAAGATATCTGTTGTTCTTTAGCAGAACTTTCTGCATTAGTTCGGATGTGTGGAACTATAAAAATAGCAGGATCTGAAAAAATCAATTTAAAGTTTTCTACAGAAAATGCAAGTATTGCAAGAAGGATATTTTCTATATTAAAAAAGAGTTATGATGTAGACATAGAAGTAATGGTTAGACGAAATAGACAACTAAAAAAGAACAATAATTATCTTATAGCTATAGGAGATAGAGATATATCAAAGAAAATACTTTTAGATGTTGGTTTTATTAAAGAAAAAGAGAACAATATCTTTAATCCAGATTATAAAATAGAGAAAGATATAATAGAAAAAAGATGTTGTAGAAGATCCTATATAAGGGGTTCTTTTTTAGGCGGAGGTTCTATTAGCAATCCAGAAAAGACCTATCATTTGGAAATGGTCACAAATAATAAAGAGCATGCTGAAAATTTATCTGAGATTATAAATTCATTTAATTTAAATGCTAAGATAGTCCTAAGAAAAGATAATTATATAGTATATTTAAAAGAAGGCGAGCAGATAGTAGATATTTTAAATATAATGGGAGCACATCAAGCACTTTTAGAATTAGAAGATGTAAGAGTATTAAAGGATGTTAGAAACAATATAAATAGAATTGTAAATTGTGAAACAGCAAATTTAAGTAAAACTATAAGTGCAAGTCTAAGACAGATAAATGATATTGAACTTATAGAATCTCGTATGGGATTAATTAAACTTCCAAAGAACCTTAGAGAAGTTGCAAGCCTTAGACTAGATAATCCGGATGCAAGTTTAAAAGAAATAGGAATGATGCTAGATAGTCCTGTTGGAAAATCAGGAGTGAATCATAGATTTAGAAAAATTGGAGAAATAGCAGAAGAATTAAGAGGAGGAAGGTAAGTGCATAAGAAAACTATAATGCTAAATAGTGATGAAGGTCTTCATGCAAGACCTGCTGCAAAATTTGTACAAAAAGCAAATAAATATCAAAGTGAGATAGAAATAGAATTTTGTGGAAGTAGGGTCAATGGTAAGAGCATAATAGGTATAATGAGTCTGGGGGCTTATCCAGGAGAAAATATAACTATAATGGCTAATGGGGTAGATGAAAAAAAAGCAGTAGAAGATTTAATAAACTTTTTACAAAGTGGATATAAAGAAATTTAAAGGAGGTAATAGCATATGGGAAAAGTTATAATTACAAATAATAAAATCGTATATGAAAAATACAAAGATAGATTTGAATTTATTTTTAGTGAAGATTATTCTTATAAAGATATATTAGAGATCGTTAGATCTAAGATACATGAAGGATATGAGCTTTTAACTCATCCACTATCAGGAAGTATAAAACCAAATGAAACTCCATTTAAAACTATAATAATGTCAAAAGAAAAGGGCAATCTTGATTATCAAGGTTTAAATATAATAGAAGAAAGTATAATGACATTTGGTAAGTTTTATGAAAACAAAAATACACCTAATTGGACAGAAAGAGTATTAGATGATTTTAGAGTAATAGACTTTTCCTTAATAGAAAATGTTATAAAAAAGTTTATGTAAAGACTCCTATGAGTCTTTTTTTATAATGAATAGGAAAGTCCTACTTTTGCTCTTTTAATTTAGTGACTTTCCGTCAATGAGTTTCAAAAAAAGCTTTTTTATAATGCTTCTTTTGAAGCTTTTTTTATTTTCGCTTAATTGTGGTAAAATATATATATCAAAAAGGATGTGATTAAAATAGAAAAAAAAGACTTTGTTCATTTACATGTTCATACCCAATATAGTCTTCTAGATGGTTCAGCTAAGATAAAAGAGTTGATTAAAAAGGCTAAAGAGATGCAGATGGATTCCATTGCAATAACAGACCATGGTTCTATGTTTGGAATTATAGACTTTTATAAAGAAGCTAAAAAAAATGACATAAAACCAATATTAGGGTCAGAAGTTTATGTAGCACGAGATAAATATACAGATAAGGAAACAAAGGATAAAAAGAGATATCATTTAGTACTTTTAGCAGAAAATAATATAGGATACTCAAATCTTATGAAAATTGTTTCAGAAGGATATATAAATGGATTTTACTATAAACCTCGTATAGATCATGAAGTATTAAAAAAATATAGTGAAGGAATAATAGCTCTTTCAGCATGCCTTGCAGGAGAAGTACAACAATATATATTAGAAGATAATTATGAAAAGGCTAAAGAAATAGCTTTAAAATATAGAGATATATTTGGAGAGGGAAATTTCTTTTTAGAACTTCAAGACCATGGTATGAAAGAGCAGTTAAGAGTAAATAGTGAACTTGTAAAACTTAGTAGAGAAACAAAGATACCCCTTATAGCTACAAATGATGTTCATTATTTAAATAAAAAGGATGCAGAAGTTCACGATATACTTCTTTGTATACAAACAGGAAAAACAATAGGAGAAACAGATAGAATGAGATTTCCAAGCGATGAGTTCTATTTAAAATCTCCAGAAGAGATGTATGAGAGATTTGGCAATTATGAAGATGCAATAGAAAACACTATAAATATAGCCAAAAGGTGTAATGTAGAAATAGAATTTGGAAATCTTCACCTACCAGAATATACTGTACCAGAAGGTTTTACAAATAAATCATATTTAGAAAAACTTATATTAGAAGGATTAAAAAATAGATATGGTGAACTTACAGATGAATTAATGGATAGGTTTTTATATGAATTCGGTATAATAGTAGATATGGGTTATATAGATTATTTTTTAATAGTTTGGGACTTTATAAAGTATGCTAAAGATAATGGAATAATGGTAGGGCCTGGAAGAGGTTCGGCTGCAGGAAGTATAGTCTCATATGGTCTTGGAATAATAGATATAGACCCTATAGAATATGGACTCATATTTGAAAGGTTTTTAAACCCTGAAAGGGTAACAATGCCCGATATAGATATCGGTGCGACACGTTTGTAGTTGAAAAGACTACACACTAAATTTATATTTAGGAGAACTAATACTCTGAGCAATTAAATGAGAAGGTAACGCTTTGAAGAATTGCCATTAATACTACGGTATGCAGTTG
>NZ_LTDM01000011.1 GCF_001940565.1 Tissierella creatinophila DSM 6911
TTCAATTTCCGTTTTGAGTTATAAACAACTTGATACTGTATATATACCCAAAATCGGGGGAATCCCAGCCATTTCAATAGATTGAAATGCAGTAAAATAGCTCGCTACAGAGTTCTGCAACGAGCTATAAGCGGTAATTTTAGGGGGGATTTTATGTTTAATATAGCCATTTGTGAAGATGATAAAAATTTTGCTTTAGAACTGAATAAAACTATTTATAGAAAGTTTCTTAATTATAATTTAAAATGTAAAATCCAAATATTTTATTCTGGAGAAGATATTCTTCATAATATATTTGACTTAGGGGAAAGATACGATATTATATTTTTTGATATAGAACTTCCAGGAGTAGATGGGATAGAAGTAGCCAAAAATATTAGATACTTAGATGAAGACTCAATATTTATATTTATTACATACTTAAATGAAAAGGTATATGAAGCTTTAAACTTAAATATATTTCATTTTATTAGAAAAGATTATTTTCATAAAGAAATAGATAACATTTTAGAACTATTAATTAAAAAATTAGATTACTTAACTAAGTCTTATTTATTTTCTATAGGCGATGAAGAAATTTATTTTAAACTACATGATATCTTATATTTTGAAGTATTAAATAGAAAACTTATATTGAATACAGAAGATAAAAAACATATTTCAAATTATCGCTCTTTAAAAGATATTCCTTTTAACTTAATAGAAAATTACTTTTATGAAGTCTATAGAGGTGTAGTAATAAATTTAAATCATGTGAGGGATTTTAAAGATGATAAAATAATTTTATCTAATGATGCAGTTATATATATAGCAAGAAGAAGAAGTAATGATTTTAAACAAGAGTTTTATAAATTTATTGCTTCTAAAAGAGAGGAATAGATATGTATAATCCCAATACTATAATAAGCCTTATATTTACTATTATACATGCATTTATTTTTATAGGCTTACTATCGGTGTTTAGAAAAGGCAAAGATTATAAATTGTTTGATATAATTGCAATAATAAGTATAGTTATTGTATCTCACATACTTACTTTCTTAGGAATAGCTACTTATATTAAAGTAATTCTTATTTCTATAATGCTATTTTTAATAACATTTTTATATAAAATAAGATTTTATGAAAGAATACTACTCGTTATACTCTATTATTTTATAATAATTGTATCAGAACTTTTAGTCACTCTTTTTCTTTCAAATATTCTATATATAAATTTAGAAACTATAGAATCAACCTATATATACTCATATCTATTTTTAGGGATAATAAGTGAGTTTTTAGCTATAATTATATTTTCTATAGTTAAAAGAAGTTTTTCACTTAAAAAGGTTATACTTCCAAGGTACCTTAATTATATTTTAATATTGATAATACTCTTATCTATTACCTCTATGCTTTTATTATTTAATGCGGCTTTAAATACGGTTTCTAAAAATATACAGTTCATCTTATTTATAATTTGTCTCCTTATATTATTTATAAATCTAAGTATACTTATAATATATTTTTCAGCTAATAACTTTTATATAGGCCTTCAAAAGAAAACAACAAGAAAAATTTATAATAAATCTTATAAAAAGTTTATTATAAATGCTGAGAAAAGAGAAGACTCTCTATCTAAGATGTGGCATGATATAAATAATCACATTAAAACTTTGGAGAAAATGAATGATTTGGAAAGCAATAAGAGCATTGATTATATTAACGCTCTTAAAAACCAGATTGAAAGTATTCCCAATAAAATAAATTCTGGAAACAAGTTAATTGATATAATTTTAAATGATAAATACTTAGAGGCAATTTCACACAACATTATATTTAACATAAAAGTAATAGCCCCACCAAAATTAAATATGGATGATTTAGATTTAAGTTCTATTCTATTTAATACTATAGATAATTCTATTGAAGCCTGTTTAAATAGCAATTTAGAGAATAAATATATCTATTTACAATTGTATCCAGATGGAAACTTTTTATATTATAAAATTAAAAATAATTATGATGAATCTAATAGTTCCTTTAATAAAAAACTTTTTTTAAATAAAAAAGAATATATTCAAAAAGGATATGGGCTTAGGATTGTAAGAGATATTGTAGAAAAATATGATGGCTACATTGATATAGATAAAGGTGATAATGAATACTCTGTGACCATAGTACTACCTTTAAGATATTTAACATTTTAATTAATACTATCAATTTACTTTTTATTTCTCCTAGAGTCAATTATTGAGCCTATAACCATACCAAAAATCATAGTTAATACAGCTGTCATACTATCTGTCTTAATTAAAAAATTTAATGAGAATCCTAATATTAATCCAATTGCTCCTCCAATAGAGGAGTTATTAAGTTATAGTTTCTTTTTTAATGCCTTTCGATTGTTTATAAAAACTTGTAATAAGTGAATATCCAAGTACTAATTGAAATACAAAGACAAAACCAGAACCATTTTGTATAAATATAAAACCAGGGTATGTTAATATTCTATATATTAAATTATCATTATATAAATACATAAAGAGATAACTCATTGAGAAATATAAAGATGGTATTACCATCAAGATTATTTTAGATAAATTAATTTTCCAATTTCCTTCTTTCCTTATCTCCTTAATTATATATTCTAAACCTAATAATAAGCCTATACTTATTTTAATAATCATAGATATTGCAAAATAAACAAAACTTAAATTAAATGTTTCTCTTTGATATATATATTGTTGTTTTTCTACATACCCATCTAAATATATTAATGCAGCTATCAATAATATATACCCTGAATATTTAAGCCAATTGTTATTTTTCATAAATAGAAATTCTCCTTTAAGATATAATATGTTAACCGATTTCTATACTATCACTATATACTTATTTTCTAATTTGTACTTGTTTTTTAGAAATTAAAAAATACTATAGTTTATAAAGTAAAATAATGAGACTTTGTAAATGATGTGCCATAATAAAATAAATAAATTTTTAACTATTGTATATTATTATTGATATCATTTACTTGTCCACCCTTTTCTAACAACATAGTTTTTACTTCTTTAAGTTCTTCGATAATTATGACAGTACATCCAGCAATTAAGCCTGATAGTAATACAATTCCACCATAAATAGGATATAGGTACTCTTGTTCCGCACCTCCTTGAAGAAAGCTCCTAAATAATACAATCCAAATTCCAGCTCCTACAGTCATTAATAAAAAAAATGTAACTAGTGTTCCTAAAATCTTTTTCATATTATCCTCCCTTAAAAATATTAACGTTTTATTTAAAATGTTTGCTATAATTTAATAATTATTTAGGTGTGTTTTATAATTATTATGATTATAAAACACACCCTTTAACAACATCATTAGAAAAGAAGTTATTTATAATAATGTACTCTATAAAGTTAAGGATAAATACAAACAATCTTACCAAAGGATATATAAATTAATCCCCAGTTTAGATAATTATGTGAGCGCTACAAACTTTATCATTATTCTTTATAGTTATACCATTTTACAGTTTCGTTTACCCCGCTACCAAATACTATAGATACACCACCAGGGTATGTAACGGATATATTTCCAGTCAAATACTTATGTCCATATTTAACCAAAACCTCTGCGTTAGATATTCTCGAGTTGTCATAAAGATATAAATGTGCTGTTCCTGACTTTCCTACATATCTAGCATCATCTGGATGTGTTAGGGGAAATTTAAAGTCACATCCACTTCCTGGAACTTTCCCACTAATATTATAGGTTTTATATTTTGTTTTATCAAGATATACATATCTTACCAAATTATCAGAGCCACTTCCAGAACTATATCCTTTGCTCCATGAAAATGCTAATGCGTCAGTTTTTGTGAATACTGGCATTACGTTCCAACTCCAATCTACTAACATGTTTAAGTACGAGTAGGTATTAGAAACACCAGATGCTGCTTTATAAACAGATAATGTTAATGTGCTTGATAGTGCTTCTATTTGATAGTCTTCACCATTAAAATTCTTCATTATTTCTAATTGATCACTATTATATCCCATATCCTTTAATTCTGATTCAGTATGGTTTTTTATTCTTTCTCTTATCTTTTCCTCAATATCTATATTTTTAACTTCTTTAACTTCTAGTTCTGTAAAACCCATATCTACTAATTCTGCATCATCCATGCTTTTTAGTTCTTCAACTAACTCAAGTTCATTAATTACAGTTTCCGATAATAATCTTGGTTCCATTTCCATTGTGCCTTCTGCATTTACAAGTCCCGTAAACGATAGACTAAAAATACAACAAATCATTATAAAACACCTTAATCCTGACTTTGTTTTCATAACATCCTATCCCCTTTCAAATTAGATATGTTTAGTTTTACATGATAAATAACGATTATAATCATAATTCAAATTCCATTTCCCATATAACATCGCCTCCCATTCAATATTGAATTATATGAAAATTACAAAACATTACTATCCTATCAATTCTTTATAACTTTACTTGTTATAATTTTTGTTTCAACAGAAGAGTTATTATATGCTTTCACTTAAAGATGTCCGGTGAGAATTAAATTTTTGTGTAAAGATTCTTATATTTATCCTTCTATCCACTTTATACTGCTATAAATTTGCTGTAATCGAAGCTTTAGTTGTTATTCCTTGATATACATCTATAGAACATTTAGTTTTCTAATATATTAACTCTTTAACAATCACCATTTTTATATCTTATCATATTTATATACTAGTACTAAGCGTAAGATGTAATAAGTTTACTTATCACTTTAATTTTTATCTCCTTCTGTTATAATAATAATATCATGTATAACTTAGACTTTGTTAGATTTTGGTTTAAGTGGTCTTTTTTTGGTCTGAGCGGTAATTTGAGGAGGGATTTCATGTTTAATATAGCAATTTGTGAAGACAATAAAAACTTTACACTAGAATTAAAGAAAATCATTTGTCGAGGTAATACAGCATGGTCATCACAAAACTAATAAATATAATACAGAGCATATTATTAATTTTAATTATATTTACAATTACATTTTTTGTATTTATTAAGAATACATTAGTAAATCCTAAAACTACAGATATTAGAATAATTTCTACATTAATACTATTATTTATAATAACATGGATTATAAAATTTCTACTAAGAAATACTAAAAAATAAAAAGGAGATTACCTCTTCATTTTTATGTATATAGATAAAGCACCAAATGATAATATCACTTGGTGCTTTATTTAAATTATTACATTTTGAGGATTTCCTTCTAGAAACTTTTCTATATTTTTAAATACTATCCCTGCTCTTCTTACCATAGCCTCTTCACTTGCATATGCAATATGAGGAGTTAATACTGTATTTTTAGCATTTAATAGTGGATAGTCACTAGGAATAGGCGGTTCCATATCAAATACATCTATACCTGATCCAGAAATCTTTTCTTCATTTAAAGCCTTAGCTAGTGCATTGTTATCTATAATGGGGCCTCTAGCTGCATTTATTAGTATTGCATCTTTTTTCAACATATTAAGATATCTTTGATCTACTATTCCTCTAGTTTTATCGTTTAGTGGTAGATGGATTGTAACTATATCACTTGTTTTAAATACATCTTCCATACTCATATACTCTACTCCAAGATTCTTTAGTTCTTCATTCTCACTTCTATTAAAAGCTATAACTTTCATACCAAAGGCAATAGCTACCTTTGCTACATCTCCTCCAATGTCGCCTGTTCCAAGTATACCTAAAGTTCTACCATGGAGTTCTCTTTGTCTAAACCCTTCCATAGTTCCACCTTCACGAGTTACTTTGTGGAGTGGTACGACATTCCTTAAAATGCCTATCATAAGTCCAAAGGTAAGTTCAACTACTGCTGGGGTGCTATATCCTGCTGCATTAGAAACTAAGATATCATTTTCTTTTGCTATATCTAAGTCTACATGGTCAACTCCAGTAAATGCAACTGAAATCATTTCTAGGTCACTAGCTGCTTTTATAACTTCTCCTTTAAGTGGAGAATTTGCTATAACTAGTATATTTGTATCTTTTACTCTTCTTTTTAACTCTTCTATATCAGTAGATTTCTCTTCAAATATCTCTAATGTATGTCCTTTTTCTATTAATGGTCTAGCTATTTCCTCTAATTTTTCTTTTTCAACTCCAAGTGGTTCAAGCACTGTTATTTTCAATATCTTCACCTTTCTTATTTAAATATTTAAATGTTTTTTTGGTGGCATTGGTATAAATTTATTAGTTCTTTGCTTATATTCTTCAAAATCAGGTCTACCTTCATATTTCTTTTCTAGAAGTGGTACTCCAGAAACCTTTAATAGCAAGAAATTTATAGCTACTGGTCCTATTATTCCAATAAATGATATAGGTTCAACTAGTGATATTAAAAAGATTCCCCACCACATAGTTGCTTCCCCAAAATAATTTGGATGCCTTGTGTAAGCCCAAAGACCTTCTGTCATAAGTTTTCCCTTATTACTCTTATCAGCCTTAAACTTTTTAAGCTGGGCGTCTCCAACAACTTCAAAGAAGTAGCCAACTATCCAAACTGCTATCCCTATATAGTTTATAAGTTTTAGTCCATTTCCAGGTCTTGTGTTTGCAAGAAATACTGGCTGAACTATAATTATTAAAAGTAGCATCTGAAGCATAAAAACTCTTAAATAAGCTGCTACTGCAACATTTTTCCCTTCATCTTCCCATCCTTTTCTCATAGTAACATATCTTCTATCTTCTTTACTATTCCAGTTTCTCCTAAATAGATGATACGCAAGTCTTCCTCCCCATAGTAATACAAGTATAGTTATAACTGATCCATTTAAAGATTCTGTATTCGAGAAGAAGTAGCTATATAATGCTACAACTATAAATCCACCTCCCCAAGCAATATCTTGTAACCCATTGTTCTTTTTAGCTTGTGCTATGAAAAATACAATTGTAAAAAATACCCATAATGAAATCACAGTTCCTATATATACATTTATCATCATTTTTCACCCCTTTATTTTGTACTGACAGATATAGCAACAGAACCAATACCAGCATTCATTGCAACTATAGTCGATATCTCCATTATATATTCTGGTTCTTTTCCTATCAATTTTGTATAGTATTCCTTAAACTCATTTACTCTTTCATCTCTATTTGCATGGACAAGTGAGTATTTGTCAATGTTGCCCTTTTTCATTATTTCTTTTATCAAATCTTCAATTTTTCTTGTGTTTCCTTTTTCACTAAATGCTTTTCCTATTATTATACCATCTCCATTTTCATCAATGGAGACTACTGGCTTTAAATTTACAATATTAGCTGCTATTGCTTGTGCCTTTCCTATACGTCCTGATTTTAGCATATATTTAAGAGTTGGTACACTTACAAATATATCTGTCTTTTCTCTTGTATCTTTTACACTTTCTATAACTTCATCAAAACTTTTCCCGTTTGCTATTTCTTCAGCTGCCTTTAACACTACAAGCCCCTGCCCACCAGAGTTGAGCTTTGAATCTATAACTTCTATACTTGTTCCATCTTTTTTTAGGTTTTCACTAGCCTTTTTAAGAACTTCATAAGTTCCACTCATTTTACTTGATACAGTTATTACTATTATAAATTTATAATGAGCTGATAGTTCTTTTAATATCTTTTCTGCTTCTTTTAAAGTAGGTTGGGAAGATGAAGGATAATTTTCTAGTTTATCCATAAGTTCATAAAAATGACTTGATGATATAGTAACTTTATCAAAATAGTTTGTATCTTCTATGATTATATTTAAAGGAAGTAGATGAATTTGGTGCTTGTCCATAAGCTCTTTAGGGAGATCTGCTATCGAGTCAGTTACAAGTGCTATTTCACTTTTCCTATCATATATGGATTCATATTGTCTTTTCATATCTTCTACTTTTTGAAAAATTGTATTTCCATAGTTGCGAATTTTAAAGAAAAGTTCTTCGGGTTTACTTGTATGGATGTGAATCCTAACTTTGTTTTTATTTCCTGCCAAGATTAAAGAATCTCCTAAATTATCTATTTCTTTTTTTATTTTTTTAATATCTAAATCTTTTCCTTGTAAAAGTGCTTCGCTGCAATATCTATAATTTAGATCGAAGTTCTCATGAACATGAACATTTGTTGCTTTAAAGTCTATTTTATCTATAAGGATCTTTAAATTTTGTATTTCACCAGTTTTAATAAAGTTTAAAAACCCTTCTATAAAGTGAACAAATCCCTTCGCTCCTGAATCTACTACATTTGCATCTCTCAATACTTTTAATTTTTCAGGTGTCTGGCTTAAACTCTTTAATGCTACTTTTAAAGAGTGTGTAAATAGTTCACTAAAGTCTTTTATAGTTCCTCCTAACAGACAAAGTGAGTTAGCCCAATCATTTATAACTGTTATCATAGTACCTTCTACAGGATTTGATATTGCATTATAAGCGTATTCTCCTGCTTTTTTTACAGAGTTTGCAAAATCCACTACTTCAATATCGTCTTTATCTTCTAATTCCATATACATTCCATTTACAAATTGAGCAAATATGATTCCAGAGTTTCCTCTTGCACCTACAAGTGCTGCATCTGCAATTGATCCAAGGGTTTTTTTAGGAGAATTTTCTATATTTGCATTTTCTATAATAGCGTTCATAGTATACGCTAGATTGCTACCAGTATCTCCATCTGCTATTGGAAATACATTTATTCTGTTTAGTTCTAATTTTTGCTTTATAACTTCATTTGCTCCTGAAACAAATCCATAGTAAATATTTTCACCGTTTATTTGAGTAAATTTCATAGCTTATCACCCTTCAAAATGGATTTTAAATCTATTTGTCAATAAGTTTTATAATATAAAAACTTATCCCTGCAGTAAGTGCATTTAAAGTTGTGCCCCATATAATGTCTATTATAGTTATCTTTAAAGGCCAATCTTTTAATGTTGCTAAATTAGTCATATCATAAGTTGCATATGTCATAAATCCAAACAATGCTCCTATTGAAATTGCATAGATTATACTATCTTTTTTAAGTGCAGGATTTATTGCAAAGAATATTAATCCACCTATAAAAAGCGCATAAAATATTATAGCCGCAGTCCAATTTGTACTATCTGCCATAAGATGGCTTAGGTTTTCTTTATATAATTTTTTAGCTACAATACCTAACCAAACTATATCTATAGCAAAAAACACTAAAAAAGTTACTATATAATGTTTTATAATTTCCATAGTTCTTATCTCCTTTCATTAAAAGTAAAATATGAAGATAATTATCTTCATATTTTACTGCCCCTTGCAATTAAAACTACCTTGTATATCTTTTGTTAAATTGTTTTGTGTTTATATGTCATTTTTACCCCTAATTTACGTTTTTAATTAAACAATAATAAAAACCACAAAAAACTTTAATATAACAAAGTTTTTTGTGGTTTTTCTATCTTTTTTTACTATTTTCTAATACCTTTTTTAAAAACTTTCCTGTGTAAGAATTTTTATTTTTAGCTATTTCTTCTGGAGTTCCCATCGCAACAATGTCTCCTCCCTGATCTCCACCTTCAGGTCCTAAGTCTATTACGTAGTCGGCAGTTTTTATTACATCTAGATTGTGTTCTATAACTATAATGCTATTTCCACCTTCTACTAATTTATTTAAAACTTCTACTAATTTGTGAATATCTGCTGAATGAAGTCCCGTTGTAGGTTCATCCAAGATATAGATAGTTTTACCAGTGGATCTCTTGGAGAGTTCAGTTGCAAGTTTTATCCTTTGGGCTTCTCCTCCTGAAAGCTCTGTTGAGGGTTGCCCTATCTTTATATAGGAGAGTCCAACATCAAATAGAGTCTGAAGTTTTCTCTTTATCTTTGGAATATTTTCAAAAAAACTTAGTCCTTCTTCTACTGTCATATCTAATATATCTGCTATTGTCTTATCTTTATACTTTACTTGCAGAGTTTCTCTATTGTATCTCTTTCCATGACATACTTCGCATGGAACATAGACATCAGGTAAAAAGTGCATTTCAACTTTTAGTATTCCATCACCCTTACAAGCTTCACATCTTCCGCCCTTCACATTGAAACTAAATCTTCCTTTTTTATACCCACGCATCTTAGACTCATTGGTCATTGCAAAAATGTCTCTTATATCATCAAATACACCAGTATAAGTTGCAGGATTAGATCGAGGAGTTCGTCCTATTGGACTTTGATCTATTGCTATTACTTTGTCTATATTTTCTAAGCCCTTTATCGCCTTATGGATTCCAGGTCTTACTTTAGCTCCATTTACCTTTTGAGCTAATGATTTATATAAAATCTGATTTATAAGTGAACTCTTACCAGAACCTGATACTCCAGTTATAACGGTGAAAAGTCCTAGAGGAATCTTTACATCTATATCTTTTAAATTATTTTCTTTTGCTCCTATTATCTCTATCCATTTTCCATTTGGGGTTTTTCGATCCAAAGGAACTTCTATTTCAAGCTTGTGTGAAAGATACTGTCCCGTTATAGAATTTGGATTAGCTTTTATATCTTCAACTGTTCCTTGAGCTACTATATATCCCCCATGAATCCCAGCACCTGGTCCAATATCTACTATGCAGTCGGCCTCATACATAGTATCTTCATCATGTTCTACAACTATAAGTGTGTTTCCAAGCTCGGTTAAGTTTCTTAGTGTTTTTAAAAGTTTTTCATTGTCTCTTTGATGAAGTCCAATGCTTGGCTCATCTAAAACATAGACCACTCCAACAAGACTTGAACCTATCTGCGTTGCAAGTCTTATCCTTTGACTCTCTCCACCGGATAGAGTTCCTGCCATCCTGGATAATGTAAGATAACCAAGTCCTACATCTTCTAAAAACCAAAGTCTTTCGTTTATCTCTTTTAAGATCTGTTCTCCTATTATCTTTTCAGTTTGTGTAAGTTCTAATGTACTAAAAAACTCAATTGATTTTGTGATAGAAAGATTTGTAGTTTCTATAATATTTAGTCCATCTATCCTTACAGATAAAACTTCTTTTTTAAGTCTATCTCCATGACATGTAGGACAAGGAGTTTCAGCCATAAAGGAGTCTATCTTACCCCTCATATAATCAGATGCAGTAGATCTATATCTTCTTTCAAGATTTGGGATTATGCCTTCAAAAGTCCCTCTAAAGTTTTTCATTCCTTCATATCTACTATCAAATTTAAAGGAGATAACTCTATTTATACCGTAGAGAAGTTCATCTAAAAACTTTTTAGGTGCTTCTTTTAATGGTGTTTTCATACTAAAGCTGTTTTCTTCTGCTATAGCTTTAAATATTTCATAATAATAAGTTCCATCAGAGGAGCTTGAAAAAGGTGCTATACCTCCTTCATCTATACTTAAATCTCTATTTGGTATTACAAGATCTGGATCTATCTCTTTGTAAAATCCAAGTCCATTACATGTCATACACATTCCAAATGGACTGTTAAAGGAAAATAGTCTTGGTTCTAGTTCTTCCATAGATATATTGCAATCTGGGCAGGAAAGTTTTTGACTAAACATTACTTTTTCTCCATCTATTATATCTACAAGTACCAGTCCTTCTCCTAGTTTTAGTGCTGTTTCTAGAGAATCACTAAGTCTTCCCTCTACTCCTTCTTTTACAATTATTCTATCAACTACTACCTCTATAGTATGTTTCTTGTTTTTTTCTAAGTTTATATCATCACTTATTTCAATAGCCTCTCCATCTATTATAAGACGCACAAAGCCTTCCTTTTTTATCGTTTCAAGCAGCTTTGTATGTTCTCCCTTTTTACCTCTAACTATAGGTGCTAGGATTTGGAGTCTAGTTCTATCAGGAAATTCCATAATTTTATCTACCATTTGGTCTACTGTTTGACTACTTATCTCTTTACCACAGTTGTAACAATAAGGTGTTCCTATTCTTGCATAGAGTAGTCTTAAATAGTCATAGATTTCTGTAACAGTTCCAACTGTAGACCTTGGATTTTTACTAGTTGTCTTTTGGTCTATTGATATAGAAGGAGATAGTCCTTCTATATATTCTACATCTGGCTTATCCATCTGCCCTAAGAACTGTCTAGCATAACTAGATAAACTCTCTACATATCTTCTCTGCCCCTCTGCATAAATTGTGTCAAAGGCAAGTGAAGACTTTCCTGATCCACTTAATCCTGTAAAAACTATAAATTTATCTCGGGGGATTTCTAGACTCACATTTTTTAAATTGTTTTCTTTAGCACCTTTAATTATTATCTTATCTTTTAACATTTTTTCACCTCTATAACATCTTCTTAAGTTCTATCATCTTATCCCTTATTTCAGCTGCTTTTTCAAAGTCTAGTTCTTCAGCTGCTTTCATCATAGCCCCTTCTAGTCCTATTATCATAGACTCTATCTCATCTTTTGAAAAACTATCATTATATTCTATCTTTTCTTCTGCCACGATAGTTGCCTCTATTACATCTCTTATAGCTTTATTTATAGTAGTAGGAGTTATATTGTGTTCTTTGTTATATTCATTTTGAATTTCTCTTCTTCTTTCAGTTTCCGATATTGCCTTTTGCATAGAGTTGGTGATTCTATCTGCATACATTATTACTCTACCATTTACATTTCTTGCAGCCCTTCCTACTGTCTGAATAAGTGAAGTCTCCGAACGAAGGAACCCTTCTTTATCAGCATCAAGTATAGCTATAAGGGATACTTCGGGAAGGTCAAGACCTTCTCTTAAAAGGTTTATTCCTATTATTACATCATATTTACCAAGGCGTAAATCCCTTATTATCTCCATTCTCTCCATAGTAACTACATCAGAATGAAGATAGTTTACCTTTATACCTATCTCTTTAAAGTATTTTGTTAAATCTTCTGCCATCTTCTTAGTGAGAGTTGTAACAAGAGTTCTTTCATTGTTTTCTATAGTCTTTCTTATCTCTTCTACAAGATCATCTACTTGGTGGTTTATAGGTCTTATATCTATAATAGGGTCAAGAAGCCCAGTAGGTCTTATAATCTGTTCTACTGTCCTTTGTGTGTGAGCTAATTCATATTTTCCAGGTGTTGCTGATACATAGAGTATTTGATTTACAAGTCCTTCAAATTCTGTAAACTTTAAAGGTCTATTGTCCAGTGCTGATGGCAGTCTAAAACCATATTCTACCAGATTCATCTTTCTTGATCTATCGCCTTCATACATTGCACCTATTTGAGGAATTGTAACATGTGATTCATCAGTTATTATTAAGAAATCCTCTGGAAAATAGTCTATTAATGTATAGGGTTTGCTTCCAGCTGCTCTTCCACTTAAATGCCTTGAATAGTTTTCAATCCCTGAACAAAATCCCATCTCTTCAAGCATTTCCATATCATATCTAGTTCTTTGTTCAAGTCTTTGAGCTTCTACAAGTTTATCTTTATCCCTTAACTCTTTTAGTCTCTCTTCTAGTTCTTCTTCAATAGTTATAAGTGCTCTCTTTACTTTATCTTCTGTTGTTGCATAGTGGGAGGCGGGGAAAATTGCCACATGATTTCTATATCCTATTACCTCTCCTGTTAAATGATTTACTTCAACAATTCTTTCTATTTCATCTCCAAAGAATTCTATTCTAACTGTGTTTTCACTAGAGGAAGCAGGAAATATTTCAAGTACGTCTCCTCGAACTCTAAATGTACCTGCTACAAAGTTTATATCATTTCTCATATATTGAATTTCTATAAGTTTTTTCATGACTTCATCTCTATCTTTTATCATTCCTGGTCTTAAAGATACCATTAGATTTTTATAATCTATAGGGTCTCCTAATCCATAGATGCAAGAAACAGAAGCTACTACTATTACATCACGCCTTTCAAATAAAGCGGCAGTAGCTGAGTGACGAAGCTTATTTATCTCATCATTTACAGATGAGTCTTTGGCTATATAAGTGTCGGTATGTGCTACATATGCTTCTGGCTGATAGTAATCATAAAAACTTACAAAATATTCTACCGCACTATCTGGGAAGAATTCTTTAAATTCACTTGCAAGTTGATATGCAAGAGTCTTGTTGTGAGCTATGACCAAAGTAGGCTTTTGAGTTCTTTCAATTATATTTGCCATAGTAAAGGTCTTTCCAGAGCCTGTAACTCCAAGAAGAGTCTGGTGCTTTAAATTATTATTTATTCCATCGACTAGTTTTTCTATTGCTTCAGGTTGATCTCCTGTTGGTTTAAAGTTTGAACTTATCTTAAATTTATTCATAATTTCACCTCATTTGAACATTTGTTCATTATTATATTATATAGTATCTTTCATAAAAGTCAAAATAAATATTTATTCCTTGAGAAAACCTTCAATTTATTATAAAATAGATTAAGGAGTGTGATTTTATGAAACGTTTTTTACTTATTATTATGATGTTACTTATTATATCAGTTTTTACAGCTTGTAACTCTCAGGAGGTAAGTCCTCTCTTATATAAAGATAATCCTAGTGGTAGAGTTATTTCTCATAGTGATGATGTCACCAAATTAAAGTATACTATAGATAAGATTACCCTATCTAAAAGTTATCAATCTATAGATCCAGGTGTAGAAGTTATAACAAATGGATTAGATGCTACTATTCTCTTATCTCTTGGAATAGTGGAATCATCTGGAATAGAAATAGAAAAAATAGAAAAAGATCATAGTAATATAAATATTTATGTCCAAAATGAAAATAAAGATACAAACCCAGAAATAGTTGTTCCTCAAGCTCTAATACATTTCGATGATTTAACCCCCAATGATATTGAAACTTTAAACTTTAATATTATAAATCAAAATTATAGTCCTATCAAGGTAAATATTGATATTGGAGAAGCGATAAGTAAAATCGAATCATCTTTAAAGATTTCTGCCTCTACTTTTCCCGATATAAGTATTGATAGAAAAAATGATAATCTCTTTTTAAATTTAAACTTTATAAATGTAGTAGATTTAGAAAACAAAGAAAATCCTATAATAAATTTAAATGTACTTATTGATCTTACAGATGCTAAAATCGTTAAATCTTCTAAGAGCACTGTTTCATCTTTAATAGATGAGGGAATTATACTAGAATATGTACCCAATAAATATATATTGTATATAAAAGAAGAAACTATTAAAGAGGATATTAATACAGATTTATGGATTTATGATATACAAAAAGAAAGTAAAGAAAAGATATATTCTACAAAGAATAAGATAAAATCTTTAAAGTTTAATGAAGATGAAGACAAAGCATTTTTAATAGAATCCTCTTTAGAATACAATCAACTCTATATTCTAGAAATTAAAGATTTAAAAATGTATAAGGCTAATATAGATAAGGAAATAAACCCTTTTATAGGAACCTGGAAAAACAATGAAACAATAGTTTTAGTGGGTAAAAATGATACTATTTGTGGAGTCTACGATTTGAATATATCTTCTAACAATTTAAATTATATAACATCTATTGATAAAGAAATAAAAGAAATCGACTATTTAAATGATTACTTTCTCTTTTCTGTAGAAATTGATAATTTAAAAGAAATATATATAACAAAAAACTTTATAGATAATTTGTTTATAGATAAAGGTAGTAATCCTTTATTTGTAAATAATAATACTATAGGATATTTAAAAAATGACCCATTGAAAAATAAAAACTTGTTATGGTTTTATGATATAGAAGATAAATCTACAAATTTTCATTCTGAAATGGATGTGCAGGCGTTTTTAAAGTGGAAAGACAATTTGGGAATTATAGAAAAAAGTCAAATTGGTTCTGATAATCCGCTTCATATTTATAATCTTGATAAAAAAGAAATGAAATTTGTAACTTCGGTAAGAAGTGATAAGATATTTTTAAATTCAGATAAAAATATTCTATATATAAATTCTTATATGAATATAAAAGAAAATAAAACTAAAGTTATATCTTTTATAAATTTAAAGCCTTAAAAAAGCCCCTTTAGGAAATTTTTATTCCTAAAGGGGCTTTTTTCCCTATATATCTCTTTTTTATAAGTCCTCTTTTATGGTTAAAGTATTCTATTTTAACTCTATTAAAATCTTTATAAGACAAATCTATAAAGTCTCTCTTATCTCGTAACTGGAGATGATTTACCTTTAATATTACATCACCTCTTTTAATCCCAAGCTTTCTTCCAATCCCTATATAGCTTACATCTGTTACATTTACACCTTTTATAATCATTTTTTTACTATTTAAATTTCTCTTTTCTCTATGTTTATTTATAAATATTATAAACTCATGTCCTATGAGCGAAAACATAGGAGGGATAAATTTATAGGGGCTTATCATCGTTATAATAAAGAGAAATGAACTATATAAAAATAAATAGATAGCTGTTTCTAAAGATTTTTTCTTAGGTGATCTTCCAATTGTAAAATCTCCATAACTTACAATTGCAAAGAGTAAAAATGGTTTTATCATTGTATCTCCTATAAATATTACAAAAGGTATAGGCCAAAACCTATTGAATTCATAGCCATCTTTTATTTGTCCTTTTATATTAAATATATTAAACATCTTTTGACTGTTTCCGTTTATTAAGATTAAAAGACCTTCTATAGCATGGAGTAGGGATATAACTATCATTAATTCATAGATATCTATCTCTGGATAATGAAAGATTAAGCTTATAAGGGAGAGAATACTTCCACCATAGGAAAAACAAATAAATCTTGAATCCATCATAGATAGCACTAGTGAAATAGATAGAATATAGATATATTGTAATGGAAGAATATATATTCTAAGATATATTAAAACAACAGTTGCTATAGCCCCTCCAATTATCCCATAAAAAATGGAGACAATAGTAGATTTTATAGGTTTTTCAACTCTTTTATAGTACTGAAAATATATTATTAAAGCTATTAGTATAAAAAAAGGAGATACTAATCCTTTAACGATATCAAGTATAGTAAATAAAACTATTTGATATAGCCCGTACATGTTAGTATCCCCTTTTTTATATTTTCTTTATTTTATTTTTTCCTTTATAACTTCTAATGCTTTTTTAAGCTGAGTATCTTCTTTTAAGTTTTCTACTCCTATAACTTTTATATCTTCGGGAAGTTCTACCACTATATCTGGTTCTATACCTATTCCATGTATATTTGTTCCATTTGGAGTGAAGTATTCAGATATTGTAAGTTTAATCGCCGATCCATCCTTTGTAGGTAGAGGTCTTATTCTTTGAACTATTCCCTTACCAAATGTTTTAGTTCCTATAAGTTCTCCTCTTTTATAATCTTTTATAGCTCCTGAAAGTATTTCTGAAGCACTTGCACTTCCTCCATTTACTAGTACTACTAGAGGAATATCTATTTGAGATGGTTTAGATTTATAATATTCTTTTTCTCCACCCTTAGTTTCAGTATAAACTATAGTTCCTTCTCCTAAAAGTTCATCTGCTATATCTGCCGTTACATCTAAAAGCCCTCCAGGATTGTTTCTTAGGTCAATTATAAGACCCTTTACATCTTTTCCTTGTAGCTTTTTAAGATCTTTCATAAAGTCTTTATATGTTAATTCATCAAAAGAAGTTATATTTATATAACCTATATTATCATCTACTATGCTTGAATTTACAGTTTCAAGTCTTATTTTTTCTCTAACTATATCTAAATCAAATGTTTTATTTGAACCATCTTTATTTTTCCTTAAAATAGTTAAAACTACCTTTGTTTTAGGCTTTCCTTTCATTATTTTTACTGCCTTATCCATATCTTCTGCCATAAATTCTTTACCATCTACGGCTATGATTTTATCTTCTGGTTTAATTCCAGCTACCTCTCCTGGAGTTCCTTTTATAGGAGAAACTACCGTTATAAGATTATCTTCTCCAGGAGTAACTATTACTCCTATTCCCCCATATTCTCCAGATGTTTGCTGAGATAAATCAGTGTATTCATCTGCTGTTAAGTATTGAGAATAAGGATCTCCTAAAGATGCAACAATACCTTTAAGTTGACCTTCTCTTAAAGTTTCATTATCAACATCCTTTAAATAACTTTCCTTTATAAGTGATTCTACTAACTGAACTTTTGAAAACTCTTTAGCAGTTGATTTTAAATAATCATAATCAGTCTTAGGGATTACAACTTTAGAGTTTAATTGTAAACTAAGGCTATTACTCAAACTAAATGTTGTTATATTTGTTAATATAAGTACTATTACAAAGAAAACAATCAATCTTTTTTTTGACATTTACTTCACCTCTTGTTTTAAGCTTATAAGCTATTTTATTATATGCATTATAATATTATACCACATACCTATTAATTTATAATAAAAAAAAAGGGGATTAATTCCCCTTTATCCATGGCAATGGATCTACAAAGTCTCCATTTTTTCTAACTTCAAAATGACTGTGTGGTCCAGTAGATCTTCCAGTACTACCTACCTTGGCTATTCCAGTTCCTCTTTCTACAGACTGCCCTACACTTACTGATGATGATGAATTGTGTGCATAAAGAGTAACTATTCCCCCACCGTGATCTACCATTACTGCAATTCCATAACTCCCTAGCCATCCGCTATATATTACTGTTCCACTTGACGCGGCTACTACATTACTTCCCGCTGGAGCTGCTATATCAATCCCTGTGTGAAGTTTCTGAGTATGCAGTACAGGATGAATTCTATATCCATAATAAGAACTTATTCTGCCTGAACTAGGTACTGGCCAAGCCATTGTTCCTCCTGTATATGACTGGGAAGATGACGAACTACTTGAGGAAGAGCCTGGAGATGAACCACTTGAAGGTGAGCTATTTGATGCAGCTTGTTTTTTAGCTTCTTCTTCTCTTCTTTTAGCTTCTTCACGTGCTCTTTGCTCTTCTTGTAATTGAAGTATTTTTCCTTTAATGCTTATAGCATAATCATTGAGTTTATCGTATTCTTTTTCAAACTCACCTATATCTTCTTGTAATCTTGACATAAGGTTTTCTTTTTCTCTAGTAGCTGTTTGTAAATCTTTTTTACGAGATTCAAGTTTTGTTTTAGCTGCTGAAAGAGATGCTCTTTGAGCTTCTAATTCTATCTTTTTTTCTTCTATAATATCCTTTTGTTCTCTCATCTCTTCTAATAGTTCTTTATCTTGTTCTGCTATAGCTTGTACCATGTCTTTTCTAGAAAAGAAATCCTGTATATCTTTAGAAGTAAGAAGTAGCTCTAAATAACTTACATTTCCATTAACATACATAACTTTTATTCTAGCTTCAAAGTTTTCTTGTTTTTCTATTAGTTTTTGTTCAGCTTCTTTTAATTCTTTTAAATTCTTTTCTATATTTTTTTGGATTAATTCTAATTCATCTTCTACTTTTGCAAGTTCTATAGAAGCTTTGTTCATTTTTCTATCTAGGTCTCCAATTTGATCTTCCACACTCTTTGACTCACTTTGAGCTCTTTTAATCTTTTCTTGAGTTGTTTTAATCTCATTTTTAATTCCATCTTGTTCTTTTTTTAAATCCTGAACTTTATCTGCAAAGCTTGTGCTTCCAAATGATAAAACCATTGAAGTAAGTAATACTGTTGAGATCTTTCTAATATCTTTTTTTAGCATTTTTTCCCCCTTAAACATTTAAATATTTTTTCATGGATATAATGCTTCCTAAAGCACCTATTCCAGAACCTATAACTAAAAACATAATCGAGATATCTTTTAATATAGTTTCAGGTGGTACAAGCATTATACTATATAGTACACTTAATTTTCCATTTATTAAGTCGAATAAATATCCATATCCAAAATATACTATTAATATAGACATAATAGCTGCTACAATTCCAAATAATACTCCTTCCAATACAAAAGGTGTTTTTATATATGAATTGGTAGCTCCAATATATTTCATTATGCCTATTTCTCTTCTTCTAGATGCTACTGTAAGCTTTATAGTATTTGAAATTATAAATACTGATATGGCGATTAAAACCGCTATGACTATAATTCCACCAAACCTTATATATTTTGCAAAAACTTTAAGCTTATCTATTATGTCCTTATGATATTTTATTTTATCTATACCTTCAATATCATTAATCTTTTCTACTATTTTATCTGTATTTTGTATGTCTATTATTTTTATTTTATAAGAATCAGGCAAAGTAGTTACCCCTTCTAAAAGGTCCGCTTCTTCTCCCCAATCTTTTTTCAATATTTCTAATGCTTTTTCTTGGGATATATATTCTATTGACTTTATACCATCTTCATTTTGGGCAAAGTCTTCTATTAACTTCTTGTTTTCCTCAGTAATATCTTCTTTTAAAAATATTTCTACTTCATCAAATTTACTTTGAACATCTACAACTAAAGCATTTATACTCATTATAAGAACCAAAACAAACCCAAGTATTATTAAGACTGCAGATATAGAGGATATAGAAGCTAAACCCATACCGCGGTTTCTCCACATACTTTTAAAGCTCTGTCTAAAAGTACTTTTTATTATCCTAAAATTATTCATCATATCCTCCTCTTTTTTGATCCCTTACAATCACTCCGTCTTTTAATTGTATAACTCTACGTCTTAAATTGTCAACTATTTCTTTTGCATGAGTGGCCATTATTACTGTGGTTCCTCTTGCATTTATATCATTTAAAATCTTCATTATCTCTAAACCATTGTCAGGATCTAAGTTTCCCGTAGGTTCATCAGCTAATAGTATAGGAGGATTGTTTACTATAGCTCTAGCGATAGAGACTCTTTGTTGCTCGCCACCTGAGAGTTGTTCCGGAAAGCTAGATGACTTTCTACTTAAATCTACTCTATTTAGTACGACAGGAACTCTCCTTCTTATATCTTTAGGGTCAGCCCCTAGTATTTCCATTGCAAAAGCTATATTTTCATAAACTGTCTTATTATTTAAAAGCCTAAAATCCTGAAATACTACTCCTAAATTTCTTCTAATATATGGAATGCGTCTATTATTTACTTTTGTAACATTTACACCATTTATATACATCTCTCCAGATGTGGGAGCCTCCTCCTTTAATAAAAGTTTTATTAGAGTTGACTTACCAGCTCCACTTTCCCCAACTATATATACAAATTCACCTTTGTGTATGTGAAGATTTATATCCGTAAGAGCTTTTACTCCACTTTTATATTCTTTACTTATATTTACTAATTTTATCAAAACTTCACCTCACAATCAGACACTATAATACTATAAATATAATATTATTTTTATTCCTTGATATATCTTATAATCCATTATAGTATATATTCAAGAATAAATAAACACTTTGAGGTGATTTAATTGGAAAAAAAGTTAATTAGAGAACAAATTCTTAAAAAAAGAAAAACTTTAAGCGAAGAAACACGAGAAATTTATAGTCAAAAAATAACAAATAAATTGCTCGCTTCTTCTCATTATATGAATGCAAAGACTATTATGTGCTTTATTAGCTTTTCAGATGAAGTAGATACTCATGATTTTATAAAAAGCGCCATACAGGATGGAAAGAAAATTGTAGTTCCTGTTACCTTCCCTAAAACTCATGAACTCAAGCCCTCTAGAGTAAAGGATTTTAATGAGCTTGAGCCTGGTTATTATAATATATTAACTCCAAAAAAAGAGTTTGAAAGATTCATAGACCCCAAAGATATAGATTTAGTAATAACTCCTGGTGTGGCTTTTAGAAAAGATGGATATAGGGTAGGATATGGAGGGGGGTATTATGATAGATTTTTAAGTAAAATCCCTAATACTATAACCATTGCAATCTGTTTTAGTATTCAATTAGTAGATGAACTTCCAACAGATAGCTTTGATATACCAGTTGATTATATCTATACTGAAAAAAATATAGTCACTTGTAAATAGATGATTAATATTTTATATAGATTTATGATATAATATAAAAGTGTTTAATAAAAGTACGGGAGGGAAATAAAATGAGTAGAGCTGTAGGCACTACAGTAAGAGGAATTAGAACCCCTATTGTTAAAGAAGGGGACGACCTTATAAATATAGTTGTAGATTCTATATTAGAAGCATCAACATTAGAAGGTTTTAAATTTAACGACAAAGATGTGGTTGGTATTACAGAGTCTTTAGTAGCTAGAGCACAAGGTAATTATGCTACCGCAGAAGCAATTTCAAAAGATATAGACAATAAGTTTTCTGGAGATATAGGTTTAGTTTTTCCTATACTTAGTAGAAATAGGTTTTCTATACTACTAAAAGGTATCTCAATGACCGGAAAAAAGGTACATCTTCTTTTAAGTTATCCTTCTGATGAAGTTGGAAATCATCTTATGGATGTAGATAAGATGGATAGCTTAAATATAAATCCATATTCTGATCTTTTAACTGAAAAAGAATACAGAAAACTCTTTGGAGAGAAGGTAAGCCATGAATTTACAGGTATAGACTATGTGAGTCTATATAGAAAAATGGCCAATGACAATATAGATATTTACTTTTCAAACGATCCTAAAGATATATTAAAGTACACTAAAGATGTATTGGTGGCAAATATTCATGATAGAAAAAAGACTAAGAGAATATTAAAAGATGCTGGTGCAAATGTGGTATTGGGAATAGATGACATATTAACTTCTTCTATAGATGGAAGTGGATACAATGAAGAGTATGGACTTCTTGGTTCAAATCTTGCGTCAGATAATGAAGTAAAACTCTTTCCTAGAAATAGCCAATATTATGTAGAAGAGATACAAAAGTTACTTATCGAAAAGACAGGTAAAAATATAGAAGTTATGGTTTATGGAGATGGAGCATTTAAAGACCCTATAGGGAAAATCTGGGAACTAGCTGACCCTGTGGTTTCCCCTGGCTTTACTGAAGGGCTTAAAGGTACTCCTAATGAGCTTAAACTTAAATATATAGTAGATACGGAACTAGGCGAGTTAAAAGGTGATGAAATATTAACTGCTATGAAAAATAAAATCTATAGTAAAGATATAGATCTTTTAGCAAATGCAGAGTCTTTAGGTACAACACCAAGACAAATCACAGATCTTTTAGGTAGTCTTTGCGATCTTACAAGTGGTAGTGGAGACAAAGGTACCCCAGTAGTTCTTGTGCAAGGATATTTTGATAATTTAGCTAGTGAATAAAAATAGGCTATTGCAATTTAATTGCAATAGCCTATTTTGTAAAAAATAACAAGATTAAAATTTATCTTTTCTCTATTATTCTAGCTGGAACGCCTACTGCTGTAGCATAAGGAGGAACTGATTTTAATACTACTGCATTGGCACCTATCTTTGCACCTTTTCCAATTGTTATAGGACCTAATACCTTTGCTCCTGCACCTATTATTACATCATCTTCTACAGTAGGGTGCCTCTTTACATTTTTGTCTCCTCCTACGCCTCCAAGAGTGACTCCATGATACATCAATACATTATCTCCTATTTCTGCAGTCTCTCCAATTACAACTCCCATCCCATGATCAATAAATACATCTCTTCCTATTGTAGCGCCAGGATGTATTTCTATACCTGTAATCCTTCTAGCTCTTTGTGCTATCATCTTAGCAAGTATATTGTGGTCTTTTTTATAGAGTTTATTAGTTAGTTTATAATAGCACATAGCCTTTATACTTGGCGATGATATTATTGCATCAAATAAGTTTTTAGCAGCTGGATCTTTTTTGAGTACATTATAACCTTGCTCTTTTAAAAATTTTATCATAACATCACTCTCCCAATAATAGATCTGTCGATAGATACCTCTCTCCTGTATCAGGTAATACTGTTAGTATTCTATGATTCTTTCCTAATCTTTTTGCCATTATCATAGCTGCGGCTAAGTTTGCCCCAGATGATATCCCACAAAGTATGCCTTCTTTCTCTCCCAACAATCTGGCATATTTAAAAGCTTCTTCAGCTCCAATATGAATTATTTCATCTACTACTTCTCTATCAAATATACTAGGTACAAAGTTTGCACCTAACCCTTGAATCTTATGAGGTGCAGGATCTTTACCAGATAAAACTTGAGATTCTGTTGGTTCTACTGCAACTATATATATTCCTTTTATAACTTCTTTTAACTTTTTACCTACCCCTGAAACTGTACCACCAGTTCCAACTCCAGCTATAAATACATCTAATTTCTTTTGTGTATCTTTTATTATTTCCTCAGCTGTTGTCTCATAATGGGCTTTTGCATTGTTTTGGTTTGAAAACTGATCTGGCATAAAATATCTATTTTCCTTTGCAAGTTTCTTTGCCTTTTCAACTGAACCGGACATCCCCTTCTTACCATCGGTCAGTATTAGTTCTGCTCCATATGCCTTTAATATCTTTCTTCTCTCAAGACTCATAGTATCAGGCATAACTAATATCACCCTATATCCTTTTGATGCTCCTATCATAGCTAAGCCAATTCCGGTATTGCCACTTGTGGGCTCTATTATGGTGTCCCCTTTTTTTAATATCCCTTTTTGTTCTGCCCCTTCTATCATATATAGTGCTGCTCTATCCTTAATACTACCAGATGGGTTAAAGGATTCTACTTTGACAAATATTTCTGCACTATCTTCTTCTTGTAAGTTATTTAACTTTATAATTGGTGTATTTCCTATAGACTCATAAATATTATTTAATATCATGCTATCTACCTCCTGGTTTTTTTATTGTTTTTTCCTACAAATTATAAAAAAACCTTTTGCCTTTCTGTATAATACAGAGGCAAAAGGTTTTTTCGCGGTTCCACTCTGCTTAGGAGAAACTCCCAGCTCATTAAGGTATATCTACCTTAGTTCTATAAGGGGAACAACCCTATAAGTCTACTTTTCTTCGACTTTAAACTCCTTGGTGCACTTGGGCTATATTTGTATAGGTTCTTTTCACCATAGAACCCTCTCTGTAATACACTTTATAGCTTACTCTACCAATTCATAGTATTTTAGTATATTTTAATATTATATGAGATTATATCACAAAAGGTACTAATTTAAAAGTTTAAATAATTAAATTTTTAAAAAAATTTAAAATAAATCTTTTTTGTTCTTTTATTGCCCATAGCTCACATTATTATAGTCTGTTTCTATTAAAAGAGAACTAATTCTAAAATTTTAAAACTTTAGAATTAGTTCTCTTTGTTTAATTTTTAATCATCATAATTTGTATCTAAATAAATTTTCTCAGGAACATCTTTAAGTTTTGTCTTTACTATTGTATAAGGATAAGAGTATTCTTGAGGAAGTACTTCATCAGGCTTTGGATCTTCAAACTCTGCAAATACTCTTATGTCAAATTTATCCTTATCATGATTTTCCCTTACTATCTTTTCTATCTCTACACTGTATCCTTTAGATTTTTTCTCTCCTCTAGTTACTATAATGTATACTTCTCCTTCATATTTACAGCTAAGAGCTCTTTCCTCCATTATATATGTAGGAAGCATCTCTTTTATTTTTTCTGGAATATCTTCTTTTAAAACTATCTTATAATTTATCTCTCCATCATCCCCCTTCAGGATCTTGGGTACTAAGAGACTTCCAATAATAACTAATAGTGCTACTCCAAAGATTATATACCTTTTCAAATCCATCCCCTCCATTTAATTCTTTAACCTATTAGTATTCTTAAGGGTTTTAAAATATGTATATCTAGTCCTATAATAAATTTAAAAGGTCAATATTAGATAATCTCTAATACTGACCTTTTTTATATGTATATTCATTTTACTTTAAAGATACAAGCCCTATACTTATTCTTAATGCATCATCTATATATCTCATCATGTTTTCATCAAATCTTCCTACTTTTTCTCTAAGTCTCTTTTTATCTATAGTTCTAATTTGTTCTAATAGAACCACCGAATCTTTAGGAAGTCCGTATTCTTGACCTAATATCTCCACATGTGTGGGTAGTTTTGCTTTATTGATTTGGGATGTGATTGCTGATATTATGATAGTTGGACTATATTTGTTGCCTATGTCATTTTGAATAACAAGTACTGGACGAACTCCGCCTTGTTCTGAACCTATTACAGGACTTAAATCTGCATAAAAGACATCTCCTCTTTTTACTATCACAGCTTTTCACGTCCTATTAATCTTGTTTCATAAAAATATAAATCTTCCATATCACATTCGAGTCCTATCTCAGCTAAGTCCAAATTAATTTCGCTCATTTCATTGTATCCTGTTTTAAGATTTTCGCAAATATCATGACGCCATTTTTGCTCAAAATATGATTTCAAATATTCTAAAGCAAAATCTTTATGCACGCTATATTTCATCGGGCTCCTCTGATCAAATTCAATCATAAATTCCCCCCCTTTTTTAATTATATACATATAATCAATAAAACAAATATATAAAGAAAACTTTTGTCAGATGCTTTTGTGATTTAAAATCTCTACTTTATCCATTAGCTATACTTTTTCTTACCATAGCCTAAGAGGATAAGGTATTGTAAGAAAAAGCTATCAGATAAAATAATTATATCTTTATATAGAGCCTTATGTCAACTAATTAAACACTTAATTAATCTAAAATATAATCAACAATATGACTAAGTTTATTATTCTTAATATATATTCTAGGTACCCTCCTACCCATCATACATACGACCTCATAATTTACTGTACCTAACCAACTAGCAATTTCTTCTACTGAAGGGCAGTTTTCTTCTTCATATCCAAATAAAATTACTTCATCGCCTATTTTTATATCATCTATACCTGTTATATCTATCATTAATTGATCCATACAAATCTTTCCAACTACTTTAGCTCTTTGCCCTTTTACGTAGACTTCAGCTTTCCCTGTAAGCATTCTTGAATATCCATCAGCATATCCGATAGGAAGAGTTGCTATTTTGGTTCTATCTTTTGCTATGTATAGATGGTTATAACTTATTCCACTTCCCTTTGCTATAGTTTTGATATGAGATATGCTTGACTTTAAAGTCATAGCAGGGATTATATGGAGATTTTCTTCATTTACTTCTTCTGAAGGATAGTGTCCGTAAATAAGAATTCCTGGTCTTATCATATTTAGATTATATTTTTTTATATCTAGTGTTGCCGCTGAATTGGAAGCATGCTTTATTTCTATATAGAGTCCCTTTTCTTCTAACCTTTCTACTACATCCATAAATCTTTTAAATTGCAAATCAGTAAAACTCTTATCTCGTTCATCTGATTTTGCAAAATGTGTAAATATACCTTCTATTTTTATATTTGGAAGTTTTGAAATCTTTATTATATCTTCTATAGATCTATTGTTTGGATAAAATCCTATCCTACCCATCCCTGTATCTATCTTTATATGGATAATTGCATCCTTCTTTAGTGAAACTGCTACATCAGAAAGTATTTTAGCATCTTCATAGCTATATATGTTTTGTATAAGATCATACTTGACTATATTTTTATATTGACTAGGTGGAGTATAGTTTAATACTAAAATTGGCGCTCTTATACCCTCTTTCCTAAGCTCCATACCTTCGGGCATTATAGAAACACCTAGTCTATCTGCTCCATTTTCTAAAAACACTTTCGAAGCACTAATAGCACCATGTCCATATCCATTAGCCTTAACTATTGCCATAATAAGTGTATTTTTATCTGTATTATTTCTCAAGTTTTTTATATTATATGCTAAATTATCTAAGTTTATTTCAAGTATCGCTGGCCTTGTTTCTTGTAAATACTTCATATAATCTTTCTCCTTATTGCCTAAAGTAATATTAATATTAAAATCTTATTATATTATACCACTAAGCCTCAGTCTATGGAAGAAATTTAAAATTTTCATATAAGATAATCGTTCGTGTTACTCCTTCTCTATCCAATATCTCTAAGCTAAAAGGAGTAAGTTCTCTTTTATCAAACAATAAAATCTTCTTATTATTATATTTATTTTTATCTTTTATAGGATAGTCAAAAGCAAAGTATTGCTTACCATCTATTTCTTTTTCCTCTATAAATTTTAATTTTTTTATATTATCAAATATATCTTTAGCTAAAAATCCTTTATCTAAGTCCTTAAAATCATTTAAAGTAATAGATTGTTCTATTGCGGGGTTGTTAATTATTATTTTATTATTTAAGTATTCTGAAGTAATTTTATTATTTTTTCCTGGATATATTATTTCTACTATTGTCTTACCATCTTTTATATGCTTTTCATTCATTTTGTATTGTGCCTTATTCCCATCCATACTTATTGTAATGTTTAAGGAAC
The DNA here is from genome assembly GCF_001940565.1 of Tissierella creatinophila DSM 6911. Taxonomy (GTDB): domain Bacteria; phylum Bacillota; class Clostridia; order Tissierellales; family Tissierellaceae; genus Tissierella_A; species Tissierella_A creatinophila. The sequence goes on from NZ_LTDM01000011.1 coordinate 28,216, forward strand.
TTTCATATCCTTTACATTTATTAAATTGCTTTTCTATTTTTTTTACTACTCTTTCCTCGCTAAAACTACATCCTATCATTATTATAGACAATAAAAATATAGTTAATACAATTTTTCGCAAATCCTCTACCACCTTCCTTTTAAAAATTATATCTACTATATTTATATTTATATTATTTATATTTATACTCTTTATTTAAAAAAGCCTATAGAAAAACTAATAGCATACTCTTTTTCATGAGATATAGATATTTCTATAGAATTTAAGTCTATTTCTTTTAAATATTTTCTAATTTTAGAAGAGATATTTATAAACGGTCTACCATTTTTATCGTGGAGAATCTCTATGTCTTTCCAATTTAAATTTCCAATCCCTACGCCTAAAAGTTTAGAAACTGATTCTTTAGTAGCAAAGAGTCCAGCTACTGTTTTAGGATTATTTATTTTATTTTCTATATATTCTATTTCACTATATGTAAAAACTTTTTTATAAAAAGACTCTCTTCTTTTTTCTAATATTTTTTCTATTCTTTTTATCTCTACTATATCTACTCCTGTTCTCATCTCAATCACCTTTGCAGTTTTTATATAATTATACACTATTTTTACAAAATAAAAAATCTCTAGGAGTATTCCTAGAGATTTTTTTATCCTTGTAGAGTAGATTGTAGGTCTGTTTTAGTAGTTTGAATATCTCCTTGAGGAGCTGGAGGAGCTGCTTTATAATACCCTTTTTGTTCTGCCATTTGATAAAGTTGATATTGCATTTGTTCTGCTTCATTTCTAAGTGTTTGAAGAGTAGATCTAAGTTGTTGATTCGAACACTCTGTAATTGCAGTTGTATAAGAACCTATACTTGCTTTAGTTCCTGCTAATATATCATTTACTATGTCTCTTTCTTTCATCTTTACCCTCCTATAGTGAATTTATTAAGTTAGTAGCGGTTGTTTTAGCATCAGTACTTGATTGCTTAAAAAGTTGTTTAAATTGTGGATCTTGGACTTGATTTGAATAAGCATCAAACTTACAACTCATAGTTACATGAGCACCTGCTATTTCTTTTACACTGTTTAATTCTTGTTGAGTTAAATTGCTTAAGTTAATAGTATTTTTAAGTGCCATTATAAATCCTCCTTCAATTTTATTTAACAATATTATTATGTACTAATTGTTTTTTTTTACTCATAGATTATAAATTTTTTTTAATTTTTTATTAAAACAATGAATATGCAAACAAATTCTGATATACTTATATACAAATATATAAAGGTGGGATTTTTTGATGGAATTTATTATAGGTAAAGGAAGTAATATAAAACTAGTAACTGTATATGAAGATATAGAAACACTTGAAACTGGTAAAGAACTTTTTGATTTTCTTAAAGAAAAAGAAATTTTCAAAGGGAAATTTGGAGAAGTTTATGGAGACTTTTCTTTAAATGGAGAAAACATTCTTTTATTGGGTCTTGGTAAAAAAGATAAGATAACAGTTAACGGCTTAAGAAAAGCATTTTTTAAAGCAGCCAAAGAATTGTCAAAGTTTAAAATAAATGAAGTAGAAATCCAGATTAAAGAATTATTTGGGCTAGATGAAAAAGATGTTGTAGGAGCTATAGCTGAAGGTCTGCTTCATTCCCAATATGCCTTTGATAAATATATAAGTGAAAAGAAAAATAAAGTTAAACTAGATAAAGTATATTTAGATATAGAATCTTCAAAAAAAGAAGAATTAGAAGCTACCATTGGAGAAGTAAAAATCCTTATTGATGCTTTGTTTTTAAGTAGAGATTTAGTAAATGAAAGAGCAATGAATATGTATCCTGAAATTTTAGCGAATAAGGCAAAAGAACATTTAGAACCTCTTTTAGTTAATGTAGAAGTATTTGGTAGAGAAAAAATAGAAGAACTCGGAATGAAAGCATTTTTAGCAGTTGCGGAAGGTTCTAATAAAGAACCTAAGTTTATAGTTATGAATTATAAAGGAGATCCTTCTTCTAAAGAAAAACTTGCCCTTGTAGGTAAAGGTTTAACTTACGATTCAGGAGGATATTCTTTAAAGCCTACTGCCGGTAGTATGGATACAATGTACTGTGATATGGGTGGTTCTGGTACTGTTATAGGAGCTATGAAAGCAATAGCATCAAGTAAGTTAAAGAAAAATGTAGTAGGAATAGTAGCAGCTTGTGAAAACATGATATCAGGAGGAGCTTACAAGCCAGGAGATATCATAGGTTCTATGTCCGGAAAGACAATAGAAGTGTTAAATACTGATGCAGAAGGAAGGTTGACACTAGCTGATGCACTTTGGTATGCTGCTACAGTTGTTAAAGCGGATAAAATAATAGATCTTGCTACTTTAACTGGTGCTTGTGTAGTAGCATTAGGAGATGTAACTACTGGAGCTATAACAAATAATCAAGAACTTATGAATAGTGTTAAAAACGCTTCAGAAATAGCAGGAGAGCCAATTTTAGAACTTCCAACAAATCCTGAGTATGAAGAGCTTATAAAAAGTGACTTTGCCGATATAAAAAATGTTGGTGGTAGAGGCGCAGGAACTATAACTGCTGGATTGTTCTTAAGAGAATTTATTCAAGAAACTCCTTGGGTACATTTAGATATAGCTGGAACTGCTTATTTAGATAAAGCTATGGGATACCTTCCAAAAGGTGCGAGCGGAGTTCATGTAAAAACTCTTTATTATCTGGTAAAAAATTCATAATTAAATAAAAAATGTGGAACTTATTCTACATTTTTTTATTTTATTCTAGTCTTTAAGACAATAATAAAATAAGACTTGACAAATTTTGATTTTCATAATAAACTTATAATAATTTAAAGAACTTAATAAAAACTTTGAAAAGAAGAGTAAACTTATGAAATTTCTTAAAAGAGAGTTCTACTTGGTGAAAAGGAACAGAAAAATAATAAGTTGAATATGGTCTTGGAGTTAGGTAGCTGAATTTGTTTAAGTTATCTCGGATGCATCCGTTAGAGTGATAGAGTATAAAAGACTTTAGTCTTTAAGTACTCGAAGAGATATTTATCGTGAGGTAAATATAAACCTAGGGTGGTAACACGAAGCTTTCGTCCCTTTGCTTTTTTTAAAGTAAAGGGTGGAGGCTTTTTTTAATATAGTTTTGAATTAGAGGAGTGAATTGTTTTGATAAAAATAGAAAATTTAAATAAAGTTTTCGAAACTGGTGGTATAAAGTTTGAAGCTATAAAAGATGTAAACTTAAATATAAATGATAAAGATATATATGGAATAATTGGTCTTTCTGGAGCTGGTAAATCAACTCTTATAAGATGTTTAAATAGACTAGAAGAACCTACTTCTGGATCTATTTCAATAGAAGGAGTAGACATTCTATCCTTAGGAAAAGAAGAATTGAGACTATTTCGTAAAAAGATAGGAATGATATTTCAAGATTTCAATCTTTTAAAGCAAAAAACTGTATATGATAATGTAGCCCTTCCACTCTACTTGGAAAAGATGGAGACTAAAAAGATAAAAGAAAAAGTAGATCTTCTTTTAGACTATGTAGGTTTAAAAGATAAAAAAAATAGCTACCCTTCTGAATTATCTGGTGGACAAAAACAAAGGGTTGCTATTGCAAGAGCTATAGCAAATGATCCTAAAGTTCTACTTAGTGATGAGGCAACTTCAAGTCTAGATCCCCAAACAACTGTATCTATATTGGAACTTTTAAAGAGGATTCAGGGTGAACTTGGAATAACCATCATAATGATAACTCATCAAATGGAAGTAGTAAAACAAATATGCAATAAAGTAGCTATCATGGATGGTGGTGTTGTAATTGAAGAAAATACAGTAGAAAATGTATTTAATAATCCCAAGACAACCTTAGCTAAAAGTTTTATAGGCTCAGTAAATACCTTGGCAGAAGAAGAAATTATAAATCCAAATGATTTTAAAGGAAAACTTATAAGGCTAGGATATCTTGGAGAAAGCTCCAATAATCCAATTGTATCTCAAATGATAAAAAACTTCCAAATAGAAGTAAACATACTCTCTGGAAGTATAGATAAACTTCAATCCACAAGTGTAGGTCACTTAATACTTGAATTAATTGGAGAAGAATCTGAAATAGAAAAATCTATGGACTTTTTAAAACAAAAAAATGTAACTGTGGAGGTGATAGAATGAAAGATTTATTTTTAGAAGGTACAATTGAAACCTTATATATGGTCTCTCTTTCAACAATTTTTTCACTTTTAATGGGTTTTCCACTAGGACTTTTACTTGTATTAACTGAAAAAGGTGGAATATGGCCAAAACCACAGTTCAATAAAGTTTTAGATGGAGTAATAAATGTATTAAGATCTATTCCGTTTATAATACTTATGATATTAGTGTTTCCACTTTCAAATCTCATAGTCCAAAAATCTATCGGTACAACCGCTACAATAGTTCCACTATCTATAGCTGCTGCACCTTTTGTTGCAAGAATAATGGAAACAAGTATAAGAGAAATCGATAGAGGTGTAATAGAGATGAGTCAATCACTTGGCTCTAGTGTAGGCGAAATTATAAAATATATTCTTATACCTGAAGCCCTCCCTTCTATTGTCTCTGGTATAACACTTGTAATTATAAATATAATAGGCTACTCTGCTATGGCAGGTGCCCTTGGAGGCGGTGGCCTTGGAGATATCGCTATAAGATTTGGTCTTTATAAGAGTGGAGAAAAGCACAATATGTATATAGCTCTTATTATAATAATATTATTAGTTCAAAGTGTACAATTTATAGGCAACAGAATTATGTTTAAAATAGATAAAAAATAAAATTAAAAATAAAATTAGGGGGAATAAAAATGAAAAAAATATTTAAAGTTTTACTTATTTCTGTATTATCATTATCAATTTTTACTGCTTGTTCTAAAGACTCAGGCAGCACAACCAAGTTAGTAATAGGTGCATCTCCAGATCCTCATGCTAAAATATTAGAATTAGTAAAAGATGATTTAAAAAAAGAAGGCATAGAACTTGAAATCCAAGAATTTACAGACTATGTTATACCAAACAAAGCTTTAGCACAAAAAGATTTAGATGCCAACTTTTTCCAACACGAACCCTATTTAATAGACTTTGCCAAAAAAGAAAATCTTGATCTTGTATCCCTTGGAAGTACTCATGTAGAGCCTATGGCACTATACAGTGATAACATGAAAAATATAGATGATTTAAAAGATGGCGCTGAAATAGCTATTCCAAATGATACTGTAAATGGAGCAAGAGCACTTATCTTATTAGAAGTAAATGGTCTAATAAAAGTAGATAAAAAAGCAGGACTAAATGCTACTGAAAGAGATGTAATAGAAAATCCTAAAAATTTAAAATTTACTGCTTTAGAAGCGGCTCTTTTACCACAAGCTCTAAAAGATGTAGATGCAGCTGTTATAAATGGAAACTATGCAATAGAAGCAGGTCTAAACCCAGTAAAAGACGGTATTATAGTTGAGGGAGCAGAATCTCCCTATGCTAATATAGTAGCGGTTAGAAAAGGAGAAGAAGGAGAAGAAAAGTTTAAAAAACTTTTAAAAGTTCTTCAATCTGAAAAAGTTAAAAAATTCATAGAAGAAGAATTTGATGGAGCATTTGTTCCAGCATTTTAAATAAAATCCAGGTTAAGGAGTATATGCTCTTTAACCTGGATTTTATTTTTGAATTTATTTAGATCGGCAAATTGAATCATTCAACCTACAATTAATTGCCTATTTTAAAATTTGTTCTTTAGCCTTCTCCAATTTTTCCATTGGTAAGTCCCAGTCTTTATATCCATCTGATAGTAGATTATAATAATGATCTGGCGGACTTTGAGGATCTTTTTCTATCATGATATAAGCAAATGCTTCATAAGTATTTCCTTTTTCATCTGAAACTTCTATTCCTATTCTATTATAAAGGTCAGGATAACCTTCTAAGGTATCTAGAATTTCTAATTCTTCTTTAGATATTACATAGATTGCTCCTAATACCTCATCACCTTTATCTTCTATAATATCTGCCAATTCATTAAAAATCAAAGTATATCCTTTTAAACTTACCTTTTTTATAGGTATTGCATCAGGACATCTAGATAACATATGATCTTTATTTAAATTACTTGCATAAGCAAAATACAACATCTTAAAACCTCCTCTTTATATATTATTACTCATATATTACCCTAATGATGAATATATAAAACTTTTAGATTTAAGTTAATTTCCCAATAAAATGGGTATTATATTTTAAGTAAGATTTAATTAAAAATAGGAGGATCACTACATGCCTTGGACTGAAAAAGATTATCCAGATGCTATGAAAAATTTAGAAGAAAAAACTAGAAATAAGGCAATAGAAATAGCGAATTCCCTTTTAGATGATGATTATGATGAACCACGTTCTATTGCTATTGCCATTACTCAAGCCAAAGAATGGGCTTCTAAAATAAAAATAATACAGGCAAATGGAGATCATCAGCACGTAGTACCTCATAATGGCCAGTGGGCAATACTTAGAGAAGGAAATGAAAGGGTAAGTCATGTATATGATACTAAAGAAGAAGCTCTAAAAAAAGCAAAAGAAATGGGCAAAAATGAAAACGTTAGGGTAATTGTTCATAAAAAAGATGGAAAGATACAAGATAATTTAATCCCTTAAATAAAGAATAAAACAGGAATAAAGATAAATTTATCTTTATTCCTGTTTTATTCTTTATTATATATTAGACACTTCGTTTTACCTTAGAGAAGTATAAACCAATTAAGAAAAAAAAGATACCAAATAAAACTTGCATAAATATTTCATATTTTATATCTAGAAATGAATTTGTATTCATTTCATTTATCTTTACAAAATAATATGTTGGGAAAAATTTAGCTATTCTTAGAACATTGTCTGCTAAAAATTCTTGCGGAACCATTACCCCTGAGATAAATGCTGTTCCAAGAGAAAGTGCACTACTTATCCCATTTATTACAAATCTACTGTTAGTTAAATTGTTTATTAAAAATGTAAATCCTAATATGGCAAAAGAAAATGTAAATATATTTAATAGGTACTTGGAAAAGTTAATTTCAGCTATATACTTCCCCTTTAATAAAACACTCCCCAAGATAAAAATTGATGTTATGAGGATTGCTAAGGTTACCTGCCCAAGATATATTTCCATATTAAATTTAAAAAACTTTTTAGATGATACTTTCATCCTATCTTGAATATTTTTATCGTTAATTTCTAACATCAAAAGACCTATTACAGCAACATATATAGCTATTATTATATATCCTGTATAATTAAAATAGTATTTAAACCAAGTATTTACTCCATTATCCTTTTTATAATCATCCACTTTTAAAACTTCTACTTCTATTTCTCTATCTAGTACATTTTCTACTTTGCTTAAATCAAATTTACCATCTGAATAGGTTGCATTAGCAAATATAAGGAATTTGTTTATTTCATTTTCCACTTGTACAGATCCTAATTTTCTTTCATCCCTCATTATTTCTATTGATTCTTTTTTATTTATTACGAGGTTTTCAAAATCCTTAGGTATTATAATTACTGCATCTATTGCTTCAAGAAATATCTGTTCCTGTATATATTCCTTATCATTTTCCATAGTAGTTAATATGTTATCATCCTCTAAATATTTTATAAATGAGATAGATAGTTCACTGTTGCTCTCATCTACTACACCTATATCTAAACTTTTTTCCATAAATATGGTTTCAGTTTTTCCTGTAGCTGAACCATTGATTATTGACAATATAAAAAATATTACAGTATAAGATATTATTATCCATTTGTGTTTTAAAGCTATTTTTAAAAAATACTTATATACTGTCATATTCTCTCCTCCTTAAAAAGATATAGGAACCAAACATTAGCATTAAAGAATAGGCTATTAAAAGTAATATTCCACTAGATAAATTGTTTGTATTGTTTAAAAGGTTTATTCTATATAGGTTATTAGTTATTATTGCAATAGGATTAATTTTTCCTAGTAATGGAACGCTACTATCAATCAACACCTTTATATCTGGAGACATAAGACCTGATAAAAAGGATAAAAAAAGTGTAACTGTTATTGAAATCATAGTCTTAACACTCTGACTTTTTTTATTAGAAGCTCCAATAAATATTCCAAGTGAAATTCCAAATAGATTTCCAAAGAGTATAAATAGGCTGCTAGGCCCCAAGCTCCTTATTAGATCTAGTTTCAATACAAACTTTATAAACAAAAGAAGAAGTACATTTGAAAGTATGTTTATAAAAAGCCCAACTAATACTCCGGATGTTAAAAAAGTAGACTTTCTGATAGGTGTTACATTTAATCTTGCGCCTATGGGAGTTAGATTTGCTTGAACTAAATTAACTATTTCAGTCCCAGCAAATATTCCATAGGTTGAAACCATAGCAATAAGAGAATAAAAAATCACTAGTATACTATTGGACTCTTGAGCTTTCCCCTTTAAATAATCTACTTCAAAATCTAAGTTTTCTAAGGGTTCATTTAAATCTACAGTCTGTTTTATTTGATCTAATATACTTTTTATAATAGTTTGATCACGTCCTGACCTATCTACTAAAAGAGTCAAATCCTCTTTTACAAATCCATCTATCTCTTCATTTTCTAAAGATTTTTTGGCATCTTCTTTTGACATTTCTACCACATTTAGTATATCTATATCCTCTAATATAGAAGCTACATCATTCCCATTTTCAATGCCAAGATTTATAGTTTCAATTTTAGGATTGGTTAAACCATTAAATGCTATATAGAAAAATGTTACTAAAATTATAGGATATATAAGTCCCCAAAATGAAAAACTTATATCTCTAAACATGTTTTTACCTATATATAAAGAGTTTCTCCATATGTTTTTCATTATTCTCTCAGCTCCTTTCCAGTAAGCTCTAAGAACACATCATTTAAACTTGGAACTCTACTATAAAGTTTTGTATATACTAAATTATTTTCTTTTATAAACTCTAGTAAGTTTGATAGATTGTTCGTTCCATTTTCAAAACTTATTGTATATTCACAATTAGACTTTTCTATACTTAGTACATGTGGTATTGAACTTAACTTTTCTATTAATTCTCCTTTTATCTCTTCAAATCCAACTATTATCTTTTCTTTTGTGCTAATCATCTCTTTTAACTCTTCTATTGTTCCTGATACTAGAGATTTTCCCTTATCCATTATTATTATCCTATCACAAAGCATCTCTGCTTCTTCTAAATAATGAGTTGTATAAATAATAGTACTTCCATCTCTATTAAGTCTCTTTATTCCTTCTAAGATAAAGTTTCTGCTCTGAGCATCAACTGCAACAGTAGGCTCATCTAAAAATATAAGTTTTGGCTTATGAGATATCCCACAAGCTATATTAAGTCTTCTCTTAAGTCCTCCACTAAGCTTTTTAGGATAAAACTTTTTATACTCATCCAGTCCTACAAAATCTATTGCTTCACTTACATATTTTTCACGAAGTTCTTTATCATCTATATACAGTCCACAAAAGTAGTCTATATTTTCTCTTACTGTTAAGTTTTCAAAGATAGAAACCTCTTGAGGAACTATCCCTATTTCTCTTTTTATCTTATAGGAAGTAGGTGTCATCTTTTTTTGGAGTATTTCTATTTCACCCTTATCAAAATTTAATAATGAAAGAATGCAATTTATTGCTGTAGTTTTTCCTGATCCATTAGGCCCTAAAAGTCCAAGTATTTCTCCCTCTTTAACTTCCATATTGAAATGGTCTAATGCAATAAGTTGTTTGTATCTCTTTACTAGATTATTGACTTTGACTATCATATATCTCACTCCTCTATCCTATTGTTATATTAATTATATCATTATGTATTCTTTTAACGTAGTGTACAATATCACTACTTCCATATGACAAATGTCACATCAATTGTATTTTCTAATAATTATTAGTATAATTAGATTGTAATTTAAAAATTATCAATTTAAAAAGGGGATCTTTATGAGAAACTTTATAGAAAAATTATTTGTAGTTATCTTTTGTCTTTATAATACTTATATAATAGATCCATCCAAGGATTTAGTCTTCTTTTTTCTTATAAGTATAATCATTTCCTTTGCCCTAGATTTATTTAATTCTAAAAGGATAAAAATTCTAATCTATCTTGTGTTCTTATTACTTTGTTTTTATGATAGTTTTTTTATATATTATTTGCCTCTAATCTTATACACTATGTATTTAGAGTTTAACTTTCATTCCTTACTTGTACTACCTCTGCTATTTGTAAATTTTTCTATAATAAATCTATTAATATCTACTATATCTATCTACTTTTCTCATATGACTAAGGGGTTTAATCTATTTTTAAATGAAAATAAAATGATAAGAGATGGATTAAAAGAAGATGCCATCTATTTAAGAAAATATAACGAACAACTTAAAATAGACAGAGAAAAAAACATCTACATAGCTATACTTACAGAGAGAAATAGGATTGCTAGAGAAATCCATGATTCTATAGGCCACTCTATAAGTAGCGGTATTTTACAGGTAGAAGCCTTAAAAGTAGTTTCCAATGATAATACCATCAAGGGATTAGATTTACTTCAAAATACTTTAAGCAGTGGTATGGATGATATTAGAAATAGCATACATAATCTATATAATGATTCTCTTGATTTAAGGAAGAGAATCGAAAGTCTTTGTGATGAAGCGATTTCTTTGAATATAAGCCTTAATTATAAATTAGACGAACCTCTTTCCTATGATTTAAAGTTTGATATTCTTTCAATTATAAGGGAATCCATTACCAACACTATTAAGCATTCTGATGCTAATAAGCTAAACATAAACCTTTTAACACAACCAAAGTTTTATTCTATTATAATAAAAGATAATGGAAAAAATTTCAATGAAACTAAAGATCTATTAAGTAAAGGAATAGGACTGATTTCAATGGATGAAATAGCTCGGAAATATAATGGGTTTTTAAATTATGAATTTAAAGATGGATTTAAAATCCATATAACTCTAATGAAAGGATGATTTTTGTGAAAATTATAATAATAGATGATGACTATCTAGTAGTAAACTCTCTAAAGACAATAATAACTGCAAGTGGGATAGAAGTTGTAGCTGTTGGATACAATGGATTAGAAGCTATTAACCTCTTTGAAAAATATAGACCAGACATAATGCTTATGGATATAAGGATGGAAGGGTTAAATGGAATAGATGCCACTAAAGAAATCCTCAAAATAGATCCTAATTCTACCATTCTTCTTATAACTACATTTCAAGATGATGAATATATTGCTTCAGCTCTTAGTTTAGGATGCAAGGGCTATATATTAAAACAAAATATTAAAGGAATTATCCCTGCTATAAATGCAGTTTACTCTGGCAATCTAGTCTTTGATTCAAAGATAGTATCTAGTATTCAAAATAGGCCTAGTAAAGATTTAGATATGGATTTATCTGAAAGAGAATTTGATATTTTACTGCTTGTAGCAGAAGGACTAAATAATAAAGAAATATCTCAGAAACTATTTTTAAGTGAAGGAACCATTAGAAATTATATATCAACCATGCTAGATAAACTGCATTTAAGAGATAGAACCCAGCTTGCAATACACTTTTATAAGACAAAATTTGGAGTAAATAGTAAATATCCCAGATGATTAAGCTTAATCATCTAGGATATCTATACTTTTATCATGTGTTTTTCCAAAGACCATGAGTGCTGTAACTGCACCAAGAAGTGCCATAACCATATCCCATTGAGTATCCCACTCGTCCCCTTGATATGAAAGTACCATATATCCTGGAACTCCTGATATACGGGAGGCTACAAACTCCAATAATTCATAAGCCGCACTTACAGCTAAAACTATACTTATTACAATATAATAAAACATCTTTGATCTTTTTAAATATCCCTTTCTTAAAAGAAGCTCTTTTGCCATAACAGCAGGGGTAAAACCTTGGGCAAAATGACCTACTCTATCAAAGTAATTTCTATTTAAGTCAAGTCTTTGCATAAGATAATCGAAAAAAGGATTTCTTTCATAGGTATATTTAGATCCTATCAAAAGAATTATTGTCTGAATTAAAACCACAAGATATACAAATGTAGAAAATTTAAATCTCTTGTAAGTTAATGCTAAAACTAAAACCATAATAATAGCAGGTAATGCTTCTAAAATCCAGGTTAAAAAAGAATAAGGTTTAATAGCTGACCAAATTAAAACCATAAAGAATATTAAGAGCATAAATTTATGACTTCTATCTATTTTCCCATCTCTTTTCATAATATACTACCCTCCAATCTTTTTAAGACTTTTTAATTTATTACCCTATAAGCCCATAAAAATGACATAAATTATTGAACTTTTATATGAATTATTTAAAAATATGGGTATTAATATAAAGTATAATGATATGAAAATTAAAAATATGATTAGAGGAGAAGGAATTATGAACTATTGGTTACAAGCTTTAAAACTAATTATAGGTCTACTATTTTTAACTACTGTTTTAAGGGGTTTAGGTAGGCAAAACCTATCACAACTTACCCCTTATGATATAGTTTATATCATAGTCTTAGGAGGGGTTCTAGATGGAACATTTTATGATGATGATATAGGACTACTTCCCTTTATCTTTTCTGCTATAGTTTGGACTATATCTATATATATAATTGAAATATCTGTAAAACGTTATGACTTTTTGAGAATTTTTTTTAGAGGAAAGCCAGAACACATATTAAAGAATGGAAAACTAAATATGCATATAATAGAAAAGAACAATTTAGAAATGGAACAAATAAGAATGCTCCTTAGAAAGGATGGAATCTTTTCTTTAGAAGAAGTAAAGGATATATACCTGGAAATAGATGGTACTCTTTCCTTAATTAAATATAAAGATTATCAAGGAGTAACGAATTCTAACTTAGGTATTAAATTAGAAGAAGATTACCCCAATATACTTTTAATTGATGATGGAAAAATTGAGATGGAAGCTTTAAAATATATAAATAAAACAACAGATTGGTTAAAAGGTGAAATGGACAGATTAGGAATATATGATATCTCTAATATAATTTATTGTGAATGGTCCCAAAGAAAGGGTTTTTATTATAAGACAAAAGATGATGTGCTTGTTATAAAAAAGAATGGACACGCAAACTAAGACTAGATTAGATCTAGTCTTAGTTCCTTTTTTATCTTTTCTTCCATATACTCTACTAAATACTCTACTAAATTCACATTTTGATATTCTTCTATATTTATCCCTACTTATTTTTTAATAATTTCTCTCCAAAATAATTAATTCCTATAGCTCCTAGTGGTGCTGTGATAATGATAGATAGAACTGCAATCGCAAGTATTACTTCTCCCCCTTCTACTCCAAGAGTTAGAGGAATAGCTCCTATGGCTGCCTGAACTGTTGCCTTAGGTGTATATGATATAATACAAAATAGTTTTTCTTTTAAATTTAAATTAGATCCCATAAGTGAAATTATAACACCTGTACTTCTACCTATAAGACCCATTGCAAGTATTATAATACCAATTTTCCCTGCTTTAAGTGCAATTGAAACATTTACTTCAGCCCCAACGAGTATAAAGAGAAGCATCTGTGCGAACGTCCATATCTTATTAAATCCATTTGAAAGTTCTTTTCCTATTCTTGGCAATTTTTCTGAAATAATAAATCCAATAGTCATAACTCCAAGTAAAGAAGCTATTTCTATACTTGGTTTTAATAGTTTTTCCACTTCAGTAAAAAGTATTGATATTCCAAGAACAATTAAGATCTTTTTAGTATCTGTTAAATTATATCGTTTAAATATATGTACTAAAATAAAAGCAAATATCACTCCAAGTAATACTCCTAGTATTATAGATACAGGTATATTTAATAATTGTAAACCAATATATTTATCTCCTCCACTATAAAGACTTAAAAATGCGCCAAAGATAGTTATAGCAAATACATCATCTATAGAAGCGCCAGCTATTATTAAAGTTGGAATAGCCTTTTCTTTCCCCAGTCCCTGTTTTATCATCTTAAGCATAGAAGGAACTAAAACTGCAGGAGAAACTGCTGCTATAATAAATCCAAGTATACCCCCTTGTATAAATGAGAAGTTTAATAGTTTAACAGACATAAAAGCTATAGTAAAACCCTCTACAACTCCAGGAATAAAGCTCATCTTTAAAGCACTTATACCATTTTCCTTTAAGTCTTCCTTCTTTATTCCAAGACCTGCTCTTAAAAGTATGACTATTAGTGCTATCTTCCTTAAATCTCCTGATGAACTGAGTATATCTTTCCCTAGTAAACCTACTCCATATGGACCTATTAATACTCCAAGTATGAGTAATCCTAAGAGTCCTGGAAGTTTAAACTTTTCAAAAATAGTATTAAATATAAGACCCAATATTATAATAATTCCTAAACTAAATGCCATTTTCATCTCCCCTTTTCAAATAAAAAGCTCCTACAAAAATACAAGTATTCGAAATACAAGTATTTTTGTAGGAGTCATTAGCTTTATGCGGTTAAAGGTGAACTCCATCACCATCTATTCTTTTATAATCTTACTTGTTTTATAACCTAATGTCAATATATGTAGCTATGTGCTCCATATTCTTCTACTGTTTTATCTGCATTTTCATAGATAAGCTTTGGATATCCAAGATATCTTAAAATAGCAATTGCATTTCTACTAGTAGCAGGTCCATCTCTTAAAATATAGTCAAATATAATATCATTTTCTTCGACAGATTCCTTAAAATTATAATTATGGAAACTTTTATTTACAATAGTTGTAAGCTCTAAATCATGAGTTGCAGCTACAACTAGTGTATTTCTATCTATCATATAATTTAAAACTTCTCTAGCTGCACTTATTCGCTCTGCTGTGTTTGTTCCTCTAAATATTTCATCTAATATGCAAAGAACTGGAGCTTTTCCATCCAAGCTATCAACTATCCTCTTTAAAGACTTAGCTTCGGCCATAAAATAGCTATCTCCTTCCTCAATACTATCAGTTGTTCCAATAGATGTTAAGAGTCTATAATAGTTAGCTGAATATTCTTTTGCAAGTGCAATATAAAACACTTGAGCAAAAATGGTATTTATCCCTATTGTTCTTAAATATGTTGACTTACCAGATGCATTTGATCCTGTAACTAAAGCCCCTTTATTATCTAGTTCAAATGTATAGGGAATAGGTTTTTCAAGTAGTGGATGATACAGTTCTTCTACTTTTAAATAAAACTTTGAATTATCTTTTAAAAGCTTTGGCTCTGTATAATATTCTAATCCATCTTTATATGAAGCTATAGAGATATAAGCGTCTATCTCTCCTATAAGTTTATATACTTTAAATATGTTTTCTCTATGTTTATTTAATAAATTTACTGTTTTATAAAAAATAATAATTTCTCTAAGTAAAATCATATTGAAATAATCAATAAGTATGTGTAATTCACTCCTAATATTTGAATCTGTATTAAGAGATGAAACATTTTTATAAATCACATTTGTAGTTTTAAGTAGTTTTCCTAACTCTTCATTTTCTATGTTAACAGAAGTGATGTCTATTTTAGCAATATCTTTAGTAGTTTTTATTAAACTAGATATATATTTAAATGCTTCTATTTCTCTATAAACCTTATCTTTGTTTTTTTGATATATACCTCCGTTTACACTCATTGCAATTAAAAATACCATTAACGCTATTTGTTTGTTTACCAAAAATAATCCAGCTGCTATAATAGGTAGAAAAGACATAAATCTATAAAGAGGTAAATATTTTACATCTACTCCTACCCCATTTTCAAAATAAGAAAAAAGTTCTTTACAATCTTTTTTCCCAAGTAGTGAAAGAGTGTATTGAATCTCGTTTACTACATCTTTCTTATCTAAAAATGAATTTATAGCATCATTTCTCCTCTTTAATTCTTCTTCATTAAATAATGGTTTCCTAAGAATACAGTATAACTTTTGCATACCAGGCAAAGACTTTGTATGGTCAACTTTAGAAAAAACTGCATCCATATTTAGATCTCTCCAAGTTATATCATCTATAATAAATTTGTTGTCATCTTTACTATTTAAAAAGTCATATAATTTCCTTATAAATGAAAAGTCTCTTTTTTCTTTATGATCCTTTCCCCATTTTTCTCTAAGATTTTGTTTTAAACGCTTTACTAATTGTTTCTTCTCCCATATATCTATATATACCAATGCTGATAATCCTATCAAAGATATAAAAAAATATATATATGTAAATTGAAGCCCTAAAATAATTCCTGCAATTATAGTTATAACAAAAAATGGTTTTATAATATATTTTAATAAGTTTCTGCTATTATAAATAGATATCAACCCCTTTATAAAAGGACGTGTAAAACACGTCCTAAAGTATTTTCTATACTCTTCCAACTGGTGAAAGATAAACTGTGAATTCATTCTCTCCATCTACATCTATTAAATTATCTATTAACTCTTGACTATATGATGCTATAGCACATGTTCCAAGCCCTATCGTTTCACAAGCTAGATATAATGCCTGACAAATATGTCCTGCATCAAGAAGCATTATTTTGTAAGATCTATCAGCGTATCTCCACTCTGTTCTGTAAGGCACACAGCTCCAAACAAAAGTAACAGCGGACTTACCCGCAAACTTTTGTCTATTAGCTCCTATGGTTATCTTTTCATTTAACTCATCATGTTCTTTAATAAATAAGAGTTTATGTTCTAATGGAAGATATCTATATATCCCTTTCTTTAATCCCTCTACATTCAACACTGCTAAATATGTTTCAAATGGATGTCTCCCACCTGCTGAAGGTACTGGTCTAAGTCCTACATAATTGTTGCCTTTTATCTCTTTAACCTTTTGGGTCATAGTTAAAAGATATGATAACTCTTCTAAGCTAATAGCTTCGTCTTTATATACTCTATGGCTCTTTCTATCTAATATGGCTTCCATTATGTCGCTCTTAGTTATAATAGACCTATCTACTTCTGGAAGGCCTATTAATTCTTCATCTTTACCAAAAGGCTTTTCAAGTGGGGGCTGCTGAATTCCTTTATCTTGATCTGTTTCGATTGCTTTATTAAAATAAGATTTCATAAATTGTCTATTCATATTTTTATTTCTCCTTTTATATCTATTAGATATTTAAGTCCTTGACTCCATATATTTCAAGTATATCGTTAAGACCCATTTCTATTTCTTCTCTAGCAAAATTTCCCTTCTTTAATTCTTCATCACTTAAACCATTTAGTCTATTATAAAAATCTAGTGAAAGTCTTAAAAAGTTTAAATCACCACTATCTATAGTTTCAAATAATAGATTTTCGGCTTTATTTATCTTCAGTTCACTAAGTAGTTTAAGTATCTCTTTATGGAGAAGATCTGTCTTTTTATAATTATATTCATCTACTATTTCATATTCTACAGATTTTCTCTTAAATAGTATCCACATTATTATTCTGATAGTATTCTTTATCTGTCTAATTAGCCAATCCTCTTTATACATTACAATCAGTCCTCTTTTAAAATACTAGAATGAAGTTAAAATAATTAAATATATCTCCTAATCCATTTTATATCGCTTCTTAATACCTTTATCTTATTTTTTATTCTTCTATAAATAATCCAAGCTATAATATTAGTTATTATATCAAATATAATTGAAATAATAGTAAAAGTTCTTACAAGAGTATCCAATGATATCACTCTCTTTCTTAAAACATTTGTAGTAAATTTATATAATGTCTTTAGGATACTCTTTTTGTGCCTAAGTCATTCATTATTAGATTATTTTAGTATTTTATGTATCGTATACTTTTACATAAGACGATTTCTTCTTAATTTGTATAAATTTTAATGGATTCTTCTTTAAGACCTTCCATTATAATTATATCACAATATTTTTCATTTAAAATCTTTTAAATGAAAAATAAAACTATTACTACTATTTTTTAGTATATTCAGTACACCTACTATAAATTCACCACATATATGTAGTAAACGAATAAGATTTATTACATAATAAAAGAGCCTAGGCTCTTTTATTCCCATTTAGGCTCTCTAAAGTTTTCAGGACTTCCTATTCGGTTTGCCTCTTCTTCTGATACTATATACCCTGTTATTCCCTTTTCATCATAATTTTTAACAATGTTTATAGCACGTTCTCTTGACATGGGTTCTGAAAACTCTTTATCTGTTATAACTACATACATCTTATCCATATATCTCACTCCATTTTTAAATTTATTCTCTAATAGTATGTGATAAGATGAAAAATAAATACTTTCTTTTAAAATATTTTTAATACAAGTTTATTAAATTGTTTTATTTTCCTTCTCCTTTTTCTAGATAAACTCTTTTAACGAATGCACTTTATTGCCTTTTCTGTCAACAGTACCATTGGAACATACAAGAGAATTAAGTATTGCCTCTTCTGTAGCTTCCACAACTCCTTTAAATATATCATTCATCTTATTTTCATTTATTATATCTATATTAATTCGATCTTGTTCTTCATAATGATTTATTTTATTAGCTGTAGAAAATCCTATAACTACCTCTCCACTACCATTTCCTGTATAGCTGCCTGTTCTAGATATACCAGGATAAGTTCTTTTTATTATTCTTTTTAACTGTCTAGAAGATAGTGGAATATCTGTAGCTACTATAAATATTATAGATCCTTTATCTTCCATTCTTTTCGTCCCCTCAATATCATTAAATATTCTTTTTCCTATATGATCTCCATTTAAAACAAAATCTTCCAATGAGCCAAAGTTACTTAAAACTAACACCCCAACTGTATATGTATTATTTGCTAGCTCAATAATTCTAGAAGATGAACCAATTCCACCTTTTAATCCATAACACATCATACCTGTACCTGCACCTACATTACCTTCTTGAAATTTAATATCTGCATTTTTTATTGCTTCATAAATATGATTTTTCTCTACATGCAGTCCCCTAATATCATTTATCGTTCCATCATTACACTCACAAATTATAGGATTGACAGTACCAGTTGTATCTCCTATGTCATCGTTATTTTCAATCATCCATCTTACCAACGCTTCATGAGCTGTACCTACACTAAGAGTATTTGTCATAATTATAGGTGTTTCAATGGTTCCTAGTTCATCTATTTGGATAAGACCCGTTGACTTTCCAAATCCATTGATAACATGACTTGCGGCTATTAGTTTTTCTTTAAATATATTGCCTACATGTGGAATTATTGCTGTAACTCCAGTCTTTATCTTACCATCATCTAAAGTCGTATGTCCTACTTTTACACCTTCTACATCAGTAATAGAATTATTTTTTCCTGTTGGGATACTTCCTATAATAATTCCATATTGTCTTATCTTTTTATTCAAAATATAATCATCCTTTCCTAAAATATCTTTAAATCATTTGGCTACCACGGGCTTCCTGCATTATCTGACCCTACATTAATAAAAATACTATTATTTATTGATAATATGCTTTGCTATATCATAATCCTTTTTATGAACATAAAAAATATATTCATAATTTAAATCCATATTTTGACCAAATGAACCTGATCTCCCTCTTGTGCCACTTGAGAAAGGTGATGGGGCCATTCTATTGACTGTTTTAATATAATGCTTTATATTATTTGAAAATAACCTTGCCCTTATACTGCTTTGTTCTGCCATTGAAAAAACTATACAAAGTTCTTTTCTATTAAAAATAGTAATAATATTAAATACCCCCTTTCCTTTTATACCAAGATATGCAGATTATTTATATTAGGTTATTATCTAAGATAAATTTAAATTTATCTTTAAAGTTTTCCACCACATTTTGGACAGTATTCAAACTCATCTTCTACTCTAAAATTACAATTCTCACAAACCCTTATTCTATTATAATTTATATTTACAGGTTCTAAATCTCTGTCTGATATTTTTACCTTTTCACCTCTTTTAATAGCCTTTCCTAAATTTTCATCTATTGTGTAAAGACTGCCACAGCACGTGCTTCTAATATAATATTCTTTATTCCATTTGAAAATTGGTATAAAAAACAAACTAAAATATGAGTATGTCATAAAAGCTTCTAGTCTTCCATAAGCTCCACAGGTTTTACATACAGTTGTCTGTGAAAAAATTAAATCTTCTTCTTTATTTGAAATACCAAATATAAAAAACATCTGCTTTCTCCTTATCTATTATTGAAAACTACATTCTCTCTCCACACGATTTACAAAATTTCGCATCTTCTTCATTTAACTCTCCGCACGCCCTACATTTTATTTTAATGACTTGTGTGGATTTTGTTTCTTCGTTCTTCTTTTTATCTTTAACTATATCCATATTGTCTATTGCATCATTTATCATTCCACCTGCCGCAGAACTATAGGGTTTTAGATCATCTCTTGCTTTTTCAGGATCCAATAAAAGACCGGAGCCTGCAGCTCCCTTTGCACCTAAATTCATTAGAAAGCCTCCTACTATCATAAAAATCATTCCTAAGGGGGCTGTCATAAAGGAACTTGGCATACCGGGTTCAAATCCAATATCATCAAATGCACTACCAGTAAATGTAGTAAAAAAGGTTGATATAAAAAGTATAAACCCTATAGCACTTAGACCCATCCCTATATAGTAAATAGTTTTTCTTTCTTTAGAAATTTTGTTTGACATATCTTCCATCTCCTTCATATTATAGTAATTAAGCTTTAATTATCCTAATTATACTATATACATATCTAAGTTTATACTCTCTTTTATTTTAAAATACAAATTAATCAGAAATATCTAAAAAAGTATTGACAAATTTATTTTTATACCATATTATAGTTAATAATAATATTAATAAAGGCACAGATGGAGAAAAATGTATCTCATCTTATTTATAAGAGAGCCAGAAAAGGTGAAAGCTGGTATTAAGAGGATATAATATATTCACTCCTAAGCTGATTTGTTGAAAATTCAAGAGTAGACAGATACGAAAACCCATCGTTATCAGGGATAAGACTATTAGGTCTGATTTAAGTGATGACTCTTTTGTCATAACTAGGGTGGTACCGCGGAGATAATCTTTCGTCCCTATAAATATAAGCTTTAAGCTTGTGTTTATAGGGATGGAAGATTTTTTTATTCTCTAGATACTTAGATCACAAAATTAAGGAGGAATTATAAATGACAAAGAAAAGATTAGGTAGTTTATTAGTAGCTTTAATGTTGGTATCAGTAATAGTTACAGGATGTGCTTCAAAAGAAGATACACCTACAACAAAAACCCCAGAAAATAAAGATGAGTTCGTAATTGGTATTAGTCAGCTTGCAGAACACCCTGCTCTTGATGATGCAAGACGTGGATTTGAAGATGGACTTAAAGAACTTGGAGTAAATGCTAAAATAGATTTTAAAAATGCTCAAGGTGATATACCAACTGCTACTACTATATCACAAAAGTTTGCAAATGATAAAGTAGATCTTATATATGCAATAGCAACTCCTGCAGCACAAGCTGCCAAACAAGCCACAGAAGATATCCCAGTACTTTTTAGTGCAGTTACTGATCCAGTAGAGGCTAAAATAGTTAAAGACTGGGATAATGTTGGAGGGAATGTAACTGGTACATCCGATATGGCTGATACTGAAAAACAGCTTAAGATGTTTAAAGAAATAGATCCTTCTATTAAAAAAATAGGTATTATATACAATACAAGTGAACCAAATTCAGAAGTTCAAATTAAAATAGTTGAAAAACTAGCACCTAGTGAAGGTTTAGAGGTTGTAACTATGGGTGTTAATAATGTAAATGAAATGGCACAAACTTTAGATTCTCTTTTAAAAAAGATTGATGCTCTTTATATCCTAAGTGATAATATGGTAGCTTCTTCTATAGATCTTGTATCCAATAAACTTATAGAAAGAGAAATGATCTCTGTATCTGCAGAAGAAAGTCAAGTTGGTGGTGGAATTTTAATTACAAATGGGCTTAGCTATTATGAACTTGGAAAACAAACTGCAAGAATGGCTAAGGAAATATTAATAGATGGAAAAGAAGTTTCTTCTATGCCAGTTGAAAGAGCTCAAAAAACAAATACGGTAGTAAATGAAAAAACTTTGGAAGCATTAAAACTTGATAAAGACCTAAATCTTTTTAAAGATGCGAATATGGTTGGAAAATAATTGAACTTTAAGTTAGAGTAAAACTTATGCTTATATAAATCAGACTATAGAAACTCTCCGTCAATGTATCTCTATTTATTTAAAAACTTATTAAATGTCCTTGACAAATTTACTTTAAAGGGCTAAAATAGACTTAATAAATAAATACTTTGATGGAGAGAAAAATATCACTGTTATTCAAAGAGAGCTAGCATATTGGTGAAACCTAGTACTAACAAGATATAATATACACTCCTAAGTAGATTCGTTGAAAAATAAAAAGTAGGCGAATACGAAAGCCCATCGTTATAAGGGATAGGACTGTTAGGTCTGATTGAAGAGATGACTTTTTTGTCATAACTAGGGTGGTACCGCGGAAAAACTTTTCGTCCCTATAAATAAGCTAAGCTAAACTTGTTTATAGAGACGAAAAGTTTTTTTATTTCCAAAACACTCTTATTCAATCTTTTCTAATTATCCATAAAGTAAACTTATATTAGATGAACTTTTCTAATATAAGCTATCACTTATCTAGCTCAGCTGGATAAAATTATATTTTAGGGGGATAAGAAAATGATTAAAAAAAGAATTAGTAAAATGTTATTAGGTTTAATGATAGGAGCAACCCTTTTGTCCGGATGTGCAAAAAAAGATGGTAAAGATGGTCAAGTTTCTGGTAATGGAGAAGATAAAACAAGTGACAAGGAGTTTAAAATTGGTATCAGTCAACTTGCAGAACACCCTGCTCTTGATGATGCAAGACGTGGATTTGAAGACGGACTTAAAGAACTTGGAGTAAATGCTAAGATAGATTTTAAAAATGCTCAAGGTGATATACCAACTGCTACTACTATCTCACAAAAGTTTGCAAATGATAAAGTAGATCTTATATATGCAATAGCAACTCCTGCAGTTCAGTCTGCAAAACAGGTTACATCAGAGATTCCAATACTTTTTAGTGCAGTTACAGATCCAGTGGCTGCGGGGATTTTAGATTCTTTTGAAAAACCTGGTGGAAATATAACTGGTACTTCAGATGAAAGTCCAATTGATAAGCAGCTTAAGATATTTAATGATCTTGACCCTTCTATTAAAAAGGTAGGAATTATATTTAATACAAGTGAACCAAATTCAGAAATTCAAATAGAAATAGCAAAAAAATTAGCTCCCAAGTTTGGTCTTGAGATAGTTTCTATGGGTATTTCCAATATTAATGAAATCCCTCAAACCATGGATTCAATGGTTAAAAAAGTAGATGCAATCTACACTATAACTGATAATATGGTAGCTTCTGCAATAAACATTATCTCAGAGAAGGCTATAGCAAATAATATGATCACAGTTGGTGCTGAAGACTCTCATGTTGGTGGAGGAATCCTTATAACTGATGGACTTAGCTACTATGAACTTGGAAAACAAACAGCTAGCATGGCTAAGAGTATTTTGATAGATGGAGATAAACCATCTGATATAGCCGTTGAAAAAGCTCAAAATACATCTAAAGTATTTAATGAAGAAACAATGAAAAAACTTAATCTTGATCAAGGAAATACAGCATTTAAAGATGCAACAAAATTTGAAAAGTAGTAATTGGAGGTAAAAAATAAATGAATTCACTTATAATCACATCTCTAGAGCAAGGTCTTATATTTGGAATCCTTGCCCTAGGAGTATTATTGACTTACAAGATACTGGATATAGCAGACCTTTCAGTAGAAGGAACATTTCCATTTGGAGCATTTATATTTGCAAAATTTATAAGCAGTGGAATGGATCCCATTACAAGTTCTCTATTAGCATTTGTACTTGGAACTCTTGCAGGACTTTTAACTGCTACGCTTTTTATAAAGCTTAAGATAAAACCAATACTTGCAGGGATTTTAACTATGACTATTCTCTATTCAGTAAATTTAAGAACTAACGGGAAAGCTAATATTGGATTATTTGATTTTCCTTCCATCTTTGATAATGTAAACAAACTCTTACTCTTATTTATTATAGTAATAGTTATAAAAGTGCTAATGGATTTATTTTTAAAGACAGAGTCAGGCTATCTTCTAATAGCTACAGGAGACAATGAAGCTTTAGTAAGATCCCTCGGTCAAAATAGTAATAAATATAAAATAATAGGTCTTATGCTTGCAAATGGATTAGTAGCTCTATCTGGTGCTCTTATGGCACAATATCAAGGTTTTGCAGATATGACTATGGGAAGCGGTATAATAGTTATAGCACTTGCCTCCATAATCATAGGAGATACTGTAAAGAAAAGCTCTAATAAAATTAAAAATACTACAAGAGCAATATTTGGTGCTATGGTTTATAAGATTATAGGTGGAATCGCAATAGATTTAGGACTAAACAATCATGATTTAAAAGCAGTAAACGCGCTTATAGTAATATCTTTTATTTTTTACAATAATAATTCATCAAAGATAAAAAGATTCTTTAAAAATCTATTTAAGAAAGAAAGGGGCGAGATGAATGCTTAAAATAAACAATCTATCAAAATCATTTAATAAAGAAACTGATCATGAAATACAGCTGTTTAAAAATTTTAATTTAGAGATACAAAAAAATAAATGTACTGCTATAATCGGTTCAAATGGATGTGGAAAAAGTACTCTGTTAAATATGATTGCTGGAAGTATAATTTTAGATGATGGGGAAATCATGCTAGAGGATAAAAATATAGGCCGATTAACAGAAGAAAAAAGATCTGTTCATATAGGTAGAGTTTATCAAAACCCTTCTATGGGTGTCTCCCCTTCTCTTACAATACTTGAAAATATGAGTTTAGCAGATAAAAAAAGTGAACGTTTTACACTTAAAAGACTTGTGAAAAAAAATAGGATACCTGAATATATAAAACTTTTAAAAGAACTCGACTTAGGGCTTGAAAACCAGTTAAATACTCAAGTCAAATATCTTTCTGGTGGTCAAAGACAGTCCCTCTCTCTTGTAATGGCAACTATGAAACTTCCTGATTTACTTCTTTTAGACGAACACACTGCAGCTCTTGACCCTAAGACATCTTTCGTAGTAATGGAAAAGACAAAAGAAGTAATTGAGAGACATAATATTACAACTATAATGATATCTCACAATATGAAAGATGCTATAGATTATTCAGATAGAATTGTCATGCTAGATAAGGGAAAAGTTATACTTGATAAAGATAGTAAAGATATAACTGAAGCTGAACTTATGGAAATATATAGAATGAGAATCTCTAGAGACATAGCATCTTAAACTATAAAAAATGTTATGGAACAATTTGTTCCATAACATTTTTTATCTATACAGTCCATTGTCCATGAATTACTCCTACTAAATACCATTTGCCTTCCTGCTTTTCAAATACAAGTTTTAAACTTTCCCAGTCAATCCCCTCATATTGTTCTTCAAAGCCTTTAAAATATAATTCAGCAAATTTACTATCTGGATATGCTTCTTTTACATTATCTAAACTATTTCCACTTGAAACAATATAGTTATTTCCTATAATTTGAGGATTTAAAAAATCTTTATCATATACAAACTCTTTATAATAATCCTTAAAGCTAAGTTCTATAGGATTACCTTTCCCATCATAACTTCCCCAAATATAAGTTTTAGAATCATTAAATACATCTACAATCTCATCTCTTTTTAAGACTATATTTTTTTCTAAATCTACATATGGATACGGAGTAAATCTAACACCTTTTTCAGGATGGATATAGTCTTTTAACTCTTCCATATCTTCTTTTTGCAATGATTCTAATACTTTTACTAAAGTAGTGAGTAGATGATCATCTCCCTCTATTTCTTCATCTTCTTCTAATTCTTTTATTTTCTGCTCAAGTTCTGATATTTTATTGTCCTTTTCTCTTAGCTCTTTCTCTAGCTCTTTATTACTATTATCATTATCACTTGGAGCATTTTTAGGAGTACAAGCTGATATAAAAAGAGTAATAGTTAAAACTAACAATACTATTAAAATTCCTTTATTTTTCACGAATAACACCTCTCTTGTATAGATTTATACCCTTATTTTAAAACTTTATACCTCTAGAGTTTATTTCTATTCTTTTTTATTCTTTAGTTATAAGACCTTTTTTATGAGCATCTTCTATCATGAATTTTGCAAAATCCCAAAGCTTGTCTGAAGAATACTTTACTGGTTCTATTCTCTTATATATATCTTTTTTAGATATATTAAACTTTTTCCAAGTACCCCCTTCATTATTATAATTGTTTAGCATCGGCTGAAGTCTATCCATAGATGCTGCAAATATTGCTTCATCTGTATCCATATCTTCAAATTCAGTCCAAAGAGTTTTTATTTCTACTCCTTTACCATTGCTTAAGCTCTTAGATATAGATTCTATTGCCTCTTCTTCTCTTTCTCTTTTACCCTTGTTTGCTTCTTTATCAAAACAAAATGTATCTCCTGCATGAAGTTCTACTAAATCATGAATTAAAAGCATCTTTATAGTTTTAAAGACGTCTATCTTTTTATTGCTGTATTCTGAAAGAATCATAGCCATAATAGATATATGCCAAGAATGCTGGGCATCATCTTCTCTTCTTTCTTCTCCTATAATGCTTGTTTGTCTTAATATAGTTTTCATCCTATCTAATTCTACTACAAATTCTATATCTTTTAATAAATTTTCATCAACCAAAAAATCATTCCTTTCATCAATAATACTAATTTCATTATATATGTATTTAGATAATTTTTAAAGAATATAATTCTCTAGACTTATCTTAAAAAACAATCCAATAATCCATTAAAATAATCCAACCCTTCCTCTATATGGATTATATACGCTTTAATAGATGTATAAAAATTTAGATCTAGAGAAAAAATACTAATATATTAGTTAGAAAGGAAGAGTTTAATGAAAAAACTTTTTTGCCTTATTTTAGTTTTTAGTTTATTAACTATTAACATTTCCTATGCATCTTCTATTTATTATAAAGATGTAAAAAATAGTGAACTCCAAATTTTATTAAATAAAATAGATAAAAATTATGACAATCCTGATGTATCATCTGAAGTTACAAATCTTCCTTGGAGAAATGATAGTAAGTTTTTATATTCCAAAGAAAAATATAATACTCCTATATTAATGGCAGCTTATGTGGCAGTTTTAAAGAATCCATTACCTGGGGAAGAAGCAAATGTAAAACATGCAGCATCTATGGTAAAAGAAAAAGTAATAAAACCAGGAGATGTATTTTCTCAAAATAAAACTATAGGACCTTATACTAAAGAAAGAGGTTTTAAAGAAGGATCTTCTTACAGTGCAGGAAAAATTGTAATGTCAGAAGGAGGAGGAGTTTGTAAAATAGCTACTACTCTATATAATCTAGCTGTACTTTCAAATTTAGAAATAGTAGAAAGATATAATCATTCAATGCCTATAAACTATGTTCCCTATGGTCAAGATGCAACAGTTTTTTACGGAAGTAAAGACTTTAGATTTAAAAATACTACGGATGGAAATATTTTAATTTGGTCAGAGCTTATAGGAAATAAACTATATATGGGTTTTTATGGAACTAAAAATCCTCCAAAAGTTACTTGGGATCATATAATAACAGAAAGAAGAGAACCAGGTAAAAAGTATATTAAAAATGAATCTTTAAAAAAAGGTGAAATGATTGAAAAAATTAAAGGCTTAGAGGGTGCCACTGTAAAGAGTACTATCACTATAGAATATTTAAACGGCGATATATCAGTAAAGAATATGGGTATAAGTAGATATAATGCACTTCCATTTATCATAGAAACAAACTAAGTATAAAAAAATCTATGCATTATGTTTTTATTAATGGGTATAGATACTAATAGCACTAATAGAGGAGGTATTTAAATGGATGATAAAAAAGTAAAAAAAGAAAATGTAAAAGATGATAAGCTCGATATGAATTGTATACCTGATGAAGGAAAATACAAAGAAGGACCTTTTGACCCAAAAGATATACCTCTAGATGGAACATATAAAGAGCATATGAGTCCTAAAAGAGAAGATACTGCAACAGATGTATACTATAAAACAGAATGTAAATTATCAGATTCTAAAGTAGCAATTCCAACAAAAGATTCAGTTGTAGAAGCTAAAGATTGGGTAGATGATGAAAATAGAAAATAGTCCTTTAAAGGACTATTTTTTTAATCTATAGGATAAGTTTTATAAAATTCTATTCTATCTTCTAAACTTGGATGTGTAAGATAAAATATTTCATATAATTTTGATGTTCTTTTAACTCCTAAATTATTCTTAGAAAGTTTTTCCATAGCCGAAACTGCCGACTCTCTATCTCCGGTAAGGGTTATCTCTACGATATCTGCTTCAACTTCCATCTTTCTAGATATATAATTGGATAGAGGATCTCCAAAAAATAAAAATACATTTAATAAAAGTATTAGTAGTGGCAGTGATGCATAATTAGATAAAGTCTTAAATCCAAAACTACCATAGGAATAATAAAGCATCCATTCACTACCTATATAAACTAAGAAAAATAGTATAAACGTACCCAATATAGAAAGAAGAATATTTTTCCAAATGTGTCCATTTATATAGTGGCCTATTTCATGAGAAGTGACACTTAAGATTTCTTTTTCATTTAATTTTTCTATGGTGGTATCCCAAAGAACTATTCTTTTAGAACTAGATATTCCTGTCATATAAGCATTCATTGTCTTTGTATCCTTACTTTTATCTACTTTATATATCTTTGCATCTTTTATACCAGCTCTATCTAAAAGCGTAGTAATCTCTTTACCCAAGTCTTCATCTGCTATAGAAGTATATTTATTAAATATAGGATCTATAACTAAAGGAGATATAAATACCATAAAGATAATAACAGGTATCACGAGCAAACTTAATTTTATCCACCAAGTTCTAGATCCCCTAGATATAATACCATATGGAACCCATAAAAATAGAGCTGTTAAAAGATCACTTGTTAAAAATGACTTTATGTTTAATTCTAACCATCTCCATATACTTTGATTTGATAATCCATATTTATGATTTAGATAATATGATGAATAAAAATTTAATGGTAAGTTTATTAAAAAAACTATAAAGAAAAATATTAATCCATATAATATACCAGAAACTATAGAGCCTCTTCCTTTAGATACAAAGCTACTTATCTTTTGAGAGAACTTAGTAGTTAAAAATAGTAATGGAATTAAAAAATTTAACAATAGCCTAACTCCCCATACCTTTAGGCTCTCTTTTCTAAGTTCCAGGGCTGATTCATTTACTCCCTCTTCTTCTCTTAGGTTTTCTATATTTCTATATTCACTAAAAATCATCAGGGATATAAAAATTAATAGTAAAACAAAAAATATAATTATCGTCTTTTTGAGTCTAATATCCATATATTAATCCTCCTATTTAAATCTAACTTTATTATATCCCTATTATTTTCTTTTAATAATTATGCCTTTACTTTTAAACTCTCTACTGACTTTTTTATTCTATCCAAACCATCTTCCACTATACTTCTAGCACATCCCACATTTAATCTAAAGTATCCTTCTCCACCTTCTCCATATGGTCTACCATCATTTAATATTATTTTACCTACATTTAGTAGAGCTTCGTTTACCTCATCAGCTGTCTTATTTAAACCTCTAAAATCAAGCCATAATAAATAAGTAGCTTCAGGCTTTACTACTTTTATCTCTGGAATATTTTTCTTTATATATTCTATCACAAAATCTATATTGTCTTCTATATATAAAAGTGCTTCATTTAACCACTCTTCACCCTTACTATAAGCTGCTTCGAGTCCTACGCTTCCAAAAATTGATACATGCCCTATCTCCATTTGCTCTAGAGATTTTGTAAATCTTTCTCTAAGCTCTTTATTTGGAACTATTGCTATAGAAGTAAATAATCCAGCTATATTAAATGTTTTACTTGGAGAGATAAGCGTTATAGTTCTATTTGAAAGTTCTTCTGAAATAGATGCTATAGGAATATGCTTTGTTCCTCTCAAAGTTAAATCTGCGTGTATTTCATCTGAGATTATTGTTAAATCATTTTTAATGCAAATTTCTCCTAAACGATTTAATTCTTCTTTTGTCCATGCTCTTCCTACAGGGTTATGAGGATTACAAAGCATCATAACTTTTGTTTTATCATCTATCTTCTCTTCTAAATCTTCAAAATCCATTACAAACTTTCCGCTATCAAATTTTATAGGATTTACTTTTAATTCTCTTCCATAATTTTCTACTACTCTAAAAAATGGTGGATAAACTGGAGTTTGAACTACTACATTGTCACCCTTTTCTCCTATCTCTTTTATACCAATATTTAAGCCTACAATTACTCCAGGTGTAAAGATAATCCATTCTTTTTTTATATCCCAATGGTATCTTTTCCTTACCCAGTTTATTATAGAATCATAAACGTTTGTCCCTATATAAGGATAACCAAATACTCCATGTTCTACACGTTTCTTCAATGCATCTATTACATCTGTAGGTGATTGGAAGTCCATATCTGCAATCCACATAGGCAGAAGATCTTCACTTCCATAATTATCTTTTAAATTGTTCCATTTCGTGGAATCTGTATCTTTTCGATTCACTATTTTATCAAAATTATATGACATATATTTTCCTCCTTGTTTTCTATAATCCTATTGTCTAATATTTTTATCCTAGTGTCAACGATAATAAAATATTGAGTCAATTTGATTTTCAAAGCATATTCTATTAAAAAGGAGGTTTTTTTGATGTCCAAAATGATAAACAGAGCGCATGCACGTATGATGGGTAGTAAATACGCTCCTCATCTATGTGGTAATTTATATTTTTATGCTGTAGAAGAAGGAACTGAAGTTTTTGTAGAAGTATGGGGATTACCTTTATATGAGCCTGGAACTGATGAAAAAGATCCAATAGGTCCTCTTGGATTTCATATTCATGAATTAGGTGTTTGTGAAATAAAAGATCCACAAAATCCATTTACCTCTGCTGGAGGTCACTATAACCCAGACAATCAACCTCATGGAAATCATGCAGGGGATTTTCCAGTACTATTTTCAAACAATGGATATTCTAGGATGAGCTTTTTTACAGATAGGTTTAAGGTAAAAGATATAATAGGTAGGTCAGTTATAATCCACCTAAACCCAGATGATTATAGAACTCAGCCCGCAGGAGATTCGGGTAAGAGGATAGGTTGTGGAGTCATAAAAGATATATAAGTTCTAGAAAATAAAATAAACCGATGACTATATCAAATGCAATATGTTCATCGGTTTATTTTATTTATTTTTATTTAATGAAATAACCATTATAATCCCTTATATAATGATAAGTCATCTTTATAGTTCTACTCTTTCTTCTATTAAATATCCTGTTCCCATAAAGAAAGCTATTCCAAATAGGATTTCAGTTATAAAACTTGCTATATTTAAATAAGCAGGATACATTCCATCTACCATTGGACTACCCATACCCATGGAAAACTCCATCATTCCTGTATTCATCATCCCTGGAAAAGTATCTAAAGCAGTTATTTTAAAAGTATTTAAGTCTAAATAGTACGGAAGCGCAAGTCCTATTTTACTTGATATATAACTTGTGATACCACTTATTATTAGGAATATAATAAACCACATCCCACCTATTTTTTTGTTTCTTATGCTAACTTTACTTAATGATATTGAAAAATAGATTAGTATAAGTGTTAGAAGTGCAGATACTATACCAGTAATTCCTGCAGTTACAAAACCTATATTTACTATTTTTATAAACTCTTCAAATATAATCTTTACCTCGCCTTTAAATAATATTAAAGAAAGTACTATATTATATAAAGCGGTAGATATTCCTAAAAATATATTCCACATTAACGCTACTAAAAGTTTACTTCCTAAAATCTGGTTTCCGCTAAGAGGAAGTGTAAAAGTTAAATATCCCCTATCTTCATATAGTTCTTTTTTAAATGAACCTACTATATAGAAAAATGCTGTTATAAAAGCTCCAAATATAATAAATATAGACAACACAAACATAAATCTTAAAAAGTTCATAGATTCATTTATTTGATTGTACTCAAAATTCCTTATTTCCGTGAATATATTATACTGAATTACACTTGATGCTAATAGGATTACTAAAAGTATTCCAAGTATAAATTTATATGTTCCCTTTATTTCATATTTCATAAACTTCTTCATATTTTCCCCTCCTATCCAAAGATTTCTTTATATAAATCATCTATTTGCATTCCTTTTTCTTCTCTCAAAGTTTCTGCATTACCAATTAGTTCTATAGTACCACCCCTTAAAAATGCTACATCATCGAATAAGTTTTCCATGTCACGCACTAGGTGAGTTGTTATAATCATAGTACTTTCTTCATTATAATTTTTAACTATTGCATCTAAGATTTGATCTCTTGCTACAGGATCTACTCCTGCTATTGGCTCATCTAATATATAAACTTTAGCATTTCTAGATAAGACCAAACTCAAATTTAATTTTTCATGCATTCCTTTTGACAGCTCTTTTATCTTCATACCTTTGTTTAATCCCATAAATTCTAATAAATTAATCGCTTTATCTTCATCAAAGTCTTCATAAAAATCCTTAAAAAATCCTATTGCATCTTCTATATTCATCCATTCATATAAAAAATTTCTATCTGGTAAATATGATACTATCGATTTTGTATAAGTACCCGGTGTTTTGCCATCTATAAGAACTTCTCCTTTATTTGGTCTTAAAAGCCCTGTAAGTATCTTTATAAGAGTTGTCTTACCACTACCATTTGGGCCAAGGATACCTATTACTCCACCTTTTTTAATATTTAAACTTAAACTATCTAGCGCTCTTTTATTTCTATAAGTCTTTGTTATTCCTTTGATTTTTATTATATCTTCCATACTCTACTCCTCCTTTACTTTATAAGTCTATTAACTTTTTTATTTCTTCTTTAGAAAAATTAAGTGATTGCATATCTATTAAAAAATTATCAACGAGTGATTTAGCCATATCCTTTTTAAGTGATTCTATCTTTTCTATATCCTCTGTTGCAAATGTACCCATTCCTCTTTGAGTAAAAACAAGACCTTCTCTTTCAAGTTCTGTATATGCTCTTTGGATAGTATTTGGATTTACTGTTAAAGTGGTTGAAAGTTCCCTTACTGAAGGAAGTTTGTCTCCTTCTTTTATCTTCCTAATGACCATTTCTTTTTTAATATAATTCATTATTTGTATATATATGGGCAAATTGTCCTTAAAGTTCATCTTTTCACCTCCAATTATCGTATCTGTGTATTAATTATATAGTACACTAGCATATCAGGATTGTCAAGAGGACTTATAAATTTATTTTAAAAATAAAAAACTCCTACTTATACAATAGGAGCATATCCTATAAAGAGATTTATTTTTAGTAGTCTATTTTTTCATAGACTTGCTTTTTATAGCACACTCTCTTACAGCTTGCATTATAGAGGCTCTAAAACCACCTTTTTCTAAACTAATAACTGCTTCTATTGTAGTGCCTCCTGGTGAGCATACATTATCTTTTAATCGTCCTGGATGTTCGTCCCTCTCTAATACCATCTTAGCAGAGCCTAGAACCGCTTGTGCTGACATATTATATGCCATCTGTCTTGGTATGCCCTCTCTCACTCCTGCATCTGCCATAGCTTCAATTAACATAAATATATAGGCAGGAGAAGATCCACAAATGGCGGTAAAACCATCCATAAGCTTTTCATCTATTATTTCTACTTTACCAAAGCTTTTAAATATATCTAGTACATCTTCTATTTCTTGTTCTAATAAATTTTCTCCAAGTGTTATAGCACTCATCCCTTCACCTACAAGTGCGGGAGTATTTGGCATAGTTTTAATAAATTTACTTCCATCTTTTAAGTTTTTCTTTAAAAAGTCTAAACTTATTCCTGCTCCAATAGATACAACTATAACTTCCTCTTTTATATCTTCTTTTATTTCCCTTAATACATCTTCGTATAGATAAGGCTTTACAGCTAATATTAAAATATCTACTTCTCTAGCAATTTTCTTGTTTTCT
This sequence comes from Tissierella creatinophila DSM 6911, assembly GCF_001940565.1. GTDB lineage: Bacteria > Bacillota > Clostridia > Tissierellales > Tissierellaceae > Tissierella_A > Tissierella_A creatinophila. Next base: position 62,512 of record NZ_LTDM01000011.1, read on the forward strand.
AAAGTAGTTAAAACACCTAACTCTTTTTTTATTCTTTCTAAAGTTTCAGAACTTTTTGCAGATACAATTATATTTTCCCTATCTACCAAATTAGATCCCAGCATCCCATTTATCATTGCCTTTGCCATATTTCCGCATCCTATAAATCCTATTTTCTTATCCATAAATTGCCTCCTTTTTTATATATTATACCATTTTAAACATAAAAAAAGGAGGTTCCCCTCCTTAATCTAAATAAGTTATAGTAGCATAGTATACGTTTGCATTTTCTGCATATTCTATATTTACTATCTCTTTTACTTTTTCTTTATTCTCTTTTATCCATTGTTCTACTTTTGCTTTTAGGCCTGATCCATCGTGTTCACTTATAAAAGCTATATGCTTCATGAAATCCCCCCTATTTTTTAATAGCTTTAGCCATAGGGTCTGATAAAACTTCATATCCTCCCATACTTGCAACAGTTATCATAATAGCATTTATTATAGATAAAACTATTCCAGAAGGACTAAATCCATCTTTATGAAATATAAGCGTTAAGATTAAAGCAATTATAAATGTATAAATTCTTATAATTGAATCTTTAAACTTCTTTTTAATAAAAGGCTTTGTAAACTGTACAATAATTATTACAGCTGTAACAAGCCCCCCAAAAGTAGTCAATATATCCGCATTCATAAAATCCTTAAACATACATACCCTCCTCCTTTTATCTTCTATTATGAGGATATGTTTATATTTGCCAATTTATGAAATCTATTTAAAATTTATATTTCTTTAAATACAAACATTATAAAATCGTGGAAATGTAAAGAAACAAAAGAAGAACAACTATGAAATTTCATAGTTGTTCTTCTTTTTATGCTTTTATAGTTTTCTTAGCTTTTACTTTTTCAGCTTTTTCTTTTCCATATAGGCCTGTTAACATAAGTGTTACAGCACCATCTCCTACTATATTGCAAGCTGTTCCAAAGCTATCTTGAAGAGCAAATATAGTAAGCATTAGAGCTACTCCTGAACTGTCAAACCCTAATACTCCAGTTATAAGTCCAAGGGAAGCCATTACAGTTCCTCCAGGTACTCCTGGTGCTCCTATTGCAAAAATACCTAAAAGAATAACAAAAGTAATCATATTTAATACAGATGGAAGTGTACCATAAAGAACTTGTGATACTGTCATTACAAAGAATACTTCAGTAAGTACTGATCCACAAAGATGTATTGTAGAGCAAATTGGAATACTAAAGTCTACTATTTCCTCATCTAAAATTGGTGATTTTTTAGCGCAGTCTAAAGCTACTGGAAGAGTCGCCGCTGAAGACATAGTTCCTACTGCTGTTAAATAAGCTGGTCCATAGTATTTAAATACATCTTTTGGATTCTTTTTAGAAATAGCACCAGCAATTCCATAAAGTACTGCAAGCCAAATAAAATGCCCTACAATCACTATAAGTATAACACTTATAAATACTGGAAGTTGTTTAGTAATACCACCTTCGTAAGCAAGTCCTGCAAAAGTTGTAGCTATAAATAGTGGTAATATAGGTATTATCATCTTTTTAACAACAGCCATCATAATATTGTTAAACTCTATAAATAGGCTTTCCATTGTCTTTGATTTAGTCCAAATAATAGTAAGTCCCATAACAATTGAAAATACTAGAGCCGACATAACTGGCATAATTTGTGGTATATTAAGCTCTAATATTAACTTAGGTAATTCTTTAAGTCCAGCTGGATCTGAAATAATATTTAATCCAGGTATAATTATATAACCTGCAATTGCAGAGAATGTTGCTGCTCCAACTGATGAAATATAAGCAATTATTAATACAGTTCCCAGCATTTTACTAGCATCTGATTTTAGTCCAGTAATAGAAGGGGTAATAAATCCTATTATTATTAATGGAACGCAGAAAAATATAAATTGCCCGATAATATGTTTTAAAGTCATTATAATTCCAATAAAGCTTTCGTTTGCTACTAACCCAATACCCATACCAACTATAACTGCTAATATAAGTAATACTATTAAATTTTCTCTAATTTTTGCCAATTCTCTCTCTCCTTTTAATGCGTTAGCATTATGTCTATAATTTCGTGGTCAACTGATTTCATTCCTTCAATACAAAATCTTCCTAAGTTTTGAATAGTCATCTCAGCTTCAGGACTAATTATTCCATCAATATCTCCAATAACTACATCTGCCATTGCAAGCTTTGCTTGAATAATCGCTTCTGAAGAAGCAGTAGATAGTTTAAATGCACATCCACCTTTAGCACCATCACATACCATTCCTGTAAGAGTTCCTACCATGTTTTTAATAGCTCCACCAATTTGTTTAATCGTTCCTCCAAGTAACCAAGTAATTGAAGCTGATGCTCCTATTCCTGCTGCTACAGCGCATCCACATACTGGAGAGAGTCCTCCTGTAAATATCTTAATATAAGCTGTAGTTAAATGACTAAAAGCTAGAACCCTAGCTAACTTTTCATCATCACAGCCCATATGTTCACACATAACAGTAGGTGGAATAATAGCTGTAATACCATGGTTTCCACTACCTGCACTACTCATAACAGGCATATTTATTCCTGCCATTCTTGCATCACATGCAGCGGAGGTTAGAACCCTAGCACGATTGATGACATCCTTTTGCATCACCCCCTCCTCCATAAGTAAATTCATAGCTGCTCCAAGTCCTGGTCCTGATTTTTCTTCAAGCCCTACTTTAGCAATATCCATGTTTAATTTTACCCCTTCTAATAAAAACTTTATCTTAGAAAATGAAACTGTCTCTACAAAGTCTCTTATATCCTCTAGAGTTATATCTTTTAGATATTCATTTGTATTTACAGTTTTTTGTCCTTCTTGTTTATTAAATAAAACTTCTCCATTTGCTTCTACATATACAATATTTGTGTGAGTATCTTTTATAACGCATTTTCCTTTTCCTTCAATTGTTTCAACTGTAGCCTCTATAAAAAAGTTTCCTTTTTCTTGTTCTAATACTACATCTACAAGGTTTAAATCTACTAATTTTTGAGCTGAGATTGTAGTTTCTTTATCTACTCCTTTAAAAACTTGAAGACCAAGATCAGGATCACCACATGTTATCCCAAGAGCTGCTGCAAATACAAGTCCTATTTCTTTTGTTCCAGGTATACCTACTCCCATACCATTTTTATATATATTAGGGCTTACCTTTACATCTATATGTTTAACTTCTCCTTTAACCATTTCAAAAGCTTTAGAAGTAGCAAGTCCAACTGCTACAGGCTCTGTGCAGCCCAGGGCTGGCTTTACTCCGTTTATAAGTGATTTTAATAGACTTTCATTATAACTAAATATCTTTTCCATAGAAATTCATCCTTTCTTTATAACTCACCATTATTAACTGCAAGTTTCATGCCAAGAAAAGACAAATTCGATATTTATTTTATCTTTTAAAATGTCTATTTTATGAGTTTTAATCTCTTAGGTAAAAAATATAAAAATAAAGTATATATTTTTAGACTCAGTATTTTTCATATATGGAAAGTTTATTTTCAAGTTTGAAAATAAAACTATTCATTTATCTTTCTATATAAGGTAGTAAGACCTATCTCTAACTTTTCAGCTACTAGTTTCTTTCCTTCTACACTGTCTCCGTATTTTTGAATAAGCTTTGTTATAACTGACTTCTCAAAATCTATCTTTAAATCTTCTAAGCTTTTTTCTTCTACTATTTCTAAAACATGTGCATTTTTTTCTTCTTGGATATATTCAGGTAAGTTTTCTATTCTTATAAATTTATCCATAGAAAAACAGACTCCATGTTCCAATACATTTTCAAGCTCCCTTATATTTCCAGGCCAATCATATTTAGAAAATAAATCTCTAACCTCAAGTGAAAGAAACTTTTTCTCTTTATTCATTTTTTTACATAAAGATTCTATTATATATTCTGAAAGTAGAAATACGTCATCTTCTCGACTCTTTAAACAAGGAAGATTTATAGGTATAACATTTAATCTATAATATAAATCTAGCCTAAACTCTCCTTCTGCTACCATCTTCTTTAAATTTTTATTGGTAGCAGAAATAACTCTTACATTTATATTGATATACTTTTCTCCACCAAGTCTATCTATTGTTCTTTCTTGAAGTACTCTTAAAAGTTTTGTCTGAAGATAGATAGGCAAATCACCTATTTCATCTAAAAATATAGTTCCATTGTTAGCAAGTTCAATTTTCCCTTTTTTCCCACTTGTATTGGCTCCAGTAAATGCACCTTTTTCGTAACCAAAGAGCTCTGACTCTATTAAGTTTTCTGGGATACTTGCACAATTTATAGCTATAAATGGACCATCTCTTCTAGGACTTTCATTGTGAATAGATTTTGCAAATAGTTCTTTACCTGTACCACTTTTCCCTTCTATAAGGATTGTAGAGTCAGTAGATGCAACTATCTTTGATTTATTTATAGCTTTTAATATAGCACTACTTCTTCCTATTATATCTTTGAAATATATCTTTTCCTTGTTTTCATGAGTTTTAACGAGATTTATTATATCGCTCATAAAGTCAAAACTTATCATAAGTGAAAATTCGTTATCTCCTAAAACTATTTTGTTTATACTATAAATAACTCTTACCTTTCTATCATTTATAGTCCACAAATCTACTATTTCTTCATTCCAATTATGGGAAAGCTTTATGTTTTTTATAAACTTATTTATATTTCTTTCTATTATCTTTTGATGAGATATGTTTATGTTTAATATTTGTAATGCTTTACTATTTATATGAATTATTTCATCATTAGAATTTAAAATAATTATTCCTTTATTTAAACAATTTATAATTTCATTAACTTCTGTAGTATCTTTTTTAAGTTTATTAGTCATCTTTATATTTATTATCTCTTGTTCAACTATTCCCGCCGTTTTTTTTAGCATATTAAAATATTCTTCTTTTTTTAATCGTATAAGACTCGCCTGTTCTGGATCAAAACTTGCAAAAGCTAGTACACCTATAGTTTCTCCATTTTCTTTTATTGGATAAATCATATTTGCAAATTCTAGACAACTATCTTTATTTGAACACTTCATACACTCTTTATCACGAGTTAAGTTTATTATTGATTCTCCTGTTTGTAGTACCCTTGCAAAGAGAGAATCATCTGCACATACATCATCTATCTTAGTATAAAAATCGCCTGTCCCTACTATCCTAGTTAAATTTTTATCTGCAATTGCAACTTCTACATTTAAAGCTAATGCAACTGTTTCAGCTAGGCTTTGCATTTTATATTGTATAAGTCTTAAGTAAGACATATGATCACCTTTCACCTTTAATATAACTCTATTATACCAAATTATTTTTAAAATAGTTGAAAAGATTATAGTCATGAGATAGAAGATATAAATTAAAAAATAGCTATTATATAATAGCTATTTTTTAATTTATTTATTTATAAGCAGTTTATATAAAAACTCTTGCTGGTTACAAATAAAGCAAGGAAAAAAGTCCTTGCTCTATGCTATCTTTCTCTTATAAGGCTTCTAATTGGTGCTGCATGTGCTAAAAGATATCCACCTATTCCTGTAGCTATCATAGTACTAGTTGTTCTACCATTGATTTTATTCATAAGCATTTTAGAAGACTTTCGACTTGCCTTCATTGCATCCTTACTCATCTTTTTTGTATTATCCATAAGACTTGGAACAAATGCCATAGCTGTTAGAAGAGTAGTGGTGATTGTTTTTCTTTTCATAACTTCACTCCTATATAGATATATTTTTAAAAATACATTCAAAGTTATTTTGTCTTTTTTTTATAAACTTATACGAGGAAGTTAATGTATTTAAATTCAAATAAAAAAATCTAAAAATTATTTTTTTAGATTTAAGATGGCACACCCGGAGGGACTCGAACCCCCAACAACTTGATTCGAAGTCAAGGACTCTATCCAATTGAGCTACGGGTGCTTATAGATAAAATAATACTTTATATAGGGATAATTGTCAATTTGTTTTTATAATTTAAAGCTATAAAACATCTTTTTATTTTAACTTTATATAATTAGTTCATTAATAATTCTTGCAATCAATGTTCTTGGTAAAATTACCATCTTTTGTGAACGTGTTTTAACTATTTCTTTCATTGCTTGGGAATATCCCATACAGTCTAAAATAATATATTCTATGTCTTTATTTTTAAAGTGTTTGGAAACATTTTCAATCGTTTCAATGTCTTTGTATGGAGAAGCTGTTTTTACTTGTATTTTTATACCTGATTCTTCCCACCAATTTGTTATTGAATCTATTTGTTCATCTTTTGGAATAATAACCCCTATTTCCTTTTCATTTGACAACTTTGAAACTATGCTATGCAATATTTCTTGGGGAATTAATAAAGGTTTATTATGATTATATTTAGGGAACCTCCCCGTACACAGGATAAGTATCATATCTACATCTTTTTCTAGATCTATTATACACTCTTGCATACAGTCTGTAATCTTTTTTTCACTTAATTTTACTTCCCTACCATCTTTCATTCTTGAAACAAGCATCTTTTCTCCATGAGATGGTTTAAAATTATCTATTACTTCTTGATATGTATAATTATCTAGTATCCCTCTTTCAATAACAGTAATATTTTCATTTAATATATTAACTAAATCTTCAGTTAAATCAATTCTCGGAGATTGTCCAATGGTTATAATTCCAAGCTTTCCCATATCAATATTCCTCCTTTTATTAATTGTACTAATGGCTTAGACTACACAAAATATCTTATATATGATATAGTAAATATTAATAATTATAAAATTCAATAAATATTAATTCCTAAAGAGGTGATAAAATGAAACTTAAGGAATTTCAACAAATTTCAAATATAGAGTTACTAACTAAAAATTTATATGATAAAGAATCAGAAATAAAAAATATCTCTATTGTATTTTCATTAGGTGAGCTACACTGGGTTAAAAAAAATGACCTTGTTATTATAATACCTAAATTTATATCACAGGATGAATTAGAATCGATAATTAAAAGTTTGTCCTCAAAGATGGTTCTTGCCTATTTAATAGTTACAGGAAAACATATTTCTTTCTCCACTATAGATATATCGCAAAAATTTAATAAGTCACTTTTCCATTATCATTCAAAGAAATATCTTTCAAGTTTTTGGAACTTATTATGTGATAGCCTAATAGATAAAAATTCTATAGAAGAATTCTTTTTCCTTCAACTAAAATATAATTTAATAAATTTAATGAACACAAAATATTTCAATGAAAAAAACATTATTAGATTGATAAGTATATTTTTTGACAGAGAATGCTATCTATTATCTTCTAAATGCAATATACTTTATTATGGTAAATATAGCACTTTTAATGATCTTCCTCTAATAGATTGGTCAAAGTCCATCTCTACTTTTACTAAAAAACCAAGTTACAGATTTGAACCTATAAGTTTACTTTTTAATGATAAATCTTATCTATGCTTTCCTTTAAAATCAGAGATGAGTATATTAGGTTTTCTATGCATCGAAGATGATCATGAAAGATTAAATAAAATAGATATACCTAAGATATATGAAATACTTCCATTTCTTATTATATGTGCGTCACAACACTCTACTTCAAAACTTATTAAAACAAAATCATTTGATGATTTCTTAAAAAATATTTTATATAAGTTTACAGAAGATGTTGAAAAAATTAAACGCCAGAGTATTAAGTTTGATATAGAATATTATAAAAATAGGTTTATATGGGTTATAGACGTTCAGTCTTTAAATCAAAATCTAAATATAGAGGATACTTATATATTAAATGAAATACTAGATTACATAAAAGACTTATCCAAAAAGTTCTTTTATAAAAATATATTTCTATCGGAGAAAAACACTGTAATATCTATACAAGAAAAAGAAGATGTATTAGATGAAATATATATATCAAAATATAAAAATATATTAAATTCACTTGAATTTGCATTTCCCGAATTTAAATTTTATTTTGGTTTTAGTAGAGCATATATGAAATTAGAAGAATTATCAAAGGCATATGAAGAAGCTTTATTTAGCATTTCTATAGGTAAAAAAATATTTATGGGTATTGAAAATATTTTTAACTATAATGATTTATTAGTATACCACCTTCTATATGATCAGAAAGATAATAATATAATAAAGAGGCTCTATTATAATACTATCTTTCCTATAAAAACTTATGATTTAGAGAAAAAAGATGTACTGCTAGATACTTTAATTCATCTTATATCAAATGATTTTAATTACACAATTACTGCCGATGAATTATTTATCCACAGAAATACATTATATCAGCGTTTAAATAAAATCGAATCAATTATAAAAATGTCTATTAAGAGTGCTGAAACAAAACTAGTTTTAAATTTAGGAATAAAATATAAAAATATTATGGATATAACAGAAAATGGCAATAACAGATAATTATTTCTCGTATACTATAACCCCGTCTATTATTGTCATAATTATATTTGTCATACTTTTAAACGGATCACCATCTAACACTACTAAATCTGCATCTTTTTCAACCTTTATACTCCCTATCCTTCTTTCTAAGCTTAATGTGTGGGATGGATTTATAGTTATAGATTTTAATATATCTTCATATTCCATCCCATTTTTAGCCATTAAACAAGCTGATAATAATAACAATTCAATATTTATATCAGGATGATGGGTGGATAAGGATGTCTTAATTCCCTTTTCACATAATAAGTTTCCAATGTCATCTCTTCTATTTATGTTTTCTATACTAGAATTATCCCCTAATAAAGATTCCAATATTACTGGTATTTCATTTTGATATAATTCATCTATTGCCATATAACCTTCAGCACAACCATTTATTATTATACTTATCCCAAATTCATTTTTAAGTTCTATTGCTTTTAATATATCTTGAATTCTATTTGCAGTGATTTTAAGTGGAATTTCACCTTTTATAACTGGTATCAAACTTTCATATATAGCATTATAGTCTTCAAATTCTATTTGATCATTCGTCTTTTTCTCCATATACTCTTTAGCTTTCACTAAACTTTCGCGTATAGTATTTACCACGCCCATTCTTGAAAATGATTTTTTAGGTTCATCACCAAGAGTTGCTTTTATATCAACAAAAGATGATATTATCCTTTGTTCTAAATTTTCACCACCTGTTTTAATTACACAACTTTGAGCTCCTAATGCATTTAAATTCCCAGAACTTACAACTACAGTTGTAACCCCTGACTTTAATGCCTCTTCAAAATATTCATCTTTAAAGTTTATTCCATCTAATACTTTAAACCCTGAAATTGAATCTTGATTTTTTTCATTTGAACTTCCCACTTCTACCTTAACCCCTGATTCAATAAGTCCTATAGATGTTGATATATCTATAAGCCCTGGAATAACTATCATATTTTTTAAATCTATCTTTTTTGCATTTATTTCGCAAATATTAGGACCTATCCTTTTTATCTTACCTTTATCTATTAATATATCTCCATACGTTATATTCTCATCATCTACCGTGATTATTTTAGCATTTTTTAATAGTAACATAATTTCTCCTTTTAATTTCTAGAATAAGCTATTTCTCCATTTATTATTGTAGTTACTACATTAGTTCTAATTTCAAGTGGATCACCATTATATATAACTAAGTCTGCATCCTTCCCACACTCTATACTACCTATCCTATTTTCTATATCCATAGCTTTTGCAGGATTTATTGTTAACATTTTTATAGCTTCGTTATAATCTAATCCATCCTTTACCATCAATCCTAAGAAGGAAGATAAATACCTAGCATTTGAAAACGGATGGTCAGAAGTCATAGATATCTTAAATCCCTTTTCATTTAGAACCCTTACCGCTTCTGATGATCCGTTTATCAGTTCTCTTTTACTTTTCACCATAAAAGGAGGTCCTAGAAGTACAGGTATATCTTTATTCTTTATTTCATCAAATATTAGGTGCCCTTCAGTAAAATGATCTAAAGTATATCTAAATCCAAATTCTTCACAAATTCTAATCGCTGATAATATATCGTCACCTCTATGTGCATGAATTTTCAATGGTATCTGTTTTTCTATAACTGGCCTGTATATTTCCCAATAGATATCTTTGGATGTCTTTTCTTTTTCCATCATCTCAATATATAAAACTGCTTTTTTAAATTCTTCTCTTATCATCCCTGATATAGCCATTCTACTTGAAGGTGATTGTTCCCTAGGACCATATACACTTTTAGGATTTTCTCCAAATGCTAATTTTAAAGCACTATAATCTTTTACCAGCATATCTTTTATTGTATTCCCATGAGTTTTAAGTATTGAAGCTTGACCTGCTATTAAATTGCCACTTCCAGGCGTAACCATAACTGTTGTAAATCCAGCAGACTTTATTTCATTAAAACTTTTATCTCTTGGATTCACCCCATCTATAGCTCGCATATGTGGTGTAATAGGATGTGTACATTCATTTGCATCATTTCCATTAGTCGTATCTGTCCACATTCCTATGTGGCTATGTGCATCAATAAAACCTGGGAAAACTTTTTTACCATCTGCATCTATAAGTTTTAAGGATTCTCTAACATCTAAATCTTTTTCTATTTTTTTTATCTTTTTATCTTCTATTAAAATATCCGCTTCTATAAAAAGTCCTTTTTTCACATCATAAATTTGTCCATTTCTAATTAGTATTTTCATTTTTTTCTCCAGTATCATTAGTCTTCGCTTTTCAATAAATCAACTATTATCCCAATATACACTTTTGTAGCATTTATAACATCTTCTATATCAACATTTTCATTATATGAATGAATTCCTTCAGTATTAGCTGGTCCATATTGTATAGTAGGAATATTTTTATACCTATAATATCTAGCATCACTTGATGCCCATTGATATGCTGGTAAAACCTCTTTATTCCAAATCTTTTCCGCATTTTTTACGGCAGATTTAACTATATCCTCTTCAACATCAGTATAATTAGCATCTGAATTCCAATTAAAATCATATTCTATTCCAGTTAATCCTAAATCATCAATTATATTTTTAACTTCATTTTTAATATCTTCTGCTCTTACACCAATTGGCATTCTAATATCAATAGCGGCTTCACAATAATCTGGAACCATATTAGTCTTTATGCCACCTTTTATAGTTCCAATATTTACTGCTACATGGTCTATTACATTTTCTACGCCTTCAGCTTTCAGAGCCTCTCTTGCTATAGTTTTAGAATCTTTTAGTACTCCTAATTGTTTTTCTTCGAACTTACCCTCTATTTCTGACATTTCCTCAATTCTTAAAAGTACTTTCATAAGTTTAGTTATAGCATTTTCTCCTACATATTGTCCTATACTTCCATGGGCAGATTTACCATAAGACTTTAAGTTTATCCAAAGCGAACCCTTTTGTCCTACTTCACAGTTACTATATGATGTAGGCTCTGCTACTAAGCAAGCAGATGCATCATCTCCATATCCACTATCTAACAGCCATTTAGTACCAAAATCTCCTCCTGTTTCTTCATCAGAAACGACATGTAATTTTATATTACCATCTAATTCTATATTATTCTGGGCAAGAAGTTTAACCGCAAAAAGTATTCCAGCTAGACCAGCTTTCATATCAGAAGTTCCTCTGCCAAGTATTTGAGTAGTAGTAATTTCACCAGAAAAAGGATCGAAATTCCATTTGTTTCTATCTCCTACTGGCACTACATCAGCGTGTCCATTCATTATTAAAGTTTTTCCCTCACCTTTCCCATAGCTCGCCACAATATTAGGAAACTCCTCTTTTATACTTACCATTTCTTTATCTATAGCATTATGTTCTAAATAATTATATATATAATCCATTACTTCTTTTATCTTTCCATTTGGATTTTCACTTGGTATCTGTATCAGTTCAGAAGTAAGGTTTAGTAATTCATCTTTTCTTTGTTCAATAATATCCCATAATTTTTCTTTTATATTTTTATTCATTTTTTTCATTTCCTTTCTGTTGATATAGAAAACATGCAACTTTATGACTCTTACCTACATCTACTAATTCAGGGTTTTTCTGACTGCAAATAGCCATTTCATGAGGACATCTACCTGTTAAAGGGCAATCTTTAGGAAGGTTTAACGGGCTTGGAATTTCACCTTCTAATGTCAATTTTTCCTTCTTTTCAAAAGGACTTTCAGGTGGTATAGCTGAAAAAAGAGCTAATGTATAAGGATGTTTTGGATCACTATATATACTTTCATTGTCGCCTATCTCTACTATTTTTCCCAAATACATTATTACAATTCTATCACTAATATATTTTACTACACTAAGATCATGTGAAATAAATATATATGTCAATCCATGCTTTTTTTGAAGATCTTTAAATAAGTTTAATACTTGGGCCTGAACAGAAACATCTAATGCCGAAACGGGTTCATCGCATATTATAAGTTTCGGATCAAGTGCTAGGGCTCTTGCAATATTTATTCTCTGTCTCTGTCCACCACTAAATTCATGAGGATATCTATTATAGTGTTTAACATCAAGTCCCACTTCTTTTAAAAGTGTTTCTACCTTTTCTCTACGTTTTTTAGAATCATCAATATTGTGTATAATCATTGGTTCTTCTATCAAATATCCTGTAGTTTTTCTAGGATCTAAAGATGAATATGGATCTTGAAATATAATTTGGATATCTTTTCTAATACTTTTTAATTGTGATCCTCTCAAATCGTTTATTTTCTTCCCATTATATAGTATTTCTCCTTCTGTTGGATTTAATAACTTTATAATAGTTCTCCCAAGTGTAGATTTACCACAACCAGACTCTCCAATTATGCCAAGCGTTTCTCCTCTATATACTTCAAAAGACACATTATTTACTGCTTTTAAAATCTTAGGCTTATCGAATAACTTTTTACTTTTAATTTTAAATTTTTGTGATAAATTATTTACCTTTAATATTACATCCTTCATACTTAGACCTCCTTTCTCTCAAGAGTATTTTCTCTCGTTTGAAAATGACAACTTACAAAATGCCCTTCATCTACTTCTATTAATTCTGGCATCTTTGTTCTACAAATATCTTGCACATAAGGACATCTATAATGAAAGTTACAAAAATTACCAGTAAGTCTTAAATCTGGTGGACTTCCCTCTATAGTAATAAGCGGTTTATTGCTATCTTGACTTAGTTTTGGCATAGAATCTAATAATCCCCAAGTATATGGATGTAGCGGGTTTTTATATAGTTCTTTTACTTTTGCATATTCTACAGTTTTCCCTGCATACATTACCATAACAGTATCACACATATCCCATACTACTCCTAAATTGTGAGTAATCATAAGTATAGATGTATTAGTCTTTTTCTGTACATCTTTTAGTAATTCAAGCACTTTAGCTTGTACTGTAACATCTAATGCAGTAGTAGGCTCATCAGCTATTATTAACTTTAGATCTCCTACCAATGACATTGCAATCATAACCCTTTGTCTCATTCCACCTGAAAACTCATGTGGATATGAATTAAACCTATCTTCTGCATCACTTATTCCAACGTTAATAAGTGCGTCTATCGCTATTCGTTTTGCTTCTTGTTTAGAAATCTTTTGATGTGTTAGGATTACTTCTATCATTTGTTCTCCAATCCTATATACTGGATCTAAAGAAGTCATGGGATCCTGAAATATCATTGAAATATCCTTTCCTCTTATACTTAATAATTCTTTATTGCTCATTTTAAGTATATCCTTACCTTCAAATAGGACTTCTCCATTTACAATCTTACCAATGGGCTTGCTAATAAGCCTTGTAATCGATGATGCAGTTACACTTTTACCCGAACCTGATTCCCCAACTATTCCCATAGTTTGACCTTTTTCTAAGGTAAAGCTAACACCATCGACAGCTTTTACAATACCGGAGGAAAGATAAAAATATGTTTTTAAATCTTTAACATCTAACAGCTTTTCCTTCACTTTCCCACCTCCATTTTATATTTTAACATTACCTTTTCATCTTAGGATCAAGGACATCTCTTATTCCATCGCCCAAAAGATTAAACCCTAATACTGTTATAAGTATAAATAAACCTGAAATTGTTGCAACATGTGGATAAGTATTTAAAAAGTCTTTTCCACCTCTAAGAATATTACCCCATGAAGCCGTAGGCGGTGAGATTCCAAGACCTAAAAAACTAAGTGCAGCTTCTGATATAATTGCACCAGCTATACTAAGTGTTGCATATACAATAATAGGGGACAATATATTTGGAAGTATATGATTTAATAATAATCTTGTATTGGATGCTCCTAGAACCCGTATAGCATTACAATACTCTTCATTTTTAACAACATGTACTTGACCTCTTGTGATTCTTGCATAGCCTGGTATATTAGCTATCCCTATTGCAAGTATTACATTCCGAAGTCCATTACCTAAAACCGTCATCAATACTATTGCTAGGAGTACAAACGGAAATGCAAACATCGCATCCATAAGTCTCATTATAATAGAATCAATTGTTCCTCCACTATATCCTGATATCAATCCCAGTAGTACACCGATTATACCTCCAACTAAAGTCCCTCCAATTGCTACAATCATCGATATACGTGCCCCATAAATTATTCTACTTAAAATATCACGACCTACATCATCTGTCCCAAAAATAAAACCTTCTACTCCAGGCTTTAGATGAACTTTAGAAAGGTTCATTTGATTTGGATCATGAGGAGCAAATACAGGAGAGAATAAAGCTAAAAGAGTCATTATAATTACTATAAAAAGACCTATCATTGCAGTCTTATTTCTTTTTAATTTACTCCATGGACTATTAGCTTTTTTCTCTGTAAGAAATAATTTATCTTTATCTTTTAAATCGACTGTATTCATTATTTATCCCCTCCTTTTCCATCATAGTTTATCTTAGGATTAATATATAAATATGTTATATCAACAATTAGATTTATAAACACAAATATAAACGCTATAAGTAATACTGCTCCTTGAATTAACATATAATCTCTATTTTGTATAGCATCTACAATTAATCTTCCAAGTCCAGGCCAACTAAAAATAGTTTCCGTGAGTATAGCTCCTGATAAAAGACTAGAAGTTTGTAAGCCGATAACGGTAACTATCGGAGGAAGTGCATTCTTAAGTGCGTGTTTCCATATAACACTTTTTTCTTTTATTCCCTTTGAGCGCAATGATTTTATATAATCTTCCTTTACAACATCCAACATACTTGATCGTGTTACTCTTGCAAAAGTTGCAGCAGGTATTGTAGCAAGTGCAACACTTGGCAGGATTAAATGACTTATAAAATCCCATAGACCATTTTGTAAACTTCCCATTCCAATAGAAGGTAACCATTGCAAATTTACACTAAATATTAAAACTAACATAAGTCCTAACCAAAATATAGGCATAGATACACCAATTAATGCTATTATCATTGAAACATAGTCAAATATTGAATAATGCTTTGTTGCAGAAATTATCCCTATAGGTATTCCTATTATCAAGGCAAGGAAAAGACTTACTATAGAAAGTAATAATGTGTTAGGAAATCTCTCAAATAATAATGATGTAACTGATTGACCATATTGATAAGATCTACCAAAGTCACCCTTTATTATATCTTTTAAATATATTAAATATTGTTCTCCAATACTCTTATTTAGTCCTAATTCTTCTCTTAATTGTTCAACTGCATCTACAGGTGCTTGAGGGCCAAGCATTGTAGCTGCTGGATCTCCTGGTATCATTCTAGTAATAACAAATATAATTGTAGAAACAAGAAATAGAATAGGAATGAGTTGAAGAAGTCTCTTAAATATTGTCTTTAACAATTCTCCACCTCCTAATTTATTTAAACGAAAGCTCTGCAGTTTGCAGAGCTTTCGTTTATATTAATCATTAAGCCATACATTTATATCTTCTGAAACAAATATCTTTTTTTGATCTGCTCTCATTTGGAAGCCTTCAACTGCTGGACTAAATCCATATATAACTTTTTCATTTGAGTAGTCTATTCTTGCATAACTTTCAGTAATTATTTTTAGAGCTTCTTTATATAATTTTGCTCTTTCCTCTTGATCAGTAATCTTAAGAGCATCATCTAGTAATTTATCTACTTCAGGATTATTAAATCCTTGACCATTTCCAAGAGCTCCTATTTCTGAACTATGGAACATCTTATTTAGGAAGAAAAATGGATCTGGATACCATGTCCAACTCATTCCATATATATCTGCTTTACCCTTTGATGCTATCTCACTAAATGTTCCCCATTCAGCTGTATTTATTTTAAGATCTATATTTAGATTTTCTTTTAAATATCCTTGTAATATAGTAGCCATCTTAACTCTTGCAGGAGCATCAGATGTATATATATTTAAGCTAAATCCATCCTCATAGCCTGCTTCTTTAAGAAGTTTCTTAGCAAGTTCTGGATCATAAGAAGGAACTAGGTCCTCTAAAGATTCATCATACCCCCAAGAACCTGGTGGTAATGCCAAATAAGCTCTTTGTGCTTCATCATATTGGTAGATTCCTTTAACCATCTCATCTATATCTACTGCTCTTATTATTGCCTCTCTAACCTTTTTATCAGCAGTAGGTCCTTCCATTAGATTCATGTATAAGTATGCAACATGAAGCCCTGGAACTTCTTGAAGTTTTAAATTTTTATCATCTTTAACTATTTTTACACTTTCTCCACCTAAATCTGTAGCTATATCAATTTCTCTAGTTCTAAGTGCATTAGTCATTTGGTTTCTATCTGTTATAAATTTGAAAGTTATTCCATCAAGATAAGGCTTTTGTGCCCAGTATTTGTCATTTCTCTTTAGAATTGCTTCTTGATCAATTTTAAATTCTTCAAGAGCAAATGGTCCTGTTCCAGCTAAGTTAAATCCAAACTTGTCACCATGACCTTCTACTTCTTCTTTAGGAATTATTGAATTACCAGCATCAGTTAAAGCAGTTAAAAATGCTGCATTGGGTTCATTTAAATAAGCTTTAACTTCAAATTCATTGATTACTTCGATCTTTTCTAACATTCCAAGTCTGTTTAATGATGACTCTTTTGCAGATCTTTCTAAAGAATATTTAATATCTTCCGCAGTCATTTGTCTACCATCTTGATATTTACCTTTTTGGAAATATACATCATTTCTTAATTTAAAAGTATATTCAGTCCCAGCTTCATTTGAAGTCCATTCAGTAGCAAGATTTGGTACAATTTCACTTAAATCTTGCGAATAATTTACTATAGTATCGCATACGTTTGATATTATATTGCTTTCATATACTCCTGTATATAATATAGGATCTAAATTTTTAGGAGTAGATGACAAAGCAATCTTTAAAACCCCACCAAATTTATCTTCTTCTGCAACAGTAGTTGGATCTTTTACTCCCTTACTTCCTCCATTACCAGTAGTATCACCACCTTTTTTATCTGGATCTCCACAACCAGCAATCAAAGTTAAACTGAAAACTAAAACTAACAATAACGCTATATTCCTTTTAATATTTTTCACTTTTTTTCCTCCTTATATTTAATATAAACCTTTAGTTTGAAACCTTTCCATACCTCCATATAGCTTTTTAAGTAAATGGAACTCATCTTCATCATAAAATGTAAATTTCTTTTCTCCAAAGTCTTTAGCAACTTCAAGTATAAACCTGGAAGTCATTTCAATATCCATTATATGTGTTGCTCCTGTAGCACATCCAGCAACTGGTACTTCAGTTGTTATTGCTACACCAACAACTGGTGCTTTTGTTGAAACAGCAGGTTGTAATATACTGTTGATATGATATACGCCATTACCATATGGTGTGATATCTTGTTGGGATAATGAAAATACATGGGGAAGTTTTCCTGTGGTTCTCATCATTATCTCAAGTAAATAATCATTTGCCTTTAAGATATATCCTTCTTTTACAGTATTTGATATTGCAAATCCTTTTGTATTGATAAGTTTATTTCCCTTTGTTGTATCAACAGATATTATAGCTTCCATTTCATCTGTTACTTCCATAGTATTCATTGTTTCTATATCTACAGGTGAACCCATAAACTTAACTGGAAAATGATCACTTGTGGGTGCATCAGGACAAATATGTGTTGTTATTATTATATCACCTTTTAATACATCTCCTACTTTTTGCATATCTACTAACTTTAATGCTGTAGAAAGAGCTGATAATGCACCATCTCCATCTGATACAAAGCCTATTACTTCTGGTCTTGCACCAAGACCACCAAGTCTTCCTATAATTCCAAGTGTGGGAGAATTTCCATTCTTACTTTTGCCATTTGAACCCATAATTTTAATTTTTATAAAATCAGTACTTCCCTGTTTTCCCCTTACCTTATTTACTTCAACCTCCTTTGCTCCTCTATTCTTTAAAAATTCTTTAACTTCTTTTCCACTTGCATCGGGTTTATCCAATAGTTCATACATTTCCATAACCTGTTTTAGCATTCCATCTCCCCTTTAGCCTTCATTATAATTTGTCTTTTCTGAATATTCTTTTTAAAATTATATCATTTATTGAATAAGACATGAGCACATAAATATATCTTACTTTTATACAATATGCACATTAAAATAGCCAAGGCTTATTATAAGCCTTGGCTATTTTACTTTTTTTATAAACCATATCTCTCTTTAGCGCTATCTATTATGCCAAATATAAGCTCTTCATAACTAAATTCCTTTTCTGACATATTGCATATATCACTATAGCCTTCTTTAAGTCCAGGAAGTGAGTTTACCTCTATTACATATGGAATATTGTCTTTAACCCTTATATCTACTCTTGAATAATCTTTTAAATCTAGTTCTTTAAATGTATCCTTTGCAACTTCTTCTATCTTCAATTTAAGTTCTTTTTCTATTCTTGCAGGTATATGACGAAGCATATACTTATAATACTCATTTTTTATTTCAAAACTATTTATACGGTTTAATCCTTCTGGAAGATTCGAAAAGTCAACTTCTAATATCGGAAGAACTCTTTTACCATTTTCTATAACTCCAACCGTAAACTCTTTTCCCTCTATATATTCCATTATCATTATTGGAGGATTATATTTTTCTAAAGATCTTTTAATTACCTTTTTTAAAGCTTCTTTATCATTTACTATATTATCTTGATATATTCCCCTACTAGATCCTTCATCTGAAGGTTTTATAAATAGTGGGAATTTCATACTTATATTATCTAGCTCCTCTAAACTATTTACATAGCTAAAATCAGGCGTTGGAATACCGGCTCCTTTAAGTATCTTACCTGTATAGACCTTATTATATGCAAGTCCATGACCTAATGGTTTAGATCCTGTATAAGGCATCTCTATTGATTCTAGAATTGCAGGAAGCTGAGAGAGTCTTGATGAACCCACTACTCCATTGCAAAGATTAAATACTAAATCAATCTTTTGTTCTTTTAAGTTTTTAATTATATCTTCATCAAATATTAAGTTTACACAGTCGTATTTTTTAGAAATTACCCTGTTTAAACTTATTACAGTTTCTTGTTTTTGTGCATCTTCTGATTGACCTTCTATATCTTTAAGATAAGCTGTTCTACTTTTATCAGTTACAATCGCAATTTTCATCCTACCCTCTCCTTTCATCTTTCGTATATCTTTTTACCCTTAATTTATGATAATATTCCCACAATAAAAAAGAGAATAAAAAAAATTGGCCATAAAAGCCAATTTTAGGTTTTGGTGCGGGAAAGAGGACTTGAACCCCCACGTCAATGACACTAGATCCTAAGTCTAGCGCGTCTGCCAATTCCGCCACTCCCGCATAACTTTTGCACTTAAAATAATAAATGGTGATCCATCCGCGACTCGAACGCGGGACACCCTGATTAAAAGTCAGGTGCTCTACCAACTGAGCTAATGGATCATATGGGGTGGATGAAGGGATTTGAACCCTCGACCTCCAGAGCCACAATCTGGCGCCCTAACCAACTAGGCCACACCCACCATACCCTTTAAAAAAGCTCTAGTAGTTTTTGGAGCGGGTGAAGGGAATCGAACCCTCACGGCTGGCTTGGGAAGCCAGTGCTCTACCACTGAGCTACACCCGCAAGTTTCCTTCGGGCTTAAGTGCTAACAATATAGAATTATATCAGGGTTTTTAAAACTTGTCAACACATTTTAGAAAAATAATTTTAAAATTTATTTCCAAGCTTAAAAACTGCTAATTTAAGCCATCTAATCTTTAAATAATCTTTTAAATTTTTCTTCTATACGCTTCTTTCTAGAAAAAGTTTCATCTTCATCTACAATTATTTTCAATACATCTCCTTCTTTTGCAAATTTTGGAATTATATCAATAGGGATATTCATCATATCCCTATTTTCTAATTCTACTACCACAAATTCCCCTTCGAATCTATCTATTATAAATTTCATCCTTCCACCTCAATTAATTTATATCTACATATTTTCAGGATTTACCTTTGCCGTTATATATTTTATAATAAAACTATCTTTGATATTTTTCAAGTTTTTTTCTAGAGCCACATATAATTCTTTATAACCCTTAGCTACTATCTTTTTTATAAATTCTATATTTTCTCCATCACTTTTTATTACTATGCTTCCGTCTATATCTGTCCTATAAACTTTTAGACCTCTTTTATCAAAGTTTTCTAAAGTGCTTTTATGGGGATGACCATATGTGTTTTCTGAAGCTAGACTCATTATAGCATACTCAGGGTCCACTGCATCAAGAAATTCATTGCTTGAAGATGTATAGCTACCATGATGTCCAGCCTTTAATACATCTGCCTTTAAAATGGATTTATGAGCCTCTAACATCTCCTTTTCAGATGTCTTTTCAGCATCACCAGTAAACAAAAATGAGTTATCACCATGCTCGAGTTTTAAAACAATAGAGTAATCATTTACAAGTTTATATTTATCAGAATTTGGAGCAAGCACAGTTAGTTCTGCATTCCCTAAGGCAATTGTATTTAGAGGAACTGGTTTTTCTATTTTAAGACCTTCCTTTTCTATTGTATCTAATAAATCTTCAAATATTCTAGTGGAATTTAAAACATTTGGAAGCATTATATTTTCAACATTAAAATTATCTAATACTGCAATTAGCCCTCCTATATGGTCTTCATGAGGATGGGTTCCAACTACATATTTTAAATCTTTTACACCTTGTTCTATTAAATAATTGACAACTGTTTCACTTGAAGATCTTGTACCCGCATCAATTAACATATTTTCTCCATCACTTTTTATTAATATGCTATCTCCTTGACCTATATCTATTAAATGAACTTCAAGGTTCATTTTCAACTCTTTAGCTATCATATCTGGTGAGTATACAATAGCAAAAAGTAGACCTAGTGATAATAATAAGGTTACTATCCTTTTCATAATCTCACCTCTTAATAAATTTTATTTATATTTATTAATTTTCTAAAAGATTAGTTAATGTCTTTTTAATCTCTTCTAAGGCCTTAGCTCTATGACTTATTTTGTTCTTTACTTCCCCAGAAAGTTCTGCAAATGTCTTTTCATAACCTTCTGGGGTAAATAATGGATCATATCCAAAATCATTATGTCCTT
This sequence comes from Tissierella creatinophila DSM 6911, assembly GCF_001940565.1. Classification (GTDB taxonomy): domain Bacteria; phylum Bacillota; class Clostridia; order Tissierellales; family Tissierellaceae; genus Tissierella_A; species Tissierella_A creatinophila. The sequence continues at coordinate 84,173 of NZ_LTDM01000011.1, forward strand.
TAAGTTCAAAGCCTATACTCCCCTTACATTCTCCTTTTACGGTTAAAACTTCTCCATTTTCAGTTATAAGTGCTATCACTGAAAAAAAGGAAGCTTTTCTCTTATCCATAGGAAGATCTTTCATCATCTGAAGAAGTTTTTGATTGTTTTTATCATCATTACCTTCTTCTCCAGCATATCTAGCAGAATAAACTCCTGGCTCCCCATTTAGACTCTCTACAAATAATCCAGAATCATCTGCCATAACCATAAATGGTGTTTTTTCTTTTAGAGCTTTTGCTTTTTTTATACTGTTTTCTTCTAAAGTAGTTCCATCTTCTACCACATCAAAATTATTTAATCCTATATCTTCTTTTGATAATACTTCTATATCAAGATCTTTTAATATTTCTTTCATCTCTTTTATCTTATGTTTATTATCTGTAGATAAAACAATTTTTCTATCTTTCAAATTCTAGTCCTCCCATTTCTTTTAATATATCTTTTTGCATCTCTATAATTTCTTTATTGCCTTTTTCTCCTAAATCTAATAACTTATTTAGCTCATTCCTTGAAAAAGCACTCATCTCTCCTGTTCCTTGAACTTCTACAAATCTGCCATCATCAGTCATAACTATATTCATATCTACTATAGCCTTATGATCTTCTTCATAGCAAAGGTCTAAAACTGCACCTTCTTTTATAATTCCTACACTTGTAGCTGATAGGTAGTTTTTTATAGGTATAGTCTTAACTTTCCCTTCGTTTTTAAGTTTATTAAATGCATCTACCATGGCTATAAAAGCTCCTGTAATTGAAGCGGTCCTCGTTCCACCATCTGCTTGCAAGACATCACAATCTATCCAAAGGGCTCTTTCCCCCATAGCTTTCATATCTACTACACTTCTAAGACTTCTTCCTATAAGTCTTTGTATTTCTTGAGTTCTTCCATCTACTTTGCCTCTTGAACTATCCCGTGCTTTCCTACTTATGGTAGATGCTGGAATCATAGAGTATTCTGCTGTTATCCAACCTGAGCCTGTACCCTTTAAAAAATATGGCACTTTTTCTTCAAACATAGCTGTACATATTACTTTAGTATTGCCACATTCTATTAATACAGACCCATATGGGTGAATTATATAATCTCTAGTTATTTTTATTTCTCTAAGTTGATCAAATTCTCTATTATCTATTCTCATCTTTATCTCTCCAATCTTTTCTCCTCTTTAATTCTATCAGACTTTTAAATTCTTTTCTATCTTTACAAAATAAAAATCTTCTATAGAAGATTGGAACTTTACTATTCTACATAAAAAATGTATCTATAGAGTCTATAGATACATTTTTTATGTAGAATTTTCTAATATTCATTTGCAAATGCTGGAACTGTGGTATTTACTATTTTCCCATTTAGTAATACTTCTACACTTTTAATTTCTTTAAATTGTCCTAGAGTAAGACCTATATTTTTCATTAATTCTGATACTTCCTTCTCATTTAAAGAAGATGTTGTATCTGATGTAATATCTACATAAGCTATATTATCTTTTATCTCCACTCCTGCTAGCCCCAAGTCCTTTGGAAGATCACTCTTTAATCCCACATCACTAGGAGGCCCCTGAAGCATCAAATCTAAAGCAGTATATACATTAGGCTGAGGCGCCATAGTAGGCACTGTAACTGGAATAAAATAATCTAAATCTAAGTCATTTTCTCCTTTATAGTAGACTACTACCTTTGAGCTTCCATCTTTTATATTTCCAACTACATTTATATTTTCACGACTTAGCGGCTTATTTATTGCTACACTTTCGTGAAGTACTGAAAGCTCTTCTCCTTCTACTGTAATCTTAACCTCTTTTATACTTGGAAATTCTGTAAGTGTATAAACTACACCTTTAATTAGATTTTCTTCATCTTTTTTATCCTCTACATTCTTTAATTCTTCAGAGAAATCTACCTTACAAAGTCCCGTAGCTTCATCAATTGTTATACCATTTACCTTAGTTCCTACTGGTAGTATAGGTTCAAGTCCTTTTGAAGTTAAACTTTCTCTTAACTCAGAACTATCAACCATATTTAATAAACTAGCTTTTGCTATTCCTTCATCCCAAGGAATCCTCTTCATAACTGGAACTAAATAGCCCTCTTCACTTTTAAAATATAATACAGTCTTTCTAAGTCCCTCTTCCTCTACTACTTCCAAGTTATCATCAGATTTTACGATTTGAAGATCATCATCTTTTTGATTCATACTTTCTTTTACAATACCAGTGCCAAATTTCACAAGAGATATTCCTAGAATTGCAATGATCCCAAATATGAGTATTCTCTTATTCACCATAATTAATCCCCCTCCTATATTAATACTAATATATTGTATGAGAGGGACAAATATGATATGAGTATTTATTTCTTTTTGGTATTATAAAAATAACCACCACTTATAGGATTTATATTGTTTACTGTTATAAATATTCTTTTATCAAAATCGTGTACTATCTTTTGTAATCTACTTAAGTCTTTTCTATTTAATGCAATTATTAAAACATCCTTAGGGCCTTCTTTTCCTTGCCCTTCTATTACCGTAACGCCAAATTTGTTTTCTCTAAGTTTATCTACTAGATAATCATTTTCTGTACCTCTTAAAACTATTTGAGCCTCTAAATTGCCTAATGCTATTTTGTTTTCTATAGTTATGCCCACTATATTTCCACAAGCGAAACCAAGTCCATAAGCCAATAATTTCCAAGGATCATTTAAACTTCCCATTACTTTTCCAAGTGCTGCTATATATATAGTTGCCTCAAAAAAACCTATTACTGCTGCCTGTATCTTTCTTCCCTGAACCACCATAAGCATTCTTATTGTAGATAAAGACATGTCAATTACTCTTGCAAAAAATATAAAAAAATATCCACCCATGTTTTCCCTTCCTTTCTATAACTTTACTATACCCTTATTATAATAGTATAATAACTTTCTCTTTAGGTCAAAATAACTTCATTGTAATTTAGGAGGAATTTTATGATAATGTGTACAGAAAATTGTGCTTATCAAGAAGATGGGCTATGCAATTTAAAAAAAATTACTTCCTTTTCAAGTAAACCTATTAAATATTGTCCTTATTTTAGAGGAAAAGATAAAAATAGAGCCTAGGCTCTATTTTTATCTTTTATTTAATTTTTCAACTAATATCTTGTTTACTATTTGAGGATTGGCCTTTCCCCTTGTTGCCTTCATTATTTGACCTACTAAAAAGCCCACTGCTCTATCTTTACCATTTTTAAAATCTATAATTGACTGTTCATTTTTATCTAATATTTCTTCTACAATATTTTCAAGTTCGCCTTCATCACTTATTTGGATAAGACCTTTTTCTTTTACTATTGTCTCTGGTTTTTTACCTGTTTCAAACATATCTCTTAATACTTTTTTACCAGTATTGTTATTTATCTTTCCTGATTTTACTATATTTAATAGATCTGCTAAGTCTTTAGATGTAAATTTTAAATCTGCTACAGAAGCATCCTCTTCATTTAATCTTCGAAGTACATCTCCCATTATCCAGTTACTCACAAGTTTTATATCATCTATATATTGTAGAGTTTCTTCAAAGAATATAGATACCTCTTTAGAAGAAGTTAAAACTTCGGCATCATATGGTGAAAGTTTATATTCTTTTATAAACCTATCTCTTTTATCGTGTGGAAGTTCTGGCATAGAACTTTTTATCGCCTCTATCCACTCATCACTTACTTCTATAGGAAGTATATCACCATCGACTGCAAATCTATAGTCTTCGGTTCCCCCCTTTTGTCTCATAATAATTGTCTTGTTTTCAACTTCATCCCATCTTCTAGTTTCCTTTTGAGTATCTTCGCCTTTTTCTAAAAGCTCGATATGTCTTTTTTCTTCATATTCGATAGCTTTTACAGCAGAACTAAATGAGTTTAAGTTTTTAACTTCTGTAATGGTAGTTCTTTTACCTGTTTTTTCATCTACTATATTTATATTTACATCACAACGTAGAGAACCTTCTTCCATCTTACAATCTGAAACCTCTATATATTTTAATGTGGCACGAAGACCCTCTAAAAACAACTTAGCCTCTTCGCCAGAGTTCATTTCAGGTTCACTTACTATTTCGATTAAAGGTACTCCTGCTCTATTATAGTCAAGAAGTGTATCTCCTGTTTCGGTATGAACTGATTTTCCCGTATCTTCTTCTATATGAATTCTTATAAGATGAACATCTTTTTTACCCTCTTGTGTCTCTATACTTACATATCCACCTTCACATATAGGGAGTTCATCTTGTGAAACTTGATATCCTTTGACAAGGTCTGAATAAAAGTAGTTTTTTCTATCCATCTTAGTCTTTTGATTTATAGATGAATGTAGGCTTAGCCCTGCTTTTATGGCATATTCCAATGATTCTTTACTAAGGTGTGGGATAGCACCAGGCATACCTAAACAAATTGGGCAGCAGTGTGTGTTTGCCTCTCCTCCAAATTCATTTGTACAATCACAAAATATCTTTGTCTTTGTCATAAGTTCTACATGTATTTCAAGACCTATTACTGTTTTATATTCCATTTATTTCACCGCCCCTTCAAAAGCTAATGCCGCTTTTATAATCATCTCATCCTTAAATCTATCCCCTATTATTTGTAAACTAGTTTGTGAGTTTTTTCCTCCCATAGGAAGGGATATAGAAGGTAGACCTGCTAGATTTATACTCGCATTATAATCATTATACTGCTTTGTATCTTCTTTTAAATTTGCCGGCTTATTTAAATCAGTTGGAGTAATAAGCAAATCAAATTTAGAAAACGCATTATCAAAATCATCTATAATTAATGTTCTAACCCTTTGAGCTTTCTTATAATACTCATCACCTCTATGACCACTAAGTAAATAAGTTCCAAATAAAATTCTTCTTTTAACTTCTTCTCCAAAACCTTCAGTTCTAGAAAGTTTATATAATTCATCTAATGTTTCATACTCTTTAGCTCTAAAACCATATCTAACTCCATCAAATCTCGCCATATTTGAACTTATATCACTGCAAACTATAATTTTATAGATAATTTCTGAATGAACAATATTTGGTATAGAAACTTCTTCTACTAGGGCTCCTAAAGATTTAAATTCTTCTATAGATTTTTGGAAATCTTCTCTTACAGAAGTGTCCATTTCTAAACTCATCCATTCTTTGGGAATTCCAATTTTAAGCCCTTTTATCTCTCCTTCTAAATCTACATTTAAACTTGTATCTTTCGTAGTTATATCTAATGGATCTCTTCCAGAGATAGCACTTAACATAAGAGAAGCATCTCTTACATCACGACCAAATACACCTATAGTATCCAAGCTATTAGAAATAGTTATAAGACCATATCTAGATACAAGCCCATAAGTAGGCTTTATACCAACTACTTGGCAATATGCTGCAGGCTTTCTTATTGAATTACCAGTATCAGATCCAACAGAAAGTGATGCCTCTCTTGATGCAACACTAGCTGCACTTCCTCCAGATGATCCTCCTGGATTTTTTGTAATGTCCAATGGATTTTTAGTCGCTCCAAAGTAAGAGCTCTTAGTAGTTTCCCCCATAGAAAACTCATCCATATTAGTCTTTCCAATTATGATCCCATCTTTGTCTTTGATTTTTTCTATAACGCTCGCATCATATGGAGGAATAAAGTTCTCTAGCATCTTAGAACCACAAGTAGTTCTAAAATCTTTTGTAATTATATTATCTTTTACAGATATAGGAAGCCCAGCTAAGATGCCTAATTTTTCTTTGTTTTTTAATTTTCTATCTATTTCTTGGGCTGCCTCTAAACTCTTTTCTTTATCAAAAGTGATAAATGCATTTATCACTTTTTCTTTTTCTTCTATATTTTTTATATGTGATTTTATTGTTTCAAAGCTTGAGATTTCTCCTTTTAATAGCTTTTCTCGCATTTCCCAAGCTTTTAAATCTGAAATGTCCATCTAATTCCTCCCTGTTAAAGTTTGTATTATCTTTATCTACTTCTATTATACTTTTATTTTGTCCAATTGTACAATTAAAAAGTCAATTCATTAGAATTGACTTTTTAATATCTATTAGCCTAAGACAGTTTTCGCTATTTCTACTGCTTCTTTTGCATCCTTTGCATAGAAATCTGCATTTATCATCTCTGAATACTCTTTATTTAAAACTGCTCCCCCAACCATGACTTTTACTGAGGGATCTGTATCTTTTAGTTTCTCTATTGTATCCTCCATACTTTTTACTGTGGTTGTCATAAGAGCACTTAAGCCTACCAATTTAATATCATTTTCTATAGCAGCTTTTACTATTGTTTCACTAGAAACATTCTTTCCTAAATCTATTATCTCATAATTATAGCTTTCAAGTAAAACCTTTACTATGTTTTTTCCTATATCATGTATATCTCCATTTACAGTGGCTAAAATAATCTTGCCATTTGATATATCCTCAGAAGAAGATTCAAATATCTTTTCCTTTATAATTTCAAAAGAACTTTTCACAGTTTCTGCCGACCGGATAAGTTGAGGAAGAAATATATCACCATTTTCATATCTTTCACCTATTAAATCTAGTGCTGGAACTATATAATCGTTTATTATATCTAGGGGCTCCTTATATTCTAATAGTTCTGCAGTTACACTCTTAGCTTCTTCTTTTGTTCCACTTAATATTATTTCAAATAGATCTCTATCACTTTCTTTACTTTCTTTTTTAACTTCTTCTATTGACTTAATATTTTCATGGGACTTTAAGTACTCGGTTGCACCTTTGTCTTGATTCCATAAAACCTTAGAAGCTTTTATAGTATCCATCATAGCTTTATTTAATGGATCTATAATAGGTAAATCTAGACCTGCATAAAGTGATGCTGCTAAAAAAGTCTTATTTATTAACCCTCTATTAGGCAGACCAAACGAAACATTGGAAACACCAAGTGCTGTCTTTACTCCTAATTCTTCTTTTACAAGAGTTAGTGTCTTTAGTGTTTCTCTTACTTCTTCTTGCTGAGCTGCTGCAGTTAATGTTAAACAATCTATGATTATATCTTCTTTATCTATACAATAGTCTTTTGCCCTATCCACTATCTTTTTAGCTATTTCAAACCTTTCTAAAGCACCCTTAGGTATTCCCTTTTCATCTAAAGTAAGTCCTATTACACTAGCACCATATTTTTTTACTATAGGCAATATAGTGTCCAATACCTTATCTTCTCCATTTACAGAGTTTACTATTGCCTTACCATTGTAGATTCTAAGTCCACTTTCTATTACTTTAGGATCTGTAGAATCAATTTGAAGAGGAATATCTAGTATAGATTGTATTTCTTTTATGACTTTTATCATAGTCTTTTCTTCATCTATCTCGGGCAGACCTACATTGACATCTAATATTTCAGCTCCTGCATCTACTTGTGCTATAGCTTCTTTCAAAATATATTCTATATCTTCATCTACAAGTGCCTTTTTGAATAACTTTTTGCCCGTAGGATTAATTCTTTCGCCTATTACTTTTACTCCATCTATAATTACACTTTTTGTAGGAGTACATACCCCTATTATATTATCTACATTCTTTTTTTGGGGTTTTATATCCTTTATAAAATTTACTAAAGCCTTTATATGTCTATCGGTTGTACCACAACATCCCCCTATCACTCTAACTCCCTTTTGAACAAATCTAGCACCATATTTTGCAAACTCATCTGGCAGTATATTAAAAACTGTATTTCCATCTATAACACTTGGAAGTCCTGCATTTGGTTGAACCATAACTGGAACTTTTGAAATACTTAACACCTCATCTATTAATGGTTCTAATTCTTTAGGTCCAAGTGAGCAGTTAACCCCAAGGGCATCTACTCCAAGACCCTGTAAGACCATAACCATAGATGTAAGATTACATCCTGTAAAGGTCCTTCCATCATCTTCATAGCTCATAGTACAAAATATAGGTAAGTCGGAGTTTTCCTTGGCTGCAAGTATTGCGGCTTTAACTTCATAAAGATCTGTCATTGTCTCTATTAAAATCAGATCTACCTCATCTTTTACACCTTGAAGGATTTGTCTTTTGTAGATATCATAAGCCTCTTCAAAACTTAATGTTCCCATAGGCTCTAATAATTCTCCAATGGGTCCTACATCTAGGGCAATATAGACATCTTTATCTTCTATTGCTTTTTTTGCATTTCTTACACCTGAATGAATCAATTCTTCAACCGTATAGGAACTTTCCTTTAACTTAATTTCATTTACACCAAAAGTATTAGTAGTTATGACATTGGCACCAGATTCTATATATTTTTTATGAATTTCTATTATTTTCTCTGGGGAATTAAGATTGAGTGATTCTGGTAGTTCTCCCATTTTTAGTCCCAAGTTTTGAATCATGGTTCCCATGGCTCCATCAAATATCAATATATCATTTTTAAGCTTTTCTCTAATATCCACAAACTTCTCCCCCTATACTAAAAGCGCATGTACTATACTTATTACAATCGTTGCAACTCCTTGACTTTTCTTTTTCATGTTTTTCTATTACACCTAATATGGCTGTAACTGACTTTCTAGGTATTAAAATACTATTAGAAGATGCCGTTAAACCTATAGACTTTTGACAACCCAGTACACTTAGAAATTCCTGTTGAACTCCTATAGAGAAGTCTCCATAACCGGGACTATATCTACTTGTCAATACTTTGTTTGTATCCTTTAAACTATACTCTATCTCTTTACATACTCTATCACAAAATTCTTCGATAAAAGCCGTAGCCGCTGCATCAAATATTAACGCTTTTGTCATGTCTATTTTCTCATAATATCTTATTTTAGTATCTACATCATGCCCTAAAGTTGCCGACATTAAAATACAAGTATCTGAATTTTTCAGATGATCTTTGATATCTTCTCCCGGTAAATAAAAGTCTGTTTCTTTTAAATAAAACCCATCTTCTTCCTTGCAAATATTAAAAGTTTTATATACGTATCTTTCTTTAATTAAACACTTTATCTCTTCTATAGTATCATCTATCATCCTGTCAATAACTACATCTATTGTTTGACCTCTATAACCTAGATATCTTAAAATTTCATCTTTGATTTTAAACCTTATTTCCATATAAAACTCAATCCTTTACCCTAGACTTGCCACTTTACTTTCTTTTCTTACAGAGCTAAGTATACAATCCATATTTTCATTTATTCTTTTAGCTATATAAGGATTATTCATAGTATAGAGATGAACTCCTCTAACTCCTGAAGAAATAAGATCAACTATTTGTTCTAAAGCATAAGCTATTCCTGCATCTCTTAAAGCATCTTTATCGTGTTCATATTTATCTATTATTTTGATAAACTTCTTTGGAAGTGTAGCACCACAAAGTGAAGTTATCTTTTCTATCTGTCTTTTGTTTATTACTGGCATTATTCCTGCTTGTATAGGGGCTTTTATTCCCTTTTGTTCGGCCTTATCTAAAAAATCATAAAAGTAATTATTATCTAGAAAGAGTTGAGATATAAAATAATCTGTTCCAAATTCTTCTTTACGCTTTAACACTTCAATATCTACATTTTTATCTCTGCTTTCTATGTGTCCTTCTGGATAACAGGCTGCTGCTATTCCAAAGTCACTATTTTCTTTTATATATCTTATAATATCTTGGGAATTTATGAATTCAAATCTATCTATATTGCTTCCATCTTCAGGTCTATCTCCTCTTAATGCAAGGATATTATCTATTTTCTTTTCTTTTAAATCCGCTAGTACATTATCTATCTTTTGTTTGTCAGAACCTATACAAGTTAAATGGGCTAAACTTTCAATCCCATACTTATCTTTTATTAGATTTGCTATTTCAGCTGTCCTATTGTTTGCTATACTACCCGCAGCTCCGTAGGTAACACTTATATAATCTGGTTTTAATTTACTTAATTCTTCAATAGTACTGTATACTGTTTCTATAGGATAATCATGTCTAGGTGGAAAAATCTCAAAGGAATATACAAATTCTTTTTCATTAAATAGATCTCTTATTTTCATTTTAAATCTCCCCTTTAATTTTATTTAATTTTTCTATATTAAAAAAAGCCCTCGCCCCTTTGCTAAATGCAAAGGGGCGAAAGCTTCGCGTTACCACCCTTAATTTATATAAACCTCGCAGTCTATAACTCTTCAAGTACATTAAAAAACTTTTAAATACTCTATCACTATAACGTGTGAACACGTGAATACCTAAAGTTAACTTCGATATTCAGACTCCAAGACCATATTGGGCGCAGTTCCACTTTACTCTATCTCACCATCTTAGAGTTCTCTGTATAAGTATCCCCCGCTTACTCTTCTCTTCTTCGCCTATATTTACCATTTAATTTATACTAGTATAACAACTATTATTTTATTTGTCAACCATATCTTTTTGAATTTACAGAAAACTTTATTTTTTCTCTAGTCTACAACTTTTAAAATCTTGAAATATCCATATTGTTCTTCAGATGTATTTTTAAGAACTTCTTCTCTTGGAAGAGATTTCCATACACTTTCTTTTCTTAAATCATTTTTCATCTCATTTACATTATAAGTTATCTCTACTTCTTTTGTATCTATTTCTTTTATAACTTCTACCTCACCTAAAAGATCATTTAAATCTTTTTCAAAACCTATGGTTTCTTCTTCTGTTAAGTTTAATTTACAAAGATCTGCTAAATATTCTATTTCTCTTTTATCTATCATAAAAATTCCCCTTTCTATTCTATCTCTTATTTTAACATATTTTTTAATCTATTTTCATCTATTATTTCAATTCCAAGTTCTCTTGCCTTTTCATATTTAGATCCAGGGTTTTCTCCTACTATTACAAAATCTGTCTTTTTACTAACACTTCCTGTCACTTTGCCCCCCATAGTTTCTATTTTGTTTTTTATATCAGTTCTAGAAAGATCTTCTATAGTTCCAGTTATAACTACCGTTTTATCTGTAAAGATAGACTCTTTCTTTTCTAAATCTTCATGATGAGGCACTACTCCTTCTTCTAAAAGTTTATCTAAAGCATTGAGAATCTTTTCATCGTGGAAAAACTCTATTATGTTTTTAGCTATAATAGGGCCTATATCTCCTACGTTTATAAGTTCATCAAATTGAGCTTCTTTTATATTATCTAAGCTCTTAAAACTATCTGCAAGATCTGTAGCTGTTTTTATTCCCACATTATTTATTCCAAGTGCATATATAAAAGACGCTAAACTTACATCTTTGCTCTTTTCTATAGCTTGAAGTAAATTATTGCTTTTTTTCTCCTTAAATCCTTCAAGATGGATTAGATCATCATACTTTATCTCATATATTTCAGGAAGATCTCTTATATCTAGTTCTTCAAGAAGTTTTTGGGCGGTCTTTTCATTGAACCCCTCTATATCCATAGCATTCCTACTTGCAAAGTGAACAAGTCTTTTTACAAGTTGTGGCTTACAAGAAAGAGAGTTTGGGCAAAATATATGAACACCATCTTTAATAAGTTCACTTCCACAAGCAGGGCAATCTTTGGGAAGTTCTATTTCAAAAGTTTCTTCATCAGTTGGAAGAGTTCCTAAGATTTCTGGAATTACATCATTTGACCTTCTTATTAAAACTTTAGAATTTAATCTAACTCCTTTTCTCTCTATATCATCATAATTGTTTAATGTAGCACGAGATACTCTAACTCCCCCTATATCTACTGGTTCTAAAATGGCACTTGGAGTAACTTTAGCACTTCTTCCTACATTCCACTCTACACTTAAAAGTCTAGTACTTGTCTCCTCTGCCTCAAACTTATATGCTATAGCCCATCTTGGAAATTTATTTGTAAACCCAAGCACTTCTCTAGTTCTTATATCATTTATCTTTATAACAAGTCCATCAGTTAGAATGTCCAGATCATGTCTTTTAGTCTTTATAATATCTATCTCTTTTTCTATTTCAAATATATTCGTAAAGATTTTAAAATACGGAAAAACTGGAAGTTTGTTTTCTCTTAAAAACTCTAGAGTCTCTAAATGAGTTTTAAATCTTTTTCCTTCAATATAACCTATATTATAAAAATATCCTGTTAAATTTCTGCTAGATGTAACTTTAGTATCCAGATTTCTAAGTGCCCCTGCTGCTGCGTTCCTTGCATTTTTAAGAGGTTCTATAGCTGTTTTATTATATTTTTCAAGAGCGGATAAAGGCATAAGTCCTTCACCTTGTATCTCAATTAGACCTTTAAAATCTATCTGTAAAGGAATAGATTTTATGGTCTTAAGTTGTTCAATTATTCCTTCCCCAACTGTTCCATTTCCACGCGTTGCTCCTTGAACAAGCTTTCCATCATTGTAGGTTAAGTTTATGGTTAACCCATCAAATTTATATTCTACTATATAAGTAGGTTCTGGAAGTTTTTCTTCACCTTTACTGTTATAGTCTTCTATAAGGCGCCTAATTCTAGTATCCCACGCTTCTAGTTCTCCTATACTTTGACTTTTATCTAGACTCCAAAGTCTCCCCAAGTGAATATGTTTTTCAAACCTATCTAAGATAAATCCACCAACTCTACTAGTTGGTGAATAGTCTTTTTTTATCCCAGTTTCTTCTTCCAAATTTACCAATTCATCATATAGCGCATCATATTCTTTATCACTTAATTTTGGATTATCCATTGTATAATAATGATAATTTAAATCATCTATGATTTTTATAAGTTCTTCTATTCTCTTTTCCTTATCCAACTGTTTCTACCCTCCTATTATTTCTATAGGTGCGATCGATAAAAGAAGCCTTTTTAGTCCTCCTTTATCAAATGCAATAGTAAGTTCCTTGTCTCCTTCTCTTTCTTTGACCATAGCTACAGTACCTATACCCCATTTCTTATGCTTCACTTTATCTCCTATATTTACTTCTTTATCTCCATCATTTCTCTTTTTCATCATGGCAGGATTATAGTTTAAGTTAGGCATAGTAAAGTCTTTTATTCTGATTAGACTCTCATCGGCACTTTTGGACTGTATATTTGCTTTTTTAACTTCCGGTTTCTCTATAGTATCCCCCATCTCCTCTATAAATCTAGAAGGAAGAGTGTAATTGGTATTTCCGTAAATTGTCCTTCTTTTAGCATTTGTGATGAATAAGACCTCTTCTGCTCGTGTTAGAGCGACGTACATTAATCTTCTCTCCTCCTCTATATCTTCATCACTTTCTAAGCTTCTAAAGCTAGGAAATAGACCCTCTTCAAGCCCTACTACAAAGACCACTTTAAACTCAAGTCCCTTAGCACTATGAATTGTCATAAGAGTTATAAGATTGTTTTCATCCACTGTCTTATCTACATCTGAAAGAAGTGAAACTGATGCTAGAAAATCTTCTAATGTAGCATCTTCATTTATATTCTCAAAGTTAAGAGCTACAGAGATAAACTCTTTGATATTTTCTATACGAGTTCTAGCTTCAATTGTGTCTTCTTTTTTAAGCTCTTCAATATAGCCAATGCTAGAAATCATCTCCTCTATAAAGTCTTTTAATCCCATCACTTCTTTTTTAGCCATAAGCACATTCATAGTATCTATAAAGGGGGAGACACTATTTTTAGCTCTTGCATTTAATGAGTCTATTTCATCTAGTGAAAGAAGCGCTCCATAAAAAGATTCACCGTGCTCTATTGCATATTCTTCTATTTTGGATATTGTAGCAAGTCCAACTCCTCTTCTTGGAGTATTTATTATTCTTTTTATTGATATATTGTCATTAGGGTTTTGAAGTACCTTTAAATAAGCTATAACATCCTTTACTTCTTTCCTATCGTAAAATCTAAGTCCTCCTACTATCTTATATGGGAGTTCTTCTTTCATAAAACTTTCCTCAAACGTACGAGACTGTGCGTTTGTCCTATAAAGAACTGCTATATCTTTTAGTTTATATCCCTTATATATAAGCTGATGAATCTTATTTGCAATAAAATGACCTTCCTCTTCAGAATAGTCAAGCTGTTCATAAACTACCTTTTCTCCTTCTTCTCGGTTCGTCCAAAGATTTTTGGCTTGTCTCTCAAAATTGTTTCCTATAACCTTGTTTGCAACATTTAATATATTTGGCGTCGATCTATAATTTTGTTCTAAAAGGATTACGGTGGAGTTTTCAAAGTCTTTTTCGAAGTTTAAAATATTGCCAATATCCGCCCCTCTCCAACCGTAAATCGACTGATCAGAATCCCCTACCACGCATATATTCTCATGTTTACCAGATAAGAGCCTTGCAAATTCGTATTGAATTTTATTCGTATCCTGGTACTCATCGACGAAAACATGTTTAAATTTGTTTTGATAAAACTCCAATATATCTTTATTTTCTTTAAGTAAAACTACAGTTTTTATAATAAGGTCGTCAAAATCAAGTGCATTATATTTCTTTAGTTTCTTTTCATAAAGAGCATATAGTTCACCTATGGTTCTCTCCCTAAATTCACTATAGTTTTCATTTATATAACTATCAGGCTCTATACTTGCATCTTTTAATGAACTTATCTTTGAAAGCACGGCTGATTCTTTGTACATGGTTTTATCTATATTTAGTTCCTTTATACACTCTTTCATAAGTGTTATCTGATCATCCCTATCATATATAGTAAAGGACCTGTCATAGCCTAGTCTGTCTATGTCCCTTCTTAAAATCCTCACACATATGGAGTGAAAAGTTCCCATCCACATTTTATCTACATCAGCATCTATAAGCTCTTTTACCCTATCTTTCATCTCGCTTGCGGCCTTGTTCGTAAAAGTAATAGCAAGGATACTACTTGGGTAAACTCCCTTTTCTTCTATCAAATAGGCTATCTTATGGGTAACAACACGTGTTTTCCCAGACCCTGCTCCCGCCATAATAAGCAAGGGGCCTTCTGTATGAAGAACAGCATCTCTTTGCCTATCGTTTAATCCTTCTAAATAATCCATTCTCTCACCATCCATTTATTAATTTCCTTTTAATTATATCTTAAGTAGGAGCTTTTTTCCATTGTAGAAACGTATATTCTTAATAACTTTCACTTCTATAGTATAGCCAATACCAATATAAACTTAAAACAATTTTAAAAAATAAAAAAACCATGATAGTTTCACGGTTTTTATTTTTAAAATTACCCAATATATGGTTTTTATATTCTCACTTTTATATTATCTATTATTTATATTCTCTGGATTCATATCATGATAAAATAATCTCTTTTCAGCTACATCTTGCCACTTAGTTCCTTTTTTACCATAATTGCAGTATGGATCAATTGAAATTCCGCCCCTTGGGGTAAATCTTCCCCATACTTCAATATATTTTGGATCTAAAAGTTTTATCAAATCCTTCATTATTATATTCATACAATCTTCGTGAAAGTCTCCATGATTTCTAAAGCTAAAAAGATAAAGCTTTAAAGACTTACTCTCTACCATAAGTACATCCGGAACATATGATATATATATTGATGCAAAATCAGGTTGTCCTGTCTTAGGGCAAAGACTTGTAAATTCTGGAGAGTTAAACTTTACAAAATAATCATTCTCTCTATGCTTGTTTTCAAATGTCTCTAAAAAAGATGGATTATAGTTATAATCATAACTTGTTCCTTGGTTTCCTAGTAATGTAACCCCTTCTAATTCTTCTGCTTTTCTTTCAAACATATTTATCTTCTCCATTTCTATTAACTTTAGATTCTATTTCTTAATTGTTTTATAAGAATAACACCAACTATCCCTGGAATGATTTGGCCAATACATAAACTAGTTGCCAATATCTTATAAGGGATATTTAGTATAATTGAAAGCCATATAGGAACTATTAATCCTGGTCCAAAAATTATTGGAATAGCTATAAACCAGTCATTTAATTTTAATTTTTTCACTAAATAAATTGATGTGCTAGTTACAATGCCAACCACTAATCCTCCCAATATATCAAAAAAACCTAATCCCCCCATAATTATATTGCTCATCATATTGCCCACTGCTAAAGGAACTATTAAAAATGGGTGAATGGCACTAAGTGCATAAAACGATGTAGCTATTCTTATTTGATATTGACCAAAGGCAAAACCTTGGGTTAGATACATCAGTATAACATATAGTCCTACACAAACTCCTGATATAGCTACCTTTCTAGTAGTTGTCATTGATTCTTTCCCTATTAATATTGATTTACTATTCATGTTTTCTCTCCTCACTCTTATCAAATTCTAAATAAGAAGTGTCCTTTATATCCTGTAAACATATGTTTTTCCCAAACAAAAAAGGGCACAAAGTGCCCTATAAAAAACAAAGTATTTTTATCTATAGACCCTTAGTTTTATTTATAGACAGGATGGTTACGAACTGTCTTATTTAGTTATAGTTTATCTTAATATAGTATAATGTTTAATGAGTAGTATGTCAAATATCTTTATAGTCGATTACTTAAATCCTTTAAAGATCTTCTGCGTAGTATGAACTTCTTACTAATGGTGCTGACGCTACTCTTTTAAATCCCATATCTATTGCAATTTCCTTATATTCATCAAATTGTTCTGGTGTAATATATTCGACTACTGGTAGATGTAATGTGCTGGGTTGTAAATATTGTCCTAGTGTTAACATATCGCAATCTACTTCCCTTAGCCTTTTAAGAACTTCTATTACCTGATCTTTAGTTTCTCCAAGTCCTAGCATAACACCAGATTTAGTTTTAATCTTTGGTTTTGCTTGTTTCACATAATTTAGTACTTCTATTGATCTATCAAATATTGCCATAGGCCTAACTTTATCATATAGTTCTGGAACTGTTTCTACATTATGGTTTAAAATATTTGGTTCTGCATCTATAATGATATCTAGAAGTTTTTTATCCCCTTGCATATCTGGAATCAAAAGTTCTATACTTACATTTGGAGATGTTTTTCTTATCTCTTCTACAACTCTTTTAAATTGATTGGCACCTTGATCTTCCAAATCATCTCTAGTAACTGATGTAATGACTGCATGCTTTAAATTTAACTTCGATACTGCCTTTGCAACATTTTCAGGCTCTATTTCACTTACTTCATCTGGCTTTTGGCGAGTTACATTACAAAAAGTACAATTTCTAGTACAGTTTCTTCCAAGTATCATAAATGTAGCAGTACCTCTTTCAAAGCACTCCATACGATTTGGGCAACTTGCTTCATCACATACTGTATTTAAAGAAAGATCTGATATCATAGAATTTACCTTCTTTGTAGCAGCTCCTCCTTGCATCTTTGTTCTTATCCATTCTGGTTTTCTTAAATACATTAATTTCACCCCCCAAGTTTTGTTAAATTTCTAATAAATCTCCAACTAACTCTTTAACTGTAAGTCCTTTAATATATTTATCTATTTCTATTTTATTTAAGCAATTCTCTAATTCATCCTTATTATGTTTTACACCAATTAAAGCTGACTCTAGTTCCTTTATATTTCTCTCACCAAAGAAATCACCATATATTGAAATATCTGTTATTATACTTTCTTCTACATTTAGATTGTATTCTATTAGACCACTAGGGTATTTGACTGAGTTTTCATAAGTGTATACAGGGCATTTACCATAGTTCCACTCCCAAGTTTCAAATCGTTCTTTAGATATCTTTTCTATTTCCTCTATATCATTTTCATTAAACTCAATAACACGTTCTATATTATGTGCATCTATTATATAGTTCTTTAAATACTCTCTAAACTCTTCTAAAGTCATAGCTTCCCTTAAATGAGGAAGAATGTTTGTAACCCTTCCCCCTACAGATTTTATACCTTTATCTTTAAATTTTAAAGCCTTGCTTTTAAGCGCTGATGATAGTCTAGTCATATCACAATCAAATAGAAGTGTTCCATGATGAAGCAGCTTGTCCTTTTGAAAATATTGAGCATTACCAGAAAACTTTTTACCATCTATCGTTATATCATTTCTACCTGTAAATATAGCATTTACTCCTAGTGACTGAAGAGCATTTATAACTGGTAGTGCAAACTTCTCAAATCCATTTTTCACTTGACGGTTTTCTTCATTTCTATATGTTATAAAAGAAAAGTTCATATTTCCCAAATCATTATAGACAGCTCCACCACCTGATAATCTTCTTACTATATCTATCTTATTATCAGTTATATAGTCATAGTTTATCTCAGATAATGTATTTTGATTTCTTCCTATTAAGATTGAGGGCTTGTTAACCCAAAGCATAAAAATTTCATCGTCAAATTTATTCATTAAGTATTCCTCTGCTGCATGGTTAAAAAAGCAACTATTGCTGTTATTTATTACATAAATCATATCTCGTCCTCCAGTTTTAATAAGATTTTGTTTGGTTTTTAAATGCTTCCTAGTATTATTTATGAATATAATTATAACAGATATTAAGATAATATTGTTAGAAAATTGAAAATTATTTTCAATTTCCTGTATTATAAAAAATGAATATAGTATATATATTTAAATTGAAATTTTTTCCTAGTATTAAAATCCCATTAAGTAACAAAATAACTTTATACCTAAAATAGGAGTGATTCATATGGCAAAAAATTCAGACCCAAATGCTAGAAAAGCTCTTGATGAGATGAAGCTTGAAATAGCAAAAGATTTAAGTATAGAATTAACTAATGCAGGTATGGTTGGGGGTCTTATGACAAAGAGACTCGTTGAAATGGGTAAAAAACATCTTACGGAAAAAGATAATCAAGATACATTTAATCCAAGTTAATATAGTCAAAAAAGAGACTTTAGCCACTTTAAAAGCTAAAGTCTCTTTTTTAAAACCTTTTTATATTGTTCACTTAGATATACTTGTCAACTACTCCCATTATTATTTTTCAAACCTTATTAACACTGTTTTAAATGACGCTATTGCAATTGCTAAAGAAAAGACTACGATATCTATCCATATAAAAAGTTTAAATAATAAACTTAAAATAGCATATAAAAAAATAAAAACTGTCATCTTTAAAAATATATCTAGATGTGCTTTTGCATACTGTTTTCTCTTCTCACTAGTTGATGCTTTTGCTTCATTAAAAGTTGGACCACCATTAATCCAGTATACATATTCACCTTTATATATTATGAACATCAATATATCTAAAGTAAAAATAGTCATAATTAGTGAAAAAATCACTTGAGATTTTTCAGATAAATATATAAGTCCCCAAGGTGCTGTTATTACAATAGGGAACAAAAAAATCCAAGCAATAAATGGTTTATAAGTTTTATTATTGATTCTGAACACCTTCTTTAATTTTATTTATTATTTCAGATATTCTATTATTTAGATGGTGAACCCTCTCCCCCTAAGCAATAAATTTGCTATAGAAGGGGATTGTGTTAATGAAATCTTGTTCAATTTATAAAGAATATTTATTAATCATTTTAAACTTCTATTAATATATATGTTTAATGCCTTTACTGCTTTAAAAGATAGAGTGATTAGTGAAATATAAAGCATAATTTCTAATATAGTTTTAATAAATCCTAAACTAATACTTAAATAACCAAAACCTCCTATAAAACCTCCCATATCTTGCATCATAATAACTACCTCCTTTTTAAATTTCATACCCATGAATCAATTTATATTATCAAGTAAATTAGATTATATTTCTTTATTTAAATATATATTCACACTATATCTACATTTTCTATCTTCTATTCTTACCTTGGTTATATAGTAAACCAATTCCCTTATAGAACATTATATCATTTATTTCTATTTTTTTAGGAAATAAACACAAAATACTCAGTCCATATTATCCATGGATTTGGAAAAAAATTAAAGGGTATATAATGAAAAAATAAAAAGGAGAATGACAATGAAGCTTTATTCGGGCAATACGTATTGGGATAAAACCTTAAAACTTAGCAAAAATTTTCTTTCTTTGAATAAGAATATTTCTACTGAAGTTCTTATTGTAGGTGGTGGAATGTCTGGAAACATATGTGCAAATATCTTAGCTATACACGGCCATAAGGTGACTGTAATAGAAAAAAATACACTTGCTATGGGCAGTAGTGTAAGTAATACAGGACTTTTGCAATATTCTAGTGATATTATGTTATGGGAGCTAGAAGAAAAAATAGGACGAGAAAAAGCTGTTCTTTTTTATAAAATGTGCTTAGATGCCATGGAAAGTCTTACAGATCTAAATAGGCGTTTAGAAATGGAAACAGATTTTATACAAAGGTCTAGCATATATTATGCTTCTAATGAAAAAGATGTAGAAAAAATAGAAAAAGAGTTTGCTTATTTAAGTAAATATAATTTTCCTGTAGAATTTATCGATGAAAAAACTCTCAAAAAAGAATATCATATGGATAAACCTTGTGCTCTTCGTACATGGAAAGATGCAGAAGTAAATCCCTATAAATTTATAGAAGCTATTATATATCAAAACATCCAACTTGGCGTAGAATACTTTGAAGAAACAGCTATAGATTTAGACAATATAGAGAGTTCAAGGGCTTATACTAAAGATCATTTTTCTATAGATTTTCAAAGTATAGTCTTGGCTACGGGATATACAAAAATCTATGATGTCATAAAATATAAAGCAAAGATAAATAGAAGTTATGCTTTTTCTGGAAAAGTTAATAAAACTCCTCCTTGGAAAGACTCTGCGATGATATGGGAGACAAAAATGCCTTACCTCTATTTTAGAACTGCTAAAGACAATCGAATAATTGCGGGAGGGCTAGATCAAAAAATCTCTCATGTTGAAGAAGATGAGAGTATTATTTATGAAAAAACAGAAGAAATAAAAAAAGAAATAGAAAACTTCTTTCCCTACTTAAATATTCAAATTGATTATAGATGGAATGCTCTATTTGGAATCTCAAAGGATAGTATGCCTTTTATTGGAAGAGATCCCCAAAATTCAAATAAGTATTATCTCCTTGGATATGAAGGAAATGGAACGTGCTATTCTATGGCAGGTGCTAAAATTATAAACGACTTAATACAAGGAAAAGCCAATCCCTATTCCGAAATCCTAAGAGTAGATAGAAGGTAACACAATAACTGTATAACCAAATATACAGAATGTGCATAATTAAATATATCTTTATGTATATTTTGTATCATCGGACAACCCTGTCTACTTTCCTAGATAAGTAAATTCACCCTGAACATCAGGATCAGACAGGGTGGTCTGTCATTTTTTTGTTTTAATCTTCAATAATTGCAATAGCCCTAACTGGTGATCCGTCTCCTGATTTAATCTTTAGTGGTAATCCATAAAACATAAAAGTTTTCCCTCTTGGGATCAATTCTAAATTGATTAGTCCTGTATAGGTTATAATCTCTCTATCTAATAGCATCCTCTCCAAATCTTCTGTTATATTTCCACCTACAAATCCTGGATTTGAGTCCATTATTTTTTCTAGATGCTCTGCCCCTACTTCTTCTATAAAAAATAATCCTATTTCACTTGGCAACGCTTCGGATAATTCTACAACTTGTGCATGACCAAAAAATCTTTCAATAGATATTTCATCTAATGAAGCCTTTCCTTTATGCATATGGGAATAAGCGTCAACATGGGTTCCTGTATGGGAGCCCATATTCAAATTTCTTAATTCCCATGTGTCTTTTTCATAGGAATGAACTAACTCAATCTTTACTTGTGGATCACCTAAGAAGACGTCCATATCAGTATATAAACTCATAGACAAATCAATAACTTTCATTATTATGACCTCTTTCTAAATTTCTTAAGGTATTCTCCTACAGATCTATCCATTTCTAAAGAAAAGTCAGACATATATTTCCTTTTACATAGAGCTTTTATATCCTCAGCTACATTTTTATTAATAGTGCTTGTTTTTTCATTTCTGATTTTATGCATCTCATCATGTTGTGCTTTAGTTAGTCTATGGTATTTATTTTCATATACGATATACTCTCTTTCAAAGCGAATAGGTTTTTTCCTCTCCCTTTGCTGTTTTGTTGGATAGCCATATACTAGCATTGATACAGGTATTACAAATTCAGGCAGATTTAAAAGTTCACTTACAACTTCACAGTTTTCTAAGATATCTCCAATATAGCACGATCCTAGTCCTAAAGATTCTGCTGCTACTACTGTATTTTGTGCAGCTATTAAAGCATCTGATGATGCTAGTAAAATATCTCCTTCACCAGGTTTTCTTGGATTACAACCATTTAAGTTAAAACAATCATACCATCTTTGATAATCTGCTAAAAATATTAATACAATGGGAGCCGTTGCTATAAATGGTTGATTATCACAAGTTATGGAAAGTTTAGCTTTTAATTCTTTATCAGTTATATCTAAAATACTATACAACATCATACCTCCTGCAGTTGGTGCTTGAAATGCTGAGTTTAGAATTTCATCTTTTAAATGAGTTTCTATTTCTCTATCTTCAAATACCCTCACAGACTTTCTTTCTTTAATTTGTTTTATTACTTCATTCATCTTTACCCCTCCTTCAAATTATTCTATTTACTTATAAATATATTATAACACGCATTTATCTATCATAAAATAACAGAGTATTTTTTTATCCATATACTCTTGCATCTTATCTTAATTTCAGTTCTCAATAAATAAAATTAAGTTGACAGTTAAATTAAAACCATTTATAATTGTATTGTAAACCCATTTTATAAATTCGGTTAACAATAGGAGGCGTCAATATGAAAATTTCTACAAAAGATATGGCATTAGTTGCTGTATTCACTGCTCTTACTGGCATTGGTGCATTTATTAGTTTCCCAATTGGTCCTGTACCTATTACTTTACAATCTTTATTTGTCATTTTATCTGGTATTGTTATTGGTCCTAAACTTGGTGCTTTATCTCAGATAATCTATATCTCTCTAGGACTTATTGGTATTCCTATATTTGCTGGTCTTACTGGAGGAGTACAGACAATTATGAAACCAAGTTTTGGATTTATAATTGGATTTGTATTTGCAGCTTTTATAGTAGGAAAGATTGTAAATTCAGAAAGAAAAGTATCTAGTAAAAGAATCTTTATAGCCGCTTTAGTTGGCACCATAACTATTTATTTATTTGGATTGCCTTATATGTATTATATGTTAAACATCATTATGGGAAAAGAATTTTCATTTATACAAATATTCAATATGGGCTGTTTGCTTTTCTTGCCAGGTGATTTTGCGAAATTTATTATAGTTTCGATTGTTGGCACAAAACTTTTAAAGACGTTAAATATATCTAAACTATCTTTAAATTAATTTAATTAATAGGGTCAATTTGACCCTATTAAAATGATTTAAATATAACCATTTACACCTCTAACTGAAACTTCTCCTGCAAATATACTTTCAGTCTTTCCATCATCAAATTCTACTATTAACTCGCCTCTGTCATTTATATCTAATGCTTTTCCTATTCTTTCTTCCCTACCTCGTATTACCCTAACTTCCCTACCTATTGAAACAGAGTTTTCTCTACATATCTCTATAGCCTTTGAAACATTTCCATCATCCTTAAAAGCAATATATAGCTTTTCAAATTCATTTAATATATTGGCTAATAGAAGCTTTCTGTCTATTTCTTTTTTCTGCTCTATTTTAATCGATGTAGCTTTTTCTTTTAATTCATCTGGTATATCTACTTCATCTAAATTTACATTTATACCTATCCCCATAATAAGATGGTTGATCATATTTAATTCAGCACTCATTTCAGTAAGAATACCACATACTTTTTTCTCAGATATCAGTATATCATTTGGCCATTTTATCTCTGAAACTATATTCATCTTCTTTAGTCCCTTAAATACAGAAGCTGCACCTAAAAGTGTTATTGCACCTACTTTAACTGGTTCTACATCAGGTTTTAAAATTATACTCATCCAAATACCTTTACCTTTAGGCGATACCCAGTTTCTACCCAGCCTACCTTTTCCATCTGCCTGCTCTTCTGATATTACAATTGTTCCCTCATCTTCTAGAGAAGCTATTCTCTTTGCTTCTTTATTGGTAGAATCCATCGTATCATAATAATATATATTTCTCCCTATAAATTCTGTACTAAGATTGTTTTCTATTTCTTGGAGTGTTAATATATCAGGTGATGAGATAATCCTATATCCTTTTCTAGGTATTGATTCTATAATATATCCTTCTTCTTTTAGCATATTTATATATTTCCATATACCGCTACGAGTCATATTGAACTCCTGGGATATCTTTTCTCCTGAAACAAAATCATCACTATTTTTTAGTCGCTTTAAAATTTTATTTTTCACTTTTCTCTTTACCTACTTCCATACATTTTCTTTAAAAGTTTATATTATTTATTTTATCCAATAGTTTTTATGGTCTATTACATATTGTCTGAAACTAATAGGTTCCCTTCCTATTATCTTTTCTAAATCATAATTTATATCTTTAGCTATTCCAAGCTTTGTCGTAAGGTATAAAATAGACATAACATTTGCGAACTCTTTAGGAGTTCCTCTTTTTATCCTTTCTTTTCTAAATTTTAAAAGACTTGGGTTTTTATATTCTATCTTTCTTTCAAGCATTTCTGACATTGTTTTTGCTATCTCATAATAATCAATTGCTCTTTTACCAGTAAGAGTTATTGCTGTGTTTCTATACTTCTCATCTATTAAAGATATAGCTGCTGCTCTAGCTATGTCTCTTGTATCAATAAAGCTTGTCTTTGATTTTCCTGCTGGTATATATAACTCATCCCTATCTCTTATCTCTTCTCTATGATTTGTATTTAAGTTCTGCATAAAAAAGCTTGGTCTTAAAAACACATAAGGTATACCTAAAACTTTTATCATACTTTCAATCTTTCTATGAGGAACTATCGGGTTTTTTTCAACTCCAAGCAAAGATACAAATACGATTTTTTCTACACCTTTTTCTTTAGCAGCCTCTAAAAAGGGAAGCATGTCCTTGTTAGGATGTTCAAGCTCAGGTGGTCTAACTAAAAATATACCCTTAATTCCTTCTAATGCATCTTCAAAAGTTTTATCATCTAAAAAGTCAAATTTTACTAATTCTATATTTTCTTTATCCGTAAATTTTTCCTTAGCCTTTTTTACATCGTGAACTGCTAATTTTACATGTTTTTCTAAGCTAAGCAATTCTTCTACTACATACATACCAATATTTCCAGTTGCACCTGTTATTAAGTATTTGTCCATTTTATTACCTCATGTTTTCTATTATTTTTTTTGTTATCTTTTTAAACATATCTATTTCATCTTTGGTCAAACCCTCTATAGCGTCATTTACTACTGAATCATTTATCTTTTCTAAAATTGGTAGTTTAGCTTTGGATTTATCTGTAAGTTTTAATATGAAAGATCTTTTATCATTGGGATTAGATAGTTTTTTTACATAGTCTTTATCTACTAACCTATTTATTATTCCAGATATCGTTGGTTTATCCATATCTAATCTTTCTGATATTTCCACTGCTGTTACGCCTACTTCTTGTCCATATTTAAAAGAATTCATTTCAATATCTTTTATTGTTGCAAATTGCGATAGAGTTATATCTTCTTTTTCAAGTTCCCGATTTAATCTATTTCTTAAAAGTTTTGAACAATAATTTAATATAAAACCAATATTCATCATATCACCTTATTATCTTATTTTAATATAGTTAGTACACTAACTATATTACCATTATTCTTTAAAAAATACAATACAAAAGAAGCTAGAAATTTTACTTTCTAGCTTCTTTTGTATTAATCTTTTTTCTTCTTATTCATAAATTTACTAAACCATAGGTTTTCATTTTTGTTTATTATTTTGTGAAAACCCTCTGTCTCAATACTACGCCTTTTACATATCTCTTTTATAATTTCTTCCATATCACAAGATACCCTAGCTGCGGTTCCACAGCTTGTACTTATTTGACGGGGCATTGGCATAAGTTTTACTTCTATACCTTCTTCTTTTATCATTTTCTCAAATGCTAAGGCATGATTTACTGTTTGAAAACTAAATACACAATAAAATTCTTCCATATCTACCACCTTACTTAGAAAGATTTATTTCAAAATCCTCATTAGTTTCATCTACATCTACTTTATAACCTCTGCTATTAGCAAATCTAGATATATTTTCTACAGCCACATTTGTGTCAACTATTATCTTTAACTTTTTATCGCCGCTATCAATAGCATTCATAGTCATAATTACAGGCTCAGGACAAGATCTGCCTCTAGCATCTATTTCTTTAAGCATTTACCTTCGCCTCCTTTAACCCAACTTTTTGTTTAGCTTTTGAAGTTTCAGCTACTACTCCATAAGCTAATATAGATATAAATATTATACCTACTATAACTGCTATCTTTCCATTTGGTGGTACTCCAGCAGGAGATGCAGCTAGTCCAAAGTTGTGCGAAAAAGCAGCTCCCATAATAAGACCAAATACCGTAACACCAGCATCTACATCCCCTTGGCTCGCAAGAACTGTTTGTCTAATAGGACAACCTCCAAGTAGTACTGAACAAAGTCCTACTAAAACCATTCCTAAAAAGTTCCATAAGTGTTCAGTGTGAGCTATTGGTTGATCAGCAAATCCCAAATTAAATGTATCCAAATTTAAAACAAGATTTCCTACCAATCCAAATGCAAAGATTCCTATAAGTCCCCATAGAAAAAATGTATCTTTAATAAGTATTATATCTCTAAATCCACCTGCTGTACAAACTCTGCTTCTTTGAAGAGATATACCTACCACTGCTCCAAGAGCAAGAGAAATTGCTATAGGCGCTCCCATAGAACCTGGCCCTTCTTTACTAAACAAAATAAATGCAGGTTTTATAACTAAAAACACAAGCAATACAACCCCTATTATAGGATATATAAAACCAGCAACTTTAGGCTGCTTTATACTTTTTCCAAGAGTGTATCCTCTTTTAAGAAATCTTGTTCCTATAAATATTCCGCCTATATATCCACCAAGTCCAACCAATGCATTTAAATCTCCATTTGCAAGTCTTAAAACCATTCTTAGTGGACAACCTAAAAATACTAAGGCGCCTATCATTAAAAAGAAACCCATTACAAACCTTAAAATTGGAGAAGATCCTCCCCTTACTTTAAAATCTCCAGTTAAATAAGATATAAAAAATGCACCAAATATGATTCCAATAATTTCTGGTCTTATATATTGGACAACTTCTGCCCTATGTAAGCCCATAGCTCCTGCAATATCTCTCCAAAAGCATGCAATACAGATACCCATGTTTCCAGGGTTTCCCAGTTTCATAAGTATAGCCCCAACTAAACCTATAATGCCTCCATACAAAAACATTTTCCCTTTACCTTTCACTTTATCTCATCTCCTTTAAATATAATTACAGTCTACAATGCCATTATACTTAAAGAGGAATGGATTTGTCAAGTGCATTAAAGTGTTAAAGTATGAAAGTATTTATTTGTATATTAGCATTATATATTTATTGATATCAATACATGAAGTATAATACTATGCTTTAAAGTATAACATTTAATTCTATAAACTCAAGAAGAAAGGTAATATTTAATATCGTGCTCTATCTCTTTCATTATAATAAGTCTATATAGTTTTTCTCTTTATATCAGTCTTTATAGTTACAAAGTAATTTAAAGAATAGAGTGCAACTACACTTGCTAAGATAACTACGATCTCAAATATTCCAAATCTGGTTGCTATAGTATTTCCTATAGATAATAAGATCTTATCAAAAGTTTTTATATTAAATGTTGATATTATTATATTAATTCCTATTATAACTACCCATAGTTTATATCCAAATTTATAATTTAAGCTTGCCAATAAATTGAAAACACATGTGAAAGTTAAGAATAAAATAAACAAAGTAAAAATTATAAATAACACATTATCTGTTTTAAGATTAAAATTTATAAAATCATATAGAGGTTCTTTACCAACAAGTTTCACAATACTTGGGTCTATTTTTAGTAAAACGCCCTGTATACTTGCAAATATAAATGATATCACTATATTATCTATTAAGAAAGATAAAAAGTAATCTTTTCTAGTCATGCTAAAAGAAAGTGATAGTGGAAAGCTTTCATAGTTTCTCTCATAATTATATACTAATAAAGCTACGAATATTATCATAAGGTTTACTCCAACTATTGAGAGAGAATCAATTCCTTCTGTATTTCCCAAACTAAATCCTATATTAAAGTTTATAGAATTATTGACAGAGCTTAAATCATTTAATATATAGAAAAATATATCAACTACTATAACTGTACTCCAAAATCCTAGTATAAACTTTTTTGATTCTATAAATTGATACTTTATTGATTTTTTTATAGCTTCCATCTATATTATCCCCTCTACGCTTTCTTTTTCAGTTAATAAGACAAATAACTTCTGAAGCGGTATTGCACTTATTTCTATACCTTTTTCTTTTAAATTATCTTTTTCTTCTTTAGTTAAACAATCAAATACACCTACTATAGTTATAGTGCCAAATTCTTCTTTGCTAATTATATTTTTCCCCTTTATAATGGGCTCTATTTTTTCTAATTTCCCACTTAAAAAGTATGCTTTTCCCATTAAACTTTCTACTTCTTCTTTTAAATAAACTTTTTGATTCTTTAATATGATTACCTCTTCAAATAGGTGGGTGACTTCATCTATTAAATGAGTTGATATAATAACAGTTCTAGGATTTTTTTCTACATCTTGCAGGAGTAAATTATAAAACTTATATCTATAAGATGCGTCAAGTCCCAAGGAGGGCTCATCAAATAATGTTAATGGCGCTCTTGATGCTAAACCAATTATTAATCCTACTATGGTTTTATTCCCTCTTGATAGTTTACTATAGTTCTTCTTTATATTTAAATCGAATTCTTTGATTAAAAACTTCATATATTCTTCGTCCCAGTTTTTATATAAAGTTTTAGCTGCTTTGAGTATCTTTTTGACCTTTATATCTTCTATTCCAAATCCACTTTCTCTAACTATAGCTATGTTTTCTAGTACTTTAGAATTTTCATGTATATTTTCTCCATTTAAAAGTGCTTCTCCACTATTAGCTCTTATCACATTAGACATTATATTTAATAGAGTAGTCTTACCTACACCATTTCTGCCTAATAGTCCATATATCTTATTTTCTTCTAATTTTAAATTTATATTTGAAAGAACCTTTGTAGATCCATACGCTTTATTTAAATTTTTTATTTCAATCATTTTGTCCCTCCTCAATTCTTTTTATATATCCTATTATTTTTTCTCTATCTATTTCAAGCCTTTCAGCTTCTTTAATTATCTCTGGCAGCCTTTCTTTGAAAAACTTATCTTGTCTTTTTTTTAATATCTTTTTTCTTCCATTTGGAGTTACAAACATTCCAATTCCTCTTTTTTTATATAGAATCCCTTCATCTACAAGTATATTTAAACCCTTTCTTGCTGTAGAAGGATTTATATTGTAGACCTTTGCAAATTCATTTGTAGAAGGAGCTTGTTCTTCTTCCATTAAGTTTCCTGACAATATATCGTTTTCTATTATTTCTGCAATCTGTATATATATTGATTTATCCGAATCTAAGTTAAGCAAATTTTCACCTCCGTTAAAATAAAGAAAACTTACATCAGATTGGGTTTTATAATCCACCTGATACATACTATCACTTATCTACAATCCATAAAATCATCTACTCCAATACAAAAGGAAAAGATTATTGTAATTATAGATTATAGGATACAATTTCTAATCTATTTGGTTGTGTGGTTAGTTGGTTATGTAACTAAGTATATATGTATATTTGATTTTTGTCAATGAGAAAATAAAAGAAAAATTTCTATATTTCGCTATCTATTTCCTAAAACTATTATAGAGTGGACAACTCGGTTCACTCGGAGAAGATATACTTGATTTATGATTTACATTGGATATCCAAGGCAGATATAGTTGTCTTTCCCTAAGATCTCTTTAATTTGAAGTGTATAACATTTACTTATACGGTTAAAATATTATATAACAAATAAATTCTATGGAGGTTTTACGATGAAAGATACTTTGAAAAAACAACTTGACACTTATAAATTTGACAATTCAAAGCACAGTAAAGAAGCACTCTTAGATAGCCTAAGTTCCCTTAAAGGTGCAACTATAGGCGATAGGGCTACTAGCGCAGTAGAAAATGCTAAGGAAGCACTAAACTCTACTACTAGCAATAAAAGCAAAATTGTAAATTCAGTTGAAGATGTTATAAAGAATTTAAGCTAAATTTAAAAAACTAAAAAATAGAGTGATGAACAGATTTGTTCATCACTCTATTTTATATTTGACAATATATATTGTTCACTATTTAGTACACCAATATTTTGAGGACTATTTATCTTTTAAATAATACTCCATTATATTTCTTACCTTAGGTACTACATAATGGCTTCCGCCCCTACCTTCTACGCCTTCTATCATCATTGAAATAACTATCTTAGGATTATCTACATTCATCACTACAAACCATCCATTCTCTTGCCCTTTATCTTTTTGAGATAATTTTAGCTCTGCTGTTCCTGTTTTTCCTGCAAGTTTTATGCCTGGAAGCTTTGCTTCATGAGCTGTACCATCTTTATCTTCTATTACATTTATCAAGCTATTTAATACTATAGTTCTGTTTTCTTCTGTGACAATATTTTCTTTCCAGATCTTAGGTTCTTCACCTTCCTTTTTTTCAAGTACTGGTTCCATAATATTTCCATCATTTACTAAGTTGCTATATACAAGTGAAAGATGAAGTGGGCTCATAAGAACTTGTCCTTGCCCATAACCTGTGTCTGCAAGGAGTATTTCATCTCCTATCTTTTCTTCATTTGCAATTTGAGACTTTGCAAATGGATATTTTATAGGCAATTCTTCGCCAAAACCAAATTTTTTAGAACCAGCTATAAAATCTTTTGTTCCAATTTTTAATGCACTCTTAGCAAAATATATATTGTCCGAATAGACAAAAGCGTTGTTTAAGTCTACACTTGAAAGTTTTTGACTCACCCTATTTATCTTATACCCACCCCAAGAAGAATCCTTTTGCCAACTCTTACCTTGTATATTTATCTTTTCTAGTGGATTTATTGCTCCTTTTTCAAGACCAATTGTAGCTGTAACTATTTTAAATGTGGAACCTGGAGAATAGGCTTTATTAAATCTATTTTCAAACACACTTATATCCATATCCTCCCATTTCCTTCTTTGGCTATTTGGTATATATGTGGTGTAAAGATTTGAATCAAATGAAGGAGAACTTACCATAGAAAGAACTTCCCCTGTTTTTGGATCTATTGCAGTAGATGTTCCTATATCTCCATTCATTTCACTATATATCTTCTTTTGAAGCTCAGTATCTATTGTTGTATATAAGTCTTCACCATTTTTCGGTTCTATCTTTGCTAAGACTTTTTTTTCTACCTCTTTTTCATCTTCTATCTTTGAAATATATATTTCCTTACCATCCTTAGCTAAAAGAGTATTTTCATATACTGATTCTAACCCTGCTTTTCCAACTAAGCTAGTATTATGGTATATGCCTTCTTTATCTTCTTTTAATCTATCTGCGGTTATAGGTTTAAGGTATCCTACTAAAGAACCCAAAGCCTCTCCACCGGGATAGACTCTATCTTCTACTTCATAATAACGCACGCCTTCAATTTCTAACACTTGTGCCAATTTTTCTTTATCTTCTAACGCTAATTTGACTATAGGAATAAATTGTTCTGGATCCATGTTTTTCTCTAGCTTTTTATCTATTATTTCTTCATCTATATCCAGTAAATTTGCAAGAACTGGATTACTTGACTTATCATACACCGCAGGATATATTCCTACACTATATCTTTTACCATTTACTGCAAGACCTTTTCCATCTCTATCATAGATCTCGCCCCTTTTAGCAGGTAGAACCTTTACTTTTACTTTATCATCTTTTGACATCCCTGGAAAGATCAAACTCTCATCCCATTCTATAAACCATCCTTTTTTATCTTCCCTCTTTTCTTTTACCATCTTAGCTTTATAGTTATCTATAGATATCTTTCCAGCTAAGGTATCCATTTGCACTATAAAATTGACAGTTTCTTTCTCCTCCTCATTTTCCTTTACGTCTACTTTTATATTTTTAGCATCTATTCCTTCATATATCTTGTTATACCTTTCTATAAAGTCTTCTTCTTTTATCACTTCTTTAGAAGAACTTGATAGCATGGTATACATTTTTTTATAGTCTTTATCTTCTAATGCCGTCTTATATATATTAAAGCTATCTTTAACAGTCTCTTTACTACAAGCTGTGAAAGTAAATATACTTATTATTGCAATCATAAATATAGTTAATATTTTATACTTTTTCATAGAAATCTCCCTTTATATTAATTATATTGATATCACTTAATGTATTATATACCCTATATATTTGTTAGTAAAAGGGAAGTTTATCCATCTGGAAGTATAAGGGAGGACTATTACATCAATTGATGCAATAGTCCTCCCCTTATGTCACATTTTATCACAATACTAAAACTCTGATACTATTTCTTCATAACTTTTTATTGCAAAGTCGCGTCCTTCTTTTGTTAACTTTACAATCCCATCTTCTATATATACCTTTTTTTCTTCTTTCAGAGTCTTCATTATTTTATTTAGAAAATTTTTATCCCAGTTTACATGGTTTTGTATTGTATCAACTCCAAGCTCTACTCGTTCATCACTATCTCCTTCATGATTATAAACATGGAATAATAGGGACTTTTCTGCGAACTCAAACCTTTGACTTTTTCTTCTTCGTATCATAGTTACAAGTCCTCTCTTTGGTGCAAATACAAATACAAGCAAAAATACTACTCCTGTCATAACTGCCATAGAACCTGCAATAGAGACATCAAAGTACACAGCAAATTGATAACCTAATACTCCATTTATAGCCCCTACTAGGGCACTTAAAATTATCATAAATTTCAGATCATCAGTTAAGAGATAAGCTGTGATAGGCGGCCCTATCATAAATGCTATAACAAGAATGGAACCTACCGATTCAAATGCTCCTACTGCTGTAACTGAAACTAGTGTCATAAGACTATAGTGGATTAATGACGGCATGAAACCAAGTATTGTTGCTAGTGCTGGATCAAATGTAACTATTTTTAATTCTTTAAAAAATCCTATTATAAATATTAAATTTATTATTAGAATAGTTCCCATAGAGTAAATTGCCTTAGGTCCAATATCTCTTCCAAATAATTCCAATCTATCAAATGGTGCATATGCAAGTTCTCCAAGAAGAACTGAGTCTGTATCTAAGTGAACTGAACCTGCATATTTTGATATTATTATTATAGCTATACTAAAAAGGAGTGGAAAAACTATCCCTATAGCTGAGTCTTCTGAAACGAGCTTTGTGTTATTTAAAACTTCTGTTAAAAAGACCGTTATAACTCCCATAATAGCTGCACCTACTATTAAAAGTGGAGATGTTAAGCTTTCTGTTAGAAAAAAAGCTATTACTATTCCAAGTAGTATAGTGTGAGTTATAGCATCACTCATCATACTCATCTTTCTAAGAACTAAAAATACTCCAGGAAGAGAACAAGCTACCGCCACTATAACTGCTATAATTTGAATTTCTAAATCTGGGCTCATTATTCTTCCCCCTCTTTAAAATAATTTTCTACATACTCTATTCCACTATCAGTTATACACCATTTATCTAAAGAATTAGACCTTGTAAATCCTTTTTTCTTTAAATCTTCAAGTTGTTTTTGAATGTTTTCTTTCCCTTTTTGTTGTAAATTTGCATCAGGGTTTATAGTAATTAAATCGTGACAGTGTCCCTCGTTATCATGGTTTACATATAGATGATATAGATTTGCTAAAACCTGGTCTTCACCTATAGACCTTTGATTTTTCACATTTCTTAAATATCTCCACACTAAACCTCTATTTGGTGCAAGAGCCAAACTTATTATTACTATAGTACTTATTATTATAACTATCATAGGTCCTGTTGGAAGCTTTGATACAACTGAACTTACAATAGTCCCCCCTATGCCAGATATCGCTCCAAATAGGGCTGATAAAATTACCATTATATGAAGTTTATCTGTCCACTGTCTTGCAGCTACAGCGGGAGCTGTAAGCATTGCACTCATAAGGATTACTCCTACTGTTTGAAGCCCTATTATGATAGATGTAACTATCATAGCAAATAATAAAAATGTTATCTTTTTAGTATCAAATCCTAAACTCTCTGCAAAATCTATATCAAATGAAACTATTTTAAACTCCTTCCAAAATGCCAATACCAATAGTAGAAGTATTGTTCCAAGTATAGCTATTATCTTTACATCTCTAAGAAGCACTGTTGATGCCTGACCAAATATAAATTTCTCAAGACCTGCCTGATTTGCATTTGGCACTTTTTGAATGTAAGTTAAAAGGACAAGCCCTCCTCCAAAGAATACAGAAAGTATAAGTGCTAAAGCACTGTCAAATTTAATTCTAGAATATTTACTTATTCCATTTATTAAAAAGGTTGATAGGAGACCTGAAAGGAGTGCTCCTAAAAGGAGTACTTCAGTGTTTTTAGTTCCCGTTAGTAAAAATGCTAAAGCAATGCCTGGAAGTGCTGAGTGAGAAACTGCATCTCCAAGAAGGCTTTCTTTTCTTATTACTGCAAAACTTCCAAGTACCCCACTTATTATTCCAAGAAGAGCTGAGCCAAGGGATACTATTTGCAGAGTATAATCTGTCAATATAAGATTTATAATGTTCAATTTCTATCCCCTACCTTTTTAAAATTTGACCTGTACTTTTATATGTCTTATTTAAGTTTTCATCTGTAAAGACTTCTTCTACAGGTCCTACCTTTACAATCTGTCTATTTAATAGTACTACCCAGTCAAAATATTCTGGTACTGTTTGAAGATCATGATGAACTACTATAAGAGTTTTTCCTCTGTTTTTAAGTTCTTTTAAAAGTTCAACTATAGCACCTTCTGTCTTTGCATCTACCCCTTTAAATGGTTCATCCATAAAATATATATCTGCATCTTGAACAAGGGCTCGTGCTAAAAATATTCTTTGTTGTTGACCACCAGAGAGTTGAGAAATCTGTCTATCTGCAAATTCTTTCATCCCAACTTTCTCTAAAGCATCAATTGCTAGGTCTTTATCTTTTTTCCCTGGTCTTTTAAACCATCCCAATTCCCCGTATCTTCCCATTAAAACGACATCTAGCACATTTGCAGGAAAGTCCCAGTCTACACTTTCACTTTGGGGAACATAGCCTATATGTTTTCTATGTTCTTTATAACTCTCACCATTAAATAATACCTTTCCTGATACTGGCTTTATTAAATCAAGCATAGCCTTTATAAGAGTAGATTTTCCTGCTCCATTTGGTCCTACAATCGCCATTAAAACTCCTTTTGGAATATCTAAATCAATATCCCAAAGTACAGGTTTTGTACTATAGGCTACCGTCATATCTTCAACTTTTATTATATAATCGTTTTTCTTCATGCTTTCACCCCTAATTCTTACGTATTATTTTAATGCATTTACTATTGTATCAATATTAGCTTTAACTGTCCCTATATAGCTTTCTGCAGGAGTTCCAGCATCTCCTGTGGAGTCAGAGTAGAGTTCTCCACCTATCTTGACATCAAATCCCTTAGCCTTTACCGCTTCTTTAAGAGCTTCTATATTTTTTCTTGGCACTGAAGACTCTATAAATATGACCTTTATCTTTTTGTCTACTATAAAATTGGCTAATTGTCTTACATCTGAAGTTCCAGCTTCTGCATCTGTACTTATTCCTTGAAGTCCGCTAACTTCAAATCCATACTGATTTCCAAAGTATTGGAATGCATCATGAGCTGTTACAAGTATTCTTTTATCAGGATCTATTTCTCCTGTTCTATCTCTTACATATTTATCTAATTCATCTAATTGAGTTAAATATTTCTCTAGATTCTCATCATATTTTACACCATTTTCTGAATCTAGTGTTTTTAACCCTTCAGCTATCCTTTGCGTAGCACTTTTCCAAATCTGTACATCAAACCATACATGTGGATCAAAATATCCTGGGTTCGTATCAAAGTCTAAAAGCTTGCTTTCATCTAAATCTTCATTGGCTGCAAATATTACTTTTCCCTTTATATTTTCAAACACTTCACCCATTTTACCCTCTAATTGAAGCCCATTGTATATAACCATATCTGCTTGACTCATTCTCTTTACATCCCCTGCACTTGCCTTATAAAGATGAGGATCTACTCCAGGACCCATTAAAGCTTCAACTTCTACAAGATCCCCTGCTAAGTTTCTTACCACATCTGCTATTATTGTTGTCGTAGTTACAACTTTTAATTTACCATTATCTTTTGAGTCAATCTCTCCTCCATCTCTTGTGCATCCTGCTAAAACTACTACTATAAGAGATAGCACTAATATACTACTCCATATTCTTTTCATCTATAATATCTCCTTATAATTTCAATTTCATTAAATTGTCTATTTGCTCATCTTCTCCAACTATAAAGATATGTGTACCAAACTTTTTAAAACCTTGCTTTTCATAGAATTTTATCGCATTTATATTTATTTCCCATACTCCTAACCAAACATAGTCTAGATTGTTATCTTTGGCAATTTCTATAGCTTTTTGTATCAATTTTTCACCTATATATTTTCTTTTATATTTTTCTAATATATATATTCTTTGAACTTCTAATGAGTTGTTATGATCTGGTTCTGTTTGTGCTCCCTCAAAATTAATCTTCATATATCCAGCTACTTCATCATTATCTTTAACTATAAAAAATATTGAATTCTTATTTTCTATTTCACTCTTTACCTGCTCATAAGAAAAACTTTCTTTTAAATATTTTTCCATATCTTCTTTTGTATTATCTTTAGCAAATGTTTCATAAAATGTTTTTTTACCTATACTTTTAATCGATTCTATATCTTTTAAAGTGCATTCTTTTATTAAAAATTTTTCCATTGTATTTTATTCCTCCACTATAATTGTTATCCTACAAATATCTTTTTTGATAAGTTTTTTTCTATATCTATGATTACTCCATTTTTCTCTATTTTAATTGTTTCATGTGAGTCTTTTTCCAATATCTTTACATTGTCACCTATTTTTAAATCCATGGCTTTTACATATTTTAAAATCTCTTTTTCATCCACTATCCTTTTTATATAAGCAGTTTCACCTAATTTTACACTATCTAAAGAAGTAGTATTAAAGATATAACTATCATCTTCTAGAGGTGTACCATGAGGACAAACTTTAGGATAATCTAAGTATTTTTCTAGTAGTTCTTCTAATTTAGGACTTGTTATATGTTCTAAAACTTCTGCCTCTTCATGTACATCTTCCCAACTATAACCAAGTTTTTCAACTAAAAACACTTCCCAAAGAAGATGTCTCTTTTTTATTCGTAGTGCTTCCTTTGCACCTTTTTCTGTAAGTTTTACACCTTTATAGAGTTTGTACTCTACATATCCTTCTTCTACTAGTTTTTTTATCATTTCGGATACTGATGGAGGTGATATATTTAAAGACTTTGCTATACTTTTAGTTCCAATTCTATTTTTTTCACCTCCAAGTTCATATATAGCCTTTATATAGTCTTCTCTATTTCCTGTCATCACTACCCCTCCTAAATGTTAGGCATACCTAATCATAGTATATGATACCCTGTTTAAAAAGTTTAAACATATTTTTAAATTGAAAATTGATGTAGGATAGCTCTTTTAAAAGAACTATCCTACATCAATCTCATTCTATAAGCGTTCATAGCAGTCTCACCTAGTTTATTTAATAGTTTGGAGTTTGTGTACCCTCCAACCACCGCCCCAACTCCGGGGAGCATTTGTAATAGTTTTGCTAGGTCTAGGTAATCTCTATATTCTTGCTGAAATTCTCTCCACTCTTCTACATTTAAATCTTCTGGCAAATTCTTGGAATACTCTTCCCAATTTTCCATATTAGAAAATACTCTGTTTCCCTTTTCTTGACTTGAAAAAGCCAATTGAAATATATTTAGAATATAAAGTCTCTCTCTATAATCTGTGATATCAAAACCGTAGATAGTCGCAATATCATATAAAAACTTGATCTTGATAGTTA
Source organism: Tissierella creatinophila DSM 6911 (assembly GCF_001940565.1). Lineage (GTDB taxonomy): Bacteria > Bacillota > Clostridia > Tissierellales > Tissierellaceae > Tissierella_A > Tissierella_A creatinophila. The sequence goes on from NZ_LTDM01000011.1 coordinate 122,356, forward strand.
AAAGTAGTGGAAAGTCAGCTAAAGCCATCAAAATACCTCCTGCACCAGTTCCAATACCCTCTATCATCGCAGTATTTCTATAAAACTTTAATTTTTCTCTTACTAACTTTTCTCTTTTTTCTAAACTCATAGGGGGATATGATTTTTTAGTTATATATTTAGATCCTGTGAGTACAATTTTGACCATATTTTTTATAGCGAGTGTTACTATTTCATGATACTTTTCAGGTAAAATACTATTTAATTTCTTTTGTACACCTTTTGAAGCTCTATTTATAATTGATGGAGATTTTCTCATCCTATTTTTCCATCGCTCCAATTCTCTTAATGCATATCTATCATATTTATCTATCATATTCACCTCTTCTTTTATATTTACCATTTTAAAAATATATATTATATTTTATCATATATCCAAAATATATCCTATACTAACTCTTCATTGTATCCAAATTATAAGAATGATATAATATAGAAAACTTGCATCAGATGCTTTTCTGATGCAAAGTTGCACTTACCCAGGAGCTATGAAATTACATATTCTAGACTGAAAGGATAGAATATTGTAATTTCAAGCTATCGGGCATAGAAAACTTGCATCTTGACAATTAATTTAAAAGGAGATAGATATGTATATAATAATTTTTTTAGTTTTATTGGTCTTTTTTTATCTTTTAAGTATAAAACCTAATAAAAAAAGAAATGTTGATGTATTTTTAAATCACCTCTATTCTCATAGAGGAGTTCATGATAATATGGATAGAAATCCTGAAAACTCGCTTTTATCATTTAGGATGGCGGTAGACAAAGAGTATGGAATAGAACTTGATGTTCAAGTTACAAAGGACAATATCCCAGTAGTATTTCATGATAGAACGCTTTCTAGAGTCTGTTATTTAAAAAATTGTGTAAATGATTTTATACTTCAAGAATTAAAAAATTTAAGGCTTTTTAAAACAGAAGAATCCATTCCAACACTTAAAGAAGTACTAGATGTAGTAGATGGAAAAGTGCCTTTGATAGTTGAAATAAAAAATGAATCTACCGATATAAGTGAGCTTAAATATATAGCAGAAGTTCTAGATAATTATAAGGGAATTTATTCTATAGAATCTTTTAATCCTTTAGTTCTTATGTGGTATAAAAAAAATAGACCCCATGTGATTCGAGGTCAACTATCTTCTTGTTTTAAAAAGAAGGATCATTCATTTGCCAGAAGAGCTAGAGATTTTCTTCTAGAAAATCTTATGACTAACTTTTTAGCAAAGCCTGATTTTATAGCTTTTAACTATAAGCATAAAGATATGTTTAGTTATAAATTATGTAAAAGACTTTATGACCCTTTAACTGTAGCTTATACTATTAAGAGTCAAAGACAACTAGATTTAAATAAAAACGACTTTCATCTATTTATATTTGATAGTTTTATACCAAAATAAGCATGCTAAGTTTTCTTAGCACCTTATTTTATAATACCAAGTCTTTCAAATACAAGTTTATATCCATCTACTCCATAGGTTAAAGATCTATTTACTCTACTTATGGTGGCTGTACTTGCGCCTGTAAGAGCTTCTATTTCTGTATATGTCTTTTTACTCTTTAGAAGTTTTGCAACTTCAAATCTTTGAGATATTGCCTGAATCTCTTTTATAGTACATATATCTTCTAAAAACTTATAACACTCCTCCACAGTTTCTATAGTAAGAACTGCCTCACAAAGTCCATCTATTTGAGAATTTTTTACTCTGGGTGTATAATCCATTCTTTTCACATCCTTTAATCTGTTAATAGTTTATCATTTCTGTATAAGATTAGAAAAAGTTGGGCTTTAGGCCCAACTTTTTTATTAAAACAATCCTACTATTTCTCCACTTGGTAATATATCCATATTGTTAGCTGCTGGAACTTTAGGAAGTCCAGGCATTGTCATTATTTCACCTGTAAGTGCCACTAAGAATCCTGCACCTTTAGCTACTCTGATATCCCTTACTGTTATTCTAAATCCAGTTGGTCTACCTAGCAAAGTAGGATCATCTGAAAGTGAATATTGAGTTTTCGCCATGCAAATTGGCATTTTATCAAGACCTAATTTTTCTATATTAGCAATTTCCTTCGCACACTTCTTAGTAAAGTCTACTCCTTCAGCTCCATAGATTTCTTTAGCTATTGTTTCAATTTTCTCTTTTATGGTTGATTCTACTTCGTAAAGTGGTTTGAAGTTTGATTTTTGGTTTTCGCATACTTCAACTACAGCTTTTGCCATTTCTACTCCGCCATCTCCACCATTTGCCCATACATCTGAAAGTACAGCTTTTGCGCCTAGTCTTTCACAATTTTCTAATACAAATTTTACTTCAGCTTCTGTATCAGTTGGGAATTTGTTTAGAGCTACTACTGCTGGAACACCAAACTTCTTAATATTTTCAATATGTTTTTCAAGGTTACCAAATCCCTTAGCTAATGCATCTAAGTTTTCATTTCCTAGTTCATCTTTCTTGACTCCACCATTGTATTTTAAAGCTCTAACTGTTGCTACTATAACAGTTGCATCTGGCTTTAAATTTCCAAATCGAGATGCTATATTAAAGAATTTCTCAGCACCAAGGTCTGCACCAAATCCTGCTTCAGTTACAGTGTAGTCTGCAAGTTTAAGTCCCATTTGAGTTGCAATTAATGAGTTACAACCATGGGCTATATTTGCAAATGGTCCACCGTGAATTAATGCTGGTGTATTTTCAAGAGTTTGTACAAGGTTTGGTGCCATAGCATCTTTCATTATAAGTGCTACTGCTCCTTCTGCCTTTAAATCTCTTGCAGTTACAGGTTCCCCAGCAAATGTGTATGCAACTATAATGTCCCCTACTCTTCTCTTAAGATCTTCAAGATCATGAGCTAAACAAAAAATTGCCATTATTTCAGAAGCTACAGTTATATCAAAACCATCTTCTCTTGGAACTCCATTTGGCTTTCCACCAAGTCCTACAACTATATTTCTAAGAGCTCTATCGTTCATATCTAATACTCTTTTCCAAACTACTCTTCTTGAATCTATTCCAAGAACATTTCCTTGATGCATATGATTATCTAATAATGCAGATATAAGGTTATGAGATGCAGTTATAGCATGAAAGTCGCCTGTAAAGTGAAGATTTATATCTTCCATTGGTACTACTTGTGCATATCCTCCCCCAGCTGCTCCACCTTTCATACCAAAACTTGGTCCAAGAGATGGCTCTCTTAAAGTTGTGATTGCTTTTTTTCCTATCTTGTTAAGTCCCATTGAAAGACCTATATTTGTTGTTGTTTTACCTTCACCTGCTGGCGTAGGGTTTATTGCGGTTACTAGTATTAGTTTTCCATCTTTTTTATCTTTATATTTATCAAATAAATCTAATGATACCTTTGCTTTATATTTACCATAATGTGATAAATAATCTTCTTCTATTCCTATCTTTTGGGCTACTTCATTGATATGAATCATTTTGGCTTCTTGACCTATTTGAACATCTGTTTTCAATTGAGCTCCTCCTTAAAATTTAAGAATATTTATTAATGCTTTTTATAAAAATTCATACTCTTTACTAGTATACCATAAAGCAGTAAAATAATAAAATGATTTCCTGAATTTTTTTAATATTTCGCTATATCTCTTCTATAGTAAATATTTTTGTAATTCACTTTTTCTATTTCGCTATATATTTTATCCCTAGCACTTTTTAAATCATCTCCCAGCACAGTAAGGGTCAAAACTCTCCCGCCATTTGTAAAGAGTTTATTGTCTATATATTTTGTACCATTATGGAAAATGGTTATATCCTCATCTATAGTTTCTAGACCTGTTATTTCAAAACCTTTTTCATACTCTAGTGGATAACCTAAAGAAGTAGTAACTACACAAAGAGAAACTCTTTCATCCCATATTAAATCTTTTTCTTCTATCGTCCCATCTATTGATTTTAAAAGAACTTCTACTAAGTCACTTTTTAATCTAACAAGTACACTTTCAGTTTCAGGATCACCAAACCTTACATTGAATTCAAGTACCTTTATATCATTGCCATCTATCATAAATCCTATAAATAAAATTCCCTCATATTCTAAATCTTCTTCTTTTAAAGCTAAACTTATATTTTTTAGTACTTCTTCTTCTATTTGTTTTTCTAAATCTTTTGTAATTATATTATTAGGTGAAAAAGCTCCTATGCCACCAGTGTTAAGTCCTTTTTCTCCCTCTTCAATTTTTTTATGATCTTTAGCACTTTCCATTGGAATTAACCTATTTCCAGAGACAAAACATAGTAATGATGCTTCTACCCCTTCTAAATACTCTTCTATAATTATCTTTTCGCCTTCATCTCCAAAACATCTATCTTCAAGTATATCTTTTAAAACCTTTATTGCATTTTCCTCTCTCTCACATATAAATACTCCCTTGCCAAGGCATAGTCCGTCCGCTTTTATAACTAATGGATATGAAAAATCTTTTAATCCTTCCTTAGCTTCGTTAAAACTAGTAAAAGTCTCGTATTTTGCAGTAGGTATATTATATTTTTCCATTACCTTTTTAGAAAACTCTTTACTTCCTTCAAGCTGACTTGCCTTTTTATCAGGACCAAAAACTTTTAGTCCCTTTTCCTTAAATATATCTACTATTCCAAGAGTTAAAGGTTCTTCAGGTCCTACTATAGTTAAATCAATTTTTTCTTTTAAAGCAAATTCTAAAAGAGAGTCTATATCATTTGCTGATATATCTACATTCTTTGCAATTTCTCTTGTTCCACCATTTCCAGGTGCACAAAAGATTTCACTTGTAAGTCTAGATTGTTTTAACTTCCAACAAAGAGCATGTTCCCTGCCACCACTACCTATTACTAATATCTTCATAAGTTTTTCCCCTTTCTAATGCTTGAAATGTCTTATTCCAGTAAATATCATAGCTATACCGTGTTTATCGGCTTCTTCTATTACTTCAGCATCTTTTATTGATCCTCCTGGCTGAATTATAGCCTTAACTCCAGCTTCTCCAAGAACTTCTATAGAATCTTTAAAAGGAAAAAATCCATCTGATGCAAGTACGCTTCCAGAGATTTTATCTTCACTTCTTTCTATAGCCTTTCCAGTAGCCCAGTATCTATTTACTTCCCCTAATCCAAATCCCAGTGTAGCCTTATCTTTAACTATAACTACTCCATTTGAATTTATATGCTTTACACACTTAAAACTAAATAGAAGGTCTTCTAACTCTTCCTTAGTAGGCTCTCTTTTAGTTACTACTTTATACTCTTCTAGAAGAATTTCATCTCTTTCCTGTACTAAAAGTCCTCCAATAGTCTTTTTCATATCTAACTCATCGTAATTATTTCTTCCTATATCATCTATTTGAATAATTCTTATATTTTTCTTTTTAGTTAATACTTCCATAGCATCTTTAGAATAAGAAGGCGCTAAGACTACCTCTATAAATATATCCCCTATCATCTTAGCAGTTTCAATATCTATTTCTCGGTTTGAAGCTATTATTCCTCCAAATATAGATTCACTATCACACTGATACATCTTTTTAAATGCTTCAAATATTGTATCAGCACTTCCTATTCCAGAAGGATTTGCATGTTTTACTCCTACTATTGTAGGTTCTTGGAACTCTTTTAATATCTTTAATGCACCATTTGAATCATTTATATTGTTAAAAGAAAGCTCTTTTCCATGAAGTTGTTTTAAAGAAGATAGTGTTCCTTCCGTATCTTTCAATTCCTCATAAAAGGCTGCCTTTTGATGAGGATTTTCTCCATATCTTAGTTTACTATTTCTTTTAAATGTAAGTGTAATTCTTTCTGGAAACTTGTCTTCATCTAGTTCATTAAAATAACCTGATATAAGGGAATCGTAGTAAGCTGTATAATTGAAAGCTTTTTTAGCTAAACTTCTTTTAAAGTTTTCATCCATGCTATCTAATCTAAGTCTCTCTATTATAAGTTCATAATCCCCTGGATCTGTAACTACTATCACATCTCTATAGTTTTTAGCAGCAGCCCTTATCATAGAAGGCCCACCTATATCTATATTTTCTATCATATCCTCTTGTGAAGCTTTCTTCTTTAACATCTCTTCAAATGGATATAGATTGTTTACTACCATATCTATTGAATGGATATTCATATCATCTATAGTCTTTTGATGTTCTTTATCATCTCTCTTATAGAGGATTCCTCCGTGAATAAGTGGATTTAATGTCTTAACTCTTCCACCTAGTATTTCAGGGAAACCAGTTATCTCATCAACCTCTATGACATTTACTCCTGCTTCCTTTAACTTTTTAAAACTTCCTCCGGTAGATATAATCTCCCAATTTAAAAGTTCAAGATTCTTAGCAAATTCTACTATCCCTTCTTTATCATAAACGCTTATAAGTGCCCTTTTCATAGCTCCACCCCTATTTATAATTGTCTTTTTCCCTTCTAATCTAATCTTACCTTGGGAAAAAAGTTTTACACCTTCTACTATTATCTCATGTTCTATCTTTAGTACCTTTTGTTGTAAATTCTTAACGGTATCATCTTTTTCTACTTCTACCTTTCTTTGAAGAATTATAGGGCCTGTGTCTACCCCTTCATCCACAAAGTGAAGTGTTGCACCAGTATACTTTTCGCCTGATTCAAGTACTGCTGCATGTACTCTTTCACCATAATATCCATCCCCACAAAACAAAGGAATGAGTGAAGGATGGATATTTATTATTCTATTTTTATATTCTTTTATAAACTCTTTGGAAAGTATCTTTAAATACCCCGCTAATACTACTAAATCTATATCTCTTTTTTTAAATTCTTCTACTAATCTTAGGTTGTACTCTTCGTCCGTTCTAAACCCCCTGGAATCTATAAAAAGACTCTCTATACCAGCTAGCTCTCCCCTTTTAAGGCCAGAGCTAGCTTTATTTGAAATTATTAATTCTATTTTCCCATCTATTGTATTGTTAAGAGTATTATCTATCAAAGCTTGAAGGTTTGTACCACCTCCAGAAATGAGAACTCCTATCTTTAGCATACTACTACTCCTTCAGTTCCTTTTTTAACACTCCCTAATTTATAAAACTTTTCCCCTTTTTCATTTAAAAACTCTTCTACCTTTTTTGCTTCCGCTTTTGTTACTACTACTATCATTCCAACTCCCATGTTAAATGTAGAATACATTTCTTTTTCATCTAGTCCGCCCCATTCTTTTAAAAGATGAAATATCTTTGGTGTATCTATAACACTTAAATCTATATGAGCTGAAAGACCCTTTGGAAGAACTCTTGGTATGTTTTCGTAAAAACCACCACCTGTTATATGAGCTAGTCCTTTTATATCAAAGTTTTTTACTAGATCTAAAACTGGATTCATATATATACGAGTTGGCTTTAGCAACTCTTCCCCTAAAGTACCTTCTATTGCCTCAATTTCTTTATCTAAATCGATGTTTTCCTTTTCAAAGACTATTTTTCTAACAAGTGAATACCCATTACTATGAATTCCACTTGAAGGAAGTCCTAGAATAATGTCTCCTTCTTCTATACCGCTTCCATCGATTATCTTTTCCTTATCTACTACTCCAACACAAAATCCAGCTAGATCATACTCTCCCTCTTGATAAAAACCAGGCATCTCTGCTGTTTCTCCACCAATCAAAGCACATCCTGCTTTTACACATCCATTTGCCACGCCTTCTACTACTTCCGCCATCTTTTCAGGTTTTAGTTTTCCAGTACCTATATAATCTAGGAAAAATAGTGGTTTTGCGCCTTGACAAAGTATATCATTTGCACACATAGCAACAAGATCTTCCCCTATAGTATCGTGTTTATCCATCATAAATGCAAGTTTTAGCTTAGTTCCTACTCCATCGGTACCAGAAACAAGTACTGGTTCTTTCATTCCTTCCATGTCTAATTTAAAAAGACCAGAAAAACCACCTATACTTGATAATACATTTTCTGAATGGGTCTTTTTAATGGAATTTTTTATAAGTTCGACCTGCTTATATCCAGCTTCTTTATCTACCCCTGAATCCTTATATGTTAATGACATTTTACCCCGTCCTTTCCTATTGGATAATTCCCAGTTACACATCCCGTACAAAAACCCTTATCTCCTACCGATTTTAATAGCCCTTCCAAAGAGAGGTAGTAAAGTGAATCTATTCCTAAATCTTTTCTTATCTCTTCCACATTATTATTTGCGCCTATAAGATTTTCTTTATTAGGAGTATCCATTCCAAGATGACAAGAATTTGTAACTGGAGGTGATGCAATCCTAACATGAACTTCTTTTGCCCCTGCCGCTTTAAGCATCTCAACAGTTCTCTTTATAGTAGTTCCCCTTACTATTGAGTCATCTACTAGAACTATTCTTTTTCCATTTATGTTTTCCTTCAATACATTTAATTTTATCCTAACTCCTTGTTCACGAAGTTCTTTTGTAGGACTTATAAAAGTTCTTCCAACATATCTGTTTTTTATAAGTCCTTCTGCATAAGGAATTTTAGATGCCTCAGCAAAACCTATAGCGGCTATAATACCAGAATCTGGTGCTCCTATTACTATATCTGCATCAACTGGTGATTCTTTAAAAAGTTGTTTTCCCATCTCTATCCTAGATAGGTATATACTTTCTTCATTTATAAGGCTATCTGGTCTTGCAAAGTAAATTAATTCAAATGAACATAGTTTTCTTGGCTGTTGTTTCTTAAATATACTTTTTATTCCACTTTCATCTATAACAACTATCTCACCTGGAGTAATATCTCTTATAAACTCAGCTCCAAGCGTATCAAATGCACAGCTCTCTGAAGCTAATACGTAACTATCTCTTGTTTTTCCAAGAGATAGCGGCTTTATACCATAGCTATCTCTTGCACCTATAAGCTTATCTTTTGTCATCATGACTAATGAATAAGAACCTTCTATCTTTTCTAAAACTTCATTTATACCCTCTACTATATCAGTGTTAGCCGCTCTGGCTATAAGATTTGCTATTACCTCTGAATTTAAATCTGTCTGAAATATACTACCCATCTCTTCAAGAGAACATCTTAAACTATTATAGTTTGCAATATTTCCATCATGAGCTACAGCAAGAGCTCCATTTTTATACCCTATAACAAGTGGCTCTATATTCTTTTTATCTATTCGTTCAGAAGAAAACGCATATCTTACCTGACCTATACAAATATTGCCTATAAAACTATCCAAAGTTTCTTTTTTATAAACTTCATTTACAAGACCCATATCTTTATAGTAATCTATAAAACCATTGTTATTTATAGCCATTCCTGTACTTACCTGCCCCCTATGTTGAAGAGCGTATAGTCCGTAGTACATCATCTGAGAAATTTTTTCTACATCTTTACTATAAATTCCTAATATACCACTCAAAACTCTTCCCCCTTATAGGTTTAAATCTTTATTCATTTCTTCTACACCTTTTGCCATCTCTACTTTATAGTCTTTAAGTTTATCTTTTAATTCTTCATACTTAAGAGAAAGTATTTGAATAGCAAGAAGTGCTGCGTTTTCTCCACCATCTATTGCAACTGTTGCAACTGGTACACCCTTTGGCATCTGAACTACTGAAAGCAGGGAATCTAGTCCATCCATCGTACTAGACTTTGCTGGTATTCCTATAACAGGAAGAGTACTAAGACCTGCTAGTACTCCTGCAAGATGAGCTGCTTTTCCCGCTATTGCTATTATAACTTCTGTTCCGTTTTTCTCTGCATTTTCTGTAAACTCTACTGCTCTGCCAGGTGTTCTATGAGCTGATATAACTTTTACCTCATAATCTACACCAAATTTCTTTAATATATCAACACTTTTTTTAGCTATTTTTTCGTCTGTTATACTTCCCATTATTATACTTACTTTCATCTCATCATCATCTCCTAATCAAAATATTTTATTCCTGATTCAAAAATCTTTGCTTCTCCCTTTATATCTATGTTTTTATATAGACCAGTATCGATTCTATCTATACTTGAAATAGTTCCAAGTACTCTACCATCAAAACTAGTTAAACTTTCAATATTACTAATGGACCCAGTCGGATTTTTAGCTATTAACTTTGTAGCTATTTGACTTTCATCTAGGTTTGTATCTTCTCCTATTAGGAGTCTTCCTTCATAAGTTCCGATAGGCGCTGTATATATATCGCCCTTTTTCATGGCATTAAACCAAGGTGATGTGCTGTTTTTCACCTCTATATCTTGGAAAGTAGATACAAAACCACCTTCTTTATTTTGAGCTAATACCGCATCCCCTTTAACTATAAGTCCTGAACGAAGAAGTGTTTGGAAACCTTCACCAATCCCAAGTATAAGCCCATCAGTGTTTTGTAAAAATCTATCCATCTCTTCTTTTATTTCAGGAGTTCCTAGGATATATTTTAAAAGTTTTCCGCTACCTCCTGGTTCTCCACCAAAGACTACTCCGTGAGGAAGGGCTAGAATTTGACTAGTTCTGATCTTTTCTTTAAACTTTAATAGAGATTCTTTAAAATCTTTAGGGTTTAAAAACTTAAATACAAACTCTTCTACATCTCCACCAGCATTTTTAAAACTTCTTCCAAGAGTATATTCTCCATGGGTTCCAGTTAAGATTGGAATTAATACTTTAGGTTTCGTAACTTTTAAACCTTTTCTAATCCTTATATCACTATTTTTAGGATAATCTTTTTCTTTTTCTAGTTCTCCCTCTATGCTTGGGAACACTTCTGCTAATGGACTAGTCCATTTTTCTATTAGAGAGTCTATTTCTAAAGATTTTTCATCTATAACTATTTTCTGATCACTTATAGTTTTTCCAAGAAGAGTAAACTCTCCCAATTCATCTATACTTGCATCATCTTTTAATTCTAAAACTATAGAACCATATTTAGCTTTAAATAACTCATCCATATCCAAATCTTTGCACTTAAACCCAATCTTGTTTCCAAAGCTCATCTCTAGAATACTTCTCATCACTCCCCCACGCTTTACGCTTGTTGCAGAAAGGATAAGTCCTTTTTTGTTTAACTCATAAACTAAATCATATTTTTTCATCATATCTTTAGTGTCTATAAGGCCATCTTTATCCTCTTTTAAATCTATTAAAACTACTCTATTATTAGCTTTTTTAAATTCACTTGTCACTATATTTCCTATATTTTCAACTGTAACAGCAAAACTAATAAGTGTTGGGGGTACATCTATATCTTCAAATGTCCCACTCATGCTATCTTTTCCGCCTATAGCTGCTATATCTAAATCCTTTTGAATTGAAAACGCTCCAAGAAGTGCTAAGAAAGGCTTGCCCCATTTAGATTTATCCTCTCCAAGTCTTTCAAAGTATTCTTGGAAAGTAAGTCTTACACCTTTATAGGTTCCGCCAAGGGCTACTATTTTAGCTAATGATTCTATAACTGCATAATAGCCTCCATGGAATGGACTCCATTTTGAAATGCTAGGATCATATCCAAATGTCATAATTGAAGTTGTAGTAGTTTCTCCATCTAATACAGGTATTTTACTTACCATTCCTTCACTAGGACTTAACATATACTTACCACCATAAGGCATTACAACAGCTTCACCACTTACTGTGCTATCAAAGTTTTCTACTAAACCTTTTTGACTTCCTATATTTATATCTTCTAAAAGATCTGTTATCCTATTTTCTACATCTTTCTTTGAAGTTTCTTCCCCTTTTTCTCTTGGGCTTAAAAGTTTTATATCTATATCTTTTTCCAATCCATTTGTATCTAAAAACTCTCTTTTAATAGCCACAACAGTTTCGCCTTTATAGGTAAACTTTAATAGTTTCTCTTCTGTAACCTTTGCAACTATAGTTGCCTCTAAGTCCTCAGCCTTCGCTGCTTCTAAAAACTTCTCTGCATCTTTTTTATCCAATAGACAAGCCATTCTCTCTTGAGATTCTGAAAGAGCTATATCTGTAGCACTAAGTCCAGGATATTTTAAAGGAACTTTATCAAGCTCAACTACTAATCCATCAGCAAGCTCACCAATAGCAACTCCCACTCCACCTGCACCAAAGTCATTACATACTTTTATCATTTTAGAAATATCTTTCTTTCTAAAAAGTCTTATTATCTTTCTCTCAAGTGCAGGATTTCCCTTTTGTACTTCAGCGCCACCTTTATCTAGTGAGTCCTCTGAATGTTCCTTTGAAGATCCAACTGCTCCTCCAAGACCATCTCTTCCAGTTCTTCCGCCTAAGAGTATTATAACATCACCTGCTTGAGGCTTACCTCTATATACATTTTCCTTTGGAGTTGCTGCAACTAATGCTCCGCACTCCATTCTCTTAGCTACAAATCCATCATCATATATTTCTCTTAAAAAACCAGTACTAGCTCCTATTTCATTTCCATAAGAACTATATCCCTTCATAGCAGTTCTAGTTATTTTTCTTTGAGGAAGTTTTCCCTTTAAAGTATCTTCATATATGGTTCTAGGATCTGCTGCTCCTGTTATTCTCATCGCCTGATAAACATAAGCACGACCAGAAAGTGGATCTCTTATAGCTCCTCCAAGACAAGTAGCCGCTCCACCAAAAGGCTCCATCTCTGTAGGGTGATTGTGAGTTTCGTTTTTAAACATAAGAAGCCACTTTTCTGTTTTACCATTTACATCTACATCTATCTCTATACTTGCAGCATTTACTTCATCTGATTCTTCTTTATCTTCTAAAAGACCTTTTTTCTTTAACTCTTTCATATTTATTGTAGCTAAGTCCATAAGGCTTATCGCTTTTTCTCTTTTTTCATAAGTAAACTCTCTAGACTCTAAATAGTTCTTTAACTCTCTTTCAAAAAGTTCCTTATAGTCTCCATCTTCTATTTCAATTTCACCTATTCTAGTCATAAAGGTAGTGTGTCTACAGTGATCAGACCAATATGTGTCTATAAGTTTTATCTCTGTAAGACTTGGGTCTCTCTCTTCTTTGTTGAAATATTCCTTTATAAAAAGTAAATCTTCTACATCCATTCCTATACCTTTATTTTCTTTAAATGCTTTCATAGCTTCTCTATCAAATCCTATAAATCCTTTTACCCATTCAACCGGTTCTACGCTTTCATCTATCTTTTCAACCGTCATATCATCTAATGAAACTTCTTTAAATTCAATAGGGTTTATATAGTATTCTTTTATAGTTTTAAGCGCCTTTTCATCTATTCCTTTGACTACTATTATCTTAGAATGTTTTACCTCTATATCTCCTTCTGAAAAAAGTAGGTTTATAAACTCATTTGTAAAATACTCTCTTTTATTAAACTGTCCTTTTAAATCTTTAATTCTAAATGCCTTTTCATCATCAGAAAGTTCTAATGTTTTTGTATATATATCTGTAAATGGTTCTAATATAATGTTTTCTAATATAGTGTTTTTTTCTTCCTCATTTGCTCCTATTAAATCATATACATCAACCACTCTTACATCCTTTAACTCTTTAACACCTAAATAGCCCTTAAATTCTTTTAAAAGTTCTTCTCTTTCAACATTTACCTCTGTTTTCTTTTCAATAAACAATCTTTCCATTTATAATCCTCCTTTAAAAGATAAAAGCCCAGATGGATAGGTTTCTTTAAGTGAAACCTACCCATCTGGGCTTTTGTCCCTATGGTGTAATGCTTTTTAGCATCTGCGCCGCTTGGACCAGCAAGAAAAATTATTCCTCGGAACCCTAGGCGCACTTTCACTCATGTAAATATCAAAGTATTACTATGAAACTTATATGAGCTTACTATTTACTTAATATCATTTTTTCCAAATCAAGTGGTTCTATATATTCATTTCCCCTATATACCCTCATATTGCCTCCAGATATTTCATCTATTAAAGCAATATGTCTATCTTCGCCTACCCTACCAAATTCTAGCTTTATATCATATAATTCTAAGCCTTTTTGAGATAGTTCTTCTCTTATTATACCGCAAATCTCTTTAGTAAGTCTTTCTATTTCATCATATTCTTCCTTATTTAATATATGGAGCATATCTAGTGCATCTTTTGTAATAAGAGGGTCGCCTCTTTCATCATCTTTAAGAGTAAACTCTACATAAGAATCCAGTTTATCTCCCTCGTTTGCATACATTCCATATCTTCTTATAAAGCTTCCCACAGCTCTATATCTGCATATAACCTCTACTCCTTTACCAAAAGCACTAGCTTTTAGTACTGTCATAGTGTTTTCTTCTATATCTGCATCTAGAAAGTGAGTTGGGATATTTAGATGATTGAGCTTTTCAAAAAAATGTCTAGTAACTTTAAGTCCTGATTTACCCATTCCATCAATACTAAGACCCACTGTATTAGCTCCTGGATCAAACTTTCCATCAACCCCTGTTACATCGTCCTTAAACTTTAATATTACTCTTTGATCATCTAATTCGTATACGTCTTTAGTCTTTCCTTTATAAAGTAATTCCATTATAAAATCCTCCTTTACATAAATATTATTCTTATTAAAAATAATATAGCTAGTATCCACATGGTAAGAGAAATGTCCTTTAACTTACCTGTTATAGCTTTTAATACCACATATGAAATCATTCCAAACACAATACCTTCAGCTATAGAATAGGCAAGTGGCATCATAATAATAGTTAAAAATGCTGGTATTCCATCAGTTGGATCATCAAACTCAATCTTTCTAATAGGACCCATCATAAATAGTCCTACCGTGATAAGTGCAGGAGCTGTAGCCGCTGCTGGTATCATAGTAAATAATGGTGCAAAGAAAAGTGCTAGCGTAAACATTGCCGCTGTAGAAAGAGCTGTAAGTCCTGTTCTACCACCTTCTGCAACCCCTGATGCTGACTCTACATATGTTGTAACAGTTGAAGTTCCAAGACATGCCCCTGCAATAGTTCCTAGTGCATCTGCCATAAGAGCTTTACCAACTCTTGGAAGCTTTCCATCTTCATCCAACATATCGGCTTTAGATGCAACACCTGCAAGAGTACCTACTGTATCAAATATATCTACAAATAAAAATGTAAATACTACAATTAACATTTCAAGAGAAAAAATCTCTTTCATACCTACAAACTGAAAAGCTACATTCTTTATAGTAGGTGGAAGACTTACTATAGTGTTGAAGTTTTCCGGTAATTGAGTTACTCCAAGAGGAATACCTACAAGAGTTGAAACAATTATTCCTATAAGAAGTGCTCCCTTTATATTTTTAGCAAGTAAAAATGCTATAATTATTATTCCAATAAAAGCTACAACTGGCGCACCACTAGCTATATTTCCAAGTTCTAAAGGAGTTCCCTTCCCAACTTTTACAATACCCGCTCCATTTAAACCTATAAATGCGATAAAAAGACCTATACCTACGGATACTGCATTTTTAAGATTAGTTGGTATACTATCAAATATTGCCTCACGCACATTTAAAAATGATAAGATTATAAATATAATTCCTTCAATAAGTACTGCTGTAAGTGCAAACTGCCAAGTCTTACCCATTTCTCCAAGAACTACCGAATAAGCAAAGAAAGCATTAAGTCCCATCCCTGGTGCAAGTGCAAATGGATACTTCGCATAAAGTGCCATAATAAGTGTTGCAAAAGCTGCTGAAAGTGCTGTAGCAGTAAATACTCCACCAGCATCCATACCTGTATCAGATAGAATGAGCGGGTTTACAGCCAAGATATACGCCATAGTCATAAATGTTGTAATCCCTGCTATGACTTCTGTTTTTACATTTGTATTATTTTCCTTAAGTTTAAAAAAGTTTTCCACTAACTTTCCTCCTATTGTTTGTATTAATATAAATATTATACCAAAAACACTTAAAACCCAAGCGGGTAGGTCTTTTAAGTGAAACCTACCCGCCTGGGCTTTTATCCCTTCGGTGTAATGCTTTTTTAAAAGCACCTGCGACGCTTGGACCTTTAATAAATTCTTCTCTTTAGAAGCCCTAGCCGCACTTTCACTCATAGTAGAAGCTTTACGGTCTTCTGTAGAAACTCCCCAACCTTATTATGGGAACTATATGAGTAATTTGTCGATATTTATATTATACTTAGATATTAGCAATTAAAAGAAAATAAGTCAAGAGAATTCTAATAATAAATAAAAAAATCTTCTATAGAAGTCAAACATATATAACACAGACCTCTAGAAATTTGCTCCAAAGAATGCTTGGATTTTCTAAATTACTTACCGATTATTTTGTAAAGCATGAACAAGGGGTTTTATAAAAACATTGTAATATTTCTAAAACCAATCTAATACTATGTATTATGGAATATTATATAAAAGGGGGTATTTTTTTGTTATCTAGAGAAAAGTTTATAAAATTCTCATTAGAATCAAATCTCTTCTACCTTAGAATTATGAAAGAGCATTTATTTTTTATAGAAACTAGTTTAACTCCAGTAGAAGAAGATATACAAAAAATGTCAGATTTACTAAAGAAGAGTCTTGAAGAACTTATGTTGGAAATTCTTCCACTTGCAAATGAATGTATAAGTAAAGAGGTGATAAGTTCTTGTGAGCTCGTTACCAAATATACGCTTGAGGCAGAAAGAATAACATCAAATCTGACAGGCGCAAGCATCAATATGGAGATTACAGAAAAAGAATTAGAACTTTTATGTGATAATGATTGTGACTATAGTGAGTGGCTAGAAACTTATATAGTTAATTTTAACTCTAGAGTATTAAACATAATGGAAGAAGTTCTAAGCTTTAAAGAAAGAATCTTAAAAGAATTTTCAGAATGTAAGCTTTTTATCAGAGTTTATCCAAAGATGTTAGAGCATATAATCCATGAAACAAAACTTTATCTAAAAATTTTAAACTGTTTAAAAGAAAAGGAAATTCCTGTTAACACTCTTTGTGAAGAACTAAATTTTTGGAATCATATAATGGGAGAACATGCTCAGTTTATAGATGGAATGTTAGACCCTAGTGAAGAAGAACTTAAAAAGGCTGCAGAAAAGTTTGTTTTAAACTATGAAATTCTAGTAAAAGAATGCCTAAGAATGCATAAAAAGGACATGGTAAATAAAAGCTTTAAACTTACAGAATATATTAAAGAATATAAAACAGCTGCTACAAAAGGATTATTAGACTGCGAAATAAAATCTATAATCCCACCCCTACTAGGAGATCATGTACTTCGTGAAGCAAACCATTATTTAAGACTTCTTAAAGAAATTTAATACTAAAAAGCTTATAGGAAATTTCCTATAAGCTTTTTAGTATTATCAGGTTTTTATCATAAACTCTTGTATCTTCCATCTTTAAAATCATAGGCACAATTTATAAGAGTTAAGATACCTTTTCTAATCTACTATACCTCTTTTTTTAGCTTCTTTATTTACTTCATCTAACATCTTTTCTAAACCTTTATCCTTATAGCTTTTCATAAGAGAATCTACCATCTTATCTACTGGCTCTGTTCCCATCATAATAGTATAAAAATCTTCATGGGGATTGTAGTAGAATTTATCTTTAAGTGGTGTAGAAATAAGCATTGATGCATCACTTATCTTTGGAAGCACACCATTTGTAACCGCATCTTGATGTCTCTTTATGTTTTCTTCTCTATATTCCTTGGGAATTGAAGTAGGATAGTTTTCGTCCCAATAAGTTGGATTATGAACTGCAAGGTTTGACATATTTGCAAATGGATATTTTTCCGTAAGCACAACGCCTTCTTTTACTATAGGTTTTCCATCTATCATTTCATAATCCTCACCTTCAATACCACAGAACATAAGTCTTTTACCTTCATCAGAAATCAAATAATCAAATAACTTTAAAATAGCCTCCATCTTTTCATCTGAAACTTTACTACTTATATAGGTCTCTGACCATGCTTCTGTATCTACAAAGTACCACTTCTCTCCATCTGCACCAGGGAAAATAGGAGCAAATCTAACATCATCTAAAAACTCTCTACCATAGACTTCTTCATAATCTCTACCAAGTGTATAAAGACTTGATGGACCATCGTTAAATACCATGGCTGCGTTTAATCCTTGTAAAAAACCATCCTTAGCATTTGAACCTGTAACTTGAGCTATATCTTTTGATACAGTTCCTTCTTGATACATGTCCCTTGCAAGATTCATTACCGCTTTCATATCTCCATCAAAAACACTTGGCATAACCTTTCCTTCATCATTTATAATCCATTTCTTTTCCAGTATGCCCCCATAAGGGTACATTACACCTGCAAGTATCTTTGATCCTGTTTGAGTTATACCGCCAATATTTTTATTTTCTGGATCAGCTTTAATTATCTTTCTAAGCATATCTCTAAACTCATCCCAGTTTTCTGGTTCTTTTGTTACCCCTGCTTTTTGAGCAAGATCCCATCTATATACAATGTTTCTATCTAAAACACTATAAGTAATATCTCCATAAGATTGTCTAGGAATTATATAGTTTTTTCCATCTTGCATAGCTTGTTTTGCTCTATCCATTTGCATATATTCTTCTAGATTTGGATATTTTGATAAATCCTCAGGTAATGCTTTTATTACACCTTGATCAACCCAGTCAAAAAAAGAACTTTGTCCAAGACCTACAAAATCCCCTACAAATATATCTGGTAGTTGTCCATTTGTAGCCCAAAGTTGTACTTTTTCGTGATAATCAGAGCTTGTCATATCTTGTGGTATAAGATGAACTCCAGTTTTTTCTTCAAGAGTTTTAAGCATCTTATCATTTTCTCCACCAGATAATGCTTCTTGAGCATTCCAAAACCCTACATTAATCTCTACTTTCCCATCTTCATTTTTAGAAGAGGGTTCTGCCTTATCTTTTGAACAACCAGTAAATAAGACTACTACACATAATAATAATAAATACTTCAATCCTTTTTTCACTATTTCTAACCTCCTAATATTTAATTTTAAATTTAATATAATAAATTGTAATTATATCCTTTAATTTAAGTTTTACTTTGTGCTACTCTTTTAAAGAACCCATCATAACACCTTTTACAAAGTATTTTTGTACAAATGGATAAAGACAGATTATAGGTATCATCGTAATCAATATAGTAGACATTTGTACTGATTGTGGAAATATCTTCATTTGACTCTCTGCTAGAGATTTAAGCTGAGGTGCCAACTGACTATCATAGACTACAAGCAGATCTTTAAGATAAATCTGTAGTGGTTTTAAGTTTTTATCAGAAATATATAAATATGCATGCCACCACTCATTCCATCTCTCTACAGAATAAAAAAGAGCAAATGTTGCCATAAAAGGCTTAGATATTGGAAGATAAACTCGAGTTAATACTTGAAGGTCATTTGCCCCATCAATGATAGCTGCTTCCTCTAGCGATCTTGGTAATGACTGAAAATAGTTTTTCATTATTATTATATAATATGTATTTAAAAGACATGGAAGTATCATTGACCATATACTATTTAAAAGTCCAAGTTTTGTAACTATTAAATATATAGGTACAGTTCCGCCAGAAAATAACATAGTAAAAATAATGAAATTCAATATAAACTTTCTTCCAAGCAACTTTCTTCTAGAAATAACATAAGCTGTTAAAGTAGAAAATATCATATTAAGAGTTGTTCCAACTATAGTTACAAATAAAGTAACTGAAAGAGACTTTATAAAAAAGGGATCTTTTAGTATCTCCTTAAATCCAGAAAAATCTACAGTAAATGGTAGTATATAAGGTGTGTGTTTAGCATAGGTAATTGTATTTGCCACAGATAATATAACTACATTATAAAATGGTATAAGTATAAGTATACAAAGTACTATAAATATAAAGTATAGCAATATATCAAATTTTGTATTTTTCCTTTTTTTCATATATAGTCCTCTCCTTCCTAGAACAATCCTTGTTCTCCTGTTTTTACTATAAGTCTATTTGCAAGGGTAATCATAATAACTCCTATAATCGACTTAAAAAGCCCTACAGCAGTTGTATATCCAAAGTTTACTCCCATCTCAAATGTATACCTTTGGACAAATGTATCTATTATATCAGCAACTCCATATACAGGTGGACTATATAGATTAAATATCTGATTAAAAGATGCCCCTCCCATAATATTTCCAACTTCTAAAATTAGCATTATAGCTATTATATGTTTTATACCAGGTAAAGTAATGTATATCATTTTACCAAGTCTTCCTGCTCCATCTATTTCGGCAGCCTCATAAAGACCAGGATCTATACTTGTAAAAGCTGCCATATAGATAATAGAGTCCCATCCAAACTCTTTCCATATATTTGATATCCATATAAATCCTCTAAAACCATCAGGTGTTATAAGAGGTGAAAATATTTTAAAACCATTATTTATAAGTACCTGATTTATAAGTCCATTACTAGAAAATAAATTAGTAAAGATACTAGCTAAAACTACCCATGATATAAAGTGAGGAAATGTAAATATAGTTTGAAATATCTTTTTAAGTCTAATATTTTTAATTTCATTTAATAAAATAGCAACAATTATAGGAACGGGAAAATGAAATAATAGTTTCCCTAAGCTAAAAATTATTGTATTTTTAAAAGCTTGAATAAATGCTCTATCCCTAAACATATTTCTAAAATTTTCAAGTCCCACCCATGGACTCTTTAATATACCCATATCATATCTGTAAGATTTAAATGCTAGTATAGTCCCTCCCATGGGCGCATAACAAAATATTATATACCATAAGATTCCAGGCAGTATCATCAGATAAAGTATCCAATTATTTTTTATACTTCTTATGATAGAGCTTTCTTTTTTTATCTTTACAACCTCTCGTTCTTTTGGCTTTTTTAAAGATTTACTATCTATATCCATCACCTCATTTTTAACATTTATATCATCTCAAAAAATGCCTCTATTCTAGTTTTTATCTGTCCAAAGTCAAGCATTGAATAATCTGATTCTATATATAGATAAGGAAGATTTAGTTCATCATTTACATGTCTTCTAACCTTTGTAGCTTCAATAGCAAAAGTATGACAAGCTTGAAGTACAACTTCAATAACTGCATCTACCTTAAACTCTTCACAAATCGAACTTATATCTTCAATTCTTCTCGTATTAGGGCTCATGACTGAACAACTAACTTTTAAATACTTTTCAGCTATAGCATCTATTGGATCTTTAGTTTCATCGATTAAATCCCTTTTTTCTCTAATTCCTGAACAGTTATCATAGGCTACTATATCTCCACCAGCTAGTTCAATAGTTTGAAGTATCTTCTCCCTAACACCCCCAACTGGGCAACCTGTTACAAGTATTCTTGGTCTATTTGTTATAGTCCCCTTTAAGTTTTTTTCCCAGTTTTCTTTAAGTTCTTTTGTTCTAGATATAAGATCTTTGTTGCTTTCCTCTCTATCAAATCTAAATCCAAACCCATCTTGAACTCCATTCATCTCAACACCATTAAGAGCTGGAGGATTTAATTTGCCAAGTTCAAAGTATTCCATCATGTTTTTCCTTTGAATATTTCCTCTACGTATCTCTTCCCTTAGTTTTTCTTCTGTTATCTCTACATCAAATTTTTCCTCAAGTTTTTCTTTAAACCTTACTATTTCACTTCTCCAAAGGTCAAATGATGACTTAAGGTCTGGATTTTGAGGAAGTTGCATAACATATGTATCTTTAATCTCATTTAATAGCTCGTACATCTTTTTCTTACCATCACAGGTAGTTTCACCAAGTATAAGATCAGAAAAGTAGAAAAAAGGACAGGTGTCAGATACTGCATGTCCATAGCTTGATTTTATTAGAGGGCATAAGTTTTTAGGAAGATCTCTTTCTGCATATTGTATTGGTTCTTCACTAGTCCCACAAAGTGATACTGGAATTGCCCCTGCCGCATAGACAAGTTCTGCTGGTGAATATGTACAAAATACTCCAACTACGTTTTTTCCGGATTCTTTTAATTCTTTAATATCTAAAAATCCTTTTCTTTTAAGTTCATCATAAGATTCAAATTTTTCGGGTAATTTATTCATAAAATCCTCCTTATAAATATAAATTTAGGTAAATTTTTCTTCCCTATAAGTTTATACCATAATACTTTCACAATGTAAAGCACTAAAAGGATTTTATTTAAAATAGCTTATAGACAATGTTTCCTATAAGCTTTTTAGATATTTAATACTTTTTCAAAAGCAACTCTCTCGTTTCCATCTTTTAAATAGATAATACCACAATATTTAAATCCATTCTTTTTTAAAAAATTTTGCATAGATATGTTTTCTTTATGAGTATCTACCTTTATACTCTTTACTCTATTGTCTGCACACTTTTTTTCTATTTCTTTTAACATCTCCCTAGCTAAGCCTTTACCCCTAAAGTCAATATCTATAGCTATTCTATGTATGACTGCATAACTTATATCTGTAAGCCACTTTCCATCATATATATTGTCATAAGTTTTTTCGGCTTCAAAACTTAAAGCAGTTGTTCCAACTGCTTTTTCATCTTCTATTAAAACATAAGACTCTTGTTTTTCTATATCCACTTTTATTACTTCTTCATTGGGATATCCATTTTGCCACTGGTCTATTCCTTGTTCTTTAAGATGATTTTGGGCTTTTTTTATTATAAGCATTATTCCCTCTATATCAGTTTCTTTAGACCTTCTAAATTCCATAAATTCCTCCTAAAAAATTGTTTATCTCTAAAATTTTAATGACGTGGTTTTTCTTCTACTTTTTTTATAGCAGCCATTATTTGACAGATTATATCGGCTTTGAACTGAACACTTAGATCGTTTAATTTAGTATATACAATCCCCTTGTCACTTGCCACATAGATAGGTTTTAAATTATTAAGTGTAATTGCCCTTATATCTTCCATACATCTTTCGCAACTGCAGTTTAAATCATACTTTTTAAGCACATCTTTTAATACATCCTCTAATAAAATCTCCATATAGTTTTGCAGCATTGTTTCCCTTCTTTCTTTTTTATTTTATAAGTAGATCATTATATCAATCCAATGATCTACTTATACACTTTGTTATTAAGCTTCACTTATTATTTTCTTTAAAGTTTCTCCAATTTCTTCATTAAACTCAATAACATCGTCTACTCCAGTAAGAAAGGTTTCTTCTTGGTTTATAATTATAATAGGCTTCTTTCCATATCCAAAAGCTACTGGAACACTTGCTACTGGTTGAACCATTAGAGAAGTGCCAAGCACTATCAAAAGATCTGCTTTCTCTACCCTTTTAAAGATTTCTTTTATACCTGGAACATTTTCTCCATATAAGACAATCTCAGTCTTATAAAGACCCCCACATTCACAATGAGGTCCATCTTTAAAGACTTCATCTATTGTTTTTTCCTTAGAACAATTAGTACAATATGTATTTTCCATATTACCATGAAGTTCTATTATGTTCTTGCTTCCTGCCTTTTGATGAAGTGAATCTATGTTTTGAGTTAAGATTGTAACTCTTTTATTGTTTTCAAGTTCTGCAAGTATTTTATGCCCTTCATTTGGCAAGATTCCATCCATATTTAGATACTCTTTTAAATAATTATAAAATATTTCAGGTCTGCTATAAAAAAACATTCTTGAAAGTATCTCTGAAGGAGTATATCCTCCCTTGTTAGTATGAATTAAGCCATATTGTGATCTAAAGTCCTTTACACCAGATTCAGTAGACATTCCCGCTCCAGTTAAAACAACTATATCTTTAGCATTATCTATTAAGTTTTTAGCGTCTTTATATTTATTCAAAATATATCACTCCCAATTAGTTTTAAGTTTTATATAATCCTAATCGTAGTTTATAAGGAAATGAGCAAATTGTCAAATAGTTTAATTTTTGATTAAATCTTCTCTTTATAATTCTTTTCCCAATTTAGTCACATCATATGGTGTTTCTTGATATACATAATAGTTTAACCAATTACAAAATAGTAAATTGGCATGACCTCTCCAGGTTAAAAGAGGTTCTTTTGTTGGATCATCCATTGGAAAATAGTTTTTAGGCAATTCTATATCCAATCCTGCATCTATATCTCTTTCATATTCCTTCTTCAATGTGAACACATCATATTCAGAATGACCTGTAACAAACACTTGCCTATCATCTTTTGAAACCACTATATATACTCCAGCTTCATCAGACTCGGATACTATTTCTAAACCTTCTACTTTCTCAATATCGCTACTCTCTATACCTGTATGTCTGGAATGAGGAGCGTAAAAAGTATCATCAAACCCTCTTAAAAGTTTAGAATTTTCCACTCTTTTATAGTGATTAAACACTCCAAAGAGTTTTTGGGCAAGAGCTGTTTTACCAATACCATAATGGTAATAAAGGGCCGCTTGAGCTCCCCAGCAAATATGAAGCGTCGAATAAACATGGGTCTTGCTCCATTCCATTAAATCTTGTAATTCGTCCCAGTAGTCTACCTCTTCAAACTCTAAATGCTCTACAGGTGCACCTGTTATTATAAGTCCATCAAATGTTTCATTCTTTATATCATCTAAACTTTTATAAAATCTATTTAGATGTTCCTCTGGTGTATTCTTAGCTTTATGACTCTCCGGATGGATAAATGTTACATCCACTTGCAAGGGAGTATTTCCTATAAGTCTTAAAATTTGCGTTTCAGTTACTATCTTTGTAGGCATCAAATTCATTATTGCTATCTTTAAAGGTCTAATATCTTGTTGCTTAGCTCTATCTTCTAGCATTACAAATATATTCTCTCCAGCTAAAATATCTGCTGCAGGCAAATCGTTTGGAATATTAATCGGCATCTATGTCACCTTCTTATGTTTATTATTGTTTTACTGCTTTTAAAGCTTGATCTAAATCTTCTATAAGATCTTCTACATTTTCAATACCTATAGAAAGTCTGATCATATCTGGAGCTACCCCTGCATCATATTGTGCTGACTCTGAAAGCTGTGAATGAGTAGTACTAGCAGGATGAATTACAAGAGATTTAGCATCGGCTACATTGGCTAGATGAGAAAATATCTCTAGTTTTTCAATAAACTCTTTACCTGCCTCAAGTCCACCTTTAATTCCAAATGTAAATATAGATCCAGCTCCCTTAGGCATGTATTTTTGTGCTAGTTCATAGTATTTGCTTGTCTCTAAACTAGGATAATTTACCCAACTAACCATCGGGTGATTTATAAGAAAATCACAGATCTTTTTAGTGTTTTCTACATGACGTTCTACACGAAGCGAAAGTGTTTCAAGTCCTTGTAGGAGTAAAAATGAATTAAAAGGACTTAAACATGCACCTGTATCTCTTAAAAGTTGCACTCTAGCTTTTACAATAAAAGCCGCAGGTCCAAAAGTTTTCGTATAGCTAACCCCGTTATAAGTAGGATCATTATCTGTAAGCGATGGGAATTTACCACTCTTTGCCCAATCAAAATTTCCTGAGTCAACTATAATTCCTCCCATAGAATTTCCATGTCCTCCTATAAACTTTGTAGCAGAGTGGACAATTATATCTGCCCCAAATTCAAAAGGTCTAATCAAATATGGAGTTCCAAATGTATTATCTACAATAAGAGGAATACCATTTTCGTGAGCAATTTTAGCTACCCCTTCAATATCTACTAAATTTATACTTGGGTTTCCAATAGTCTCTATATATATTGCCTTTGTCTTTTCGGTAATTGCATTTTGGAAATTTGATAAGTCTTCAGAATCTACAAAGATTGTTTTAATTCCATACTTAGGTAATGTGGCTACAAAGAGATTGTAGGTTCCACCATAAAGTGTACTAGCTGATACGATTTCATCACCACTACCAGCTATATTCATAATTGCGTATGTTGTTGCAGCCATTCCAGATGCAACTGCAAGAGCTCCAACCCCTCCCTCTAAGAGAGCCACCCTCTGCTCTAATACATCTGTTGTAGGATTCATCATTCTAGTATATATATTTCCACCTTCTTCAAGTGAAAAAAGCTTAGCACCATGTTCTACACTGTCAAAACCATATGCTGTAGTTTGATATATAGGTACTGCCCTTGATTTTGTAGTTGGATCAATACTTTGACCACCATGTACCTGTAAAGTATCAAATCCTAATTTCTTTTCATCCATTCAAATTCCCCCCATTTATTGTTTTAAATTATAAGTCAATATAATTTTTTAATTTAATTATAAAGATAAACCTCTATATATAGAGGTTTACTGAATTTGATAAAAAACAAAAGTTGTTACAATATTCGATATTTTTATAATGATATCACAGTAAAACATTAATGTCAATATCAGGGAAATAGAGATTAGGAAGACTAAATAGATATATTCTCAACCTTTCTTTTCCTAAAAGAAGAAACTTTACTAAAACCTAAGTTTTTTAAAAGATCTATTCCTTCTAAAATACCTCCATAATAATCTCTATTAAAATGTGCATCAGATCCTAAAGTAATAATCTTACCACCTAATTCTTTATACCTTTTTAATACTTCTTCTTTTGGAAATGTAGTTTTTAACTCTCCTCTAAGTCCTGAAGTGTTTAACTCTATTCCTTTCCCATTTTTTATAAGCGCTTTTAAAATAGCATCTATGATTTGTTTATAATCTCTATAGTCATAAGACTTATCTTTAAATGGACCATAGCGAACTATATAATCTAAATGACCTACCACATCAAAGTTACTGAAGTTTTCAACCATCTCTAGTACTATCTCAAAATATCTCAAGTAGGAGCTATACTGCGACTTTTCATCGAAAAAGTCCCCTAGATAAAAGTCCTTTCCATCTCCATAGTGGATAGATGAGATTACAAAGTCAAATGGATATTGTCCTAAAAGCTCATCGATTTTATCTTTATAATCTTTTTCATATCCTATCTCCACACCTATCCCTATAGAGATTTCATATTCTTCTTCAAACCTTTTCATAGTTTTAAAGTACTGATCATAGTCTATATGTTTTTGAAATTCAACTTCAATAGCGCCCATATCTATGTGATCGGTAAAGATCACATAAGAAAGCCCAATTTCTTTAGCCTTTATCAAATACTCTTTTATACCTGCATCACTATCTGGAGAATAATTTGTATGGACATGATGATCTGTATATCTCAATTTTAGCACCTCCTTACTTCACTCTCTTATTCAATTCTTCATAGATATCTCCTAAGCTAACTCCTTCATTTACAAGTAATACTAATAGATGATAGATCAAATCACTTGACTCATAGATTAACTCCTGGCGATTATTTTTTGCCCCTATAATCACCTCTGCCGACTCTTCCCCTACCTTTTTAAGTATCTTATCAATACCTTCTTTAAAAAGATAATTTGTATAAGAACCTTCTACTGGATTTTGTTTTCGATCTAATATAACTTTATAGAGCTCAGAAAGAGTGTTTTTATAATCCTTCACCCCTTCTACTTCATTAAAAAAGCAAGAATAACTGCCAGTATGACATGCTACACCTGTTTGATTTACCTTTAAGAGTATAGTATCTGCATCACAGTCATAGTAAAATCCTTTTACCTCTTGAATATTACCTGAAGTTTCTCCCTTTTTCCATATCTTTTTTCTTGATCTGGAATAGTAGTGAGCTATATTTGTTTCTAATGTGAGTTTTAAGGATTCTTCATTCATATAAGCTAACATCAAAACCTCTCCTGTAGCTATATCCTGTGCTATCGCAGGTACAAATCCATCCTTATTGTATTTGATATCCATTATAATCTCACCTCTATCCCCTTTGATCGCATATATTCTTTCAAGTCCTTAATTTCTATCTCTTTATAATGAAAAACACTAGCTGCCAATACTCCATCTGCATTTCCCTCCAGAACTGCCTTGGAGAAATCCTCCATTTTTCCTGCTCCACCTGAAGCAATAACTGGAACATCTACACTATCTGTTACTGCCTTTAAAAGCTCTATATCATATCCTTCCTTCATCCCATCTGTATCAATACTGTTTAATACAAGTTCTCCTGCTCCAAGTCTAACTGCTTCCATAGCCCACTCTACTGCATCTAGGCCTGTATCAACTCTTCCACCATTTATAAAAACTCTCCACTCTTTTGTACCTATTTTTTTAACATCCATCCCGAGAACTACAGCCTTTGATCCATATTTTGTCGCAGCTTCTTTAATGAACCCTGGTGTCTTAACTGCAGCAGAGTTAATTGAAATCTTGTCTGCCCCTTTTTCCATGATTTCACTAAAACCTTCAATCGTACTAACTCCACCACCAACACAAAGAGGAATGTCTATTTTAGCAGCTACTTTTTCTATAAATTCAAGGGATACCTTTCGTCCTTCATTTGTAGCTGTAATATCATAGAAAACCAATTCATCTGCACCAGCTTTAGAATAAAACTCTGCTAAAACTACTGGATCATCTACATCCTTAATATTTTCAAACTTTTTCCCCTTTACAACCCTACCATCTCTTACATCTAAACATGGAATAATTCTTATTGACATTTTAAAACCTCCTCTAAATCTAGTTTCCCATCATAAAGTGCTTTTCCAACAATAGCACCGTAAAGTCCCATCACTTTCAATTTTTTAATATCTTCTAAAGTTGTAACCCCACCTGAGGCGATAACTTCTATATCTACATTTTGAGCCAATTCTTCATATATCTTAAAATTCGGTCCAATTAACATTCCATCTTTTTCAATATCTGTATAGACTATACGATTTAATCCATAAGACTTTAATTGTTTTATATAATCTAGAGCTTTTACATCTGAAACTTCTTGCCATCCATCAGTAGCAATAAGTCCATTTATTGCATCTATAGAAACTATTATTTTCTTACCATATGTTTGGATCATTTCTTTAATCCAAGCAGGATTTTTAAGGGCTACAGTTCCTATGATTACTTGAGAAACGCCCAAATCCAAAAGTGTCTTTACCCCTTGGGTATCCCTTATACCTCCACCTAATTGAACTGGAATGTTTATATTTTTAAGAATTTCTTTTACCACTGGCTCATTGACTCTAATTCCATTTTTAGCTCCATCAAGATCTACCAGATGAAGGATCTCAGCTCCCATAGTTTCCCATCTCTTTGCAACTTTTACAGGATCCTTTTCATATACTGTCATTTTTTCATAGACCCCTTGAGTAAGCCTTACACATGAATTATCTTTCATATCTATAGCTGGATAAATTACCATTATTACAAAACCCCCTTAGTACTTACAACTTCACTACCAACTACACGAACCGCTTCTTTAATTGCCCTTCCCAGTCCTTTAAATACCGCTTCTATCTTATGATGATCATTCTCGCCTCTCATTACATCTATATGAAGAGTTAAAGCTGCTGAAATAGCAAAAGCGTGAAAGAACTCTTTAAAACATTGCGTTTCCATATCTCCTATTTTTTCACATCTAAAACTCAAGTTTTCAACTAAAAATGGTCGATTAGAGATGTCAATTGCAACCAGTACAAGACTTTCATCCATAGGAGTTATGGGAGAGGCAAATCTCTGTATGCCTTTTTTATCACCTAGTGCATCTTTAAAAGCAGCACCTAGTGACAAACCAATATCTTCTACTGTATGATGAGTATCAACATAGAGATCACCATCACATACTATTTCCAAATCAAAACCTGCATAAAAGCCCATAGCCTTTAGCATATGGTCAAAAAAACCAATCCCAGAGTCTATCTTAATTTCTCCAGAACCATCCAAGTTTAAAGCTAGTTCTATCTTTGTCTCCAAAGTATTTCTACTTACCTTAGCTTCTCGCATTTTCTACCTCCTCTATTGCCTCTATAACAATATCATTTTCCTCAGGTGTACCAATAGTAAGTCTATAGTAATCTTCAAGTTCTCCACCAAATTTTCTAATAAGTATATCTTTATCCCATAGGGCATCGAATATATTTTTAGGAGCTTTAAAAAACAAGAAATTCGCTCCAGAAGAAAGTGGCTTTAGCTCTTTTTCTTCTAAAAACATCTTCATTCTCTCTCGTTCTCTTTTGATAATTTCGATATTGTTACTAGTTATCGAATCGTTTTCTAGTGCCTTTAATCCCATCTCTTGTGTTAGAACATTGACATTGTAAGGAGATTTTACCCTATTTATATATCCTATAGTTTCCTTATTGGCTATCATATATCCAAGCCTTATACCAGCTAGTCCCCTAGCCTTGGAAAAGGTTCTTAATACTACAAGGTTTTCAAACTCTCTAGTATCATCACCTTTAGGATAGTTAGAGAATTCAATGTAGGCCTCATCAAGAATCACCATCGCATCTACAGATCTTACTATCTTTAATATATCTTCTCTTGGAATCAAAGTGCCAGTTGGATTATTGGGATTGCCGAGTATAACCAACTTTGCTTTTTTTTCTTTAACAAAATCGATAAAACCATCTACATTCAATCTCTCCATACCATCTAATGGGTAATCTTCATACTTCCCCTTATGAATGATAGTAAATATCTTATACATGCTAAAACTAGGTGAAAAGCTCACCACAGTTTCTCCAGCTTCTAGATAAGCCTTCATCATTAGTTCTATAAGTTCACTAGAACCATTTCCCAAGACAAGCTCATCTGGACTCTTATCTAATTTTTCAGCTAGAGCTTCCCTCAGTTTATCACTTCGGTCAACTGGATAACGATTAAGTCCACCTATCCAGTCCACTCCTTCATTTGCATCTAATTTAACCCTATAATCTCTATTGATAACCTCATAGGCATTAAGATTTTTTATCTCTTCTCTTAGATATTTCTTCATTCTACATTTCCTCCATTCTCACCTTGATAGAATTGGCATGTCCAGTCAATCCTTCGTTATCCGCTAATAGCATAATGTCATTTGCTGACTTTTTAAGAGCTTCCTTTGAATAATAAAGAAGTGAAGTTTTTTTATAAAAATCATCCACGCTAAGTGCTGAAGAAAAGCGAGCTGTTCTGGATGTAGGAAGCGTATGATTAGGACCTGCATAATAATCTCCGACGGGTTCTGGTGTATATTCTCCAAGAAAAATAGCTCCTGCATTCTTAATCTTTTTATAGTCTTCAAATGGATTGTCAGTCAATATCTCTAAATGTTCTGGAGCCAAGCTATTTGCTATATCGAAACATTCATCTTTATTAGCGCAAAGAATAATAGCACCATATTCGCTAAGAGCTTCCTCTGCTATCTCACTTCGTTTAAGAGTTTTCAATTGAATAGAGATCTGTTCTTGAATCTTTTTAGCTAAAATATTGCAGTCTGTAACAACTATACTAGCAGCTCTCTTATCATGTTCTGCCTGAGCTATTAAATCCGCTGCTATAAATCTAGGATTAGCCTTTTTATCAGCTATAACAACTACTTCGCTTGGTCCAGCTATCATATCTATACCCACAAGTCCTGAAACTTTATGCTTTGCCATAGCCACAAAAATATTTCCAGGCCCTACAATTTTATCTACTTTTGTAATCGATTCAGTTCCATAACAAAGAGCTCCTATGGCCTGAGCCCCTCCAACTTTATATATCTGAGTAACTCCTAACAAATCAGCTGCTACCAAAACTGAATCTTTTATCCTGCCATCTCTATCTGCCGGTGTAGTCATTATAATTTCCTTTACACCTGCTAAATTTGCAGGTATTGCATTCATCATCACAGTAGAAGGATATGAAGCTGTACCCCCTGGAACATATATACCCACCTTTTCAATAGGCATCACCATTTGACCCAACATAATATCAGAACCTTCATTTATTGTAAATCCTTCTTTGATCTGTTTTTTATGGAAATTGGTAATATTTCCAATAGCATTTATAATTGCATTTTTTAAATTTTCATCTATATTTGCCTTTGCCTTTGCTATCTCTTCGTGTGTCACCTTAAGCTCAGTTAATCCATTTTTATCATACATCTGGGTAAACTTTAGCAAAGCCTCATCACCATTTTGTTTTACTTCTTCTAATATTTCATCAACTCTTTGGAGAACTTCTTTTGAGTCCATCTGACTACGCGATAGAATCTTCTCTATCTTTTCCATCTCCTTAGCTCCATCTATTATCCTAATCATCTAAACACCTCCCAATACTTTTTCGATCTTTTTAATCTCACTATATTTAAATCTATAACTCGCCTTATTTACAATAAGACGCGCACTTATAGTATCGAGTTCCTCTAAAACTACCAATCCATTATCCCTTAAAGTGTTCCCCGTCTCAACTATATCCACAATAACTTCACTTAGCCCCATAAGTGGTGCCAATTCTACTGCGCCACCTAGTTTAATAATCTCTACTAGCTGACCCCTATCCTTGAAAACCGATTCTACATAGGAGGGATAATTTGTCGCTATAGTGAGTACTTCATTCTTTTTAACTAGGTTTTGATCTTCAAAGCCTGCTACAACAAATCTACATTTCCCAAAACCAAGATCCAAAACCTCATATATATCTTTATTATCTTCTAAAATAGTATCTTTACCTACAATGCCTAAATCTGCTACTCCTTTTTCAACATATGTTACTACATCACAAGGTTTAACAAATATAAAATTAATTTTTTTATTTGCATTGTTATAAACTAACTTTCTAGAGTCTTCTTCCATTATTATCTCATACTCTGTATCCTTAAAAAGCTCCAGTCCTTTTTTTCCCAATCTACCCTTTGCTATAGCTATGGTAAGAATATCCATTACTTTTCCCCCTTAATTCTAATACGAGTAACCAAGTCCATATCAATCATAAAACCTATGGCTGCTACCTTAACACCATACTTTTTAGTCCATTTATCATAACGACCTCCACTTAAGATTTTAGTTGGAACCCCAAGGCAATACCCCTTAAAGATAATTCCATCATAATAGCCAAGGTCTGGCACCATTGAGAGATCAAGTTTTACTTTTCCAATTATATCTTTATGGATAAACAGTTCTTTAACTCTCTCTAGCGAATCTAAAGCACCTTTCATTTCCTCATTCATTTCATAAGCTCTAGCCATATCTAGAACTTCCTTCATATCTCCTTGCATATCCAATATCTTATCTAAGATGGTATTTTCAAGTTTCAAAGATTTGAGTTTAGTTTTTAGACTATCACTGTTTTTCTTAGAAATAAGATTTCTTATCTCAATCTCATCTTGCAGATTTAAATTTATTTCTCTAAAAAATCCATCTAAATATTTAGTAGAGCCCATTTCCAAAATATAAGGTTCTCCTAGGTTTGACATAACAGACATTGCCATTTCAACAATCTCTCCATCTGCTTTGGAAATATCATCACCTAAGGATTCAACTCCCATTTGATAATTCTGTAGGATTTTACCTCTAGATTCATTTCGATAGACCTTAGAATTGTAGTAAACTTTAAGTGGTGGTTCTCCCTCCCATTTGGAGAAGATTTGACTTAAAATATTTGTAGTAATATCTGGTCTTAAAATGTATATTCTAGAATCTCCACCTAGTACCTTTACAGTTTTAGATGAATCCCATCTAGAATTAGATCTGATAAAATCATCATAATCTTCAAACACTCTAGGTTCTATAATAGAAAATCCCATGTCTTCAAAGAAATTTTCCATTTCCCTTTCAATACCCTTTTTAAACTTTGTAACCTCTAGTTCTTCTAAAATATTTCTAAACTGCATCACTATCTCTCCTTTTTATCAAAAAACTAAAAAACCATATAGGCAGCCTATATGGTTAAAATACATTTCCATCATAGATCTCCGCCCAAGTTTTAAAACAACTTAACAAGAG
Organism: Tissierella creatinophila DSM 6911; assembly: GCF_001940565.1. Taxonomy (GTDB): domain Bacteria; phylum Bacillota; class Clostridia; order Tissierellales; family Tissierellaceae; genus Tissierella_A; species Tissierella_A creatinophila. Next base: position 156,039 of record NZ_LTDM01000011.1, read on the forward strand.
CATGCATCTATGAACTATTAATAGATTTAATAATTAGTTCATTGTTACAAACTCTTCCATCTATGATGATTATGAAATTTATTATTTGTTTTTTGATTTATTTTCATGTCCTCACCCTTATATATAAACACTTTATCACATTATAGCATTATCAAGGTAAATAGTCAACGGTTTTTTTAATATATATCAGACAATTCAAACTTTATCATCTCTTCTATATTTTTATTGTTATTTACAGATGTACTCGCCTCTTGTTTTTCTACAACTATGTCTGGAAGTTTTAATGTGAATCTAGTTCCTTTTCTCAAAGTGCTTTCTACACTTATTTCACCGCTATGAAGTCTAACTAAAGATTTTACTAAAGATAAACCCCTACCACTACCTTCAGATGTGCGAGTTAAAGACTTATTTACCTGATGGAACTTATCAAAGATAATTTCTAGATTTTCTTTGGCAATACCTATTCCTTCATCTTCAACAGTTATCTCTATAAAGCCCTCTTTATAGTATAAATTTACAAATATTGTACCACTTTCATAGGAAAACTTAATTGCATTAGATATAAGATTTAGCATGATTCTCTCAAATTTATATAAATCTAAGCCAATTATCTTTTCTTCAATCTCCGTATCAAAAACTATCTTAAGCCCCTTTTCCTTAATATATTTAGCAACTGATTGGATGATGTCTTCAGTAACAGCTACAATATCTTCATTTTTTAGATTTAGTTTATAAAAACCAGATTCAAGTTTTGAAATATCCAAAATATTGTCAATAAGCTTAGTAAGCCTATAACAATTTCGAAGTATTATTTTATTACTATAATTGATTTCATTATTATAATCTAGGGAAGAATTCTTTTTTAAATCTTGATCTAATAATTGAGAAGCACTAAAAATTAAATTTAGCGGGGTTTTTAATTCGTGGGAAGCATTTACAAACATCTCTTCTTGAGATTTTAGACCCTTAGTAAGTTTTTCATTAGACTTTTCTTCTTCTGTTATATCCATAGCTATAAGGGATATTTTATTGACCTCTTCAGTGACATCGTGAATTACATTTAATAAATATTTTTCTTCTCCATTTGAAGATAGCGGTATAGTAGAAATATCAAAATAAGAAATTGAATCATCTTTATTTATAAAGGGAACTTCAGTTTCATGACCATACTTTATATTTTTATTACAATTTAATAGAAGCTCTGGAAATATAGGCGGTTTTCCTAATAAGTTCTCTGTAGAAATATCTAGTGATAATAATAAATCTATATATGGCTTGTTAGACTTAAGTAAAATATAATCATCTATACTATAAACAGCAATTGACTTTTTATAATCCAGATTAAAAGAAAAAATGTTTTCTAATATATGATCTAATAATTGATTTTCTATCTCTTTAAATGAATAAATTCTCTCTTCTTTATCTTCATTATATCTGCTAGAAATATTTACTCCTTTAGGATTGTCCCATTTTGTAAATATATAAGCACTGTATGGATTGTAAATCTTTTTCAAATCAATCTGAAAATCTAATTTTAATAAAGAACTTAAATCATCAATAGATTTTCCTATAACTTCATTTTCCAGATAACCAGTTAAACTTAAAAATCCTTTATTAACCCTATAGACAATATCTTCTTTAAAATAAATATCCATATTCTCAATACTTTTATGTAAAATTATTTTCACAATGAGTCTCTCCTTTTATACTGTCTTTTATATTGTCTTAAATATTATTATAACATAGCTTTTTAATATTTAATTAAATTTTACATATAGTAAGATATTATTTAAGGGTCAAAATAATATTGTGTTTTTTTATTTTTGATTTCAAATTGATTTTAGTATGATTGTTAATGGTTTATTAATTATACTAAAAACAGGTAGGAGAGTCCTATCTCTCCTACCTGTTTTATTTTATTCTAGAAGCTATTCTATTTCTACCAGCATTTTTAGCTCTGTACATTCTCTTATCTGCTAATCCAATCAATCTATCTATTACAATTTCTTCCTTCTTTATTTCCTTGCAATTTGCAACGCCAGCACTAAAGGTAAAGTTTATATCATTTCCATTACAATTAAAAGTTTTATTTCTGATAACATTTAAAATTCTCTCTAAGATTAAAACGCTTTCCTTTTCATCAATATCATTTAAAATAACTATAAACTCTTCCCCGCCATACCGTCCCAATATATCATATGGTCGCAAATTTTCTTTTATAACGCTCGTAAACTCTTTTAAAACAAGGTCTCCAATTCTATGTCCATATTTATCATTTACTCCTTTGAAGTAATCTATATCAATTATACAAACTGAAAAATCGTCTTCCCTTTTTTTATATCTTTCAATTATCTCTTCTGCTCTATTATAAACATATCTTCTATTGTATATTCCAGTTAGACAATCTTTATTTGATGCATCAAGTATTTTTTCCTCATACTTCATTCGTTCTGTAATATCCCTTGAAGCTGCATAAATTACATCATTATAAAGATTGGTTCTCCATTCAAAGTAGAGATATTCTCCATCTATTGTTCTATATCTATTTATAAAGTTGGTTAATTTTCCATCTTTTTTAAGTTTCTTTATAGATTCCAATGTATTATGGTGATCATTTTTATGTACAAGTTCCATAGCTCTTCTACCTATTAGAGTATCTACAGGATATCCTAATATATCTTCCCAAGCTTTATTTGCTTTTAAAAACCTTCCCTTCATATCGAGAATACAAAGAAGGTCTATGTTTACACTAAAAAACCTTTCAAGTTCTATGGATTGTTCTTTTGCTAAAGTTATATCTGAGTGTGTTCCAAACATTTTAATAGGTCTTCCGCTTTTATCTCGCTCTGTAACTTTTCCTCTATCACGAACCCATATCCATCTTCCATCCCGATGCTTCATTCTAATTTCACAGTCGTAAGAATCAATCTCATTTTTTAAATGCCGTTTTACCATCTCATCTGATAATTTTAAGTCATCTGGATGTGAAAACCTTCTCCAAGTTTTAATGCTAATTGGTTTTAATTCTTCTAGTGAATACCCTATCAATTTGCCCCACTGCTCATTAAATTCAACTTCTCCTGTGATAATATTCCACTCCCAAGTTCCAAGATTTGTTCCTTCAATTATATTGGTGAGCTTTTGTAATTTATTTCTTAATCTATTTGTAAGTGCTACTTTTTCAGTTATATCTACCATTACTATTAAAAATGCTCTCTTGCCATTATTATTTATTTCTTCTATAGAGAATAGTCCAGTTAAAAAGCTATCATCCTTACACTTTATAACAAGCTCCTCATCTTTTATCTCTTCTCCACTTAATAGTCTATTTCGCATATCTTCATATCTTTTCATGTCAACTACAATATTAAGCTTGTCAACTCGCATACCTACTAACTCTTCTTCTAAATAGCCTGTTTTTTCTAAAAATACAGGGTTTACTTTGATAAACTTTCTTTCCTCTATATCAGTTATAATCATAGGCATTGGATTGTTTTGAAATATCTTAGAGATGAGTCGTAAATTTTCATTTTCTTTTGTAAAATCCCTTGAAATACTGTAAATACAATCCTCTTCGTTCCATTTGCCAAACCAAATCCTAGTTTCTACTTCATATTTTACTCCAGATTTACTTATAGCTTCTAATAAGCACTTATCTCTTGTGCCATCTAGTATTTCTCTTAAAACAATAGAGGCTTCTTCTATTTTCTCTTTTGGATGCAAGTCTAAAATATTCATATTTTTTAACTCTTGAAAAGAATATTCCATTTTATTTAGCAATGACATATTACAATATATTATATTTCCATCTAGACTACTAATAATAAACATATCATCAATAGTCTCAAACAAATTAAAAAACTTAGTTTCAAAAGAAATTAAATCTTCTTTAGATAACAATTTAGAACTTTCCATATATAAGCACCCTCACTCTTTTATAATGTTAAATAACATTCTATTTTTATATCGATTCAGTTAATTACTACTATATCATCTTTTACCCACTGAATACATATATATCCATAAAACATAAACTAATTTCCATAAAATGTAAATAACAAAAAGGAGCCATAGTTTATAAAAAATATTATAAACCATGAACCCATCTTTTTACCAACTAATAGTCTATTCCTTTTATAGAATTATGGAACCATCTTTTAAGCGCTAAATTAGCATTTCAATAATAAATACAACTATACAACACGAAATAGAGATTTGAAAAAGACTTTTCCCAAACCATGCTAGTAAAATCCCTGTAATAAGTGCTAATGCACCTGCAATTGGTTCGCGTGTCGCCTCTAATATTGCAGGGAAGGTCATGACTGCTAAGGTTACATATGGGACATAGTAGAGAAACGAACGCACAAACTTATTGTTTATACGTTTTCTAATCAATGTTAAAGGTAATACACGAATAGCATAAGTTACCACTATCATTATAAATATGTATATATATATATTTCGTTCCATTTTTTAATTCTCCTTTTGAGTTACTGGAAAAAAGATAGCAGCAAAAGCTGAAATGGCTGTTGTCAAAATAATTATTTGTGTTCCACTAGATACCGCTTTAAATAATGCAAGTTTTGAAACAATAAAACTTACTATAAAACAAAGTAGTATCAATCCTGCAACTATACGATTTTTTTTGGCTGGTGGTATTATTACTGCTAGAAACATACCATATAAAGCTACGCTTAAAGCACTCACAACTCTAGGTGAAAGTATGTTTCCTGCTACTATTCCTAGTGCAGTTCCTGTTGCCCAAAATGGCATTGTGACACACATTGCAGCATAAAAATAATACGGATTTAACCATCCTTTACGGGCAAAAGATATACCAAAGAGCTCGTCTGTAACATCAATTCCTATTAAAAAACGATGATGTAATGGCAACTCTGGTTCTAACTTTTGACTTAAAGCCGAGCTCATTAAAAAATACCTTGCATTAGCGATGATGGTAACTAAGGCCATTTCCCAATAAGAGCCCCCAGAAGAAATTAGCATAAACCCAGCATATCCACCTGCTGATGCATTTGTAAGTAAAGCCGCCAAAGCTCCTTGAAAAACTGTTAGCCCTGCATTTCGTGCTGCTATACCTAAAGTAAAAGATACTGCAAAATATCCTAGTCCTATTGGTATACCATCTTTTATACCTTCTTTGAATTCATTTATATTTGCTTTTCTGCCTTCGTCTTGTACTAAAAAGTCTTCTCTTGATGTGTTTTTTGTTATTATATTAGCTTTTGTATCCAACTTTTACTCCCTTTCTTTTGTTAATTACTCTTATATTTTTTCTGTATCATTGCTTTGTCCCAATAATATAATACTACATAATTTAATTCTTTGCATCATTTATATATACTTATAAACCCATAAAAGTTATCCCCCAATACAAACTTATCAATTATCTTTAAATTATTATTTGCTCCAATCTCCTCCAATTCCTCTTCTGATATTCTCATTTCTACTGGAGGGCCCATTGAAGTTTCTCTTTTGTGAAATTCTATTATCATAAGCTTTCCATCTTTTTTTAATATTCTTTTTATTTCATCTATCATAAATTCTTTGTCATCAATATGATGAAGTACAGTTACCATTATAACCAAATCACACACTTTATCTCCTATCGGCAGTATATTTGACTCGACTTTCTTGACTTTTAAGTTTTTTATGTTTTTCTCTACTATTCTATTCTTTAATATCTCTATCATCTCATCTGATTTTTCAAGAGCATAGATGTCATTATCACTAATCTTTGTAGCTGGAATTGAAAATATTCCTGTACCCGCTCCAATATCACATAAAACCATACCTTCTTTAAAGCCTGCTCTTTTAAGAGTATCTATGGGATTAAGTTCTTCAAGTCTTTCTTTGTTTTCAAACTTCTTTATTTTTTCATAGTTCATAAATACCACCCTTTATCTTATATATATTAATTACCAAATCCCTTTTTGTTATAAAAACGCTGGATTATTTCTATCCAAAATAATAGATTATAATAGTTTTTAATTTTTTATTTGAATTTAATTCAATTTGAATTATAAAAGCTATGAATATAAAGAGTTACTTTTTTATATTCACAGCTCTTATAACAAGTTTTAAACTTCTACAGAAGTTTCTACTTTATATCTCTTTTCTTGATATTTTCTAATATAGAAAATTACTAATAAGAAACCCACTATTGTTATAGCTACAGTCAAGACAAATATAGATCTCATACCCCTTACTATGTCTTGCCCCGCTGCATTATATAGGGCTCCACATATTGTAGATGCTAATACAGATGAAAGTGTATTGACAAAGTTTACTAGGGCTGTTCCCGTAGATAGATTGCTAGGGTTAAGAATTTCTTGAGCAGCTGGTGTTACAGCTACCGCTCTAAAACTTTCTGCAAATCCTGTTATTGTAAATGAGATAAAGAAAATTGCAATAGACATACTTGGCGAAATAAACATCAATGGAATAAATGCTAATACAACTATGCCTGTAGCAAGTGCCATAGCCTTCCAAGAATTTGTTCTTTTTTTACCTACCCATACACCTGTAATAGCAGGGAATATAAGTATTATAGCTGTTCTAGGTAGTGTCAATAAACCAGTTATAGTGGCACTTTCACCTAATATTTTTAATGATGCTAAAGAACCATAGTTTACCATAACTGCTTGATAGAAATAAGCTATTAATCCAATAAATAAAAGTACTGTATATTCTTGATTTTTGAAAAGACTTATTGCGATGATGGGCTCTTCCTTTTTTTCTTCTACATTTTTTTCATATCTTATAAATACAATAAGGGAAATTATAATTACCGCAAAACCTAATAAAATTAAGGGATTTGTCCAACCCACATTTGGTGCAAAGTTAAAAGTTAATACAAACGAAGAAATTAAAATAGTTAGTAAAACTATTCCCCCAAAATCTAACTTAACTTTATTTTGTGCTTTAGTATTTGGTAGCGCCATAAATATAAATAATGCAGCTAATACTACAAATGCACCTGTAATAACAAGCCCTAGTTCAGTTTGCTTCATATCATTGAAAGCACCTGCTATCAATGCTCCACCGAAAGTTCCAGCTGCAACTGAACTTGCAAGAAGACCCATAGCTTTTGGAACATCTTTCTTTTCATTGATTATATTCATCAGTATAAATGGAGAAGCTGTAAAGGCTCCTTTAGACAAACTGTTTAATATCGTAAAACCTAAATATAATGAAGTATTAGGACTGTAAGCAATAGCTACAGTAGTTATAAATGCTATAATTGCTGAACCAACCATAAGAGTTCTTCTTCCAATAATATCTCCCAATTTTCCTCCTATAGGGGTCATTATTGCTGAACCTAGTGCTATTAAAATAGCAGAAAGCGAAAAAAATTCCATTCCATTTATTTTAGTAAGTATAAAGCTTTGCGATATAGCTAAGGCTGTACCATGCGCTGCAATATAAAACATAAATAAACAGGATCCCAAAGTAACTAATTTTTTATTTCTCTTACTTAAGGGTAGTGCTACATTGCTACTAACAACTTGTTCATTTTCTTTTTTACTCATCTTATCACTCCTATCAATATTTTTTTAAGACTCTACAGGAAAGATTTAATCCCTTTGAATTTCCTAACAAGTCATTATACTATGACTTATAATATAAAGTCAATTGAGAATTGTTAGAATTGTTTGTTAATAAAAAAACATTCATAGGATCGCAAGTAGCAAACCACAAAGCTGTTATACTAGTTAGGTAAGAGCAAAGCTTTCTCATAGCTCGTTTTATTTTCACCTAGTCAAATATTGTTTTCAAATCTCCATAACCTTCTTTTTCCATTTCTTCATAAGGTATAAATTTAAGGGAACTTCCATTTATGCAGTATCTCATTCCACCTTTATCAGGGGGTCCATCGTTAAATACATGTCCTAAGTGAGAGTCGCCGCTACTACTTTTTACTTCTATTCTATTCATACCAAGAGATTTGTCATTATACTGCTTTATATGTTTTTCATCTATAGGTTTTGTAAAAGAAGGCCAACCACATCCTGCATCATACTTATCTTGGGATGAAAATAGAGGTTCACCTGTTACTATATCAACATATATTCCTCTTTCATCTAATTTATCATATTCATGAGTGAAAGGTCTTTCTGTACTTCCCTTTTGGGTTACGTTATATTCTTCTTTACTTAGCTTTTCTCTTAATTCTTCATCAGAAGGTTTTAGATAAATATCTATATCTCCAAGTGATGGATCTCTTTCAACACCAGTTTCTGCCTCTTTTAAATTTATATGACAGTACCCTGTTGGATTTTTCTTTAAATAGTCTTGATGATATTCTTCTGCCTTATAAAAGTTTTCAAGTGGTAAAACTTCTACAACTATATCTTTTTTATATTTCTTTTGTTCTACCTCTATTACCTTTTTTATTTCATCAACTTGTTTTACATCGGTATAGTATATACCAGTTCTATACTGATTTCCTATATCACTACCTTGTTTGTTTAAGGAAGTAGGATCTATAACCTTGAAATAATAAAGAAGTATCTCTGTAAGATCTATCTTACTTGGATCATATTTTAATTCAACAGTTTCTGCATGACCTGTGTTCTTATAAATAACATCTTCATACGTAGGGTTTTTAGTAGTGCCATTTGCATATCCTGAAACTACATCTACTACACCCTCTATCCTTTCAAAATACCCTTCAACACCCCAGAAGCATCCTCCTGCAAGATATATAGTATTTACATCTTCTTCTCTATAGTCTTTTGTAAGACTAGGATTTTTATTTGCTGGAGCTCTATTTCCAAAGTTCATATTTCTAAGGATTAAAAATACTGTTAATATAACTACTATAATTAGTATAATATATTTATCCTTCATATCTCACCCTTCTTTCTTTTATAATAATATATTTATACCCAAAACTTATGTTTACTAATATAAATTTATTTAAATATTAAAATACCAAGTTTTATAATCCCTTGGTATTTTGGCTATAGAACTTTTATTTGAGGATTCTTCTTTTTCTATATTATTTTATCTTTATCAGGTATAGACTTTCTACCTCCTAAAGTTTGTACTGATATAGCTGATGTTTTTGAAGATAACTTTAGATTTTCTATCAATGAATAGTTATTTATTAGTCCATAAGCAAATGCACCATGAAATATATCGCCTGCTCCTGTGGTGTCTACTGCTTTTACTTTATATGCATCTAAAGATTTTACCTTTCCTTTTTCTTCATATATAAGTCCTCTTTCACCTAGTGTTACTACTATTTGTCCATGTTTATTTAATTTTTTCATTTTACTCATACATTCTTCATAATCATTTTCATTTTTAAGACTTTCCATTTCACAATAGGAAAGTGCAAAGTTTTCTGAAACTATAAGATAATCTACCCTCTCTCCCAATACAAGAGTTCCTTCTCTTACAGACCCCGCATCTAGTATAGTTTTAGCATTTGGAAATAATTCTATAGCTTTTATAGAAGTTTTAAGCTCATGACCATCAAATAGCATTACCTTGGGATTTAGTTTTTCTAAATCTTTTTGATCTATATCTAGTTGAGAATATGGCACTTTACAGTTTATTATAGTTCTTGTACCACTTTTTATATTTACAAGTATTGTAGAATAAGGGGTAGGATAATCTTTAGCCATCTTCACCATAGATGTATCTGTCCCTACATTTTTAAATTCTTCTATAATATTTTTACCATAGGCATCATCTCCTAAAAGTCCTATAAAAGATGTTTTAATTCCCCATTTGGATAATAAATAGGCTGCATTACTAGCCGGTCCTCCTCCTCCCTCTATTTTATAGTCGATTACGTACTTAGAGTTTTCTAATGGGTAGTCTTTTAATGGAAGTGTTACATCATAGGCAACATGACCTATACAAAGCACATCTACCATGTTTTATCAGTCCTTTCTATATTTTTTAAAACAATAAATGCTCCCTAGGGAGCATTTATTGTTTTTTACTATTCATAAGCCTCCACATCATTATTTAGTGTTGGAGATTTAGTTTTCATAAAACTTGGGATTATAAGGGCTAATAAGAACAACCCTGCAATAATATATATTCCCGTGCTACCTAGTAAGTCTGCTGCCTTACCTACTACTATTCCTATAACTCCAAAGTCAAAGTCACCAAATGTTGTGTTTTGGAAACCTAATTGTCCAAGTACCGGTAGGAGAAGTGCTGGTAGAAAAGTAATTCCAAGACCGTTAACAAATGAACCAACTACGGCACCTTTCTTTCCACCTGTAGCGTTTCCATATATCCCAGCTGTAGCCCCGCAGAAAAAGTGAGGAACTAGCCCTGGTATAATAAGAACACCACCTGCAAATCCAAGTATTAACATTCCAACTATGCCTCCGATAAAGCTTGAGATAAATCCAATTATTACAGCTGTAGGTGCATAAGTAAAGAAAACTGCGCAGTCTACTGCTGGAACTGCATTTGGTATAAGTTTTCTAGATATTCCTTCAAATGCAGGTATCAATTCACCTAATATCATTCTTACACCGTTATAGACTATAGTTACTCCTACTGCAAATTTAAGTGCTGACATGATGGCAAAAACTATAAAGTTTGTTCCACCTGATAGTTCCACAACAAAATCAGAACCTGCGGCTATTGCTGCTATAAGATAAAATACCATCATTGTTATTGCAGTGGATATAGTTGTATCTCTCAAGAAACCATATTTTTCGGGAATCTCTATATCCTCTGTGCTATCTTCTGGTTTTCCTACAAATTTACCTACCCAAGCTGAAATATAGTATCCTAAACTACCAAAGTGACCCATTGCTATATTGTCTCCTTCAGTAACCTGTAGGGTAAAGTTCTGACCTATAGCAGGTGAAATGGCTGACCATGCCCCCAACATAAATCCACCAACTAAAACCAATAATGCTCCAGAAAGTCCCCCTGTACTAAGTACTGCTGATAATAAACATGCCATGAAAAATGAATGATGTCCTGTCAAAAATATATACTTAAACTTAGTAAACCTAGCAATTACAAGATTAAAGAGAAGACCAAACAAGAGTATAAGCATTGTTTCTTTACCTAAAACATCTTGAGCAATTGCAACTATAGCTTCATTGTTAGGAATAACTCCTGTTATATTAAATCCATGTTCTATCATCTGTCCTAATGGGTTAAGATTTGAAACTATAAAGTCTGCACCAGCACCTAACATTAAAAATCCTAGAATAGGTTTTAGAGTTCCAGTCATTACTTTATTAAAAGGTTTTTTTAATGCTAAAAGACCTATTAAAGAAATTAAACCTATTAATAAAGAAGGTTGCGTCAAAATATCTTGAGAAATAATTTTTAAAATATTCATTATACTACCTCCTTTTAAAATTTATTTTTTACCTGACATTTCTAGCAATATGTCTAATACATCTGCTTCAATCTTTTTTTTGTTTACATAACTTCTTATAACAGCTACTTTTTTGCCTGTAAATTGATTTGCAAGTTCTTTAATAGTCACTATAAGGTCGCTTCCTTTTCCTTGAGCCGAGTTAAAGTCAGTAGACTCGATATCTGCTTCAATCCCATGTTCTTCGCATATCTCATCTAATCTCATTTTTAACATAAGGCTGCTGCCTATCCCATTTCCACATACAGTAAATATTTTAAGCATATTTCTCACCTCCCCCTTCCATCTTATATTTAAATATTATTTACTAAAACTATTTATTATTCTTATAACATCATCTACACTATCTGAGTGCAATATGGATTCTATATTATCTTCATCTTCTAAAAGCACCATTAATTGTGATAAAGCCTTTAGATGTGTTTTAGAGTCTACCGCGCAAAATGAAATAACTAATTTTACAGGGTCATTTTCTTCATTTCCAAATTCTATAGGGTTTTTAAGAGTAACTAAACTCATACCCATCTTAAGAGCACCTTTTTCTGGTCTAGCATGAGGCATTGCTATTCCTTCTAGTATTACTATATAAGGTCCTATATCTTTCACGGTTTCTATCATCGCATCTACATATCTTTCCTCTGCAGCATGTACGTTAACTAAAAGTGTACCCCCAATTCTTACTGCATCTTCCCAGTCTTTAGCATCTACATTTAATCTTATAGTGTCTTTAGTAATTATGTCTTTTAGCATTGTTCTTACTCCTCCTTTCACAAAGGAAATTCATATTGCCCTATAATTACTATACCCTCTAAGCTTATATCTAAAACCCTATAAAAAACATATATTTAAATGGCAATTTTCAATTGTTTTTTTATATACTAAATATATAGGATAAAAATACAATTTATATATTTAGTATAAGCTTTAAAAAATTATTTTTTTGTATTATGTTGTATAATATTGGGTAATTAGGGATTAAGTGTTAGGGGGGATATCTTTGTTTATTGCAAGACAGCCTATATTTAATAGATTTATGATAGTGTATGGATATGAATTGCTATATAGAGATAGCAAAACGTCAACTGTGTTTGGAAATGTTTCTGCAAAGAAAGCTACGGCAACGGTTTTAGGAGGTTTATTTGAGCTTGGAATAGACACTATTACCGACAACGAAAAAGCATTTATTAATTTTGATTATGAATTTTTATTATCAGATTCAATAGAATTGATTAATCCAGAAAAACTTATAATTGAAGTTTTAGAAGATGTAGAAGTAGATAAAGTACTCATAAAAAGACTTATAGAGTTAAAGAAACATGGATATAAAATTGCCTTAGATGATTTTGTAGAAGATTATGATGAATTTCCTTTAGTCCCAATCTCAGATATAATTAAATACGATATAATAGCTACCCCATTAGATAGTATAAGAGCACAAGTAAGGCTTGCACTGCATCAGGGCAAGACTTTATTGGCTGAAAAAATAGAAACAAAAGAGGAATATGAACAGGCAAAAGGGATGGGGTTTAGTCTTTTTCAAGGATATTTTTTTGAAAAACCAAGTATAGTTGGAAAGTCTAATGATAAGAAATCCACTAAATTCAATTATTTAAGACTTATAGCTGAACTTGGAAAGCCAGAACCTTCCTACAATAAATTAGCTAAAATAATAGGAAATGATGTAAATCTAGCCTATAGACTACTTAGAGTAGTCAAAAACAGCCAGTCAGATGATGTAGTTTATTCTATAAAAAGAGCTTTGGTATATATGGGTTTTAGAAGTATAGAAAGATGGATAAATATACTGATGTTACAAGATTTAGCTACAGATAAGCCACTAGAACTTACCAGACTTTCTCTTACAAGGTCTAAATTTGGAGAAGGGCTTGCAAATCATAGTAAGTTTAAATCAAGAGTTAACGAAGCTTCTACTATGCTTCTTTTTTCAACCTTAGATGCTATATTGGATCAATCTATGGAAGAAGCTCTTGATGGAATATCTCTTACGGAAGATATAAGAGAAGCTCTTATCCATAGAAAAGGAGAGCTTAGTCCTTTACTGGAACTTGTGTATTCTTATGAAAAAGGAGATTGGGATAAGGTAAAAACAATATCATCTGAAATCGGGATAACAGATAGAGAAGAAATATGTAATGAATATTTAAACGCTATAAAATACTGCACTGAAACAATGGATATGCTTTAATATATAGAAATCCTAAGCCTATATAGGCTTAGGATTTTACATTATAGCTTTTAATTTTCTTAATAAGTCTACTACAATATTTGAACACTCATCCATATCTTCTAAAGCTCTTTGAGCCATATCTATATCTCCATTATTATAAGCTGATATAGCTTTTTTTGCTAGAAGATGTAACTCTTCATGAGGTGATTCTAAATTATTTAAAATTTCTATAGCCCTAGAATCTGAAAAAACTTGTTCTTCTATCCAAAGCCCTAGTCTACATGTTTTATGAGTTCCTACTGTATCTTTATTTAGTTTTTCATAACCTAGTAACATATTGTACACTTTCCATCTCCAAATAAGGTGGTCACTTATGCATACTTCTATCTGGACTTTCTTATCTAATAAATTACACTCTTCATATGCTAAAAGTCTTATCTCATCTACTACTTTTGATATTTTGTAGAATGCCTTTCCAGTTCTTTCTATATCTTTTTTAAGAGCAGCAGTCTTTTCATTTATCTCCATAAGATTACCAGCCATCTCTTGTGTTGTTGCTGTTTGTTCTTCAGTATTTGCTGATATGTCATTAAAGGTCTTTCCAATATCTGTAAGAGCTCCACTTATTCCATTTACAGAATGTATAGCATTATCCATTAGAGATTTTGAGTTATTAAATGATTCTAAAGATTCATCTAGTGCTTTTGAAGTATTGGAAATCTTATCAGTTAAAGACTTTACTATACCCCTAATAGAACCTACTTGTTCTTTACTTGTTTCAGATAGCTTTTTAATTTCATTTGCTACAACAGAAAAGCCCCTTCCTTGTTCACCAGCTCTTGCCGCTTCTATGGATGCATTTAATGATAATAAGTTTGTCTGTTCTGCGATTGTTTCTATCATAACTACCATATCTACTATTCTCTTAGCTTCATTGTTTACAAGATCCATTATATCTCTTACTTCTTGAGTTTTTTCCATAGTACCTTCAATTTGACCAAATGACTCTTTTATTTTTTCTATAGAACTATTAGAATCTTGCATACTCTTTGTAGTGTTTTTATAACAATCCTGAACAAAATTTGCTATATCTTCTGAAGAAGTGCTTAGTTCTTCACCACTTGCTGCTACATTTTCTACCATTTCCCCTTGAGTATCCGTATCCACTATCATGTCTTTAATATAGTCAAGTTGAGTCATATACTGTAATAGTTCATTCAGTTTTATAAGCAAGTCTTGATTAGAGCTTTCTTTATGACTTAAACGTTTTTCCAATTCTTTTACTCTTTCGTCTTCTAAAACATTTACTGCACTTGCAGCTTCTACTTCTCTTTTTCTCTTAAAAATCTCCATATCCATCCCTTCTCTCTGATATAATGCAACATCTTTTATGTCTAAATTTTTTATCCTTGTAATATTATAATCGGTATTTTTCTTAAAAAGTTAATCTAAATATATATTTAGATTAACTTTTATCTTCCATAGATAGGGAATGTTTTCCGTTGATATAGGTCCATATAAGACCTGATAAAACTGCTATAGATGCAAGTCTAATGAAGTATGGCATAATCTTTATTGCAGCATTAACTGCTAGGATTTCTCCCTTGGTGCCTCCAATTATCAGCCCAATTACAAACATCAAAAATATTACCCCTCCTCCTAGTATTGCTATTATAAGAGATAAGCTAAATATATTTTCTATAAAGGTTTCTAATTTCTTTTTCATTTTAATTCCTCCTTGTAAATAAAGAAAACTTATATTAGATGAATTTTTCTAATATAGATTTTCTTATCCATATCTTAACTTTTGCTACTTCCATCTAAAGAGGATAAATCTTAATTGTAAGCTATTGAATAAATGGAATAGGAAGTATTCCAGATAGTAGTATTATAGCTAAGACTAAATGGGCAAATACCCATATAAGTGCTAGAGCTGATGTTTCTTTCATTTTAGAACCAGCTATACCCATAGCTGTATACATTGCTAGAGCCAGTGGAGGCGTCATTCCCTCTAGTGCTCCTGTTATTGCTGGAAGTATAGCTGCTACAAGTAAAGGATTTACTCCTACAGTAGCTAGTGAAGCTACTATACCCGTTCCAAATATAGCTACCTGTGAAGAACCAGGAAGGATCATTCCTAAAAATGTTGTAAATATAGGGAAAAATATAATAAGTTGAAGTTTTGTCATATTAAAAGACTCTACATACTCTCCAAGAGAGGCTCCTACATTTGCATCACCAAAGAGAGTTGAGATACTATAAGCGAAATAAACTGTTGCTGCAACGGGAGTAATATGTTGTATCCCTCTTTTAAATAAATCAAATATATTTTTAAAACTAAGTCCTCCGTTTATTTCATCTTTACTTATTAAAAGTGAGTAAATAGCTGCAACTCCTGGTGTAAAAAGAATAACTGAAGCTGAAAATGCTTTTGCCCCTTCCTCGCCTAGTCTTGAAACAAAGAAAGTATCTTTAAATTTAAAATCTAAATATAAAGGTATAAATATAATAAGTGGAACAAGAAGTGCTTTCCATCCATTTTTAAGAGTTTCGCCTATCTTAGGTATTTCATCTTTTGGTACAGGTGAAACCTTGTATTTTCTACAAAATATATATAGAGTTATAAATCTTTGAAGGATAAACCAAATTCCAACTCCCCATACTGCCATCCAAAATGTAGATAGTTCATACTTGCCTGGAAAAACCGTATCTAGCGCTGCAAAGGCCAAGAGTATTGTTCCAGATGGTGGAATCATAGGACCTAGTGAACTTGCAGACATCTCAACTGTAGCTGCAAGTTCACTAGGGAAACCTGTTTTAATCATAGCAGGAATAGTAAACACCCCAGTAGCTGCTACGTTTCCAGGGCCTGTCCCTGAAAGAGCCGCCATAAATGTACTTGCTACTAAACTTACATACCCTGCTCCTCCTTTAAATCTTCCAACTATTGATAGGACAAAGTTTATAATAGCATCTACTACATTGGTTTGTCCAAATATAAAGGCTAAACTCATAAAAGCAACTATCGCATAAAACAAAGTATTTGTAGATGGTTGTATAAGATAATAAATAAACTTGTCCCACTTACCCAGTATAAGTATCATAACTACATATCCAACAAACATCGCCTCATAGATCGGCCTTTTAAGTAATACAAATACAACTACAATGGTAATTAACAATGCAAATAAATATAATAGTTCCATTGGTATACCTGCCATAAATATTCCCCATTTCTTTTTGTTTTTACCTTCAAACTTAAAACTTCTTAATCCTTTAAAGGTTTAAGAAGTTTTAATAACACTTAATAACAATCTCCAAGAACCACCCTAGCCTCTATCGTTCCATCCCCCACATCATAAAAGATCTTGCTTTCTATTTCGAAACACTTCTCTTCTGATAGGACTTTGTTTGACATAAGCATTGCTAGTAGTTCTATCTGAGTTAATTCTAATTCTTTTCTTTTTAGATGAAATCCTCCTGGATAAAATATGGTTACCTTTATTTTTTCCATAATTAAGCCCCCCTTAAGTTTTTTAAAGCACTTCTCTAAATAAGTAAAATAAAATTATGAATTATAAATTATGTTGTATTATATATTTACCCCTTTATTAGTATTATACTACATTATCTAATAGAAAGTTCACAAAATTTTTAGACAACTTTGTAATTAATCTAAATATGTCATTATAAAGGTTACGACTGCCTTTTGCCTAATAAATAATACTCAAAATAATAAAAAAAAGCTTGTTTCCAAGTTTTAAAACTTGGAAACAAGCTTTTAATATAAATGGTTTAACGGTCCTCTTCCTTCCCCTAAATCCAATCCATCTCCTATAGCACCAATTAAATATTCTTTTGCCTTTATAAAGCTAGACTCTACATCCATTCCATTGGCAAGATTTACAGCTATAGCTGAAGATAGTGTGCAGCCTGTTCCATGAGTATTCGGATTTTCTATTTTCTCTCCTTCTATCCAATTTATTTTTCCATCTATTAAAAGCAGATCATCCGCACTTGTTTCTAAATGTCCACCCTTAACTAATATAGCACCATCTATGAACTTTGCTATTATCTTGGCAGCCTTTTCCATATCCTCTTTGTTGTTTACCTCTATACCACTTAAAACACTAGCTTCTTGCATATTTGGGGTAATTATATCTGCTAGGGGAAGGAGTTCATTTATTAAAGTATTATTTGCTTTTGAATCCATTAGTACACTTCCACTAGTTGCAACCATCACTGGGTCTACAACAATATTTTTCGCACCATACTCTCTTAACTTCCTAGCTATTACTTTAATTATACTTTCATTAGAAACCATTCCTATTTTAATAGCATCTGGATATATATCACTAAAAACTGCATCAAGTTGCTTTCCTACAAATTCTGGAGATAAGTCTACTACATCAGTTACTCCCATAGTATTTTGGGCAGTTAAAGAAGTTATAACACTCATTCCATATGTTTTATGTGCAGCAAAAGTCTTTAAGTCCGCTTGGATACCCGCTCCACCACTACAATCAGACCCTGCTATAGTTAGTAACTTTTTCATCTATTTTCCCCCTAAGTATTTCTTTACAAGTTTATTTAAATCTCTCGTAGCCTTTCCTATATCTTCTTTAGCTAGTATTGCCGATATTACAGCTATACCATCTACTTTGCTTTCCTCTAGTAGATGAAGATTTTCATCACTTATTCCACCTATTGCAACAACAGGGATTTTTACCGTTTCTTTGATCTCTTTTAACTCTTTTAAATTTACACTTACAGCATTTGACTTTGAATCGGTCGGAAAAACTGCTCCCACACCAATATAGTCTGCACCGTTTTTTTCTGCATCTAGTGCTTCTTCCATCGTTCCAGCTGAAACTCCTAGTATCTTACCTTCTCCAAGTAATCTTCTAGCTTCTTCTACTTCTATATCATCTTGTCCGATATGAACTCCATCAGTATCCACTTCAATAGCTACCTCTATATTGTCATTTATAACAAAGGGAATTTTATACCTATCTGTAACTTTTTTTATATCTAAAGCTATGTTTTTAAATTCTTCAAATTTGAGATCTTTTTCTCTAAGTTGTACAAAAGTAACTCCATTGTTTATAGCTTCCTCTACTACTTCTTCTAACTTATTTTCTCCAAGCCAATTTCTATCTGTAACCAAATAAAGTAAAAGATCATTATTTGTAAGTTTCAATTTTTAAACCCTCCTTTAAACCTTCTTCATCTAATTTACTTATATAATCTATTAAAAACATTCTAAGAGAACTGGTTCCAACATCTTCTTTTATCATCTTTTTATTTGCAAGTTCTCCACTAAGTCCCATCATTCCAACTGCCATTGTGGTACTTACTAATATATTTGTTGGATTTGCACCTACAAATGCACCTATAAGTCCTGCTAACATACACCCTGTTCCCGTTATCTTTTCCATATTTTCATGCCCATTTCTTACAATGTATGTCTTTTTACTATCTGTTACTATATCAATTGGTCCTGTAATAACTACCACTGATTTATAGATTTCACTTACTTTCTTTGCAACTTTTATATATTCTTCTAAATTTGATTCGTTTATTATATCTTCTACGCTTACATCTACCCCACCAGATGTCTTATTTCCATCTAAGATGGCCTTTATCTCTGATGCATTACCTCTAATTACTGAATACCTTACTTCCTTTAGTAAATTTAAACATGTTTCTGTTCTGAAATTAGAAGCACCTATTGCAACTGGATCAAGCACAACTGGTTTATTTATTTTATTGGCAGTTTTACCAGCTTCAAGCATTGATTTAATAACTCTAGGATTTAAAGTTCCTATATTGATAACGAGTGAATTACATATCTCTATAATCTCAGAGACCTCTTCTATTCCATCTGCCATTATTGGAGATCCCCCAGATGCCAATATAACATTTGCAACATCATTTACAGTTACATAATTTGTGATGCAGTGAACAAGTGAACCTTTTTTTAAATTCTTAAGTATTTTCATGTCCATAAAAGTTCCCCCAAGCTATTATTTTTTAAATAAAAAAGACTTGCCATGGCAAGTCTCATACTTTAATCTCTTGTATGTTCCCTACGTTAGCATTACCTAAATCAGGTTATATGGTCGAACTTAGATAAAAGTTCCTCTCAGCCGAGTTTCTCTCAGCTCCCATTTTCATAATATTAAATCTAATTATATAGAACAAAGTCTATATTGTCAATACATCTATCGCTTCCTTAAAATCTTTAATATAAAAATCTGAAACTTCTAGTATTTTATCTAAATCTTTAAATGCAACAGAATCTTCTACACCTACAATATTTAATCCTACCCTTTTAGCTACTCTCATAGAAAATAGAGAGTCTTCAAATAGGAATATCTCGCCTGGTTCTAAATTCAGATTTTTATATAAAACTTTAAAAAACATCTCATCGTTTTTACTAAGTCCAGTATTTTCACAGGTCTGTATAAACTCAAAATAATCTAAAATATCATATCTATTTAAAACACTTTGTATAAGTTTTTCATCTGTTACACTAGCTATTGCTATTCTAGTTTCTTTTGTTTTTAATCTATCTAGAAATTCTATTACATATGGCTTTAATTGTACCTTGTTTTTATAATAGTTAAGTAATAAATTGTCCATCTCATCTTTTATAGTATTGTTATCTTTTTTAATACTATATCTCTCCTTCATATAGGAAATTCCTTCATCAAGTGTAAGCTTTTCTAAAGCCTTATTTAAATCATCTTCTGCTTTAATTTCTATAGATTCTAAATAGTTTTTAGCGAGATTTTCCCAAAACTCCATAGAGTCTGCAAGCGTACCATCAAAATCAAATACTGCTGCTTTCATAAAATCTTCCTTTCGATATATAATGTTTACCTTTATCATCTTTTAATTACTAAGTAGATTAATAACCTTTAGGGAAGCCTATATAGATAGCTTCCCTAAAGGTTATTAATCATGTTAAAAAGGTTCTACTTAACTATCTTTCTATCCCAATGTCTATGTTTGGCTATTTCTTTAGCAATATTATCTAAGCTATCTTTATTTAAAACACCAGGTTCTTTCGTTTTCCAATTCTCCATCCAATTTATTGAATCTCCTAATGGAGCTATTGTTTTATAATGACTAAAAGCATCATTTAAAAAGTCAGTTGCCTTTTTCTTAAACATTGGATCGGGATTTTTATCAGACATGACAACTATACTATCATAAAGAACAGAATCCGGTGTATCCACTGCCCAATCAACCTTTAGCTTATTACCATCTGAAATCTTAGGCATAGATATTTCAGCGTCACATCCTTCTTTTTTTAATATATCTATTATGTTTTCTGCATCTTTTTCATAAGAAGAATCAGATAACAATATAAGAGCCTTTCTTCCTTTGGCTGTAAATTTTGTGTTCATTTGACTTAAAGCTGGTGAAATATATTCCGGTTTTTTTACATCAACATTTGGGACTTTGCAATCTAGCTTTTCTGCAACATGTTTAGCTAAATCTCTATCTATATTTGCTATCATATTAACTGTGTTTTGCCTTACTTCTTCTGATTCACATTTATTTAACTCAAAAGATATGGCATCTTTAATATGCTGTTTTTCTACTTCACTCATAGAGTTATAGAACATTATAGCCTGGCTAAAGTGATCATCAAAGCTCTCACTTCTCTCTCTTGTCTTGTAGCCTTCTACCTTTTGAGCTAAATGTCTATAATCATGTTCATCATCTGACTCATGAGGATCGTTACCTTTTAAGAAGTTTTTATGATAACTTACTTGTCCAGTATTTATTGTCATCCTATGCATTCCATCCCTTTGATTGTTATATACAGGAGCTATAGGTCTATTTATTGGTATCTCATTAAAGTTTGGTCCTCCAAGTCTAGATAATTGAGTATCTAGGTATGAAAATAACCTAGTTTGGAGTAGAGGATCATTTGTAAAATCTATTCCCGGAATAATATGTCCTGGATGAAATGCCACTTGCTCAGTTTCTGCAAAAAAGTTATCAGGGTTTTTATTTAACTCTATCTTACCTATTATTGTAATTGGAACCATTTCTTCAGGTATAAGTTTTGTAGGGTCAAGAAGATCTATTCCATACTTAAATTCATCTTTTTCAGGTATAAGTTGAACTCCAACTTCCCACTTAGGATAATTCCCTTTTTCTATAGAATCCCATAAATCTCTTCTATGAAAATCTGGGTCTTTTCCTGATATCTTTTGAGCTTCATCCCACACTAGGGAGTGCGTTCCAAGAACTGGTTTAAAGTGATATTTTATAAAATGAGATTTCCCATCTTCGTTTATCCATCTAAATGTGTGCACTCCAAATCCTTCCATCATATTAGTAGATCTTGGTATTCCTCTATCTGACATAGCCCACATTAGCATATGAGCTGTTTCATGGTTTTGGGATATAAAGTCCCAAAAAGTGTCATGGGCAGATGAGGCTTGGGGCATATCGTGATGAGGTTCCATTTTAACTGCATGTATAAAATCAGGAAATTTAATACCATCTTGAATAAAAAATACAGGCATGTTATTTCCAACTAAATCATAGTTACCCTCTTCTGTGTAAAACTTCATAGCAAAACCTCTTACATCTCTTACAGTATCTGATGATCCTTTGTTTCCTGCTACAGGAGAAAATCTCATAAAAAGGGGTGTCTCTTTTCCTTCTTCAGAAAATATTATAGCTTTTGTAAATTCTTTCATTGATTTGGTACAAGTAAAGGTTCCATGTGCTCCGTGTCCTCTTGCATGTACTACTCTCTCTGGGATCCTTTCATGATCAAAATGCATCATTTTTTCTCTGTAATGAAAATCTTCAAGTAAAGTTGGCCCCCTTCTTCCAGCCGTTAAAGATTTTTCATCTTCCGTTACTTTCATACCAGTGTTTGTAGTTAGTGTTTCACCTTCATCTCGAACTTTAAATTTTTCAAGCTGCTCTTGTTTCTTATCCATTTTAGGTTTATTATCCTTTTTATCTTTCATCTTTAGGCCTCCTATATTTTAAGATATATTCTTTAAATATTCAGTCGATATTTTAATACCCAAATAAAGGATTATTATTGAAATTTATAAAATTTTATCTATTTAAAAGATAATCATTTTATTCACTAAGAGTATTTATCCTAAAAGAAAAATAATAATAGATAAACATTATTAAAAAAAGTATAAGAAGTCTTAAATACATATTGTTCATTAAAATAGCAGTTGTAATTAACATAATTGACACAGGTATAACTATTAACAACTTTTTCCTTAGAGTCATAGATCTTGTTCTTTTAAATTCTTCTAGATGGTTTTTATAAATTTTTGTTGATATAAACCATTTATTAAACTTCGGAGATCCTTTAGCAAAGAAGAATGAAGCTAAAAGTAAAAAAGGAGTGGTAGGAAGTACAGGAAGAAATATCCCTATAAATCCTAATCCTAGAAAAACAAATGCTAATATAATATATATTATATTTAAAAATGATACTCTCATAAGTAGAATTCCTCCTAAATTGATGTTTTGTGATTTATACTAGGCATTTGTATTATTTTAGTAAATTTGGCACATTCTCTTTCTTTATTGAATATTATATATTCTATTTGACAAATATACAATCACAATTGAAGGAGGAATAGAGGTGAATTTTAGAAACAAATTAATTATTCCAATATCTTTTATTGTTTTTCTCTCGATGTCTATATTGGGAGTAATTATGTATTTTAATGTGGAATCTTCTTTTGAAAAACAGATAATTGGAGAATCACAAAAACAGCTACAACTTGTAGAAATGATTATTGATAATCAGCTTGATCTAGAAAAAGATATAAAAAGAGAACTAGGATCATCTTACTTGCCTGTTGCAAATAGCATAGCGTTATCTATAGATAAAGATCCTAATATTTTAAATAACGAGAATTTAAATGAACTCTCAAAACAACTTATGTTAGATGAAATCAATGTTGTAAATGGAGATGGATTTATCACTCACTCTACAGTAGATAACTTTATAGGTTATGATATGGCAAGTAGTGAACAATCTAAATCTTTTTTAGAAGTAATAAGTGGCAACAAAAATACAATGATTCAAGATCCTAAAGTTAGAGGTTCAGATAGGATTCTCTATCAATATATTGCAGTAAGAAGAATAGATGCACCTGGTCTTATTCAAATTGGATTGGATCCTAAAAAGGTAGAACAAATAGATGATCAACTTAAAATAGATAAATATATAAGAGATATGAAGTTTGGAAAAGATGGCTATGCTTTTATTTTAGAAAAGGGAAGCGGTAAGACTTTAGTTCATCCTAATGTCAACGTAGAGGGAACACGGGTAAAAGAAGACTTTATAGATTATATAGTTAAAAAGGAGAACGGATATCTAAGATATAGTTTTGAAGGTGTGGAGAAGATAGTTGTATTTAAAACTATAGGAAAAACCATAATAGCTATAACCGAATCTCTTACTGATTTAAACGTTCTTAAAAAGTCAATCTTATATCTACTTATTATAGTTACCGTTATTTGTTTAGCGATATCTATAAGTTCTCTCTATATAATAGTTACAAAGTTTGCCTTAAACCCTATAAAACGTGTCATGGAAGCTGTAGGAGAAATGGAAAAGGGAAACTTAACTGTTCAAATTCCAGAAAAATCTAAGGATGAATTTGGAGATTTGGCAAGAAGCTTTAATAGTATGATAGTAAATATAAGAAATTTAGTATTTAACATCATAAATTTATCCAATACTTTAGACCATTCTTCTTCTACTATGAACGACAATGCACGAGGCATAGGTGCAGCAAGTGAGGAAGTTGCTAAGAGTATTGGTGAGATAGCTGAAGGCTCAAGTAGTCAAGCCCAAGATGCAAATAACGCTCTACAACTTACCAATCTTTTATCTTCAAAAGTAAAAACTATGACAAATACTTTAACTAGTGTAATGACAAGTTCTGGTGAAATGAATCAAAAAAGTGAAGATGGACTTAAAACTTTAGTAGAACTTAAAGAAAAGCTAGATGAAAATGAAACTGCATCTAGTAAAGTATCCCAAAGCGTCTCAGATCTTTCTGATAAGTCTACAATGATAGAATCTATATTAAAGACTATACAAAACATATCAGAGCAAATAAATCTTCTTTCCCTAAACGCTACGATAGAGGCTGCTCGTGCAGGAGAACACGGTCGTGGATTTGCTGTAGTTGCCGATGAGATAAGAAGACTATCTGAAGATACCAATAATTCTACAGGAGAAATACAAAATATAATAGAAGAAATACAGTCAGTTATAGGAGATACATCAATAAATGCAAATTTAACAAGTAAATCTATAGAAAATGCGAGTATCACTTTAGCTAAAACTGAAGATGTTTTTTATGATTTAAAAAGTTCTGTAGAAAACTCCATTTCTAGAATAAATGAATTAAATGATGATCTTATAGAGGTAAGTAAGACCAAGGAAAACACCTTAGTTTCCATTGAAAACATATCTTCTATCACACAAGAGTCTTCAGCTGCAACTGAACAAATTAGCGCCTCTACTGAAGAACAAACGGCTGCTATAGAAGAAGTTGTAGGGAGTATAGAAGACTTAAATAGGATGTCAAAGGAGTTAACTAGTCTTATAGGTCAATTTAAAGTAGAATAAAAAGGTGTGTCTAGACACACCTTTTTATTTATTTTCTAAGCTCTTAGCCCACTCTAATACTCCAGCCTTTACCCCTTCAAACTCATTTTTAACATTGACTAGTCCATATGAAGATAGAAGTTTATTGTTTATTTTTACTGAATCTTTTATCTTACTCTCAGCTTTTCCAGGCCCACCAAGACTAGTATAAAAGAAAGCTATATTTTTATCTTTTAATATACCAGTTTCCAAAAGAGTTCTAATAGCTGGAGTAAAACTCCCAGCCCAAATAGGACTACCAATGAAAATAGTATCATATTCATCTAGGTTTGATTTAATAGAATGGAGATGGGGTTTCTTTTTCATGATAACCTCCCCACTACCAAGTAAGTATTTACTAAATCCTTTGGATTTTAAGTCTTTTATAGGTTTTATCTCTTCACATGGAATGTTCAATTCTTTTGATAGATATTGTGCGACCATCTTAGTACTTCCTTCGAATGAGTAAAAGAGAATTATTTGTTTTGACATGGTTTCATCTCCTTTTATTTAATCTGATTAGTATGTTTTTGTTTAAAATTCATCTTCGCTGGCATCTTTTAATAACTCTTTTAATGTTATTTATATTTAACTTTTTATTTATATTTTGCTTTCTAAATAATCACTTGAAATTATATATCTTATAGGCTTATCTTTTATTTTTTTAATTATACCCTTTTCTTCTACAGTTTTAAGTTTTTTTCTTATAGTAGCTGCTGTATATCCAACATTTACTTCGAAGTCTTTAATACTTAGCCCTTTTTGTTTATCATTTGTAAAATAAAGCTCTTGTGCAAGAATAAAAACCATATTTATTTCATCATTATCAACTAATCTCTCATCATTATTTATTTTTTCAAAAGCCATATCTAACAACTCTATTTTCTCATTTAAGTCCAGCAATAACATTTCTTGTCCTTCTATTATAAGTCCTAAAAATGTATCTACAAAGAAATTCATTTCTCCTCTAGATACTATTTTATTTGTAATATCAAAGGCTTCTAGATATTTTTTTCTTCCCATATTACATCCTCTAGATAGTGACATCGCCGTTAATAGAGAGTATTCTTCCTCTAAATAGATACTACTTATAAATCTACTTGTTCTTCCATTTCCATCATAATATGGATGCAAATATCCAAAATAATAATGTGCTATGGCTATTTTTATAAGATGATGACATTTTTCATTATCTATATCCATAAAGGCAATTAGCTCTTTAATTTTTTCTATTATAAGCTCTTCTGTCTTTTCTCCTGAAGTTAAGCCTCTATGTATTTCTTTAAGTCCTTTTCTTACATAGGTTATATCTTTTCTAAATAGTTCCCCATCTGGCAAGTCATTCTTTGATACAGCTCCAGATGTTATTTCATCATAAATTTTTCTATAATCTTTAACTTTTTCTGGTCTTTTTAAATCTCCCATAATTAATTTAAGATAAGAGTTAATAACACTCCCAAATCTTAAATTAGACTTTTTGTTTTTCTCAGACATTATAGTCCTGGTAGTTTCTACTATTTCTTCACGCGTACTCTTTACACCTTCTAATTCATTGGTACTATATAATTCTTCACTTATAATTATATCCGCAAGAAATCTTTGCTTTGCAACTTCAGGAAGTATTAGATAACTTTCTTCGAGTATATTATCGTTTTTGGTTAATTTACTTATCAAATTCATAGTTAAATTAGTAGGGACATAAAATAATTCAAATATGTCATCTTGATTTATAGGTTTTATTTCTAATCCTGTCTTTATAGTACTCTCATAATTATATCTATTTGTTGATATCTCTTTACGTTCTTCTATTCCTTTTATATTATAAAACATTTTATGAAAATATTTCATTTTAACACCTCTTTTATATATATTATCCATTATATCCTATAAATACATAATACAAACAGTAAACTTAATTGTTTTTATCATTTATAAATTTATATTGTATGCTTATATGCTAATAATCCTTATTTATATAACATATCTATTTAAAAAGCCAATAGATTAATAAAAATTAATTTATTGGCTTTTTAATAATGTTTTATATTTTATAACTTTGATTACTCAATCTCAAATTCTGCTGCTAAATAGTATGTTTTATAATCTCCACTATCTTCCAGATTCGATATGTCTTTTATGATACGATATTCACCTGGCTCAAGTTCTCCATAAAGCCATTGCCAGTCAACTTTAAATTCTCTTTCTTCTCCAGGTGGTAGTTCATATCCAATATCTTTAAATCCATATTCACCATCTATTACTATTGGATACTCATACCATATTCCATCTATCTTTTTTTCTAAAATAAAACTTTCTCCATATATAACTTCATTATAGGATTTACTTAAAAAAAGTAAAGTTAATCCTTTTGGATTGACTGAGTGTTCTTTTGTAGACATAATAATTCGGTCAAGATTATTAACCTTTTCATGTTTTGTAGGTTTTAACTTAGTTTTGTCCCTAGGATCTTATGGTATAAGCACTTTGTCTTTTCTAATATATTCTTCATAAAACTCTACTAACTCTTTAAACTTCCCCTTACTCTTTCCAAGTTCTTTTGTAGTCATTCCTATAACAGATGTAGTAAAACTATCTATATAGTTTCTATCTACTGGAAGAATTCCTTCTGCATTACTGTTTACAGGCACATAAACTATTTCATCTAAATTATCTATTAGTGAAAATAGTATAGCACTTTGACTTGTAATCTTATCGGTAGTTAAATCCTCTTTTTGTGATAGTTCAAAATTTAATATTAATGAATAGGGTTTCTCATCTGATGATATTTTCATTGACTTATATTCATAACCTTTTTCAAACTTTAAGTTTGATATTATATTTCCTACTTTAGAATTATCCCCCACATATTCTGTTTTGTTTTTATATAGTTTGTCAATTAAGTTTTCTTCTTTCTCAATGTCGCATCCTATTAAAAAACTAGTCCCTAAGATGGATACTATTAAAAATAAAATTAAAGACTTAGAAGATATTTTATCAACTTTTTTCTTAATCATCTTTATACCTCCATTAAGATTTTTTCTCCCTCTTTAAATCTATATTATCATAAATATGATTTGTTTTCTCTTTAATATATCACTGACTTTATATATTTTTCTCGGTCAAATATTTCCAATATCTCATTGGCATATTTCTCTTTTGAAGTTTTGGGTTTGTCTTTGTTTGAATTGATATAGCTTTAAAGTAAGTTCTCCAAAGATCTTCATAGATTTCCTCACTATCTTTTACTAAGAATGGGTCTAGTCTTTCTATATCTTTTACTATCCATTCCTTTTTATTGTAAAAAACTCCTATCTCTCTTTTGGTGTCGTGAATTATAAAATTTTCCCCTTTTAACCTTTCTTTAAAATGAGGAGCTACCAGAGCTATTATATTGTGATCTGGTTCTACTCTAGCGTAGAGAATTTCCTCTTTTATCTTTTTAAATCTTAAAATCCCAGTTATTCTATGTCTTTCTTTTCCTACCAGTCTTGATATCTTATCCATGTTTAAAACATCTTCATTTGCTAGATTTAAATCTACATCTGAACCTATCTTAAACCCTACTTGAAGATATCTAAGTATTATCATACCAGAGTCAGGAAGCTCAGAGAGATATGCATAAAAAACTCTTCTAAGGCTTTCCGGGGATATCTTGTTTTCTATAGCGCTATAAACTTTTCTTGCTTTTTCTGAATCAGTTTTTATGTATCCCTTTTCTACCAAAAAGTTTTCCCTAAAGTCTTCTTCTCTAATTATATCTGTTGGCTTTTCTTTAGCATAAAATGCTTCATAGATAGAAGTCAAAAGTCCATCAAAGCTTCCATCATATATATAGGAAATCACTAAATCTCGCCCCCTATCTCCATCCATTTATCTTCAAAGCTAACATTATCAAACATTGAAATTTGTCTTGTATCTTTTCCATTTTTATAAGGAGTTATTATTTGACTTCTTATTATCTCTGGATTTATATCGTTAAATCCAAAGTACTTTCCTTTACAGGTTATAAAGTGCTGCGCTCTTTTTAATACTATTCCCAGTTTTTTTAAATCAAAAAAGTCTAGAGTGGTAAAGTTTCTAGCGGATATTATCCGCTTTGCAGATCTTACCCCTATTCCAGGTACTCTTAGGAGAGTTTTGTAATCTGCTTTATTTATTTCTACTGGGAAGAGGTGGATGTTTCTAAGTGCCCAGTTGCATTTAGGGTCTAGTTCTAGGTCAAAATTAGGATTTCTTTCATCTAGTAATTCTTTAGCTTCAAAGTTATAAAATCTAAGCAACCAATCTGCTTGATATATTCTATTTTCTCGAACTAATGGAGGTGAATTTATAACTGGAAGTTTGGGGTTTGTAGAAACTGGTATAAATGCTGAATAATATACCCTCTTTAAGTTGAGAGTTTTATATAGACTCTCTGATAAGTTTAGTATATTTAAATCATTATCCTCTGTTGCACCCACTATCATTTGAGTTGTCTGTCCTGCTGGGACAAAGTTTGGAGTGGCTTTGAAAATCTTTTTATCTTCTTTAGTTTGTAATATATTATTATGGATAAAGCCCATTGGTTTTAATATATCTTTTTTTGTCTTTTTAGGAGCAAGTAGTTTTAGTCCATTTTCAGAAGGCAGTTCTATGTTTACGCTCATTCTATCTACATATCTGCCTACTTCTTCTACTAGGAGATCATCAGCACCAGGTATAGTTTTAGTATGGATATAACCGTTAAAGTTTTCTTTTTCTCTAAGTGTCTTTACAACTTTTAAAATAAGTTCCATTGTATAATCTGGACTCTTAAATACGGCAGAACTTAAAAAAAGTCCCTCTATATAGTTTCTCTTATAGAAGTTTATAGTTAAGTCTACTACCTCTTCTGGTGTAAATATAGCTCTTGGAAGATCATTTGAGCTTCTATTTACACAATATACGCAGTCATAAACACAATAGTTGGTAAGTAGGATTTTCAAAAGTGATATACATCTTCCATCATCTGACCAACTATGACATATTCCAGCTGTACTTGTATTTCCAAGTCCATCTTTCTTATTTTTCCTATTGCTTCCACTTGAAGAACAAGATACATCATACTTTGCAGCATCAGATAGTATCTCAAGTTTTTTAAGTTTATCCATCTTTTCAACCCCTTATGCCTTTTAGAAAATTATACCATAAAGACCCTATTAATTCAAACATACGTTTTATTGTTATTGATTGTTTTTAAAATTTATTTTAACTTTAAAGTAATTTTTTGTAAGAATATAAATCTTTCTTTTACTCATACTAAAAGAGAAGTGAAAAAACTTTAGGAGGAGATTTTGTGAAAGAATCTAAAGCAAAAAAAGTACTTCATGGTGATAAAAATCAAAAAGTAACACATAATGGTCAATTAGTTTGGCTTGAGCATGTAAATGAATCAAGTGGAGAAGCTCTAGTTTCAGTTATGGATACAGGAGAAAAGAAAACAGTTCCTGTAAGTGAATTAGAACATCAAGGTCAAGGACTTAGATAAATAAAAAATAGCCTTTAAAGGCTATTTTTTATTATAGAACTTTACCTAGAAATTCAATTGTTCTTTCATTTTGAGGATTATCAAATATTTCGCTTGGAGTTCCTTGTTCTGCTATAATTCCTTCATCCATAAATAGTATTCTATCACTAACTTCTCTAGCAAATCCCATTTCATGGGTTACTATTACTATCGTCATATTAGATTTTGCTAAATCTTTGATAACTTCCAATACTTCTTTTACCATTTCAGGATCTAGTGCACTTGTTGGTTCATCAAATAACATTACATCAGGTTTCATGGCAAGTGCTCTTACTATTGCAAGTCTTTGCTTTTGTCCTCCAGATAATCGAGTCGGGTATTCATCCCTCTTGTCAAATAAACCTACTCTTTTTAAAAGTTCAAAGGCATCATTTTTCGCATCTTCTTTTGAGACCTTTTTTTCTAGAACTGGAGTAAGTGTTATATTTTCTAAAACGGTTAGATGTGGGAATACATTAAAAGACTGAAAGACCATACCTATCTTTTGACGATATTTATTTATCTTTATAGATTTATCTGATATATCTACGTCTTCAAAAAAGACTTTTCCGCTCGTAGGTTTTTCAAGTAAATTTAAACATCTCAGAAATGTACTTTTTCCACTACCAGATGGTCCTATTATGCAGACTACTTCAGCTTCGTATATGCTTTCATTTATATTTTTAAGCACCTCTAGTTTGCCAAAGGATTTACTTAAATCTTTTACCTCGAAAATTTTTTTACATGTCATTTAGTCTCAACCTTCTTTCAAATATATTAAGTCCTTTGCTTAATATCGTAGTAATTATAAGATATATAATTCCTACTATTACAAGAGATGGAACTGCTAAAAAGGTTGCTGATTGTACAGTTTTATATGATGTCATAAGCTCTCCCACAAAAAAGACTGAAGCAAGAGATGTCTGTTTTATCATTGTTATATATTCATTTCCTAGTGCTGGAAGTATGTTTTTTATAGCTTGAGGTAAGATTATCTTTTTCATTGTATTTGCATCACTAAGACCTAAGCTTTTAGCAGCTTCTGTTTGTCCTTTATCAACTGCTTGTATTCCTGCTCTTATGATTTCAGCTACATATGCACTTGCATTTACTATAAGTGCAATCACAATGCAAACTGTATCACTAAGTTCAAAAGGTGTAATCTTAGGTAGAACTAGCCAAAAGAAATAAAGTTGCAATAATATAGGCGTTCCCCTTAGAACACCTATATATAGAGCAGTTATAAAATCAAATATCTTTATTTCTGATAATTTCATAATTGCTATTACTGTTCCAATTATTGTAGCTATAAACACTGTGATTGCTGCAAGATATATCGTACCTAGTAAACCATTTATATAAACGTAATCATATTTTGTCCATAAATCTATAACTGTCTCTACCATACTTTAACACTCCCTAAAGTCCTAATTTTTTAGCGTATTGCTCATATTCTTTTCTCCACTCTTCGTATAATCCTTTATCTACTACTTCATCTATTATTTCATTTATTTTTGCAGTTAACTCTTCTTCGCCCTTTGGAACTCCTATTCTTGTTCCAGAGGTTTCTGGTTTTTCTTCAAATTTAAAGCCTTCTACTACCATCAGATTACTATTTGGATTGGCATCTATATAAAGTCTAGCTGTAGCAACTTGAGTTGCACATACATCTGCTTTATTTTCTTGAACAGATAGAAAACCATCCGTTGTAGCAGATACTCTCTTAAATTCTTTATATTTTGGAATTTGTTCATTTATAAACATTTCTTGAAGTGAACCACTTTGTCCTACTATGACTTTATCAGCTATATCTTCTACTCCTTTTATTTTGTCTTTATCTTCTTTTCTTATAAGTAATCCGTGACCTTCTTCATCATCTGTAAATTCATATGCTTTAGATAAGTTCATAGCTTCAGCTCTTAACGGAGTATATGCTAGGGCGGAAATTGCCATATCATATTTTCCTTCTGTTACACTACCAAGTACTGCAGTAAACTCTAGAGGAACTATTTTAAGCTTAACTCCTAGTTTATCGGCAATATACTTTGCAAGCTCTATATCGCTTCCTACATACTGCTCATCACCTTTTTTACTTGGATCTATAAACTCATTTGGCGCAAAAGATGGTTCAGTTGCAACTTCCATATATCCTCTATTCTGTATTTCTTCTAAAAGGTTTTCACCCTTTTTTGTGCTAGCTGGGCTGTCTTTACTACAAGCTGATAATAAATTTATTGATAAAAATAAAACTAATATTATTCCTATTACCTTTATAATCTTTTTCACATTAACCATCTCCTCTTTTTTTATTTAAACTAAAAAATCTCGTCATCTAGCTTAGCTAGAGGACGAGATATTAATCACGTGGTTCCACCTCTTTTTAATGATACACTCACGCATATCAAACTCATAAGGTACTATCATACCTTTGCACTATAACGGGTGCGAGAGATCCGAAACTGGTTACTTTTTTCGCCAATTTGCTCAAAGATGTGTTCAATATATAATAAATATGCAATCTCACCACCTCTTGCACTCTCTTGAAAATATTATTATATTTACTATTTCTTATCGTCGCTTTACTATACTACCTTGGTCACTTATTATCTTACCATAGTAGTTTTAGATTGTAAAGGTTTATTTTAATTTTTTTAATATTTATGCTTATTTTTCTAATATGGGGTATAAGTAATATATAATAGAGACAAATTAGATATTATAATATATTTACAAGGAGGGTTTATTATGGGTATAATTGCTTGGATTATTTTAGGAGCACTATCAGGATGGTTAGCTAGCAAGATGATGCATACAGATGAATCTATGGGTGCTATTGCAAATATAGTAGTAGGTATAATAGGAGCTTTAATCGGTGGATTTATAATGAACTTCTTTAATAAAGCAGGAGTAGATGGATTGAATTTATATTCTCTATTTGTAGCATTTTTAGGTTCTATAATTCTTATAGCTATAGTAAAGGCTGTTACTAGAAGATAAAAAGGAAAGAGGTGATAAATATGTTTGGAAGAAAAAATGGCAAAAATAAAAGAAGTTGGCTTTTACTTCTTCTATCCTTTTTAGGAGCAAAAGCTATTATTAAAAAGAATAATTTAGATAAATAATAGAAGGTCTTGGATTCATTATAAATTTAATGGATTCAAGACTTTTTTTAATATAACTATAAAAAAATTTAACTGCTTAGAACTATATTAATTGTTTAACATTTCCATATTTATACCGATAGTTATAATTCAAGGTATGTTTATAAATAAGGAGTTGGAAACTATGAAAGGCACTATTGTTTCAGCATGGGTTGAAACTTGCAGAGAACTTTATGGAGAAGATTTGACTAATGAATCACTTCTTCATAATAGTATTGATAAGGATAGGATTTTTAGACCTTCTGAAGATATTCCGGATAAAGAAGCCATAGGGATACTTGAATATATCGGAAAAAAACTAGATAAAAGTTCTGATTATATGTGGAGAACTATGGGAAACCATAATGTTATAACTTATACAAAGGTATATCCTGCATTTTTTAGATATAAAAATTTGTATTCTTTTCTTCAAGCCATGTATGATATTCATGTAGTTGTAACTAAAAGAGTAAAAGGAGCTAAGCCTCCTATCTTAGATATAAAACCTGTAGATAAGTACACAGCACATATGACTTATTCTTCCCCTAGAGGAATGTTTTCTTATTTTGAAGGGATGTTAGAGGGAGCGGCTAAATATTTTAAAGAGGATGTTAAGGTAGAAACTTTAGAGAGAACAGATGACTTTCTAAAACTTGCAATTACATTTCCAAAAGAAATTTACTATCAAAAAAAGTTCATGATTAACAATGCTTTGTCATTTGGTTTTATAAATAATATGGAAGGTAAAATAGCACTATCATCACTACTCTTTGTAGGACTACCAAGTGCACTTATATTTAGGTTTGCACCAGAGAGTGCTTCTATAGTTAGCGTTTTAATTCTTTCTGCTATTATACCATTTATTATTAGTAAAGGATTGTTTAGACCTTTGAAACATATCAATTTATATTTAGATGAACTTAAAAACAAGGACTTTTCTTTGATTCACAATATGAGTACAAACGACTTTTTTGAAGATATAAATGAGAAGCTTAGAGAAATCAAAGACTCTATAAAGACAGATTTTGTAGGTCATAAGGGTACTACTGATGAGTTAAATGTATTTGCTGATAGATTTGCCCAAATATCTAAAAATATGAGTGCGACTTCAAATGATATGTCTGCTGTAGTTGATCAAGTAGCAGAAGGTGCTACTAGTCAGGCCTTTGAAACAGAAGAGATAGCTATTTCTTTAAATAATTCCATTACTTCTTTAAATGGAGTAGTTGAAAGGGAAAACAAAGGTAAGATAGAATTAGAATTATCTGTAGAGACGATAAGTAAAGGTTTTAAAGATTTGAAATCTACTTCTAATAGTTTAAACAGGGTGTTAGAGCAATTTTCTGGGGTTAGGACAAAGGGAAATGATTTACAAAATAGAGCTAAGGAAGTTCGAAGTATAGTAGATACGGTTGAAAAAATAGCAGAACAGACCAATCTATTAGCCTTAAATGCCAGTATTGAAGCAGCTCGCGCCGGAGAGCATGGAAGAGGTTTTGATGTGGTAGCTTCTGAAATAAGAACACTTGCCGAGGGTTCTAAAGATGCGGTTAAAACCATCAATACTAATTTAGAATCATTTATTTTAAATATAGATACACTTGTACTAGATATCTCAGATCAATATAACGTACTTGAAAATGAAAATATTAAGCTAAATTCTATAACTGATGAAAATATGGTATCTATAAATTCTATAGAAAAGGTAAATCTTCTTATAGCAAACTTAATAAACGAACTCAATATTGAGGCAAATAATATGAATTCTATTTCTCAAAATATAGAATCACTAGCTGCAATTGCAGAAGAAAATTCAGCCGCTTCACAAGAAGCATCAGCCAATATACAGATCTATAGTGAAGAGATTAAAAAGATGACTCGAAATATAGACGAATTTAAAAAAGTAAGTATGGAGTTTAGCCAAGACCTAGAAGTATATATACTGTAAACAAATAAAAACCTTAAAACCTTTAAAGATTTTAAGGTTTTTATGTTTTTTAAAAATATGGAGCTCTATTTATGCTTCTTTTAATTTTGTAGTTGTAATTTTACCATTTACTTTGTTTAAAGTCTTTATTTTTAAAGTAGGGCTTTCTACATCAAAATCTTTTATTATTTCTTCTAAGATTTTTATCTCTTTTCTGTTTATAACGACTTCTACTTGATGTCTTTCGGTCTCATTATTTCCACCAACTAGAAAATTGTTGACTGTGTATCCAGTTTCTCTAATCCTTTGAGCTATCTCATTTGCTTTTATACCATCATTTAAAAATAAATCCACTTCGCATATTCCAAGTGCTAGTTTGTTTTCAATCTTACCACCTAGATACACTCCCATTGACTTACCAAGTCCAAATGCTATTGTATAAGCCATTCCATCTGAACTAGTTACTTTACTTACTATTGTGGCAAAAATAACTGCATCTATAAACACTAAAGTATAAACTGGATTCATAATATTCTTTGACATAAATATTGTCTTTAATGTTGATAGGATATTTGTAAAAGCTGTTATTAAAAACATCACAAGAAGTCCTATTATCATGCTATTTTCCATTAATTTTATCTTCCTTTCTATTTTTCTCTATTAAAAAAACCACCATATACATTATATGGCAGTTAGCTATTAATTAGTCCTGTATTTAAATAATTTATGTTAAAATTTTATGATTATAATCTAATTCCTCTAAGACATAAGTGATACACAAAATATTGCATTTTTTATTTTAAAACTATTAATCTAACTAAATAAGTATATACTATAAAAACTCATCTGTCAAGCTATTTTTTTAAACAATGAGTTTCATTTTTAAAAGGATACCCACTATAATAAAGTGGGTATCCTTTTAAAAATATCATATAAATGAATCTATTTAACTATTAATACATTGGTATCAACATGATTTAAAACTTTGTGGGATACGCTTCCTAACATAGTCCTTGAAAATGTTCCAAGTCCCCTACTTCCCATAACAACTAGTTCATAGTCTTCTTTTTCTGTCTCTTCTATTATTACTTCTGCAGGATCTCCTGCTTTAAGCTTTGTATTTACTTCTCCTTTAAAGTCATCAAAATACTTTAATGAATCGTCTAAGATTTCTTGTCCCATTTTTTTTAAATCTTCAATTGCTTCTGGTGTGTAACGCTCTATCCTTAAATAAGAGTTTTTAACCAAATACTTTACTACATATAATATGTCAATATTTGCATCCAAAGCTGTTGCCATTCTTTTAGCCTCAAGTAAAGCCTTATTAGCATTGTCAGAACCATCTGTGGTAACTAAAACTTTTTTCATTTTCTATCCCTCCTATTTACTTTTACAATAAAATACTTTCTCTCTATATTTATATACCCCCAAAAAAAGGATAAGAACAAATTAATTTATATATTGCTTAATTTTTTTAAATTTTTAAATTTTTTACTTCCAGATTAAGTTTTTAATATTAGATTTAAAAAAGTTTCAAATATCTTTGTCTATCTATAATTATTGGGTATATGGTTAGCACTACTATTTACTACTAATTTAATAAAGGAGTGATTAAATGGCTAATATAAGTTATAAAGATGTTTTAGACTTTTGGTTTCACCCTGATCATATACCTCTTCACTTTGCTGAAGATAAAGAATTTGATGAAAAGATTCGCAAGAGATTTTTAGAAACCTGGAAAAAGGGCTCTGAAGGACTTTTAGTCAATTGGAGAGATACAATAAAAGGTAGACTTGCAGAAATTATC
Source organism: Tissierella creatinophila DSM 6911 (assembly GCF_001940565.1). Classification (GTDB taxonomy): domain Bacteria; phylum Bacillota; class Clostridia; order Tissierellales; family Tissierellaceae; genus Tissierella_A; species Tissierella_A creatinophila. Next base: position 193,685 of record NZ_LTDM01000011.1, read on the forward strand.
GTGCTAGATCAATTTTCGAGAAATCTTTGGAGAAATGATATAAGAACATATACTCAAGATAAAATGGCTATAGCACTAGCTCAGGAAGTTATCAGACATCCAGATTATGATAATTTATCCAGTGCTGAGAAAAACTTTATACTTTTACCCTTTATGCACTCTGAATCTTTAGAACTTCACGACTGGGCAAATAAGTATTATGAAGAACTTGGTGATGAAAAATTAATGTATTTTGAAAAGCTTCATAGAGAAGTTTTAGAAGAGTTCGGCCGATATCCTTATCAAAATAAAGATTTGGGTAGAAAATCAACACCCAAAGAGTTAAAAATTCTCAAGGAGAAAAAAGATGGTTTCTATAGCTAAATTATCAATTTTTTAAAGGTGCATCATAGGATTTAACTATGATGCACCTTTATCTTCAAACAAATTTACAATTTTAATTCAAATTATACTAGTCTTCAAAAGCCTCACTAACTTTCCACTCTTTCCATACATTTCCTACTAAGTCTGGACCTGGCTTTAATGTTTTCTTACCTGGTTTCCAGCCTGCTGGTGCAACTTCGTTGCCTTTAGTTTCTCTAACCAATTGGAATGCTTGAACCTGTCTTAAGGTTTCTGATAGTTTTCTTCCAACTGGTGGAGTAAGTACTTCATAGGCTTGAACTATACCATCTGGATCTATTATAAATCTACCTCTGTTTTCTACTCCAGCATCTTCATCATAAACTCCATACTGAGTTCCTATTGCACCACTTGAATCTGATAACATTGCAAAAGGAATATCTTTATTTACCATCTTAGAAAGTTCCTGATCGTTCCACATCTTGTGAACGAACACACTATCTACACTAACAGATAATACTTCTACTCCTAGTTTTTGAAAATCTTCATACTTTTCAGCAACTGCTGAAACTTCAGTAGCTCAGACAAAAGTAAAATCTCCTGGATAAAAACATAGTACTACCCATTTACCTTTATAATCCTCTAGTTTTACATTTATAAACTTACCATCTTTATATGCTTGCGCCTCAAATAAAGGTGCCGGTTTACCTACTCTTATCATTTGAACTTCCTCCTTTTTTTCGACTACTTCTTCTACTATTTTTTCTTCATTTTCTTTGTGTGATACAGGTCTTGCACAACCAATTTTAATATCTTCTTCCATAAAATTACCTCCTATAATTTTATATATTACATTTTCTTTACTAATAGACTAATATATATTATAATAATATATATTAGATACAAAAATGTAATGATTACAATATTATATCCATTACAATTATAATAGCTCATTAATCTACTTTTGTCAATAGTTACCATAAATACTTTTATAGAGAGGTGTAGATATGATAAATACTCAAGAACAGATTACTAAAATATTGAAAGATAAGGAGATTGCTCCCTCCTATACTAGAATAAAAATATATGATTATTTAGCAAAAGATAAAATTCATCCTACTGTAGATGAAATTTTTATAGATTTAGTAAAACTTTTTCCCACCCTTTCTAAGACAACAGTTTATAACTCCTTAAAATTATTTATTGAGAAAGGTTTGGTTAGATCTGTTAATTTACATGATAACAAGATGAGATATGAACTAGTAAGATCAAGTCATGGTCATTTCAAATGTGATACTTGCTCTAAGATTTATGATATTACAATGGAAATAAATATAAATCTTCCAAAAGAACTAGAAGGCACTATTATAGATGATTATCATCATCTTCTTATAGGAACCTGCTCTAATTGTTTAAACAAAGAGAATTCCAATTAATCCTTTCATTAAAAATAGGAGCTATATGGTATAGACATATTAGCTCCTAATAATTATTTAAAATATCTCTTTAGTTGGATATGCTTAATATTAATTCTCTTCTATAGTAGTTTTAATACTACTCTAATCTATTAGTTTTGATGCAATAATTTATCAGTATCTACTTCTAAAACGCCTTCAATACCCATCTCTAATGAATCTACTAATTCTCCATCTTTAAACACATAGCATCCGCCATTAGCACCTTTTGGATCTTCTTTATAGCTATTATACATTAAAGCTGGGACACCAAGTTTAAAAGATCTTTCTATATATTGTTCTTCTTCAGAAATCTCCCATCGCTTCTTAGAAAAATCTATATACATAGGCCAAAGGATTATATCTTTATTAACTCTATTCATCTCATCCACATTTTCATCATACCAAAGATCTCCACAGATAGCCGTTGAAAACTTTATTCCATCTAGTACAAATGAATGAAAACCATCTCCTTCTTTATATTGACTAGTAGTTTTAGTTACCTTCCAACCTTCTGATACTCTTCTAAATACATCCACAATATTTCCATCTTTATCTATAACTAGATTTGTACAATATAAATCTTCTTTATATTTTTCTACAAAACCAAATGATAGTGCACATCTATATTTCTTAGCTAAATCTTTTACTATTCCTATCACAGAACTATTTAAATCTAGTCCTATATTCTTATCTATTTCATAATCCCAGGTAAGCGCATCAAATCCTTGTAAAAAGCTTTCTCCAAAACATAGTAGTTCACAATCTTTGTTCTTCTTTAGATAGCTCTCTATAACTGATAATTGATGATCTACATCATTATCTTTTATTAAAGCTGCAACAAGTCCTATTTTCATATATATCTTCCTTCCAGTAAATTTTATTTTTTATAATAAGTTTTTAAAGCTTTCCTAATATGTAGTTTTAACTTATCAAGGAAAGTGGGCAAATTCATTATATCACAATTCATAAAATCATAAAAATATCCTGCCAATAAGATGATTCGAATATCTTATTAGCAGGATATAATTAAAACATTTGTATAAAAGATTTAATCGCATCTATTAAAGAGTTTCCGCCTAGTGCTATGGTTATTGTGGCTACAGCTACACCTAACCATTTTTGTATAGGGGAATTTTTATATTTGCCCAGTTGCTTTTTACTTGATGTTATATAAACTAAGTAAATTGCAATTACCGGTAAAACTATTCCATTTAATGCTTGTGCAACAAGTATTACTGTTAAAGGATTTAATCCCAATCCTGATACTATAGCACCAATTGCTACAATTCCTAAATTTACAGCTTTAAATCTCTTATCACTATTATCATATTTCCAGCCTAAAAGCCCAGCCAAAGTATATGATGCTCCAAGAGGAGTTGCTATTGCAGAAGATAGTCCTGCTGCAAAGAGTCCTATACCCATAAATAGTTTTGCCCAAGATCCAAGTAAAGGCTCTAATTGAATTGCCATATCTGCAGCTGAGTTAACTGTTACCCCTCTCATAAAGGTAGCTGAAGTAATTAGAATTGCAGCTGTAATAAGTCCACCTAAGGATATAGATACATATGTATCCCATTTAGATAATTCTAATTCATCTGGGGAAGACCAAGTTTGCCTTGCTGTTGTAGCATGGATAAAGAAATTATAAGGTACAACTGTAGTTCCTATAAGGGATATTACATATATTAAACCTCCCTTTGGTATTCTCGGTACAAGTCCTGAAAATATTTCACTGAAATCTGGCTTTGCTACAATCATTGTAGTAAAAAATACAACTGCCATTACTACAACTAATGCAGTTAAGAATTTTTCTAGAAATTTTGGTGAGCCTTTATATACCATAAAAAATACTATTATACCAATGAATGGCCCCATAAAATTTGATTTAATTCCTATAATTGTTGAAAGTCCAAGAGCCGTTCCAGATAAGTCTCCAGAGATATATGATGCACACCCAAGAGTTATAGCTCCACCAACAAGTAATATGCTTATTTTTTTAACAAAAGGGTCATCAAATTGTCTAACAATAGCTTCCCCAAGTCCACTTCTAGTTATTATTCCAAGCTTTGCAGACATCTCTTGGAGTATAATCGTTGCAATAATTGAAAATAATACAGTCCATAATAAACCATATCCATAACCTGCTCCTGCACGAGTTGCCGTTGTTACTGTTCCAGGACCTATAAAGGATGCAGTTATCATCGCACCTGGACCTATGGCTTTTAATTTATCTTTCCACGTATATTTTCTCTTAATCATTTTGTTGTTTTGTTCCATAGCTTTTCCTCCAATTTTTCTGATTTTAAATTCTGATAATAAATAGTTTTGTAGCTAGAGTTATCTAGATAACTCTAGCTACAAGTTTTCTTTACAGATTAAATTTTCTCTTTGTTACTCCTGATAATAAATAGATTGTCATCCATGATGCAACATGGGATGAAACGTTTTGTGGATCTTGTGGAGGATATATTTCTACAAAGTCAAAGGCTTCGCATTTTGCCTTTCCACATTCATGCAATGCCATGGCAAGTTCAAAACTTGTAAGTCCACATGGATCTGGTGGCCCTCCTGGATTATTTGCTACATCGAGTATGTCTGAGCAAACAGTTACATAGATTGCATCTGTTCCATCACTTGCAATTTCAATAGCTTTTTTAATTGATTCTAATACTCCATTTAGCTTAATTTCCATTCCAGTTATAACATGAGCACCAAATTTCTTAGCTGTTTTTATTCCATCTGGATTGTTCCTTGGTCCTCTTATACCAAAATGAACCATGTTTTTAGGATTTACATTTTCATCTTCATATAGTCTGTGAAATGGAGAACATCTAGCATACTTTTCCTCTCCATAAGTTTCCATATTGTCCATATGAGCATCAAAGTGTATAACGCCGATTTTACCATTATATTTTTTTGCAAATTCACTTATTAAAGGATAAGAAATAGAATGATCTCCACCAAATACAACTGGAAATTTGTTTGCATCTAAAATTTTCTTGTACCCTTCTCTAATGCTTTTAAATGAAAAATCATAATCTCCATTTTTTATTGCAACATCTCCATAGTCTCCCCCTGAGAAATGATCAAATATATCAATATCATACTCTGGAAGATATCCGCCATATCTTACAGAAGCTTTTCTTATAGTTTTAGTAGCCATTTCAACACTTGTAAAAGGTCCGTTTGTATTGACACCTTCCCAAGGTACACCCATTATTACAATATCACTTTTTTCTAAATCTTCTTTTGTCTTTATCACAGGTAGTCCTAAGAAACTTGAAACGCCACTAAACACTTCTGGAATTTCTCTACCTGGTACATAACAAATAGGTTTGTTTTTCATTGTCTCTCTTCCTTTCGTTCTACATTGTCGCACGCCATATCGTATTGCCGTATTATAATTATATATTTTTACTTTACCCGTGTCAAGCAATTTTTAAAAATTTTTTTCTACAATTTTATTTGCTATATTATGTGTTTTTAATTACAATATATTTAAGCAGAAATATGATTTAAGGAGCAGACTTCAATGAAAAAAAATGTTGCAAAAAGTAATTTAATTCAATCCATCCAAAGAGCTATAGACATACTCGATTGTTTTGATGATAATAATCCTGAACTATCTTTAGCTGAAATCACTAAAAAGGTAAATTTACATAAAAGTACCGTATACGGTATTGTAAATACTCTATATTTTAATGATTATCTTACACAGGATTCTGAGACAAGTAAATATTCCTTGGGTATTAGGCTCTTGATAAAAAGTAGCTTAGCTTCAGAAAAACTTAATATTAAAAATATAGCGGCCAAATATATAGAAAAGTTAACTCATAAATACGATTTAACAACTCATTTAAATATATTTGAATCTGAAAAAGTTTATTGTTTAGATAAACTCAGTTCAGATACCTCATACTACACACTTAGTTCTATAGTAGGTAGAGCACTTCCTTTAAACGCTACTGCCTCTGGGAAATTGATGCTTGCTTATTTAGATAAAGAGGATTCTATGAAAATCATTGATGGTTTAGAGTTTACCCGCTATACAGAAAATACCATTACAGATAGAGAAACTCTGTTAGAAAACTTAGATAAAATAAGAAAAACTGGATATTCTTTAGAATATGAAGAAGTAGAATACGGTGCTGTCTCCGCTGGGACTCCAATATTTTTTAAAAACGAGATAATAGGAACTATAAGTGTTACAAGCTCTACTATAAAATTTGAATTGATTAAAGAAGATGTTATAAAAGACTTAATAACTTACGCTAGTGAGATCACAAAAAAGTTGTCGTAATTTAAAATAAGTAAAGGTTGTCTTAAAATCTAAGACAACCTTTTTACTCTCTAACCTTTCCATTTAAAAACAATAACTCCAATAACCATAATTATTATTCCCATTAATTTTGTAAGACTAAAGGGAATCTTATCACTTCCAAATAGCCCAAATGTATCAATAACAGCTGCAAAAGATAGTTGAGATATAACCATAAGAGATATGGCAAATGAAGCTCCTAGTGTTGAAACTCCCATCGTAACACTAAAGATTATAATAACACCTATAGCCCCTGCAAATAAATATAATTTATTAACATCTAAAACACTTTTATAGCTGCCATCACCAAGAATATATGCCATTATTATAGCAAAAATAAGCCCAATTAAATGGATAACTGCTGTGGTTTCCCACATACCTACCTTTTCACTAATTCTCGTAGAAAATACATTTTGCGTAGCAATAATAGTACCTGCCAGTATAGAATAAAAAACTCCTATCAGAATCTTGTCCATGTTTTTCTCCTTAAGTTTTATAGGTCCATTACCTTTCTAAGCTTAATGGTCTTTATATCTTTTGCATCTTTATAGTCATCTAAATAAAAGGGTTGTATACTTATATTGTCATGACACTTTATAAAATAAGCACATTTTTTAGTATCCATAATGGAAGTATAAAGTGTTTCATCTGCGTGGTTTTCTATCGGATCGATTACAGAACCAGTTGGTATATCAAATTGTGATAATATACGAAAACCTTGTAATATAGCTGATGTTCTATCTAAAGCTTTAGGAGTATTTGATACAAAATAAGCCGCCCTTACAAATCTAGATGGAGGAGTAAAGTCTCCAGGAAGTCCTATCATCCCAGTTCCCTCCCCCAGCTTTGAAAGGGTTTCTCCATTGAAATTTCCTTTTTCAGTATTTTGAGGTCTTAAATTAATATAGTTCTTTAAATTCGTAACATGCCAAGGGAATTCTGGAGAATTTGTTAGGACTCCATATGGATTATCATGTGCTATTAATGTTCCTTCTTGAGGTTCTAATACAATTCCCTTGCCATTAGCATCCATAAAAAAGAAATGTGAACTGGTTGATTTATCTTCTTCATCCTCTCCATGATTTAAAATTACAATCTTCTCTGCCCTCTCTCTTACTTCATCTACATCTTTACATCTAGTTAGTAAATAATCAAAAGCATTAGAGATTGTCATACTTATCCTTCCAATGACTGGATGCTTTGAAAAGCTTGCATATCCTGGAAGAAAGTTATTAGAGCCCATAAGTCCCATTTCATTTATACCATCACCAAATGATGTTATATCAAAAAAGCTAGTACCTATCGTAGCATATTTAGAGGGAAATTTAAGTCCCTTTGCCTCTATAAAATCTTCTTTACCAGCTGGAACATATAGTATCTTATTATCCATCTTTATTCCAATTTCAAGTGTTCTCCCAAAGACAAATCCTTCTTTATATTTAAAACCTATAGTTGTGCACATTTTACCCACCTCTTTTAAAATATTTTAGTAGACCACTCTTCACAATTCCATATTTTAGTGGCTACATCTCTATAGAATTCAGGTTCGTGAGATATAATTAGTATTCCGCCTTTATAAGTTTTTAAAGCTCTTTTAAGCTCTTCTTTTGCATCCACATCTAAATGATTTGTAGGCTCATCTAGTATAAGGATATTGGTCTGTCTATTTAAAATCTTACAAAGTCTAACCTTTGCCTGCTCTCCACCGCTTAAAACCATAACCTTAGACTCGATATGATTTGTAGTAAGACCACACTTTGCAAGTGCTGCTCTAATTTCATACTGTTGCCATCCTGGAAATTCTGTCCATAACTCTTCTATACAAGAGTTATTATTCTTTTCTTTTATCTCTTGTTCAAAATATCCTATCTCTAGATTATCTCCTAAATTTACTTTACCAGAAAAAGGTTCTATAAGCCCAAGTACCGACTTTATCAGAGTAGTCTTTCCTAGTCCATTTGGTCCAGTTAAAGCTATCCTCTCTCCTCTTTCCATTCTTAGATTAAGGGGTTTTGATAGAGCTTCATCATAACCAATTACCAAATCTTCAGTTTCAAATATTAGTTTACCAGCTGTCCTACCTTCTTTAAAGTTAAACTGCGGTTTTGGTTTTTCACGAGTCAATTCTATTATGTCCATCTTATCTAGTTTCTTTTGTCTAGACATAGCCATATTTCTAGTGGCAACTCTCGCTTTATTTCTAGCAACAAAATCTTCTAGATCAGAAATTTCTTGTTGTTGTCTTTTATATGCTGCTTCTACCTGAAGTTTTTTGGCCTCATATATCTTTACAAACTCATCATAATCTCCAACATAGCGACTAAGTTCTTTATCTTCAACATGATAGATAAGATTGATTACACTATTTAAAAAAGGAATATCGTGTGATATAAGTAAAAATGCATTTTCATATTCCTGTAAATATCTCTTTAACCATATTATATGTTCTTCATCTAAATAGTTAGTAGGCTCATCAAGCATAAGAATATCAGGTTTTTCAAGTAGTAGCTTTGCAAGAAGAACTTTTGTCCTTTGTCCACCGCTTAAATCATGAACATCTCTATCTAGTCCTATTTCATCTAAGCCAAGCCCCTTGGCAATCTCTTCAATCTTAGAATCCACTACATAAAAGTCATTGTGATCAAGCAAATCTTGGATTGTGCCTACTTCTTCAAGTAAACTATTTAGTTCAACTTCATCTACATCTCCCATTTTCATATAAATTTCTTGCATCTCTTGTTCTAAATCAAAGAGATATTTAAATGCATCTCTAAGAATATCTCTTATAGTTAAGCCCTTTTGGAGCACAGTATGCTGATCTAAGTATCCCACTCTTACCCTCTTAGCCCATTCGATCTGCCCTTCATCTGGCTCTAATTTACCTGTTATTATATTCATAAATGAAGACTTACCTTCACCATTTGCCCCTATTAGTCCAACATGTTCTCCTTTTAATAATCTAAAGGAAACATTTTTTAATATTTCTCTACCGCCATAACTATGACTTAAATCTGTTACTGTTAATATACTCATTTTGATACCCCTTTCAAATTGAAACCATTTTATTATTTTATCTATTAATGAATGGAAAAGCAATAGATAAGTTGCATAGAGCAAATAAAAATGACTGCCCATTTTTAAGGCAGTCAAAATACAAATTGCTTTTCCATTCATTTGTTTTAAATTTAGCATTTCTTATTCTATAATCTAAAATTTTCCTATCTGCTCTTTTAGTTGTTGTTCTAGTAATTCTTCTAGATACTCTATATCTGTAGATGAATATTTGCTTATTTCTTCTTTATTTTCTAAACCTATCTTTACTATAGTATCTATCCAATCTATGATTCTTCTTTCATTTGTTCTTCTAGCATCATACTCAATTAGGATAGTTCCCATTTCATAATTGACATCTACTTCTTCTACTTCATCTAAAAATGAGATAGCCTTTTTTAATTCTCTATCATAAGGTGCTACTTGTTCATATACACTTTCTGGTGCATTTGATTTAAGTTTTATTTTACCTGGTATACTTTCCATTACCCTAAATTCACATAATCTTTCTAATACAAAATTTTTAAAAAACAACAAAAAATCCCCTCCATCTCTATTTAAAACTCTGCTATTATTATATTTAAACTTGATATTATTTGTTACATCTTTTTGTGTTTATTATATTTTAATATGGTTATAGAGCAGGGATTTTATAGTTGGTATTTTTAGGTATACTTATCAAGTTGCGGTGCATATCTCTCAAGTTTATATCTGTATACGCCATTTGATCCTTTTAATTTATCGCTTAACACCTCTTCCATATCACTTTCTATGTCATTGCTATCTTCTTTTAGCTGTTCTATTTTTATTAGTGGAGACCCAGGCTGTTTACCAAAGGAACCAGAACCTCTCCTTTAGATTTTACTGCATGATAGGTTTCGTGAAAGTTGTCGACTCAATCTAAGAAGAGTACATTGTCATCCTTTTTTTGTTCCTATAATAGTTTCTCATAAATATTGTGAAAAAGGATTTATGACAAGTTGAAGCTATGTAGATAAACTAGAACAGAATTAAAATCATATTCTACCCTAGTTATATCAATTGTTATAACTGTTTTATTCAGTTTGTCATATTTGACATTAAGACAAACTCAACAACTATTTAAAATCTGATATGTTCATAATCTAAATATATACTTCTTTCTTTATCTTTATTTGTCACTACTACTTTCTATTGAAAGATTCTTAAATGTTAGTGTTATACCCCAAAACAAAAATCGAAATACAATCAAAATAATAAAAACCATCAAAATAAATCCGAATGGAGTGAATGGTTCATAATCCAATAAATAAGCATTAAAAAAAACTAGTATTAAAGACATTAGTTCCATTAAAGAATCTTTAAACCCAAACTTTTCGTACAAATGGCTAGTTTTTCTAAAATTAAAAACATCTAAGACCTCTTTACTCAGAACTCCTTTTATCGCACTTAATCCTATTAAATAAATTCCTAAAGCAATTGTAAACTTTAAATTTAAAATTTGTGTTACTACACAATAAACCATCGTAAATAAAATTAAATACACTTTTACAACTCCTTTTAATATTTAGTTTTACTCAATTATATTTAAGTAAAACTCATAACTTTTTACTATAAAATATATAACCCACTCATTTTGGGTAATATTTCCATAAATTTTAATTCTTTTTTATTTTTTTGATTGTAAAATCTGCTAATATTAAACTTGTAATTATTGCTATAAAGTAACTAACTAGCGCCATTAAATCTGTAAATAGGCTTAGTGTATTCCTGAAAATCAAATCAATGCCTTTTGCAAATATAATAAAGTAAATGACTACAAAAAAAATAAAAAATATACGACTTTCTTTTTTCATTTTAATTCTCCTAATGTTGTAATTTTTAAAAAAAGATATAGTTGTATTATACATTAATTCTCTGTTTTTTCAATTATTTTAGAAGATATGAATTATAATAAGATATTTGTGATTTGTTTTGAAATATACAGGTAGGTAGATTGTAAAAAGATTAACCATTCCTAAGATAGTAATAGAAATGAGATTGTTATGAAAATTAAAAGATTATGTAAACTGATTACTTTATTTTTGTGTGTATCATTTCTTGCACCTACATTTGTATTTGCCACTAATTGTACATTTTAATTGTAGCATTTACATTTCAAGATATGATGATGCCTAGGCATGATGAGACTCATCTATAACTATATAGTCAAAAGCTGCTACCATAGTTTTCCCTGTTCCTGTGGCATTGTAAATCAAATAGATACCTTCTCCTTATTCCCCTTATCGCTTTATTCACACCAAATTATTGTTCTTCATGCCATTCTTCTACAACAGACTCTACTTCTCTAATTAATCTTTCCTTATCTGGAATATAAAGTGTATATTTAGAAGCAAATATCTTATTTGATAGACCTCCTAATGCATATTCTGCCGCTACATTATCCTTATCGGTGCATAGGATTATTCCAATAGGGGGATTATCTATTTCATCATTAACTACAGTAATGAGACCAGCTCAATTTGCCAGACAGTGTCTGGCTTTTTGGATAGGCTAGATAAAGATTCCTCATATTTTGCAAATTCGACCTAGAAAAGCCTCTTACAAACTGTTTTGTCAATTCTTTTGAGAGTTCTTTTATCAAGCCTTTACCATAATCAGCCCTATCTTGGTGATTTTGTTAATCTTGTAAAATTATCCTTCCTAATTTGCCAATAAGCTTTAACAGGAGAATCCACCTTCTGTGTCATTATCTCGGTTGCATATCAAATTCTGATTTAATAAAGCTCCTACTGCATATTCTGCTGCTAGGATATAAAGCTAATCTCAATTTTGTTACATTATGAAATTACTTTAACAATAGAATTTAATTTCATTTGTTTTAAAATGTTCCTTCCATTCCTTACATATTAAAAAGTATTGTGCTGCTATTATTTCTAAAATATTATTTAATTCTTTTGTTGGTATCCTGCTTGAATTATTAGCTAAGATACAACCACCTGAAGCAGTTAACCAAATTTTAGTAGCATTTGGGTTAGGCAATTTGAATACCCCCTATTGAGGCATATTTATATAGAAGATGTGTATTATGTCTAAGCATTTCATTGAAGTTTTCAATTTCTTCATCAGTATAACCTTCTATTTTTATCCAAGTATAATTAGGCAAAATACACCTTGCTGTATCAAATCCATGTTCTGTTGGCCGCTCAAAGTGAACTTCTACTTTCTTTACATCATTTTCTTCAATTATATGAGAGTGAGTAATTTCGGTCTCATCTGCTAATGTAATATAAGGATACATCATATCAAATACCTCCCAACTTAAATTTTGTATTTTCATATCTACTTATACTGCGTAACTGAAAATGATTATAATATAAGTATACTATATATTTATAAATTCTTAAAGAATCAAAATAGACTCAAGACTTCAAAATTCACTCCATCAATCATTAATATAAAATATCCTTGTTTCCCTCTTGCATTTATCTTCATTATAAACTATTTCAAACGTAGCTGCATGGAAGTTTTCTCTTAATGGCTCTTCTATCTTTAAACTAAATGTAGAGTCTTCTTTATTATACTTGCCCTTATAAACTATCCCATCAACTATTATCTTAGACTTTTCTTCATCTATTTCCACTTTATTTAAACCTTCTACTCTACAAGTAAACAGTTTAGGATTCTTTATTTTTTCTCCCATATTAAAGTCTGGGATTATATTTAAATCTTTATCTTTTTTACTATCTGTAGGTTCTGCATTTTCTTCTACATCCTTTAAGACTCTTAGCATATTTTTGCCTAAAATCTTTTCTATATCTTCTTTCTTATATCCTCTTTTGATTAGTTCTTCAGTAATCTTATACATTTCCGAACTGTCTTTCATATCTACTGGTATTTTAGTACCATCAAAGTCAGATCCAAGTCCTACATAGTCTATTCCTATCAAATCTACTATATAGTCAATTTGATCTATAAAGTCTTTCATGTATGAAGGAGGATTGTATGTAAGAAAAGCTTCACTTAGTACCATTCCCACTGTTCCACCATTTTTAGCTATAGCCTTTAACTGATCATCTTTTAAATTTCTAGGATGTTCTCTTAAAGAATACACTCCTGAGTGTGAAGCTATTATAGGTGATTTTGTAACTTCTATAGTATCCCAAAAACTTTTTTCACTCATATGGGAAACATCTATTACCATTCCAAGGTTGTTCATCTCTAGAACAAGTTCTTTCCCAAGATTTGTAAGTCCCTCTCTTGAAGGGGTCTCATCGGGATCGTTGTAAATTCTACTTGCACCTTCGCCTAGTTCATTTGAATAGTTCCAAGTAAAAGCTATGACTTTAACACCTAAATCATGATATTGTTTGATTAGTTCTTTTGTATTGTCTTTATCAAAGGAATAGCCCCCTTCAATTGTTGGAACAGCTGCTATTTTACCTTTATTTACAGTATCTTTGATTTCTTCTAAAGTACTTGATATTTTAAAAGTATCGCTATTTTTCTTTTCTGTAAAATAGAGTGCATTTATAATTCCTAGCGTTCTGCTTATACTTCTCTCTAGATTGTTATAATATCCATCTGTAAAAGCTGCAAAAAAACAAGCATTTATTCCACCCTTTTTAAGCTTTGGAATATCTATATGATTTTCTGTGTTTTCACCAATATCTATCTTTGGTAAAAAAGTTTCTTCATCTATAACTTTCATCATCGTATCATTGTGAGTATCTACTACTATTGAATCAAAATGAATCTTTAAGTCAGTTAAGTTATCGTCCATTATATCTACTCCTTTTGTATCTATATTTTCATTCAATCCTGAATGATATACCTATTTACCTCAAGGTCTTCCACCTTTTTTAATAACTAAAAGCATTATTGCAACAAAAGCTATAAGTGGTATTAAATCTGTAAAAACCATAGAATTTCCACCTCTCTTTCTTGTGATTTCTCTTTAAATATATCGTACCATGTAGTAGGAGAAACGACAATAAAATTGACTATATTATTTTCTAATATAGTCAATTTTAAAACTTGTTTTTTAAACTTTAAACTTTCCTATCATAAAATTAAGCTCTTCAGCAATCCTTGATAACTCATCACTCGCACCTGAGATTTCAGTCATAGCTGCATTTTGCTCTTCTACAGATGCAGAAGCCTCTTGGGCACCTGCTGCATTTTCTTCTGAGATTGCTACGAGATGTTCCATTACCTCTTTTATCTTTTCCTTTTGATTTATCATTTCATCACTTGAACTATTTACTTCATCTATAGCATGCTCCATTTCATCTAGAGCATGTGCTATTCCATCAAATTTGCTACTTGTCAACTCTACACTTGTTTCTTGCGACTTTACAACTTCTCCAACTTCTTCCATAGTTTGAACTGCACTGGATGTTTTTGCTTTAAGTTCCTTAATTATCACTCCAATTTCTTCAGTAAATCTATTGGACTCTTCTGCAAGCTTTCTTATTTCATCTGCCACAACAGCAAAACCTCTACCTGCTTCCCCTGCTCTTGCAGCTTCTATGGCGGCGTTTAAAGCTAGTAGATTGGTTTGATCTGCTATGCTTTTAATCATTTCACTTGCAATTACTATTTTTTCTGTACTCAAGTTAGTATCCTTTATAACTTCTTGTACTTCTATTGAGGACTTAATATTTATATTTGTCTTTTCAACTAAATCTTTTATCAGTTCTAATCCTTCATCTTTAAGATAGTTTACTTTTTTAGTTGATTCATTTAGAGTTTTTATATGTTTTGTATTTTTAAGCACTACATCTCCAAGTTCTTCTGCAGTGGCAACACCTTGTTCAGTATCTATCGCCTGTTCACTTGCCCCAACTGCTATTTCTTGGATAACCTTAGATACTTCATCAGATGCCTTTTCAGATTCATGTGTTGTTGCAGTAAGCTCTTCTGAATGGGCAGCAACCATATGCGATTTATCTAATACATTTTTAATCATCTCTCTTATTGCTTGTTGCATAGTATTTACTGATTTTGCTATCTCTCCAAATTCATCTTGCTTTTCCATGATATCCACTGGTACATCTTCTCTAAAATCTCCTAAAGCCATATAATTCATTAATTGTTTTAACTTATTTATAGTTTTAACAGCATAATTAGAAGTTGAAAATAGTATGAATCCAAGAAGTGAAATAGTTATAAGCCCTGCAAAGGCAATAGTATATAAGTTTTTAAAAATGGATGAATTAACAGCTTCCATAGAAAGACCCATATTAATAGCTCCAATATTTTCCCCGTCTATAACTACTGGATATACAATATCATAGACCTTTATTTTATCTTTTCCAAATTCATATTCTGATGAATATGGAACCCCTTCTGTAACTGCCGATATAATTGCTTCATCTTTTGAAAAATCTGTTCCTATATCCTCAGGATTACTATCTGCAATTGCTACTAAATTTTTATCTATAAAAGTTGTATATACGATTTCTTCATCTAATACCAGCTCTTCCATAAGCCTTTGGTAGCTAAATTGCTCTGTTAATTCATTGATATGATCAGCATTTATTCCCGCCTGAAGGAGAGTACCATCAGTGTTCTTTATAGCCCCATATTTAATATAGACATCACTTACGGTATCGTGTCTAATACCCTCCATCAATTCAGTCTCATCACTATTTATAAATTTGCTCATTGGGTGGTCTTTCTCTCCAGCTGGATCATAACCTATATTCTCTGGAATATTTGAATATATTATAACTCCATTCTCATCCCAGAAATTCAGCTGATTAGCTCCTAAATCCTCTGCTAACTGAGTCATCTTTTCATTGCTTACTCCATCTCCTAGTCTTCTCATAGACTTAGTAGCTTGTATGATATCGTTTTCCAGCGAGTTATTTATAACCTCTAAAGATTTTGAATTATCCTCTATTCTTCCTACTACTTCCCTCAATACAAATTCTCCATTTTTATTCATTTGGTCTAGCAAGCTATTCTTAGACATATAGTTGGAAATCATACTTATCGTCACAATAGATATTATTACTAGAATTATGGGTATAATTAAAAGTTTAATCTTAATTGAACTTTTATTGAACTTTACCTTATTTTTCACTTTTTCCTCTCTTACCATCTCTTTTTCCACTTTCAACATCTCCTTATATGTAAAATTAATAGTCAATTATATATATCGGATAATAATAATAAAATTATAGTAGTATTTGAAATTTATTAAAAAGAGTAAGATAAAGCTTATAAAATCCATATGTATAAAATAGAAGTCTTAATTTCTTTTTAAAAAGATTTAAGACTTCTATTTCTTGTGTATTGACACTTTCTTATAATATTTATATTCATATTTAGCTTAGATAGAACTACAATTATACACTTTAATATTTTCCTATAGGTGGTTTAACTGAGTCTGGTAGAGGACATTTGTAACTTCCTCCATTTTGTTTTAAAACAATTTTCTTTGCCTTTTCTATTATCTCTGGTCTATCCATAGTCCTTATTGCTGAAAGTGCCATAGCTTTAGCAGCTGTAATCAAGCCCTTATCAGTAATACTACTATTTCCTTGACCTGTAGTTTGCCAAGTATGTCCTACATTGCCAATACATACAGTTGCTATGTGAAGGTTTAGAGTCGGTACAGTATAGCAGACATCCCCTACATCTGTAGAGCCAGATTCATAAGAGGTATTTTTGCTATCATATGGGTGAACTATTGGATCAAGTGGCTTATAAAGTCTTTCTTCTATTTGATCTTCTCCATATATCTCTGCTATCTCTTCTTTTATTTCATCTAGAGTATTTTCATTATAGGAAAGTAAATACTCTCTTGCAAGAGAATAGTCCTCTTCGTCCCATAAAGGTGCTCCCACATCTTGTAGAGCCTCATCTGCAACTTTTGCTAACGCACTGTTGGGGATATAATCAGAAAATGCCATAGTTATTTCATACTCCATTTGTGTACCTGTCATTAGCGCTGCACCGCGAGCAACATTTACGACTCTTTCAAATAATTCATTTACTCCTTTAACATTTGGAGAACGCACTTCATATTTTACTAAGCTGTGATCTTGAACCACATTTGGAGCCACTCCTCCTGCATCTACATATGCATAGTGAATACGAGCCTGATCTATCATATGTTCTCTTAGATAATTGACTCCAACACTC
Organism: Tissierella creatinophila DSM 6911; assembly: GCF_001940565.1. Lineage (GTDB taxonomy): Bacteria > Bacillota > Clostridia > Tissierellales > Tissierellaceae > Tissierella_A > Tissierella_A creatinophila. The sequence continues at coordinate 210,986 of NZ_LTDM01000011.1, forward strand.
ATAAGCTCAGCTGCATCTAATGCACTACGACCTAAGTGAGGCGCACTCCCAGCATGAGATGTTATTCCATTGAACTCAAAGTTTGCACCCATAATAGCCACTGACCTATTAGATGGTATTTCATTTTTACTTGCAGGATGCCATGTATATACAAAATCCACCCCATCAAAAACACCAGCTCTAGCCATAAACTGCTTTGAGCCTGCTCCTTCTTCTCCAGGACAACCAAAATAAATTACTCTACCTTGTTTTTTATTTTGCTTAAAGTACTCTTTTATTGCAATGGCTGCTCCTAAAGATCCAGCTCCTAGAGCATTGTGACCACATCCATGACCAGGCGCACCTTCTTTAACTGGACTCTTTACTGTTTTTCCTCCCTCTTGGCTAAGGGTATCAAGCGCATCATATTCCCCAAGAAACCCTACTACAGGACTTCCACTTCCAAACGATGCAGTAAATGCAGTTGGTATATCAGCTACACCTTTATTTATAGTAAAACCTTCATTTTCTAATACTTCACATAAAAGATCTGCGGACTTTACTTCTTCATAAGGTAGTTCTGCAAACTCCCATATCTTATGGCTAACATCCAAGATCATATCTTTTTTTTCATCTATAATTTTATTTATAAATTTTAAATCCTTCATAAATTCTATCCTCCATTATAGTAAAAACATTCATATTTCCTTAATTATCTATATTTACCAACTTTTTCATCCATTGTTACGCCCTCTGATTTATAATCAATCTTAACTATAGATACTACTCTAGTTGCCCCTTCTTTTATACAAATTTCTTGAGCATCTTTAACTATTTTTAAAAGAATATCTATTTCACCTTCCATTGTTGTCTCCATCGGTCCAACTTCATATTTAACTCCTGATTTTTCAATGTGTTCAATAACTTTATCTACAACATCATAAATACATTCATCTGGAACAACTGGTAAAACTTGTAAGCTTACATTCACATTTCCCATTTTTTATTCCCCCTTAAACTTGTTTTTATTATATGGTTATTCTTATATAAAGTCAATTAATGGTGTATGATAGAAAACTTTTTTTATTTGTTGAAATTTACTATTGACAAATTCTATTATAGTGATACAATTATGAATAATAAAAAAACTCTAAACTATTGATACGGAGATAAAAACAAGAAAAGAGCTTAAAGAGAACTTGGGATGGTGAGAACCAAGTAGTTACTGCTTGTTAAATGGACCGTTGAGGGCACATTGAAAGATTGTCTTTACAATCGAGTATCTTGTGACGTTATGACTTACGTTAGTAGTCGGGAATATGTTAGTATTTCGCAGAGATTATGGCTTTGCCATAAATTAAGGTGGTACCACGGGTATATTGACTCGTCCTTAGCAGATTAAACTGCTTGGGGCGAGTTTTTTTGTTTCTTTAAAAAGAAAGGAAGAAAAAACATGAACTTTTATCCAACAATCCAAGAAGCAGAAACAATTTTAAAAACAGATGACTTTAAAACTATCCCTATTAGTTATTCTATAGATGCGAAAAAAGATGCAACTGATATCTATAAAGTACTAAAGAACATCAGTCGCAATGTATTTATTTTAGAGTCAGCTAGATATGATAAAACTTGGGGGCGTTATACCTTTTTAGGTTTTGATCCAAAACTAGAAATCACCTGTAAAGATAGAACTGTTAAAATCAACTCAGGTACTAGTTTAACATTTGAAGATAAAAGTCCACATGAATATATACGGCAAATTATCGAAGAAAACAAAAGTCCTCAAATTTCTTCTTTGCCTACTTTTACAGGAGGTCTTGTTGGTTACTTCTCATATGAGTTTATCAATTATAGTGAACCTAACACAGTGTCAGATACTATGGACGAAGAAGGATTTAACGATGTTGATCTAATGCTCTTTGACAAGCTTATAGCGATTGATAATCTTGAACAAAAGATCGTATTTATTGTAAATATAAAAACTGATGATTTAAAGTCTAATTATAATAAAGGAATCTTAGATTTAAAGCAGTTAGAAAACCTTGTGATAAATGGAGAATTTGTAAACGAAGAAAAAGGAAAACTACTAGAACCGTTGACTCCACTATTTGATGAAACTAGATACTCTAAGATGGTTGAAAATGCAAAACAAAGTATATTAGATGGAGATATATCTCAGGTAGTTTTATCAAATAGATTGTCTGCAAAGTACACGGGAAGTCTTTTTAATACTTACTGTACTCTTAGAAAAGAAAATCCATCACCTTATATGTTTTATTTTTCAAGCAGTGATATAGAGATAGCTGGAGCCTCTCCAGAGACGCTAGTAAAGCTCGAGAATAAGAAGATTTCAACTTTCCCTTTAGCTGGAACAAAAAGGCGAGGAAAAACACCAGAGGAAGATAAGGAACTGGAAATTGAACTTTTAGGTGATCAAAAGGAGTGCTCAGAACACAATATGCTGGTAGATCTTGGACTCTATGATCTAGGAAAGATAAGCGAACCTAGCAGTTTAAAGGTAGCTAAGTATATGTCAATCGAACGATTTTCACATGTAATGCATATAGGATCAACTGTTCAAGGCACAATAAGAGGAGATAAAGATGCACTTGATGCTATAGATGCTGTTTTACCTGCTGGTACACTTTCAGGCGCTCCAAAACTCAAAGCATGCGAGATAATCAATAGATTAGAAAACAATAGACGTGGAATTTATGGCGGTGCTATTGGCTATATTGACTTTAGCGGAAATATGGATACTTGTATCTCAATAAGACTTGCCTTTAAAAAGAATGGAAAAGTTTTCGTTCGATCGGGAGCTGGAATTGTAAAAGACTCAATTCCAAAAAAAGAATATGAAGAATGTATAAATAAGGCTAGAGCAGTCGTAGAAGCATTGGAGGAGGTATAACATGATTAAAGAAGCTATTATAAAACTTACAAATAAAGAAGATATGACTTATGAAATGGCAGAAGCTGTTATGGATGAGATAATGAGCGGGTGTGTTCCAGATCTTCAAATAGGTGCTTATCTAGTTGCCCTTTCAATGAAAGGTGAAACAATAGATGAAATTACAGCCTCGGCAAAGGGCATGAGAAATCATGCAGTCAAACTCTTACATGATCTAGATGTATTAGAAATAGTAGGTACAGGCGGAGATAAATCAAATTCTTTCAATATCTCTACAACAACGGCTATAGTTGTTGCAGCGGCGGATGTATTAGTTGCAAAACATGGTAATAGGGCTGCTTCAAGCAAATGTGGTGCAGCCGATGTATTAGAAGCACTAGGGGTTAACATTTCAATTTCAGCTAAAAGGAGTAAAGAAATACTAGATAAAATTGGTCTATGTTTTTTATTCGCACAAAAGTATCACTTGGCAATGAAGTATGTTGCACCGGTGAGAAAAGAACTTGCAATCCGCACTATCTTCAATATATTAGGGCCACTTTCAAATCCAGCAGGAGCAAGTATGCAGCTTATGGGTGTTTATGATGAAATGCTTGTTGAACCACTTGCAGAAGTACTTTTAAGACTTGGAGTTAAGAAAGCTATGGTTGTATATGGAAAAGATGGGCTCGATGAGATTTCAATGAGTGCCCCAACAAAGGTTTGTGAAATAAGAGATGGTTGGTTTAAAACATATACTATAAATCCTGAAGATTTAGGCTTTAAGCTCTGTAAAAAAGAAGATCTTCTAGGCGGTAATCCTAAGGAAAATGCTAAAATTACACTTGATATCTTAAATGGTGTAAAGGGACCAAAACGAGATACAATTGTTTTAAATTCTGCAGCTGCACTCTATCTTGCAAAAGAAGGTTTGACACTACAAGATGCAGTTTATGAAATAGAAAATATAATTGACAATGGAAAAGCACTTGAAAAACTAAATGCTTTCATTAAACTTTCAAATGAGGTGTAATAAATGATTTTAGAAAAAATAGCAAATTATACAAGAAAAAGAGTCCAAGAAGATAAAAAGATAGTAAGTTTGGAAGAGGTTGTAAACAAGGCAAATCTTTTACCTGAAGGAGACTTTAAATTTGAACAAACACTTAAAAAAAATAAAGTTTCAATTATCTGTGAAGTAAAAAAGGCGTCACCATCAAAGGGTATAATTTCTGAAGATTTTCCTTTTGTACAAATCGCAAGAGAATATGAAAATGCAGGTGCAGACTGTATCTCTGTTCTTACAGAACCAAAATGGTTTCTTGGAAGTGATGAGATCTTTAAAGAGATAAGAAAAAATGTAAATTTGCCAATGCTTAGAAAAGATTTTACTATTGACGAATATCAGATATATCAATCAAAGCTCCTAGGTGCAGATGCAGTTTTATTGATTTGTTCTCTACTAGATACAAAGACATTAAAAAAATATATTTCTATTTGTGATAGTTTAGGCTTATCTACACTTGTGGAAGCTCATAATATAGGTGAAATAAATTCAGCAATAGATGCTGGTGCTAGAATCATAGGTGTAAACAACAGAAATCTTAAAGATTTCACTGTTGATTTATCAAATTCTATAAACCTTAGAAAAAGTATTCCAAATGATATCTTGTTTGTAGCAGAAAGTGGAATTTTAAATGTAAATGACGCTATCTCTCTTATAAGATCAGGTGCAGATGCACTACTAATAGGAGAAGCTATGATGCATGCTAGTGATAAAAAAGCTTTTATAAGAGAAATAAAACAAGGTGGTGCTTTAAATGAAGATTAAAATTTGTGGTTTATATAGAGAAGAAGATATTGAATATGTAAATATTGCAATGCCTGATTTTATTGGATTTATAATTGACTTTCCAAAAAGTCACCGAAGTATTACCCCACAACTGGCAAAAAAATTAAAAAGCAAATTAAATCCTAAAATCAAAACAGTAGGAGTCTTTGTAAATGCACCATATGAATATATAGCTCAAATCTGCAAAGAAAATATAATAGATATGGTTCAACTTCATGGAAGTGAAGATGATGAATATATAAAGATGTTAAAAGAAATTACAGATAAGGAGATAATAAAGGCCTTTGTTGTAAAAGATGACTTTGACCCTAAACAAGCAGAACATTCTCTTGCCGATTATATTCTACTTGATGGAGGTATGGGAAGTGGAAAGAGTTTTTCCTATGAAAAGATAAAAGATATAAGGAGACCATTTTTTCTTGCAGGAGGACTTTCACCAGAAAATATAGAAGAATCTACCAGCCTAATTAAGCCTTTTAGTATTGATATGTCATCAGGAGTAGAAACCGATAAAGTTAAAGATTTTAAAAAGATTATTTCTGCTGTAAAACAAGTTCATAGGAGGGAAAACAATATGAAAAAAGGAAGATTTGGAGTTCACGGGGGTCAGTATATACCCGAAACATTGATGAATGCAGTTTTAGAATTGGAAGCTGCTTATGAGTATTATAAAAATGATGATGGTTTTCAAAAAGAACTTACAGAATTACTAAATGAATATGCTGGTAGGCCATCAAGACTTTACTTTGCTAAGAAGATGACTAAGGATCTAGGTGGAGCTAAGATTTATCTTAAACGTGAGGACTTAAATCATACAGGTGCTCATAAGATCAATAATGTACTTGGTCAAGTTTTACTAGCGAAAAAAATGGGCAAAACTAGAGTTATAGCTGAAACAGGTGCGGGTCAACATGGAGTAGCAACTGCAACGGCAGCAGCACTCTTTGGGATGGAGTGTGAAATCTTTATGGGCAAGGAAGATACTGAAAGACAAGCTCTTAATGTCTATAAAATGAGACTTTTAGGCTCAAAAGTACATGAAGTGACATCTGGAACTGCCACATTAAAGGATGCAGTATCTGAGACTATGCGTGAATGGACAAAACGTATCCATGATACCCATTATGTACTTGGTTCTGTAATGGGACCTCACCCCTTCCCTATTATTGTAAGAGATTTTCAAGCTGTGATTTCAAAGGAAATAAAAGAACAATGTCTCGAAAAAGAAGGAAGACTTCCCGATGCAGTTATTGCTTGCGTAGGTGGTGGTTCAAACGCTATCGGTGCTTTTTATAACTTTATAGAAGATGAAGATGTTCGTCTAATTGGATGTGAAGCAGCGGGCAGAGGAATTGATACATTTGAAACAGCGGCAACAATTTCAACCGGAAGTCTTGGAATTTTCCATGGAATGAAAAGTTATTTCTGTCAAGATGAATACGGACAGATAGCACCAGTTTATTCAATTTCAGCTGGTCTAGATTATCCAGGGGTAGGACCTGAACACGCATATTTAAATGATATAAAAAGGGCAGAATATGTTCCAGTAACTGATGAAGAATCAGTAATAGCTTTTGAATATCTTTCTAAAATGGAGGGAATTATTCCAGCGATTGAAAGTGCCCATGCACTCTCATATGCAATGAAACTTGCACCAACACTATCAAAGGATAAAATAATCGTAGTAAATCTATCAGGAAGAGGAGATAAAGATTGTGCTGCTATAGCTAGATATAGGGGGGAAGATATAGATGAGTAAAATAAAAAAAGCATTTGAAAACGGTAAGGCATTTATTCCATTTATAACTTGTGGTGATCCAAATTTAGATATCACTGAGGAACTCGTATATGCCATGGAAGAAGCGGGAGCGGATTTAATAGAACTAGGTATTCCTTTTTCTGATCCAACTGCAGAAGGTTCTGTAATTCAAGCTGCAAGTCTAAGAGCATTAAATGGCGGTGTTACAACAGACAAAATATTTGAGATGATTAAAAGGATTCGAAAAAATAGTGGGATTCCTCTTGCAATTATGACTTATGCAAATGTTGTTTTTTCATATAATACAGAAAAGTTCATTAAAACTATGGGTGAGATGGGTGTTGATGCACTTATTCTTCCAGATGTTCCATTTGAGGAAAAAGAAGAGTTTTCACTAGTCTGCGAAAAATATGATGTAGACTTTATTTCACTTATCGCTCCAACATCAAATGAAAGAGTAGAAAAAGTAGCAAGAGAAGCAAAGGGATTTGTCTATTGTGTTTCTTCTTTAGGAGTTACAGGAACGAGGACGGATATATCTAATGACATTGGAAGTTCAGTTGAAATGATCAGAAACAAAAGTAATCTTCCTTGCGCAATAGGATTTGGAATCTCAACTCCTGAGCAGGCAAAGAAAATGGCTTCCCTTTCAGATGGAGTTATTGTAGGCTCAGCAATTGTAAAACTATGTGGTGAATATGGAGAAGAATGTGTACCTATTGTAAAAGATTTTGTAATGGAGATGAAAGAGGCTATTAGAACTGTATAATAAAAAACCTAAGCCACAACAAAATTTTGTTGTGGCTTAGGTTCATCTTTTATAAAAACACTTCTTAACAAACTACCAACGATAGATAGGAAAAGCATTACTTTTCTTACAACATTAAAGTTTATCTATCTTTACTTAATTAATCCATTCTCAACCAAGAAATCTTTTGCTGCTTCTTCTACAGACATTTTATCTATATCTACTTTAGAATTTAAACTCATGACTGATTCATTAGTAATTATATCTGTTAATTTAGCTATCTCTGCTTCAAGGTCTGGATATTTCTCTAAAACCTCCGTTCTAAAAACAGGTGCTATACTATATACTGCAAAGGCATTTTTATCATCTTCGAGTGGAACATAACCATCTCTTTCTATTATACCATCCGTAGCAAAACCTGTTGTAACCTCTGCTTTACCATTTTTCATTGCTTCATAGAATAATCCCAGTTCAAGATTTAATCTATCTTCATTAGGAACATTGAAATCATATACCTCCATCAATCTAGGCATCATATCTGGTCTTTCATATGATTCTGCTGCCGTTACTAATGTAATACTGTTACCATCGTTATATGCTTTTGCAAGATCACTTACATTTTTAAGCTTATACTTCTCAGCTAATTCTGGGGTAGCAACCATTACATAGGTATTGTTTGCACTAGAATATGGTAACCATGTAATATCATTATCCTTATCCCATTCACTTACTAAGTTATAAGCTTCTTCTGCATCAAATACAGGTTCATGCTCCATAAACTGCATTAAACCGGTTCCTGTATACTCAAAATATCCATCAATCTCACCTGAAGTAAGTGCTGTTCTAATAATAGCAGTTTCTCCTAATCCTGTTTCATCGTTTACAGTATATCCAAGATCTTCTAAATATTGAACCATAACACTACCCAATACAAGGCTTTCAGTAAAAGTTTTAGAACCTATTGTAATTTCTCCTTTAGAATTTTTATCCTTCGTATTACCACAGCCAACTAAAGAAACTACACATACTACTAAAGCAATAAATATTATTAATTTTCTTTTCATTATTTAACAACTCCCTAAATCTATTTTTTATTTTAATCATCACTACCAAATACTTTTATCATTAATTTTGTTTCAATCTTTTCAATAAAAAAATTCATAGTTAAAGCAATTACAGCACATAGGGATGCCCCAATAAATAAATATTCAGGATATAGCATCGCAATTCCACTTGATATTAGTACTCCAAGACCACCCGCTCCAATAAATCCTGCAAGTGTAGAAATACTAACGACATATGTTGATGATGTCTTTATACCATTTAATATATATGGTGTTGACAGTGGTATTTCTAATTCTCTTAACACCTCCATATCTGTCATACCGAGACCTTTTGCAGCTTCTCTGGCTTTGTTATCTACTTCGAGCATTCCAACCATTGTACCTTTAACAATTGGAAGCACAGCTTGTATTACTAATACAACTATAGTTGGCAAATATCCAAATCCTAACAATGGTATTGATATAGCTATAAATGCAAAAGCAGGTATTGTTTGTAATGTGTTCAATAGTTGCAAAGCAATATTTGATGTAACTCTTACTTTATTACGACTTAACAAAATCCCCAAAGGTATTCCAATTAATATTGCTATTGTCAATGATATCAGTACTAGGCTAATATGTATCGCAAAATTAATTGGGACTAATTCTGTTAATGCTCTTGCTACTCTAATCATATCCATATTATCATTCCTTATAGAGATATTTTGAAATATCATCAAATGAAACTTCTGTTATAGGTTTATTTTCATTATCAACTATTGTAATAATACTTTTATTTTTTTCTATCAAATTTGCCAATGCCGAGTATAATGTAGAATTATCATTTAACTCTATCTTTCTATCTAAATTTTCATCTGTTATTTTTTTGTGATTATCCTCAATTAAATCCTTTAATTTAATAATCTTCAATGCATCTAACACTCTTGTTTCTCCCATAAATTCTTTGACAAAGTCATTCTTTGGTCTCATCAGAATTTTAATTGGTTCATCACATTGAACTACTTTCCCTTCATTAAATATTGCTATTTTATCCCCCAGTTTTATTGCTTCATCAATATCATGAGTTACAAAGCATATGGTCTTTTTCTCAGCATTTTGAATTTTCAATAGATCATCTTGTAATTTGGTTCTGGCTATAGGGTCTACTGCTCCAAAAGGTTCATCCATTAAAACTATAGGTGGATTTCCAGCTAGTCCCCTTGCTACTCCTACCCTTTGCATCTGACCACCACTCAGATGCCTTGGATATTTCTTTCCTTCAATATCAGGGTCGAGACCTATCATAAGTATTAAATCTCTTACTCGTTGGGTAATCATTTCCTTATCCCATTTTTTTAATTTTGGAACTATAGCTATATTCTCTTCTACAGTTTTATTTGGCAATAAGCCAATATCCTGTATAACATACCCTATATCTCTACGTAGACTATCTTCATCAAAGTCTTTAATGTTTTTACCATTGATAGTAATCGTTCCACTTGTAGAATCGAGCATCCTATTTATTAATCTAAGAGTAGTTGACTTTCCACATCCTGATTTGCCTAAGAAAACAGTTAGTTTCCCTGCTTCTACATGTAGATTTAAATTATCAATGGCAGGTATTTTTTCACCTGGATATAATTTTGTAACACTTTCTAAAAATATCATTCTATTCACCACCTGCATTAGTATTATACCAGCTTAATTTATCTTCTATCTTTGATAGAATAAAATCAAGTAATAATGTAATTATTGAAACGAGAATCGCACCTGTTGCAACCATTTCCATATTACTTCTTGATAAGCCCTGAGATATTAGTCTACCTAGGTTTTTTTCTCCAATATAAGTTGCTAAGGTAGCTGTACTTGTAATCATAATTGTCATTATTCTAAATCCAGAGAAAATAGAAGGAACAGCCATAGGCAATTCAACTTCCCAAAAAATATTTCTTGCATTCATTCCCATTCCCTTTACTGCTTCTATTAATGACTTGTCCACATTTTTGATTCCTGTATATACACTTCTTGTCATAGGCATCATAGAATATAGAACTAAGGCAATAATAGCAGATTTTCTTCCCAATCCTAAAAATGGAATCGTAATAAGTATGGCAAACATTGCTATTGATGGAATACAGTATAAAATATTGCTTGTAGCAAAGATAAAATTTGCAACTTTTTTATTTCTAGTCATATATACTCCTATTGGAATCCATAAGATTAGAGAAATCAATATAGCTGAAATAGTAAGAGAAAAGTGTGCCAATGTGTATTTAGTTATTACACTTGTATTTTTCGACATATATTCTATCAAGCTTTCACCTCAATTCTAAATATAATAATTTTTATCTAACTCAATTCCTAAATCAATACCTTTTTTAGATAATTCTTCAATAATCCTTAGTTTCTTTTCATTAGGCTCTGTAGGGTTTATAGTGTTTATAATACCATCAATAATATTATTCATTTTACTATAAGGTATTCCAATTGAAATATCATTTTCATCCCATTTAGCAAAAAATCTAGTTCCCGAACATAACATAGATATATTTATATCATCTTCAAGATAAGGAGTAGCAGTAGATTCAGAGCATATTGCTTGATTACCACCTATTCTTATGCTTTTATTGATGCCATAATAATAAGAGTAACCTTGGGCAATTCTCATTATTGGATAAGATGTATCAACAATAATTGCTACATCAAACTTCCTATTAGGATAATCTTCTAGGGGAAACACCTCTATTCCATAGTTCCTTTCCTCAATATATTTAATATCTTCCTGTGCAGATTTTGCTACTTCACGATCTATATATAATCCTAATGATTCATATACTTCTCCGGATATTACATTTTCGGGCACATCTATTAACCCTAATGCTTTTGATGCACCCACGCACCAAAAGTTATCAGCTTTTGACTTAAAATGTTGCCCAGAACCACCTCGCTTTATCATATAACAATAAGTTACCTTGCTTTTAATCTCTTTAGCATTTATTGAATCATATTCTTTCTTATTTTTTATAATTCTTACTGCTACAACTTTTCTCTTTAGATTTAGCAATATTGGTAAAATACTTATTTTTTCACTTAATTCCATTTAAACACCTCTATATAAAATTATATTATAAATTAATATCTGCCAAAATCTTCACAAGCTCTATACATTGCAAATACATTAAGGGGCGGTGTATATGGTGGTAATGTACATGACGGCATCAATACAAAACCTCCATCTCTAAATTTGTTTTTTGTTATAATATTCCTTGAAGCATTGTATACTTCACTAGGACTTCCACTCATTAAAATACTTGTAGAAACATTTCCACCTAATATATATTTATCCCCTAAAATTGAGTCTGCAAATTCCAAATCTATCTTTTCATCTAAACTGATAAACGTTTTTTCTGGTAAATTCATTTCTTTAAAATAATTTAACTTCTTATTATGATTGCCACATAAATGAAGAGAATAGCTCTTTACTCCTTTTTTTTTAAAATATTCATATATTTCATAGAAATATGGTAAAGAATACATTTCAAATAATTTAGGAGAAATTAGAGAATCAATTGGAAAGTTTGCAGAACAAGAGCATTTATCTACTCCAAACATTTCTATTGTAATATCACCTAATTGCTTCAAATAATTAGTTGCATATTTTAACAATAAATGTAACTTATCTGTATTCTTGCTAAATAGTTTAAGTAGTAATCGAGTATCACAAATATTACCTGCAATTTCCAACGGTGATCCCATAGTTATAGATATTGATACTCCATTTTTATCTAGTATTTTCAAAAAATTAATTCTTTCTTTTAAATGCGGATTTTTATTTAAATTAGGCATAACTAATTTATCTATGTCATCTAAAGATTTTACAAAAGGTTTAAGTATAGGAAGACCAAAATGGGGGTTGTCCTTAAACTTAATTTCGCCTCCAAAAAACAATCCTGCATAACCCGGAAAATCAAAAGCAGGGTTACCATCACAATTGTGTAAATCTAAAGTTAATCTCTGAACTTCATAAGATCGTTCTTGATTCAAGTAAAACTCCTCAGATTTAAGTCTCCCTAATACTCCTGCATATATTGTAGAATTAGAAAAAAACGGTACCCTATCAAGTTCTTCTCCTTTATAAAGCTTTTCCACACGATCTTTACTAGACATCCTTTCATGATATTTCAAAGTAATCACCACCTTTTTTTGACTCAAACAATTCTAGTATATTTTGGGATGATAACCTATCCCATTGGGTTGATATAATATTGTCATTAGGATTAATCTTTCTAATGGAATTTATTACTTCACACTATATTTCCTACTTCCATCAATACTCCTACCACTTGATATACAGCTTCCACCAAAAAAGCGTCCATTCTCATCCTGTTTAATCAAATCTACTGCCAATAATGAAGTAGATGTTTTTGGACAAATATGAATCTTAGTATTACTCTTAGAATCTATTTTTTCTAACACTCTTAAAAAGGATGGCCCAGCAACTTTCTTGTAAAGTTTA
>NZ_LTDM01000012.1 GCF_001940565.1 Tissierella creatinophila DSM 6911
ATAATTATCTCGTCACCCCGAAGGGATCAAAGATAATTACTTCGCTCGACTTGCATGTGTTAGGCACGCCGCCAGCGTTCGTCCTGAGCCAGGATCAAACTCTCATTTAAAAGTTTGAAAATAGCTCTCGTTTATTTGCTGACTTGTTGCTTTTGTTTGACATTGACTGTCATGTTTTAAATCTTCAATTCAAAGTATCTCACACTATTTAATTATCAAATGTTCAGTGTTACTTTTTGTTGCTCTCTCGAGGCAACTTGTTTAGTATATCATTTTCAAGGAAGCTTGTCAACACTTTTTTTAAAATATTTTTTAAAGTTTGTTTTGACTTTTCTGTCGTGCCCCTTAGCCGACTCTTACTATCTTACTATCTTTTTAGTGATAAGTCAATAGTTTTTTAAAATCTTTTTTATTTCTTTTAAAACTCTGTTCAATCACTAGGTGACTGAGTAATAATAATACCATATTTTTATATATTATGTCAATACTCTTTTTAAAAAACTTTTATTAATATTAAAAATAGCCCATGAGGGCTATTTTAAATTCTTTATAGTATTAAGATTCTATAGGTTTCATAGTTGGAAATAATAATACATCTCTTATGCTTGGCTGATTTGTTAGTATTATAATCATTCTGTCTATTCCTATACCAAGTCCTCCTGTAGGAGGAAGTCCTACTTCTATTGCATTTATAAAATCAGTATCCATAGGATGTGCTTCATGGTCTCCTGATTCTTTTTGTTTAACTTGATCTTCAAATCTTTGTCTTTGGTCTATGGGATCATTTAACTCTGAAAAAGCATTTGCTATCTCCCAAGTATTTATAAAAGCTTCAAATCTATTAGTTTTTCTAGGATCATCTGGGTTCCTCTTAGATAAAGGAGAAACCTCTACAGGATGTCCTGTTACAAATGTAGGTTGTATTAAATGAGATTCACAAAACTCTTCAAACATTTCGGAAATTATATGTCCCCTTGTCATTTCATCTTTCACTTCAATACCTTTAGCTTTTGCAATCGCTCTAGCTTCTTCATCTGTATTTATTTCAGAAAAGTCTACTCCTACAAACTCTTTTATAGCATCTGCCATGTCAATTCTCTTCCATGGAGGAGTCAAGTCAAGATCTACACCTTGATAATTTATCTTTGTAGTTCCAAGTGTCTTTTCTGCTACATGAGCTATAAGTTCCTCTGTTAAAGTCATCATATCTTCATAATCAGCATAAGCTTCATAAATTTCTATATTTGTAAATTCAGGATTATGTTTAGGACTCATACCTTCATTTCTAAACATTCTTCCCATTTCATAAACCTTATCAAATCCTCCAACTATAAGCCTTTTTAGATATAGTTCATTTGCAATTCTCATATACATGTCTAAATCTAAGGCATTGTGATGAGTAGTAAATGGTCTAGCATTTGCTCCACCTGCTATAGTACTAAGTATAGGAGTTTCCACTTCTAAAAAATCTCTTTCATCTAAGTACTCTCTAACCGCTTTTAACATCTTAGATCTCAATATAAAGGTTTCTTTCACTTCTGGATTTACTATTAAATCTACATATCTTTGTCTATATCTTAAATCTTGATCTTTTAAACCATGAAACTTTTCAGGAAGTATTTGTAAGGATTTACTCATAATGGTTATTTCATTAGCTTTGATTGATATTTCACCCATTTTAGTTTTAAATACTTCTCCTTTAATGCCTACTATATCTCCTAAATCTAATAAATCTAAATCATTATATGTTTCTTCTCCTAATATATTAAACTTAGCAAATATTTGTATCCTGCCCTTACTATCTTGAAGATCTATAAAGCTTACCTTTCCATGACCTCTTCTAGACATTATTCTTCCGGATACAGTTACTTCTTTTTCTTCAAGCTCTTCAAAATTATCTTGTATATCACTGCTATAATGAGTGTTATTAAACTTTTCTACTAAAAATGGATTTTTACCCTTTTCTATTAGTTGGTTTAATTTTTCCCTTCTCATTAAAAGCATTTCATTTAAATCTTTAGTACTTTCCGACATCAAATTTCCTCCTTGGTTGATTCTTATCTTGTAATATCTAGTATTTCATATTCAATAATTCCATCTGGAACTGAAACTTTAACTACATCACCCTTTTTGCCACCAATTAAAGAGCCCCCTAGTGGAGATTCATTAGAAATTTTACCTTCAAATGGATCTGCCTCTGCTGAACCTACGATTATATAATCCATTTCTTCATCGTATTCTAAATCTTTTACTAATACTTTAGATCCTACACTAACTACATCAGTAGTTATTTCATCTTCATCTATCAATTTTGCATTTCTAAGCATACCTTCAATCTTTGCAATTCTCTCTTCTAATTGAGCTTGTTCATTTTTAGCTTGATCATATTCCGAGTTTTCACTAATATCGCCAAAACTTAAAGCAACTTTTATTCTAGCAGCAATCTCTTTTCTTCTTACAGACTTTGCTTCGTCTAATTCCTCTTCTAATTTATTTAAACCTTGTTCAGTTAAAAAGACATGTCTTTCTGTCATTAACTCCCTCTCCCTTTCTATTATGGATACTTAAGATCATCTATATTCTTTACACAACAACTTTAATTTCTCCATTAAAAATATAACGCTTTTAACCTTATATGCAGAATATTATAAACAAGCTAGGTCTATATGTCAAGATAATTCTATTTAGCATAGTTTTGTTTTACTTATATATTTCCCTTTAAACTTTTTTTACTCTTTATAAGAGCATCCAAAGTACAAAGTTTATCTCTACTATATATTTTACTAAATCTAGCTTTATCATTTCCTGTCAAGTTTTCATATACTGAAGATGCAAGTTCTCTTGGTAGTAGAAGACTTTTTACATCGATGATATCCTCTATATTTATATCCTCTATCAGTACACAGTTTTTTATATTCCTAAACTCATGGCTATTACTAAAATCAAAAACTATAGCATCCTTTTTTATCATTTTTAACTCTATGTCCATGTCTTTTTCAATATTTATTATTATACCATAGTTCTTTATAGATCTATCTATATCATTAACACTAAAAACAGATAATCCAGTTTCACTTAGAATCTCTTCAAATATAGTCTCTCCACCTTCAATATTAGGTAGAATAGATATAAATGGAAATTTTTCATAGATTATCATTATTATTTTAAAAATAATATCTTTATCTTTACATATAATCAAAACTTCTTCTTCTATTAAAAAGCTTTTTATTTTTAAGATTTCTTCTAATATAAAACTTATATTAGAAATTTTTAAATCTAATTCATCTGGAAAAATCAAATCTGTTTCAATTTCAATTCTTTTTTTAATATCTAAAGGCCATTTTTCTATTCCTTCCATATAGATATTTTTACTAGCTTCATCTTTTAATTTGTTTATATTGGATATAAATTTTTTAATATGATTTTCATTTCTATAATCTATAGGTTTTAAATTTATCCCTACTATTTTTCCCTTTAACTTATCTTCTACAATAATATCTTCAAGTATTTTAGTTTTAAACATTGGAGTAAATAAAGGGAAAATATATTTATAATTTTTCTCTTCTAAATATTCTTTATACCTTTGAGGGTTTATTATATATAACACCAATAAATACCACCTTCCACTTCACAGATGCTTTACATTTATATGTAAAAATATCTATTAGTATTCATATCTTTTTAATTTAGAAAATAGTTTTTCAAAAGTTCTTCTATTTCCTCCCTTTTTTCCATAGTATTAACCCGATTTTTTATTTCATTGGAATTTTTTAATCCCTTTAAATACCAAGCTATATGTTTTCGCATTTCCTTTATGGCCATTTTTTCACCCTTTAGCTTGCAAGATAAGTCCATATGTAGAAGTATAGTCTTTAGTATTTCATCATATGTTGGAGAATAATCTTTTTCTCCAGCTAAAAGGTTGTTTATCCCTTTAAATAAAAATGGATTTCCCATAACCCCTCTTCCTATGGCTACTGCATCACAAGCTGTATATTCCATTATCTTTATAGCATCAGAAGAATCAAATATATCTCCATTTCCTATAACTGGTATTTTTAATCTGCTTTTAATTTCTCCTATTATATCCCAATCAGCCTCTCCTGTATAATACATCTCTCTAGTTCTACCATGAACTGTTATGGCATCTATACCACTTTCTTCCGCCATCTTTGATATCTCTATCGCATTTATACTATCCTTATCCCATCCAGACCTTATCTTAATAGTTAATGGCTTTTTGGATACCTTTACACATTTTTCTAATATCTTAGATATAAGGTTTGGATCTTTCATAAGTGCTGAACCATCTCCATTTTTAACAATCTTAGGAGCAGGGCACCCCATATTTATATCTATTATATCTATTTCTTCTCTAAAATTTAAGTCGTTTTTTATTACATAACTCATAATATCTGGATCCGAACCAAATATTTGTAAAGAAACTGGTCTTTCATTTTCTCTTATAGTTGTAAGCATTTCTGTACCCTTATCCTTATAATATAACCCTTTAGCACTTACCATTTCTGTTACTACAAGACCAGCTCCCATCTCTTTGCAAATAAGTCTAAAGGCCAAATCTGTCACTCCAGCCATTGGTGAAAGAACAGTTTTATTTATTTCTATATCTTTTATTTTCATATCCAACCTCCATGCCAATAGGTAAGTGGAGCAAACCACTTACCTATTCCTTTCATATATAATCCTAAGTCCTTCTAGAGTTAATAAGCCATCTATGATGTCTATATATTTACTCGCATTAGAAATAAGACTAGAAAATCCTCCTGTAGCTATTACTTTTACATACTTTTCCTTATAATCCATTTCTCTTATCATTTTTTCTAAAATATAATCTATCATTCCAATATATCCATACACAAGACCTGACTGTATACTATTGACCGTATTTTTACCTATTACCTTTTCTGGCTTAGCTATTTCAACTTTAGGTAGTTTTGCGGTTCTTAAAAACAGTGCTTCAGAAGATATCTTTATACCAGGTGTTATAACTCCCCCTAGATAGCTTCCGTCAATTCCTACTGCATCAAATGTTATAGCAGTTCCTGAGTCTACAATTATAAGCGGACCTCCATATTTTTCATAGCCGGATATTGCATTTACTATCCTATCTGCTCCAACTTCTTTAGGATTATCATATTTTATATCTATGCCAGTTTTTATACCAGGGCCTACTACTATTGGTTCTATATTGAAGTATCTTCTACTCATAGTAGGCAGTGTATGCATAAGAGGAGGTACTACTGAGGATATAATTATATCTTTAACATCTTGTATTCTTAATCCATTAAATTTAAAAATCTGATCAAATAAAAGTCCATATTCATCTGAAGTTCTATCTTTATCACTTGTAATTCTCCAATTGTAAAGAAGTTCTTTGCCCCTATAAACTCCAAATACTATATTTGTATTTCCTACATCTATTACTAATAACATGTCTTCACCTTCAATTTTTCCCCTTTTGTAAAATATTTACTACAGTTGTTACTATTATAATAGCTATTATGGCCTCTGGGATTCCATTTGTAATACCAACCCCTATGATAGCCTTTCTAGTATTAGCAGCATTTAACCCTAATGCCAGCACAAATCTTTCAGCAAACAAAATATAAATTAAAAATAATACTCCCACAGTATTTGTAAGTGAACCTACTATTGCACTTATTATTATGTCTAAAGATTTTGTCTTTAAGCCTTTTCTAGTAAAATATATAATTAAGAGTATTATAATTATCAATACTATGTTGATTAAAATCATCCAAATATTATAAGAATGGCTCGCTAAAGCATTATAAATTCCATAACTTAGATAAATAATTATACTTGTCCATAACAAATATAATATATTTCTAGTATTTTTTAGCCCCATCTTTTTAAAACCCTTGTAAGTATAATAAGATGTTATTCCTATTAAGACTCTAGGAAGTACTGATACTAGTGGATTTAAAAAGGCAAATGAAATTACAGTTGGGTTTGTAATGTTTTGAAATAGGCTAAAGAGCCCAAATATAAGCCCCACCATAGCTCCAACTATTGGTCCTTGAGTAATACCACCTATTATAACAGGTATATGCATTATAGTAGCTCTTGTTGGCCCTATTGGAATAAATCCCAAAGGAGTTAACCCAAGTATTATTGATATAGCTCCAAGCACCCCTATGATTGTGATTCTTCTGACGTTAAATCTTTTTTTTCTTTTCACTTTAATCCCTCCGCTCTAGTTCATTAAGATACCAGTCGATTTTTTTATTGATTATCTATTTAAATAGTCTAGTTCTTTTAAAGATACTAGCTTAATATATAAAATTATAATTGTCATATCCTATATAGTCAATATAAACAAATTAAAGTTTTATATTTACATATAATTTATATAAAAAAAGGCAGGATTTCTCCATGCCTTTTAAAATTATTCTCTTTCTTCTTTATAATCCTTCTTTTCTTTCTCTTCAGTTTTTTCGAGATCTTCTTTTTTAAAACCTTCTTCTGCCTCTCTAAAATTATCTTTAGTTTCTTCGATAACATTATCTTTAGTTTCTTTGATAGTTTTTTCAGTTTCTTCTTTTTCATAATATCGTTTTGTCTTACTATATTCTCTATCAAATTCACCAGGTTCTAAAGGTCTTCCTAAGAATAGCTCTTCAAACTCTCTAGCATCTATTGTTTCTTTTTCAAGTAGTGCCTGAGCCACTCTTTCAAGTATATCCATATTATCTTTTAATAATCTTTCTGCTTTATTATAAGCTGTATCTATCAATTTTCTCATTTCACTATCAATAGTTGCAGCTACTTCTTCAGAGTAATTTTTACTTCTACCATAATCTCTTCCCAAGAATACCTCATCTTGATCTGAACCATAAGTCATAGGTCCTAGCTTATCATTCATTCCATAATGAGTTATCATCTGTCTAGCAATCTTAGTAGCTCTTTCAATATCATTTTGAGCACCAGTACTTATATCTTCAAGTACTAAGGCTTCACTCACTCTTCCTCCAAGTAAACTTACTAAATCATCTTCCATTTGTTTTTTAGTCATATAGTTTACATCATCTTCAGGGATATAAGCTGTGAATCCCCCTGCCATACCTCTTGGAATTATAGTTATCATATGAACTGGGTCTGTATTTGGAAGTAATCTTGAAACTACAGCATGACCTGCTTCGTGATAAGCGGTAAGTTTTCTTTCTTTTTCAGTTACAATCTTACTCTTTTTCTCAGGTCCGGCTTGAACCTTTATAGAAGCTTCTTCTACTAAATGCATGGGTATAGTTTTAAGATTAGCTCTAGCTGATAAGAGTGCAGCTTCGTTTAGTAGATTTTCCAGATCAGCTGGAGTAAATCCAGGAGTTCTTCTTGCTACTACACTAAGGTCTACATCTGAATCAAATGGCTTATCTTTGCTGTGTACTTCTAATATAGCTTCTCTTCCCCTAACATCAGGCAATCCTACATATATCTGTCTATCAAATCTACCCGGTCTTAAAAGTGCTGGGTCAAGTATATCAGGTCTATTAGTTGCAGCCATAAGAATAATGCCTTCATTTTTTCCAAACCCGTCCATTTCAACTAAAAGTTGATTTAGAGTTTGTTCTCTTTCATCATGGCCTCCGCCCATTCCTGCTCCTCTTTTTCTACCTACTGCATCAATTTCATCTATAAATATTATACAAGGGGCATTTTTCTTTGCATTTTCAAATAAATCTCTAACTCTGCTTGCTCCTACTCCTACAAACATTTCAACAAAATCAGAACCTGAAATAGTAAAAAATGGTACTTTGGCTTCTCCCGCTACTGCTCTACTTAGATAAGTTTTACCAGTACCTGGTGGCCCTACAAGTAACACTCCTTTAGGAATTCTAGCTCCGATTTCCACATATTTTTTAGGTCCTTTTAAAAAGTCTACTATTTCTTTTAGTTCTTCTTTTTCTTCTTCAAGACCTGCTACCTCTTCAAAACTTATGAGGTTACCCTCCTCTTCTTTATGCATCTTTGCCTTACTTTTACCAAAGCTCATGACTTTACCACCGCCACCGCCTTGAGATTGTTGCATAAATACAAACCAAAATATACCAAAAGCAAAAAGAAGTAAAAATGTTGGTAAAAGATTATAGTACCAAGGTTCTTTTGGTTCTGGTTCACCAATTAATCTTATTTCTTTGTTATCTACCTTTTCCTTTAAATAGTTAGCATAAAAATCTCTTCTAACCTCTTCTGGTAAAAAACTTGTAAACTTAGTTCCATCTTTAAGCTTTCCTTCTGCAGTTCCAACTGTTCTTCCTTGAATCGTTATACTCTCTACTTTATCGCTCTCTAAATTCTCAACAAGTTCTGTAACATCCATAGTCGTTACTTCATCTACATTTTGTTGCATAACTCTTACTCCAAACATAATAAGAATTAAGATGAGTAAATAAATGCTTAGCCCCCTAAAAATTCTCTTCAATCCTAGTCCTCCCTCCCTATATGGGTAGTTAATATTTTTTTATTATACCATATAGAAATTACTTATTCAATATCTCATCATTATACACTTCTTCTTTCAAAGCAGCAATATAAGGTAAATTCCTATACATCTCAGAAAAATCAAGACCATACCCCACTATAAACTCATTTGGAACTTCAAAGCCTAGATAATCCACTTTAACTTGTATATTTCTTCTACCTGGCTTATCTAGTAATGTAATTATCTTTACACTGTTTGCTCCACGTTTTTTCAAGTTATCTGTCAAATAAGAAAGTGTAAGTCCAGTGTCTATGATATCTTCTACTATAAGTATATCTTTACCCTCTACAGAATCATCCAAATCTTTTATTATCTTGACTTCCCCAGTAGAACGAGAAGATTTTCCGTAACTTGAAACACTCATAAAATCCATGTCTATAGGAAGATCTATCCTTTTGCAAAGTTCTGACATAAAGACGACAGCACCTTTTAATATTCCAACTACCATTAAATTCTTTTCTTTATAATCTTTTGTTATCTCTTTACCAAGTTCTTTAATTCTAACTGATACCTCTTCTTCTGAAATAAGTATCTCTTTAATATCATTTTTCATCATTTTCCTCCTTAGGTTTTAATCTTTTAACTTCTGCTTTCAAAACCTTTGTTGTATCTTTCGAAATTTTATACTTTTCGCTAGTTCTATATCCTATTACCCAAATAATGTTTTCTTCATCTACAAAGAGTGGAAGTTTCTCTCTTAAATCTCTAGGAATTTTTTCATCTATAAAATAATCTTTTAGTTTTTTTGTTCCCTTCATACCAAAAGGATTAAACCTATCTCCAAAATCTCTAGTTCTTATAAAGATACCACCTACTATCTTGGTATAATCAAAATACTTAATATTTTTTGAAGTTTTTTTAAAATCAATGTCTTTTCTCTCTACTATTTCTAAGTCTATTTCTAATCCATAGTCCTCTAAAATATTGTTCCCAATATTTAAATCATATATCTCCTTACTGATAGACTCTTCTTTATTAGATTTAACCTTAACTTTTTCTATTATTAAGTCTTTATAACTTACTCTAGCTATTATACCACTTGGTAAGTTTATCACCTTGCCTGTTTCTTCTCTATCAAAGACTTCTACTACTAAAGATATATGGACTTCTTCTATGCCTTGGAGAGTATCGATTAAATCTAATATGGTTTTTCTGATTATTCTCCTTTTTATAGCTTTATCTTGCATTTTAAAACCTTCATAATTAAGTATTATACAGGTATCATCTTTTTTTTTAATTATAGAATTATATTTCTTAATACTATATTCTTCTAAAAACCCACTGTCTAAAGAAGCGTTTTCTGAAAGTCTATAGAGAGTATCTACTATATTTGGATTAAAGTTTTTTTCTATATATGGTATAAGTTCTATTCTTATTTTGTTTCTAGTATATATTGACTCTAAATTTGTCTTATCAAGCACTGTTGGAATTTTTCTATCTTCTATATATTTTTCTATCTCACATCTATCTATGTTTAGCAGTGGTCTTATAATATCTCCAGTTTGAAAGTCCATACCTTTAAGTCCATCAACTCCTGTACCCCTCATAATTCTCATAAGAAGAGTTTCAGCTTGGTCTTTTTTATTATGTGCTACTGCTATTTTACCAGATCCTTGTGCTTTAATTATCTCTCTAAAAAAACCATATCTAAGTTTCCGCCCTGCTTCTTCTGCTGTTATTCCTTCTTTCTTAGCTATTCCTACCATATCTACCCTAGTAGCGAAAAATGGTAAGTTTAAATTGTTAGCGACTTCCTTTACAAACATCTCATCTCTTAAAGCTTCATCTCCTCTAACTCCATGATTTACATGTGCTATTAAAATATTAAAGTAAATCTTCTTTCTAATCTCTATAAGCAAATATAATAAAGCCATAGAATCTGGTCCTCCAGATAAACCAAGAACTATATTATCATCTTTTTCTATTATATTGTATTTATCTATTGTCTTCAATACCTTTTCTTCCAAGTCTTTTCACCACTTTGTTTTTTAATATGATAAGTATAAAGTATACTTTTTCCTTAAAAAAGTCAAATACATTAAAATATAGGGAGCAAAATCTCCCTATACATTTTTCCATATCTTTGTTGCTATGATTGTCATATCATCTTGAGGATTATCTTTTCCTACAAATTGAGCTATATTAAGTATCTCATTTATAATCGTTTTAGGATTTAAAGAATCAATTGCCCCTATACAATCTTTCATCCACTTTTCTTGGTCTTTTTCTCTTCTATTACTTTCTATAAGACCATCACTCATCATTATAACTATATCTCCATCTTGCAATTCTTCTTCATATATATTTAAATGAATATCTTCTAATATCCCTATTGGTAGAGAACTAGAATTTATTACCTTTACTTCTTTTCCTCTTTTTATAAAAGTAGCTGGACATCCATTTTTAATAATTTGTAATTTACCCGTATATAAATCTATAAAGCTTAAATCAAGAGTGGTGAATATTTCATCTGTAGATTTTGCTCTTAATACTGAGTTTAAAGTCTTTATAATAAGATTTTTATCCATATTTATATCCATAAGTTTTTCTAAAAGTTCTATAGCTATACTGCTTTCTTTATGAGCTTTTTTACCTATTCCCATACCATCACTAATAGCAGAAAAGTGGATATTCTCTCTTTCTCCAAATGTGTAGCTATCTCCACATATCTCATCTTCAGAATTAGAGGATTTAGAGATAGTTGTTAGAGAGTTGAATCTTTTTTTCCTTACTAATTTAAAACTCCTTTTGTCTCCATTTAAGTTTCCAAGTGTATAGTCTGTACTTAGTGGAAAACCTAAATTTTTAGTAACTTCTTTTCTTACTGCCTCTATAGTTTCAAATGATTCTATATTTGAAGCCATCTCTACTAGTACTTCTTTTTCTCCTTTTTGCAGCTCTATGACAGATAAACTTGCAATATCCATTCTCTTATTTTTTAATTCTTTTAAGATAAGCTCTTCTAGTTCTTCATTGAATATAGGTGTAGAGTAGAAGTCATTTCCCATATCATTTATTATCTTACTCAAGTTTTCCATCTGTTCTGCTAAAAGTTTTCTATGTTCTAAGTGTTTTATATTAAAACTTTTATTTTCTTTAAACTCAGAATAGATTTCCATGATATTTTCTATTAAGCTATCCTTATTCTCACATTCCTCAATACTATGAAACACTTTTTCTTTATCTTCACCATTGCCTAGTTTATTGACTAAGTTCAAAATATTATAATAGGTATTATAATAATCAGTTCCCCAACACTTTCCACTACTTGGGCATCCTTCGCAAGTTTTTTTAGATATGTCATCTATTAGACTATATACTTCAACAGAAGGATACTCTACCTCTTCATCTATAGATCTATTTAAAACTTCTGCCAAACCCTTGAAGAGACTTTCCATTTCATTTAATCTTTTTATAGCTATTTCATCCTTCTTATTTTCATAATACTTTTTAATATGAGAAGTTTTTATAAAATAGTCTTCTAAATCTATTTTTATAAATTTAGATGCTATTAAAAACATAATAGAAGCAATAAATAGTTCTCTATAATCTAAGAAACTTGTACCAAGTGAATTTATATAAAAGCTTATAATTCCATTTCCAAGAATAAAACCTAATATAGAACCGGATTTACCCAGATCTCTAAAGAGTCCAGCAAGAAGTCCTCCTGCAGCTAAAATTGATATTATAAATGGCATTTCTGTATTAGATATAAAAGCTATCATCCCTATTATTACACCACTTGTTACACCCATTAAGATTCCACTATAATAGCTAAAATAAATTATAGTCATTATACTTAAAATGTTTTTAAGTGAAACTCCTAATATTTCCATATTATTAAAACCAGATAATACTAAGGCCATAGTTATAAAGGTACATGCAAGTTTTTCTTTATTAGCCTTATCCATATACATCTTTTCAATTGGCAAACTAAAAGAAAATATATAGGAGAGAGTAAAAACTAATACACTTTCAAATCCAATCACAAACATATTATATAATAATACCTTTTCAAACAATATAAATGTCAAAATTCTTATACTTAAAAAGATCTGACTTAATATAAATGAAGACTTTAATAGAGTGTATTCTTTTTCTCTTAAAATGTTTGTAAAAATATAGTAGCTTATAATAGCTATTATATAATATGGTGATCCAGAAAATCCATGAATTGTAAACATTCCAAATATAACACTTATAAGTAATGCTGCATTTGCTCTTTTCATTAAAAGATAAGTTCCCAAAAATGCAATTCCAAAAGGGGTTAATTCATTTAATATGCTTACTCTACTTATAAAAAAGCCGATAAAAACCAACATGATATCATTTAATCCAACTTCCAAATCCCTTTTCTTAGTTACCGATTCCATCCTAATCACTTATACCACTCCTTACGATTTTGTTGTTGAGTCTATCATAGCAAAAAACAATTTATTATTTTGTCATTTAATCGTAGTCTTTTTAGTGAAACAAGTGATAAATATACCTTTCTTTAAGTTTAAATTAAAAATAAAACTTAATGCTTTAATATTTTACCTTAAGCTTATAACATGGGAATTTACTGACTTCAAAGCCTTAAAGCAATCTTTGTCCTTTAAATGTAATTTTATGACAGATAAAAAAAGATAAAAAACTATAAATTTATAGCTTTTTATCTTTTTCATTATCTAAATATCTTTTCTTGCTTTTATAGTACTTCTTTTAGGTTCTCTTGATTTTAATTGATCCATTTTATCATTACTATCCTTTAAAAAATAATTTAGTTTATCTTCAAAAGACATATTTTTTTGTACATCTTCAGTTTTGTCCCAATCTATTTCAACAGGTTTTTTAGTCTTAGGTTTTGCTTGCCTAATAGAAAGACTGATTTTACCATCTGTCGTTATAGAAAGTACCTTCACCCTAACCTTTTCATTTCTTTTTAAGTAATCTCCTACTTTCTCCACATAGTCATGGGATATTTCTGAAATATGAACTAAACCATTTTTTCCCTCTGGCAACTGAACAAATGCACCAAAATTTGTAATGCCAGTTACAGTGCCTTCAATTATTTCTCCAACAGATACAGGCATAGATAAATAATTCCTCCTTAATAATATTTTCAATTTTAGTATATATTAGAAACCCTTTAATGTCAATCTCTTGGCTTATTAAAAAAGTTAAAAACAGTATTTTTAAATCGCCCTCTGTCAATATATATTACTTCATTAGGTTTTACCATTCCAAGTTCTTCCCTGGCTACATTTTCTAAAAATTCAATACTACCTCTTTTTTCAATTTGTTTATTTAGTTCTTCTATATCTTCTTGAAGAACAGTTATATCTTGTTCTACTTCTTTTTCTTTAGCTCTTAAATCTTTCTTTAATTTGTTTTGATTTATAACTATTATAGAAATATATATTATAAGAAACAACATCATAAAATGACGTAATTTTATTTTCCTTTTGTTTTTCTTCTTAATCATAATTATCCCACCAATTTGAGTTTTATGTTTATAGTTTATTTTTTTTTAGAAATAATCTTTAAATACTTTTTAGTTTCATGCAGAAAACTAGAAAACATTTTTTTGTTTTTATCTTTTCCTTTTTTAAATATATTGACTGTAGCTCTAAAAGGATATGATATTATTTCAATTATCTCACTAATAAAGTAAAATATCAACTCGAAAGTTTTAAATATGATAGGAAAAATAAAATATGATAATATTTTAAGATAAAAAAATGCACCAATTATAAATCCTATAAAGACAAATGCCCTAAATACTCCATTTAAATATCTTAATAAAAAGATAAATACTACAAAAGTTATAATTACCCATAATAGCAAATCTTCTACAATCCCTAAAACTTTTTTAGGTTTGAAAATCTTCCTCATAGCCCTATAGGCATCATATAATAGCCCTAAAACAATGCCTTGGTTTATAGAAAACAAAAAAATATAAAGTTCTTTAGATGAATCTATATCTATCATAAAGAATCCTCCATCTATTTAAAAAGTCTTTCTAAGAGATTTTTGGGGGCTCCTTCTTTACTTATATATGTTAAGCTATTAATAGTACCTGAGATTTTAAGAGACCCATCATCTAAATTCAACTTACTTATATTTAAATTTTCTCCTTTTATATTTAATCCTCCCTTTATTGTAGAGAGAATTATGGTAGTATCATTGTAACTATCTACATTGTTTACCCCTGTAATATTTAATCGCTCTCTATCTTGTAAAGTAATATTTTGTGGCTTTAGACTTAATTTATTTTCACTCATACTATCACTCCTCTTCATAATAATATTTATGAAAACAAAAGAGCTTTTATGACAAAAGCTCTAATCTAATATTTTATATAAATTTGTTGCTTCACTTTTTTGGACATTCTCTTTTATCTCTAGTATTTGAAATGATTTGCTACCGTTTCCAAAGTTAATGGTAACCTCATCTAATACTTTAACTTCATCTCCCGGTTTAGCTGTTTTGCCATTTATAGTAACTTTACCTTGTTCACATGCTTCTTTTGCTATAGTTCTTCTTTTTATGATTCTAGAATTTTTCAAGAATTTATCAATTCTCATAACTCCCTCTCCTTTGAAAAACAAAAATCAGGTCTAAGACCTGATTTTAAAAATCTACTTTTTGTTTACAGTTTCTTTTAAAGATTTACCAGCTTTGAAAACAGGAGCATTAGATGCTGGTATTTGAATTACTTCTTCAGGATCTCTTGGATTTCTACCTTCTCTAGCTTTTCTTTGTCTAACTTCAAATGTACCAAATCCAACAAGTTGAACTTTTTCTCCATTTTCTAATGCTTCCTCCACTGATTTTATAAAACCATTTAGAGCAGCTTCTGCATCTTTCTTAGTAAGTTCACTCTTATCTGCCATACTTGCTATTAATTCAGCTTTGTTCATTATAAATTCCTCCTTATAATAATTGTTTATACTATTGTTACATTTTAATAAACATTTAATAATTTTACAACTAAAATTTATTTTTTTTAGCTAAACTCCATAAACTTTCCATTTCTTCTAGAGTCAAATCTTCTAATTTGACATTTTGCTCTAAGCATTCTTTTTCCATAAATTTAAATCTATTTATAAACTTATTATTAGATTTATTCATAGCAACTTCCGGATCTATTTTTAAAAATCTAGCTAAATTTACTATAGAGAAAAACAAATCTCCTATTTCTTCTTCTTGTCTTTCCCAGTTTTCTTCCAAAGAGTCTATAACTTCTAATACTTCGTTATATTCTTCTTCTATTTTTTCTAAAGCACCTTTTATATCTGTCCAATCAAATCCAACTTTAGCAGCAACTTGTTGAATTTTTAAGCCTTTCATTAAAGATGGTAGACTAGAAATATTATCTAGTTTTTCTCCTATGGTTTTAAATCCTCGTTGTAAATCCTTTAGTCTATCCCAATTATATACTACTTCCTCTGAATTTACCACCTTTTCATTTAAAAAAATATGTGGATGTCTATAGATTAATTTATTTGCTAAAGAAGTTGTTATGTCTATTATATTAAATTCTCCCTCATCAAAAGCTATTTCTGCATGGAATATTACTTGTAAAAGAACATCCCCTAGTTCTTCCATAAGAGAATCTATATCACCTTTATCTATTGCATCTACTACTTCATAGGCCTCTTCAATGATACATTTTCTCAAGGAGCTATGAGTTTGTTTTATATCCCATTGGCAACCATCCTCTCCTCTAAGTCTTTTCATTATGTTTGTAATATCATTAAAATCGAAGATGTTTTTCTTTTCTTTTTCTATTCTAGGAATGTATATACTTGTTAAATACCCAATATCTTCAAACCTATCCAATGAATATATAGGTGTATTGTTTACCTTTTCTTGTCCTTTTATTCCTGCACTATCTACTATAAAAATATTGTATTCATCCCCATATATCTCTGATAGAATTAACTTTATTTCAGATATTATTCTTTTGTTATAAACTTGGGTTATTATCATATCTGTATTTATGTCAATCATAGAAAAGTCAAATACTGTTCCATCAACTATCTTAAGTCCATTTATAGGATCTCTCTTAACACTCATTATAAGAGGATCTATAAAACTCATACCTGTAATTATTTCTATATCTTCTTCTCGCTCTAGCAATATTTCTACTGTTCTTTCTGCAACTAATGGATTTCCGGGAACAAAGTAGTTTATATTTTCGCCCTTTAACGCTTCTTCCACTAGAGAGTCAACTATTGTTTCATATACATCTTGAAATTCTTCTTTAGTTTCATATAAATAATCAAAAGATTTATAAAGAATATCATTATCTTTAAAATATTTTATCGTAGGATGATTTTCAGTCCTTAAAAAATTTTTATTTTCATTATGAATTCTATTAATTGCTCCAAGCGTTAAATCCTCTATGCTTCCTGGTCCAAGTCCTATTACATAAATTTTAGCCATTTTATTTTTCTCCTTATTCTTTTGTTTTTGATTTTACTTTTTTTAAAACTTTTTCTGACTTAGGTATAAAGCTCAAATCATCTTCTGTTATAGTCTTTGTAATTATAAGTAATAATATATAAGTAAAAGCACCTATTAAAATAGATATAACTGTTGTAAGTCTACTATTTAATATTCTAAATAAAAAACTATAGGACAATGAAGTTATAACTGCCATACTTAATGCACATATAAATGGTTTTAAAAACACATCTTTATATCTTAATTTTATTTTAAATCTTTTTATAAGTATTATTAAATCTAAAATTGCAGCTGTAGCAAAAGCTGCTACAGTACTTATAGCTGCTCCCTTTATATTTACACTAGGAATAGATGTCAATACAAAAGTTAAAATCACCTTTAAACCAGCTCCTATAATCAAATTTATAACTGGTATTAAGGGTTTTCCTAATCCTTGAAGTATAGAAGTTAATGTCTGAGTAATAGTTAAAAATATGACTCCAAACGAAAGAACTTTGAGTATTTCTCCTGTGTTTCTTATAACTTCATCTGTATTGTTGAAAAACAAAAGTTCTATTATAGGCTTAGCCAGAACAAAGAGTCCAAAAGCACAAGGTAATCCTAAAAGAAGAGTTATTCTGATACCAGAACCTATAGTTCTTTGAACCTCTCTTTTATTATTTCTTGCATATGAAGAGGCGATAGCAGGGACTAAGCTTATTCCTATTGCCATAGAAAACACTTGAGGTAAGTTTATAAGTGTTTGAGCATATCCTTTTAACTGTCCGTACATATCATTTGCCATTTCTTTACTATAGTTTATAGCCTGAAGTCTTTTAAGTACAATCCCTGCATCTATAGTATCCATTATAGGAACAATGGCAGATCCTATTGTTATTGGAATTGCTATGATCATTAAATCATAGAGAATATCATTTAATGGATATTCTTTTTCTGAGGGATTTAACTTTATTTCTTCTTTGATTGTTCCTATCTTCCTTAAAAATATAAAGATTATAATAACACACCCAAAGAACGCACCTATAGAACCTGCAAAGGATGCTCCTCCAGCTGCTATAGGTATTCCCTTGTCTAAAAGGTAGATGGTTAAAAATAAGCCACCAGATACTCTTAGAAGTTGTTCTACTATCTGAGAAATCGCAGTAGGAAACATATTTGACTGTCCTTGAAAGAAGCCTCTAAAAGCTGACATTATAGGTACAAAAAAGAGTGCTGGAGCAAGAGATATAAGAGAATAATATGCATTTTCATTTTCAAGGGATTTTACTATGTCTTTTGCTTTAAAAGTTAAAAATAAAAAAGAAAAAATGCCTCCAAATGTAAGAAGAGTTAAAGCAATTTTAAATACTCTAAATGCACCTTTAAAATCTCCAATTGCTCTTTTTTCAGAGACAAGTTTTGCTATTGCTACGGGAAATCCTGCAGTTGCTATTGTAAGCATAAGTGTATAAAATGGATGGGCAGTAGAATAATAACCCATGCCTTCTGACTTTATAATATTACCTATTGGTATTCTATAAAGAGCTCCAAGTATTTTTACTATTACTCCAGCTATACTTAAAACAATCGCACCCTTTACAAAATTATTATTCTTGCTCATATATTTACCCCCACTTCTTACTCTACTAAAATAGTATATCATAATTAAAATATACTCTAAAGAAGAATAAAAAATACCTACTTGAAAGTAGGTATTAATGTTCTAATTGTTTGGCTAAAAACTTTGAAGCAGTTTCTAGTAATACTTTTTCTAAATTCCCCATGGTCTTCTCTTTGTCTTTAGAGAGTAAAATTAGGGAGCCAATAGGGTCTCCTTGCATTACAATGGGACAAACAACCTGTGCTGTATATACTTCTGGACTCTCATCTTCATATAAAAGTTTTATAGGAAGATTTTTTTCGTCAGTTATAAAAGTATCTCTAGATTCTACTATCTTTTCTAAATCTGGACTAATCCTCTTTTCTAAAAACTCTTTTTTTGAACCACCAGAAATTGCTATAACATTATCTCTATCTGTTATAATAGAAATATAACTTGTATTTTCATTAAGAGATTCACAATACTCATTAGCAAATTCAGTTAATTCTCCAATAGGAGAGTATTTTTTAAGTATAACTTGACCTTCTCTATCGGTAAATATTTCAAGAGGATCACCCTCTCTTATTCTTAAAGTTCTTCTAATTTCTTTTGGTACAACAACTCTTCCTAAATCATCTATTCTACGAACTATTCCTGTAGCTTTCAAATTAATCCTCCTTCTAAGAGTAAATATAGTAAACTTATTGTTCACTAAATGGAAGATTTTATTCGTATTTTATAAAACTTGCTAAATTTATTTCTTTTCTTTATCTTTATTCTCTTTTTTTACATAATTTTTTATCTTTGCATCATCTTGTAATTTTTTAATATATTCATCATATTTGTTTTCTTTTATATATGGTGTAAGGTCAGACTTCAACGCTTTAAAAGTATCTTTTCTCTCTTCTAATTCTACTATATGATAACCTATTTCAGTATGGATTAAAGGACTTAATTCTCCTTCTTTTAATCCAAATACAACTTTATCAAATTCTTCTGGATAATATCCTCTAGAAAAATATCCAGATTCTCCACCAGCTAATGGAGTGCTTGTGTCTTGAGAGTTTTCTATTGCTAGTTTTTTAAAATCTTCACCATTTTTTAGCTTCTCTAAGATTTCATTACCTTTTTCTTCTGTCTCAACCAATATATGTCTAGCCTTTAAAATTATTAACTTTTCTTTATTTTCATTAAAAAACTTTTCTGCGTCTTTATCCTCTAGATTGAATTTTTCAATAAAATTTTCTTTATGTTTTTGTGCTAGTAGTTGCTTTTTAATATAATTTCTAAAATAGTCTTTATCTATTCCGGAATCTTTTATAAATTCATTTAACTTTTCTTCTCCACCCATGCCTTCTTTTATATTATTTATCTGAGTATCTATTTCTTCCTCAGTTGCTTCTATCTTATTTTTCTTAGCATCTTGAAGAATTACTCTTTCTATTATTAGCTTACTTAAAACACTATCTTTAAGACTGTCTTTATATATTTTCCCATCTGGGCCTACTTGGTCCAAAACTCCTTCTCCTAATTGTTTTTGAACTAGATTAGCTTCAATACTATATTCTCTATCCAAAGTTTCTTTTTTTATATCCTCTTTATTTACAGTTGCAACTACTCCTTCAGGTGCTTTATTAGTGCATCCATTTATTATAATAGACATTGCTATAATCGTAAATATAAAGAGTAAACCTTTTCTTTTAAGTTTGTGCAATTAAAACATCCTTTCTTTTGTTTAACTTGTACTTCTTTTATTTATTATACATTATTTTCCTCTTTATTGAAATCATTAATTTTTTCAAGGAATTCTTTTATTATCTTTAATATATCTCCCTCTATCTTTAACTCTAGATATGGATTTTCTGATAAGCTAAATGTAAGTTTTTTACCATATTCTTTTGATAGCTCATTTATTAGCGGAAGTGGCATATCTTTATTTGTAACTAGTTCTATTTTTAATCTGTCATCTATTTGAATAATGTTTTTTATCTTGTTTTTATTTGCAATTGATTTTATTAAAGATATATTCATAAGGTTTTCTATCTGAATTGGAATATCTCCAAACCTATCTATAAGTTCATCTAATAGTTCACTATAGTCATCTAGGTTTTCAATTACTGCAATTTTTTTATAAACTTCTATTTTTATTTCTTCATCTTCTATAAATTTAGACGGTATAAAACTATCTACTTTTAGATCTACTGTAGTTTCTATTTCTTCTTCTACTTCTTCACCTTTTAATCTTCTAATAGCAATTCCTAAAAACTTTACATATAAATCATAGCCTATCGCTTCAATATGACCATGTTGTTTAAGCCCTAGAAGATTTCCAGAACCTCTTATCTCCAAATCTCTCATAGCTATCTTAAAGCCTGATCCAAACTCAGTAAATTCTTTGATAGCACGAAGCCTTTTTTCTGCTACTTCAGATAATACTTTATTGGGCTGATAAGTAAAGTATCCATAGGCCATTCTATTAGTTCTTCCAACCCTTCCTCTGAGTTGATAAAGTTGCGATAAACCCATCTTGTCTGCATCATATACTATTATGGTATTTACATTTGGTATATCAAGTCCCGTTTCTATAATAGTAGTACAAACTAATACATCATATTGTTTATCTAAAAAATCCATCATAACTTTTTCAAGTTGTCTCTCTCCCATTTGACCGTGACCTATCACTATCCTAGCCTGGGGAACTAGTTTTCTTATTTCGTTAGCCATTTTATCTATTGTTTCAACCCTATTGTAAACAAAGTAAACTTGACCTCCCCTTGACATTTCTTTTAATATTGCATCTTTTATCATCTGAGGATTAAACTCTACTATGTATGTTTGTATAGGATATCTTTCTTCAGGTGGATCTTCTATAACACTCATATCTCTTATTCCTACAAGTGACATGTGCAGTGTTCTAGGAATAGGTGTTGCAGTTAAAGTAAGAACATCTATATTTGTTTTTAGTTCCTTTAGAACTTCTTTATGTTTAACTCCAAATCTTTGTTCTTCGTCAATTATTAAAAGCCCTAAGTTTTTAAATTTTATATCTTTAGATAATATTCTATGGGTTCCAACTACTATATCTACACTCCCATTCATCAATCCTTCAGTTGTTAACTTTTGAAGTTTCGGTGTTCTAAATCTACTTAATAGCCCTATATTTATAGGAAAATCACTAAATCTCTCCACCATGGAATTATAATGCTGTTGAGCTAGAATTGTAGTAGGCACAAGTATTGCTACCTGTTTTCCATCCATTATAGCTTTAAAAGCAGCCCTAAGTGCAACTTCAGTCTTACCATAACCTACATCTCCACAAAGCAGTCTATCCATAGGTTTTTCCTTTTCCATATCTTTTTTTATTTCTAAGGAAGAACTCGCCTGTCCAGGTGTATCCTCATAGGGAAAGAGGTCTTCAAATTGCCTTTGCCAAATTGTATCTTTGCTAAAGCTAAATCCTTTTTGACTCTCCCTCTTTGCATAAAGGTTTAATAAATCAACTGCCATATCTTCTACTTCTTTTTTTGCACGAGCTTTTGTATTTTTCCATTCAACACTATTAAGTTTATTTAATTTGGGCTTTATAGTATCAGAGCCTATATACTTTTGAACTAAGTTCATTTGATCTATTGCTATATAAAGTTTGTCATCATTTTTATACCTTATAGTGAGATAGTCTTTTTTTACTCCTTGGATATCAAGTTGTTCTATCCCCTCATATCTTCCGATTCCATGATTTTCATGCACTATAAAAGAACCTACTTCTAAGTCTCCTAAGTTTATAGTTTGTTTCTGTTTCTCTTTCTTAGTCTTTTGAAGTTTTTTCTTTTGAGCTCCAAATATTTCTTTATCACTTATGACTATAAATTTTAGATTTGAATATTCAAATCCTCCATGAATACTTCCTGGAGTTATGATTGCTTGGTTTGATTTTATTTCCTTTTCTCTATCTTGGGAAAAACTAGCTTCAAATTTAAAATCCTCTAGAGATTTTTTAAGCCTAAGCCCCCTTTCCTTTGTTCCAGAGAGAAGGATTATCTTATAACCTCTATATTTATAATGATTTAAATCTTCAACGAGTAAATCAATCTTACTATGATAACTATTAGTTGCTTTCATTGAAAAATTATATATTGCTTTTGGATGAAAATATGCTTCTCCCTTTAAAATCACACTATTGGTAATGACACTTCTTTCCTTTATAGAAGGTATTATTTCTTCATATCTATAGTTTGTATCTATATGACGCCTAGTAACCTCTCCAGCACTTAGTAAATCTGTAATCTTAAGCATTCTTTCTTCATTTAATCTTTTAAACTTATTCTCTATTCTCTGAGGCTCTTGTATAAATATTATGGCTTCTTTTTTTAAATAGTCTATAATTGAGCTTAAATTTTCCTTAGGAATAAAAGGAGTTATTATATCTTTATTTTTTAAACTAGATTCTTGTTTCAACAGTTCTATATAATTATTAAATTTATCTAATATTTTTTCATTTTTTTTATATAATTTTAAATCCTTTTTTATCGAATCTATTATCAACTCTCTATCTCTATCGAGTATAAGCATTTCTTTTGTTGGAGAAATTTTTATCTCATCTACTCTATCTAGTGATCTTTGAGTTATTATATCAAATTTTCTAATACTATCTACTTCATCATCAAATAACTCTATTCTATATGGAAAATCTGACTCTGGAGAGAATATATCTAATATACCACCCCTTATACTAAAAGATCCCACTCCTTCTACTGTAGCAGTTCTCTCATATCCAGATAAAATTAGTTTTTGTGAAAAACTTCTTAAATCTATTATAGAATCTTTTGTTATTTCTAAAGTAAATTCTTCAAATACATCTTTTTTTACCATTTTATCTAATAAAGCCTCTATAGAAGCTACTATTATAAAATCATCACCCTGGTTGAGTTTTGAAATAACTTTTAGTCTCTGATTTAAATTTTCATCACTTGATATATCTATATCATAAAAAAATGTCTCTTTTTGTGGAAGTAATTCTACATCTAGGCTTGAAAGATTTATAATATCTTCATAAATCATTCTACTTTTTTGTTCATTTTCAGTTATAAGTAGAACTTGATTCTTAGTGTGAATGTTCAAGCCCATAACAATTTGGCTTAAAGATTCATCTATGATTCCATAAGTTGCAATAGGACTTATACCATCTTTTACTGTCTCTAATATCTTTTTATAAGAATCTAAATTTTTTAAAGGGTCAATTAAAAAGTCTTTCATCATTTTACTCCTTCACAACTTTTTTAAGCCCAGGAATTTCCCCTGGGCTATATCTATTTTTTATTATAGCTATTCATAGCTTTATTAATATCACTTTTTATAATAGTTTCAACAGCTTCTGAAGCCCTTAGCACCGCTTCTTCTATTGGTGAAGTTTCTTCTTTAGAAAAGTTACCCAGTACAAAGTTTGCTAAATCCTCATTAGCATGTTTTTTGCCTATTCCTATTTTAACTCTCGGAAAATTATCATCATTTAAATGATAAATAATAGATTTTAATCCATTATGAGAACCACTACTACCTTTTTTCTTTATTCTTATGCTAGAGAATTCTATATCTATATCATCTACTATAACAATTAAGTTTTCAATAGGCAGTTTATAAAATCTAACAATCTCTCCTACTGTTATTCCACTATTATTCATATAGGTTTGTGGTTTTACTAAAAGTACCTTTTCACTTCCAATAGTTCCTTCTCCGTAAACCCCTTTAAACTTTAATTTGTTTAATTTTATATCATTTCTTTTAGCTAATAACTCTATTGTATTGAATCCTATATTGTGTCTAGTATTAGTATACTCCTTTCCAGGATTACCTAAACCTACAACTACATACAAAAAATCATCTCCTGCTCTAATCAAATATTATACTTATAGATTCGTTGCCATTTATTCTTCTTATAGCTTCAGCAAAGGTTTCTGCAACACTTACAACTTCAATTTTATTTTTTTCACAATTTCTTTTTAAAGGGATAGTATCAGTTATAACGAATTTGTCTAGTTCAGAATTACAAATTCTATCTATAGCAGGACCAGAAAGTACACCATGAGTTGCACAACCATAAACTTTTTTAGCTCCTTGTTGTTTTAATACAGTTGCTGCACTTGTAATGGTTC
Source organism: Tissierella creatinophila DSM 6911 (assembly GCF_001940565.1). GTDB lineage: Bacteria > Bacillota > Clostridia > Tissierellales > Tissierellaceae > Tissierella_A > Tissierella_A creatinophila. Next base: position 24,704 of record NZ_LTDM01000012.1, read on the forward strand.
CTGCAGTATCTATTATATCATCTACTAAAATAACATCTTTACCATCTATATCTCCTATAATATTCATAACTTCAGATTCGTTTGGTCTTGGTCTTCTTTTTTCAATTATAGCAATTGGAAGATCTAGTATATTTGCAAAACGGCGTGCACGAGTTACTCCACCTAAGTCTGGAGAAACAACCACAGCATCCTTTCCAATTTTATCTTTAAAATAATTGGCAAGTAATGGAATGCCAGTTAGATGATCTACTGGGATATCAAAATATCCTTGTATTTGACCCGCGTGTAAGTCCATTGTAATAACTCTATCAGCTCCTGCTGTAGTTAAAAGATTTGCTACAAGTTTTGCAGTGATAGGTTCACGAGCCTTCGTCTTTCTATCTTGTCTAGCATATCCATAATAAGGAATAACTGCATTTATTCTTCCTGCAGATGCTCTCTTAACTGCATCTATTAAAATTAAGATTTCCATTAAATTATCATTTACTGGACTACAAGTTGGCTGAATTATAAAAACATCTTGTCCTCTAACTGTTTCGCTTATGTTTAGGTTTATTTCACCATCTAAAAAGGTTTTTACTGGAGAATCAGCAATCTTTCTTCCTAATTTTTCAGCTATCTTTTTAGCTAAATCAACATTGGCGTTACCTGTAATAAGTTTTATTTCTCCTCTAAGCAATTGCATTTTTAATTTTTCCTCCTAAGTTTTCAATGTATTATTTGTTTTTTAATCCTTTTCTCTCTACCCATCCCTTTATATTTACCTGAGTAGCTCTTTCAATTGATAAAGAACCCTCTTCTACTTCTTTAGTAATGGTAGAGCCTGCAGCAACATATCCCCAATCCTTAATCTTTACAGGTGCAACTAAATTAGAATTACTCCCAATAAAACAATTGTCCCCTACTATAGTTTGAGATTTTTCTATCCCATTATAATTTGCAAATATAACACCACATCCTATATTTACATTCTCACCTACTATAGCATCTCCTATATAAGCTAAATGTCCAGCCTTAGAGTTGTTTCCAATACGAGCATTTTTAACTTCTACAAAATTACCTATATGTACATTTTTACCTATATAACTTTTAGGTCTTAAATGAGCATTAGGACCTAGTGAAGCTCCCATCTCTACTGTACTATCTTCTATAACTGAACCTTCAATTTTCACGAAGCTTTCTATATCACTATTAAAAACCCTTGTATTTCCTCTTATAATACAATCTTCTCCAATATTTGTATCTCCTTCTAAGAAAACTCCAGGGTAAATAACAGTATCTCTTCCTATTTTGACATTCTTCCCAATATAAGTATTCTCCGGGTCTATAATTGTAACTCCTTCTCTCATATGGAAGTTATTTATTCTGCTTTTCATTAGTTTTTCGCTAAAACTAAGTTGCTCTCTGGAATTAACGCCATGAATTTCATTTTTATCTTCTATAATAACTGCACCTAAACTATATCCTTCTTCTTTTAAGATACCTATTATATCTGTAATATAATATTCATTTTGAGCATTATTGTTATCTAGCTTTTTTAAAAAAGATCTCAAAACTTTTCCATTAAAGCAAAATACCCCTGAGTTTATTTCTTTAATTTCTTTTTCAAGTTCTGTTGCATCCTTTTCTTCTACTATATTAGAAACCTTACCATAGACATCTCTCTTTATTCTACCATATCCTGTTGCATCATCCAATAGTGTTGTTAGAACTGTTCCATGTAAACCTTCTGTTTTATGATAATCTAATAAAAGTTTTATGCTTTTCTCAGTTATAAGAGGTGTATCTCCACAAAGAATAACAACTGTATCTTCATCTTTTATCTCTTCTATTGCTTGCATAACTGCAAATCCTGTTCCATATGGAGCGTCTTTTCCTAAAGGCTGATTTTTAAATGTGATCGGTTCTTCTTTGAAGAAATCCTTTATAATGTCGCCTCCATGTCCTACTATTACAATATTTTTCTCTATTCCAGCACCTAAGCTAGCATCTATTACATACTCTAAAATAGGTTTCCCACATACCTTATGAAGTACTTTAGGCATTTTTGATTTCATTCTTGTTCCTTCACCTGCTGCAAGTATAATTGAAATATCCATCTTCCCACTCCATCTTTCAAATTTTTCTTATCTACTCTTATTTTATACTATTTATAAGATATGTCTATACTTTTATCCATTTTAAAAGAAAAATAGAGCCATAAGGGCTCTATCTTACTCTGCTGTAACCAAATTTTCTAATTCAGCTAAGCTTTTGTGATACTCTAAAAATACTGCATCTTGAATTTTCTTTCTTGTGGTGGCATTAATAGGATGAACTATGTCTCTAAATTCTCCATCAGCCATCTTTCTACTAGGCATAGCAATAAATATACCATTAAGACCATCTATTACTTTTATATCATGAACTACAAATTCATCATCAAAAGTAACAGATACAATAGCTTTCATCTTAGATTCTTCAGTCACCTTTCTAATTCTTACATCTGTAACTTCCACTCTCTTTCACCACCTTTCATAAGACAATTTAAAGAAAACTTGTATCAGATGCTTTTCTGATTGCAAGACTCTTACTTATCTAGCTTTGCAGGATAAAGAAAACTTGCATAAGATGCTTTGCAAAGAGCAAAACTAACACTTATCTAGTGGCTATACAATATTCCAATAATACTATATCTAGGAATAAATTCAGAAATGCTATAGGTATAAATCTCTGTTTTAGTAAGATTGTAAGCCACCTGATAATGCTTACTTAAACTATTCTATAAAACTTTTGAAATTCCTTCTTTTTGTTTTGATTATTTTTAAATTTTTATGACTTTTTTAAAATATGTCTAAAATTGTTCTTTAAATTTAAATTTGATATGATATAATCAATCAGTGACATTTTTTTCATACTAGAATACAATAATATTAAAATATAACTTGGTAATAATAAAATACAAATAGAAATTCAGGAGGAAATAATTATGTTTGAATTTAATTTAAAATCTAGAGACCATAACCATATACATTTTATAGGAATAGGTGGAATAAGTATGAGTGGCCTGGCCGAAATCCTTTTAAACAAAGGCTATAAAGTAACCGGTACTGACTCAAATGATAGTTCTATAATTACAAGACTTAAAAGTTTAGGAGCAGTTGTATTTTTAAATCATGATGTGAAAAATATCTCCGGTGCAGATTTAATAGTTTATACAGATGCTATTTCAAATGACAATATAGAATTAAATGCAGCTAAAGAGTCAAATATAGAAACTATAGACAGAGCTAGTTTTCTTGGTGCGTTAATGAAAAACTATACATATTCTATAGCAGTTTCTGGAACGCACGGAAAAACTACTACAACTAGTATGTTAGCAAGTATTACAAATCATGGAAATTTGGAACCCACAGTACTTTTAGGCGGTCAACTAGATGATATAGGTGGAAATGTAAAAATAGATTCAGATGATTATATCTTAACTGAAGCTTGTGAATATAAAGGAAATATATTGAAATATTTTCCTACAATGGCAATTATTCTAAATATAGATGAAGATCATTTAGATTATTTTAAAAATATTAATCATATAGTAGATACATTTGTAGAATATGGGGAAAATTTAAAAGAAGATTCTTATCTTATAGCAAATATAGATGACCCTCACATGGGAAGGGTTATAGATAGCACAAAAGCAAAAGTTATAACATTTGGTATTAAAAAGGATGCAGATTATAGAGCTGAAGATATTAAATTTTCAAAAGAGGGCTATCCTTCTTTTAACTTAAATATCAAAGGAAAAGGCAAGTTCCCAATAAAACTAAAAGTTATGGGTAAACACAATATCTATAATTCAATAGCAAGTATGGCCTCAGCTGATACTTATGGTGTTCCTATAGAAGAGATATTAAAATATATGAGTCTTTATGGTGGAGTTCATAGAAGGCTTGAATACAAGGGAAATTTTAGTGGAATAGATGTATTAGACGACTATGCTCATCATCCAACTGAGATAAAAGCAACACTTGAAGCTTTGAATAATAAAAAGGGCGGAGAATTATACTGCATATTTCAACCCCACACATTTACAAGAACTAAAGCATTGCTTGAAAGTTTTTCAGATTCTTTTACACTTGCAGACAATGTAATTATAACTGATATATATGCCGCTAGAGAACGAGATACAGGAGAAATACATTCTAGAGATTTATCAGAAAAGATAAAAGAGAAAGGAACAAACTCTATTTATCTTTCTACTTTTAAAGAAGTAGAAGACTATTTAATTTTAAAGGTTAAAAAAGGTGATATAATTCTTACCATGGGAGCGGGAAATATATACTTGGTGGGAGAATCTCTACTTAATATTAAAAGCATAGACATCTTAGAAAAAGCTGTTGTATAAAAAATGCATTAGGTTTATATAAACCTAATGCATTTTTTAGTATCCTGGCTTTTCAAGAAGTCTAAACATATTCTTTTTATATTCCTCTACCCCAGGCTGATCAAATGGATTTACTCCTAAAAGATAACCTGAAACTGCACATGCTTTTTCAAAGAAGTAGATTAGCTTTCCAATATAAAACTCATTTAACTCTGGTATTGTTATGAGTAAATTTGGAACTCCTCCCTTTACATGAGCTTCTTTTGTGCCTTCAAGAGCTTTCTTGTTTATAAAGTTTAAACTCTTTCCCTCTAAAAAGTTTAACTCATCTAAATTATCATCTGTAGCTTTTATAAATATATCTTCACCTTGATTTTCTATGCTTATAACTGTTTCAAATAAGTTTCTTCTTCCATCTTGTATAAATTGCCCCATAGAGTGAAGATCAGTAGTAAAGTTTACAGATGCAGGAAAAAGCCCCTTTCCATCCTTTCCTTCTGACTCACCATAGAGTTGTTTCCACCATTCTGAAAAGTAATTTAAAGATGGTTCATAATTTACAAGTATTTCAATTTCTTTGCCTTTATTGTATAATATATTTCTTACAGTAGCATATTTATAAGCTATGTTTTTATTTAAATCTTCATTAGAATATTCTTCCATACCATTTTTTGCGCCTTCCATGATCTTTTCTATATCTATACCGCTTACAGCAATAGGTAGAAGTCCCACGGGAGTAAGCACTGAAAATCTTCCTCCTACATCATCTGGAATTATAAAAGTTTCATAACCTTCTATATCAGATAATTCTTTTAAAGCTCCTTTTTCTCTATCAGTAGTCGCATATATTCGCTCTTTAGCTTCTTCTTTTCCATACCTTTTTTCCATATACTCTTTTAGAACCCTAAATGCTATAGCAGGTTCTGTAGTAGTTCCTGATTTAGATATAACATTTACACTTATATCTTTGCCTTCTATTAGCTCAAGTAAATGAAGCATGTAAGATGTTGAAATGCTATTTCCTAAATAATAGATTTCAGGTCCATTTCTTTTTTCCTTTTCTAAGCTATTATAAAAGTTATGACTTAAAGCATCTATACAAGCCCTAGCACCTAAATATGAGCCACCTATTCCTATTACAATTAATATATCTGAATTATCTCTGATTTTTTTAGCCGAACTTTTTATTCTGTTAAATTCTTCCCTATCGTATTCTTTGGGTAAATTCATAAATCCTAAGTAGTCGTTTCCAGGACCACTTTTTTCATGAAGTAAGTTATGACTTATATTTACAAATGGTTTTAATTTTTCAATTTCTTCTTTTGTTATAAAAGAATCTTCATAATTAAATTTAATATCTATGATAAAATCATCCCCCTTTAATATAATATTTCTAATAGCATTAGTGCAAAGTCATCTGCTATTTCTCCAAAGCTATGTTTAAATACTGTATCTTCTATAGATCTAAGCATTTCATCAGGATTTGTTTTTATCACATCAATAAGCCTTTCTATTCCAAATTCTCTACCTGAATAATCTCTTGCCTCTGTTACTCCATCGGTATAAAATAGAATTTTGTCCCCTGAATCTATTTGTATCTCTTTCTCTTTAAAGGTGATTTTCTTTAGTAGTGAAGAAATTGGGTATCCTTTATTTTCTATTACCTCTATTATATCCTTTTCTATATTATATCTTATAGGCATACAATTATGACCAGCATTTACATATCTAAATTTTTTCGTTCTAGTATTTAAGATTCCATAAAATATAGTAAAATAGTATTCAGCTTCTAAACTAAGGCTTAAAAACCTCTTATGAAGCTCTTGTAATCTATCTGATGGACTAGCAGGGTCATCTGTCATAACCCTCATAGTTTGTCGAATAAACATAGTCATAAGACTAGCTGCCACTCCATTTCCAACAACATCACTTATATAAACCCCTATATGTTCTTCATCTATTGTATAGATGTCAAACATGTCCCCACTTAATGTCTCAGAAGGTTTATATATATAATCTAAATTTACATTTCTTATCTTTCCATTTTTAGGAAGCATCTTTTGTTGGAGCCTTTTAGAAAACTCTAAATCACTATTCATCTTTCTATTTTTGTTTATAAGTTCTAGTTCTAGTTTTCTTTCACGCGTTACATTTCTAAACACTTCTACTGCAGCTATTATAACACCTTTTGAATTCTTTACAGGAGAACTTTTAACAGAATAAGTTTTCCCTTGTATGATTTCTTCCTTTTGTATTATTTCACCTGTTGCCATACTTCTATTAGTAATACAACTACGACAAGCCTTAGAATTACAAATAACTTCATAACATTTTCTACCAATAATATCTTCACCTAAATCATCTTTCATAGCCTTATTTGCATAAATCACTATACCATCTTCATCTATAACTCTAACCCAATCAGCCATACCTTCTAAGACATGGTAATTGAGCTTTCCATAATCTAATTTTTCCGATCTTTTATCTATCTTTATAAAATCAGTTTCTTTTAACATACACTCACCCAATTCGTTTATTTTATCCGATAGCTTAGGTCAGATGAGGATTAAAACCACATCTGATAAATTTTTATTTATATTATCATTGTATATTATATTATAAATTATTTCTATAGATAAAGATCAATTTAAATTAATATTTTACTTTTATTTCATCTTCTTCTAGATATCTTCCTATTGCATAGAGTGTATCAGATAATCTATTTACATACTTTATCACTAGTTGATCTATATCTTCGTTTCTTGCAAGAGTTATAATTCTTCTTTCTCCTCTTCTACATATAGTTCTAGCAACATGAACGTATGCAGATTTTTTACTAGAACCCGGGACTATAAAACCTTTAGGATTATCCAGTCTTCCCATATATATATCTACTATTTCCTCTAATCTTTTTATATCTATTTCTTCAATATAGAATTTAATCTTTGTTTTATCTTTTGTAGCTAAATTTGTAGTTACAGTAAATAGCTTATTTTGTATCTCTTCTAGTATATTATATATTTCTTTATCATCTACATAGTTTTTAGCTATACCTAGAAAAGATATGAGTTCATCGATTGTTCCATAACTCTCTACCCTTATATCATCTTTGAAGAGTCTTGTATTGTCATATAAAGAAGTTTTTCCTCTATCTCCTGTTTTAGTATATATATCCATTTTAATCTTCCTTTCTATTTTAATCCTTTATCAGGCCTTGGACCATAAAACTGGTAATAAGTAGTTTCAATCCTCCCATTGTAAAGCTTTCTCTTTCTATCAGCTCTTCTATCATATAGCGCCTCAAAGTTTTTACTAGAAGTAATTGCATAAACTGACCAAGTTTTAAGTTCTTTAAACTTTTCACCAAAGTCTTTATAGAGCATATTAATTTCTTCTACTTCTCCCATTCTTTCACCATACGGAGGATTTGTAATTACTACACCGTATTCATCTTTTAAATCAACATCTCTCATATCTTTCATAAAAAATTGTATATCATCTTCAAGTCCTAAATTTGCAGCATTGTCTCTTGCTCTTAATATAGATCTTTTATCTGTATCTGAACCAAGTATCTGAAGCTGGGTGTCGTTGTCTATTTTTTTCATAGCTTCTCTTTTTACTTCAGCCCAATAACTTTTATCAACTCTACTCCACTCTTCTGCTGCAAAATTTCTGTCAAGTCCTGGAGCTATATTTCTTGCAATCATAGCAGCTTCTATGGGAATTGTTCCTGATCCACAAAAAGGATCAAATAAAACTCTATCTTTATTCCAGAAACTTAAAAGCACCATAGCAGCAGCTAAAGTCTCTTTGATAGGAGCATCTCCAGCTCTATCTCTATATCCTCTTTTGTGAAGACCAGCACCTGAGGTATCTATTGTTAGCGTTGCTACATCCTTTAACAAAGCAACCTCTATAGTATACTTTGCTCCAGTTTTTGGAAACCAATCCACATCATATTTTGTCTTTAATTTTTCAACTACAGCTTTTTCTACTATTCTTTGACAATCAGATATACTATATAATTTGGAATTTATGCTTTTTCCTTCTACTACAAAGTTTGCATCTTCTTCTATCCACTCATCCCATGGAAGTGCTTTAGTCTTTTCAAATAATTCATCAAAAGAAAATGCTTTAAATTCTCCCATCTTTAAAAGTATCCTCTCTGCAGTTCTAAGCCATATATTTGCTTTAGGGATATCTCTTTCACTTCCCGAAAATATAACTTTACCATTTTCAACCTTTAAGTTCTTATATCCAAGCGCTTCTAATTCTCTTTTGGCTATTGCCTCTAAGCCAAATGTAGTTGTTGCAATAAGTTCTATATTATTCATCAATTATCTCTCCTTTTAAATATATGTTTATTATATCTCATATTTTTATCAATAAAAAGTTATTTTAGTTTTTTATAAATAATTTTGGGTAAGAATACTATTAAGCGGTAAAATATAAACAACTATGGAGGTTTTTTTATGAAAAGTATTGGAAATTTATATCAAAGTGGAGATTGGAAAGGCGAAAAGCACGTCCCTGTAATTCATGCGCCTGAAACTATACAAAAAGGCGAAGAAGTAGAAGTTAAAGTTATTATAGGAGAAGAAATACCTCATCCTAACACATTAGAACATCATATAGCATGGATAAAGATTTATTTTTTAGCAGAAGGCTCTAAATTCCCAGTAGAAATAGGTACTTATAATTTCTCAGCCCATGGAGAAAATGGACTATTTACATCTTCAGATATGAGTGTAAGATTTAATACTGAAAAATCTGGAACTATCTTTGCAACTTCCTATTGCAATATTCATGGTCTTTGGGAAAATAGTCAAGAATTAATAGTAGAAGGCTAAATCTTTATTCTTGACAAAGAAAAGAAAATATATTAGTATACTTATATAGTGCAGTGGGGTAAATTAATATAAAACTGTGAAGGATAAAAGTAGCTTAATTTAGTTAAATATAGAGAATAGACTACTGGTGGAATGTCTATAACTTAATTTAAAGTGAATTACATATCTAGAGTTTCAATAGCAATTACTATTGCGTCTTATTCCACGTTACGGAAAACTTGAGGCTTTATGCAAATTAAGGTGGTACCACGGGTGTTTCTCGTCCTTTTAGGAGAGAAATGCCCTTTTTTTATTTTATTTTAAAGGAGAGAATTTAGATGGAAAATGTTTTTGACATTTTAAAAGAACGTGGATATATCGACCAAGTTACTTTTGAAGAAGAATTAAGAGAACTTTTAGGAAAAGAATCAGTTCCATTTTATATTGGTTTTGATGCTACCGCAGATAGTTTAACCCTTGGTCATTACTTGCAAATAATGGTTATGATTCATATGCAAAAGGCAGGGCATAGACCTATAGCACTTCTAGGTGGAGGTACTACTATGGTAGGTGACCCTTCTGGAAAAACAGATATGCGAAAGATATTAACACGTGAGATGATAGATTATAATGCTTCAAAATTTAAAGATCAACTTAGCAACTTTATAGATTTTGGAGAAGGAAAAGCTATTATAGTAAACAACGCAGATTGGCTACTTGATTTAAACTTTTTAGAGTTTATGAGAGACATCGGAGTTCATTTTAATGTAAATAGAATGCTTAACTTTGACTGCTATAAAAATAGAATAGACAAAGGACTTACATTTTTCGAGTTTAGCTATATGCTAATGCAATCTTATGACTTCTTAAAACTATATAGGGATTATAATTGTAAATTGCAACTTGGCGGTAGCGACCAATGGTCAAACATGATAGGTGGATACGAATTAGTTAGAAAGATAGAAGAAGATAAGGTATATGCAATGACCTTTAAACTTTTAGCTACTGCTTCTGGAACTAAAATGGGTAAAACTGAAGCTGGAACCATTTGGTTAGATGAAGAAAAGACCCCTCCTTATGAATTATTCCAGTATATGCGAAATACAGATGATAGAGATGTAGAAAAATTCTTAAGCCTACTTACATTCCTTCCTATGAAAGAAGTAAAAAGATTGGGAGCTTTAGAAGGAGCTGAAATAAATAAAGCTAAAGAAATTTTAGCTTTTGAAGTAACACGTTCTATCCATGGCGAAGAAAAAGCAAAAGCCGCTCAAGATGCTTCAAAAGCTCTATTTAAAGGAGGAGATGAGCAAGGTTCTATACCATTTACAGAGATGAGTTCTTCAATATTTGAAGAAGGGATCGGTATATTAGATTTATTAAGAGAGTTAGGTCTTATAAAGTCTAATAGTGAAGGTAGAAGACTCATTGAACAAGGTGGAATCAGTATAGATGATCAAAAGGTAAATTCAATAGATAAAAATATATCATTAGAAGACTTTAACGATGGAAAAATCTTAATCAAAAAAGGTAAAAAAGTTTATCATCAAGTAAAAATATAAGCTCTAATTAGAGCTTGTATTTTTTTACATAAATTTCCTTATAAACCATAGTTTGAGGGTTTATCCTCCTTAAATTAAATGTTATACTTTAAAAAGTTACAAAATTATTACAAAATTAATTTAGGAGGAATATTATGTTAAAAAGATTCAAAGTATTATTTTTATCTTTAGGTATAATTATGTTAGGGAGTAATGTAGCTTCTGCATCTAACTATAATTATAATAAGTTTACAAATTATAAGGTGGATTCCAATTTCTATGATACATATACAAATAGAGATTATAATTATAGCTGGAATGTGAACATATGGAATAAACCAGGAACAATAGTAAAACCCAATGTACCATCAGTACCAGTAAAACCAAAACCAGAGATGCCTAAACCTGAAGTGCCGAGTGTTCCAGAAATACCAAAGCCGGTTGAACCTAAACCTGAAGTGCCTTCTAAACCCGAAACACCTAAGCCAGAAGTGCCTTCAACAGAAACAGGGCTATCACAAATGGAAGCAGAAGTTGTAAGACTTGTAAATATTGAAAGGCAAAAAAACTCTCTTTCGGCCTTTACCCCTAGCAATAAATTATCTAATGTTGCAAGACTAAAGTCACAAGATATGGCAGAAGGAAATTATTTTAGCCATCAATCACCAAAGTATGGAAGTCCATTTGATATGATGAAATCATTTGGAATAAGTTACAAAACAGCAGGAGAAAATATAGCAAAGGGTTATAATTCAGCAGAATCTGTAGTTAAAGGATGGATGAATTCACAAGGTCATAGAGAAAACATTTTAAATTCTAGTTTTAATACTATAGGAGTAGGTTCATTTACTTCTTCAAATGGAACGATTTACTGGACACAGATGTTTACAAATTAATTTTCATATAAGAACTCACCTAGAAATTATCAGATAATTTCTAGGTGAGTTCTTATATGAAATTATAGCTCATTCATAAATATTATATTTGCAATTTCTAATATAGATGCTTCTTTATTAAAATACTTTGACAAATCAACTTTTTCTAAAAATTTTTCTATAGATTTTACATTATCTACATTTTCTTCTTCTGGTGGTTCTACAGTTCTTACCTCTTCAAGCAAATCTTCAAAACTATATATTTGAAATTCTTCCACTTTTAACATTTTTGCCTTTTTCTCGAGTAAAGCTATCAATAGTTCTTCATAGCTAAAGTCTTCTTTTAAGCCCATTAACGAGCCAATCTTTGGAATTATATATTCAAAGAGTACCCTTTTGGTAGGAGGCGCATTTATATTGAGCTCTTTTAATATTTGTTTAATTCTTTCTTCACTTAAATCTAGTAAATAACGAATATAATACTCTTCAACTTTAGGTTTTATATAATATAGATTTCCCTTTAAACCTCTAAATATCTTTAAAGCATCATAATAACCCATATTTATATTTTCTTTTACCTTGTCTCTATCACATATATACGATCTTCCTATATCTCTTGAAGGTGAAATTATTATCACATTTCCACTATTAGGCGGTTTCCTGATAAGTCCCTTAGCATGAGTTCTAACTAAGATCAAGTCATTATAGCCTTTTTTTTGTAACAATTTAAAAGGTAAATTATCATAAAATCCTCCATCTAAATAAAGTTTTCCGCCAAGTCTTTCAAGTTTAAAAATAGGTAGGTATGCAGAAGCTAATAGGTAATCACCAACACTTCCATTGGGAATATCTTCTACAAAGACCTCTATGGGAGCAAAATCTGTAATATTTACCGTTACAACCCCAAAGTCTATTGGTGAATTTCTAATCTTTTCTTCATCTAAATACTTTTGTATCATTTGCTTAAATGGCGATATATCAAAACCCCTATCTGATATCAAAGAAAGGAGTTTCTTTGACAAATGTTTAAGGTCTTCCAATTTTAGCTTAGAATTAATTATTCTATCAATCTCTTCTTCATTAGCTTGTATAATATCAGTATATGAAATATTATTCCACAGTTCTAAACCAAGTTCGTAATCCCCTTGTACTATCATAGCACCATTTAATGCACCAATAGATGTTCCAGCTATAGCTTTTATCTCTATACCCTCTTCTAATATTGCCTTATAAACCCCCATATGGTAAGAACCTTTAGCTCCACCTCCCTCTAAAACTAAGCCATACATAAAAAATCATCTCCTATCCTATGCTATGTTTTTATGGTATAATTTTTATATAAAGAAAACTTGTATCAGATGCTTTTCTGATTGCCTTGTTGTACCGCAGGCACTCCGCATTTTAGTCCTACGGAGTAAATTAATGTTGTACCGCGGGTACTCCGCATTTTAGTCCTACGGAGTAAATTAAGGTTGCACTTATCCATTTATGAGAAAAATATTATTAAACGGAGGAAAGCTTATGTCAAATAGAAAAAGTTGGAAAGAATATTTTATGGAAATAACAAATTTAGTAGCCACACGTTCTACTTGTGATAGGGCTCTTGTAGGGTGTCTATTAGTAAATGATGATAATAGAATAGTATCTACCGGTTACAATGGCTCTGTTAAGAAGAACCCTCACTGCGATGATATAGGACACAAAATAAGAGATAGCCACTGTATAGCAACTATTCATGCAGAAATAAATGCACTTTTGTATTGTGCCAAGGAAGGTATTTCTGTAAAAGATTGCACAGCATACGTAACTCATTTTCCTTGTCTAAATTGTACTAAAGCACTTATTCAAGCTGGAATTAAAAAAATATACTTCCAAAACGATTATAGAGTTGACGAATATGCAATGGAACTTTTAAATATAAATGGTATAAATATCGAAAAATTATCCCTTAAATAAAGCTTTCATCAATTGCTTCTTTAGCCAATTTATCTGCTAATTCATTATATTTTACACCTGTATGAGCTGCAACTTTAACAAATTTTACATCTAATTTTCCTTTTACACAATCATAATATTGTTTATAAGCACGTGTTCCATTTTTATTAGTTTTCCATTCTCCTATAGCCCATTTTTCTATTCCTGCATAATCATAATGGAGAAATAGTTTTTTATATCCTTTATCTATTGCAATATCCATCGCTACCATGGCCGCCTTTAGCTCTCCCGAAACATTTCTCATTTTAGCAAGTTCTTCATCTCTATCTATACCCTTAAATGTTTCTATATCTTCACTGGTTATAATAACAACTCCATAACTAAAAGTCATGGTAGAAAGATCAAAGCTTCCATCTACATATGCTACCATTTCATCTTCTGATATAGTTTTTTCCTCATCTTCTTTTATCTCTTCTTTTATTTCTTCTTCTAATTCTTTTCCCTCTATATTATCTTGTAACGGAATACTAGTTTTATTTTCTACAAAACCTAAAGCTTCTTGATATGTTTTAAACTTCTTATACTGGGCACCTTTAAACCCCTTTACTTCTCTTTCACACTCACTCCAAGTAGTATATACCCCTGGAGCATTTCCTATTCTTACAGCATAAAAATATTTAGACATCTACTATTCTCCCTTTGTTTTAATATTATATCTTAAAATTTTCCCTATAATATAGATATCCATTTTATTCGTAAACTATCTATTATTATATTTAGTTATTATAGAATTTGTACTATAGATTTAAAAAACAACTAGAATTTTAAATGTTTCTAGTTGTTTTTATCCTTTAGTTTTGCACCTACAAGCTTTATAGCTTTTTCTGATATTATTTTCATAGGGTCTACAAACTCGCCCTCTATTTTAAAAGTATTTAGTGCAACAGAAACTTCCGTGCACCCCGCAATAAATATTTCTGCTCCTTCGTTTTCGATCTCACTCATTGCACTATAAATTCCATCTAAACTCTTTTGATTTTTATTTTCTTTCATATTATATATAAGTTCATATATATACTTTTGTTTATCTTTAGAAGGTGTTATTATCTCTATATCATATTTTAGAAATATTTCATCATATATCCCAGCTTTTATAGTTCCATCAGTTGCAAGAAGACCTATCTTTTTTAAACTTGGATAATTTTCTTTTATCCAAATAGCAGTTTCTTCTATCATATTTAAAAATGGTATATTTATATATGATTTTATTTCCTCATAATAATAATGAGCAGTATTGCAAGGCATAACTATTAAATCTACGCCTGCTTTTTCCAAACGTTTAGCCGATTCTATCAATAAAAGGTTTGGATTTTCTTTGTTTTTATCTAATAAAAATGAAGTTCTATCAGGAACCTTAGTATTATTGTCTACTATTATATGAATATGTTCCTGATCATTGTTTGCATCTGTCATAGACACGATCATCTCAAATAATTTCACAGTGGCTAATGGTCCCATTCCACCTAAAATTCCAAGTACTTGCATAAACATTCCGCCTTTTAATCTTTATTTCCCTTTTCCTCCCGTAGCCCCTTTGCTTAACATTATCTTTTCCATTCCTTTAGTAGTCTCTATCTTTCCATCGTTCATAACCCAAAACGCTTCTGTATCATCAATGGATTCTATAAGCTTTTTGCTTTCTTCTAATGGAAGTAAAAAAGCTGAAGTAGATAGGAAGTCTGCGACTCCTGAATCAGGAGTAACTATTGTAATTGCTCTATAATAATCTCCTGGCATCAAAGTATCGGGATCTATAATATGGTGGTAAACTTCTCCATCTACTATAAAGTACCTTTGATAATCTCCACTACTTACTACCGAATAATCTTTTACAAATAGAGTTTCAAGTATGCTTCCTGTGTCTATCAAATCTTTATCGGGGTTTTGAATACCTATACCCCATTTCTCTTTTGTCTTTTCCATAGGTTTTCCTATGGCTTTTATATTTCCGCCACCACTTATAAGTACCGATCCAAGTCCCTCTTTTTCTATCTCTCGGGCTACTAGTTCTACTGCATATCCCTTTGCTACGGCTCCTACATCTAATGACATATTAGCATCTTCTAAAAACACAGTGCCTTTTTCTTTATCTACTATTACTTTTTCAATATCAGTGTGTTTAGATGCTTCTTTAAGCTCTTCCATAGGTGGGATTTTTGCATTTTTAGGATTCTCAATTGCTTTATCTCTATATTTCGACCAAATATTTATTACCGGACCCATGGCTATATTTGTTTCTTTTCCAACTTTATAGTACCATTCTTTAGAAAAGATGATTAAATCTATAATCTCTTTTTCCACTTTCACAGGTTTTATTCCTGCATTATCATTTATAGTCTTAATATTATTTATTCCTTCATAAGTTTTATACTTATCAAATAGTTTGTGAAGTACTAAAAACCTACTATGGATTTTATCCATATAAACTTCAAACTCATCTTCACTTTTAGCATATCCTATTATCTGTGTAACAGTATCAAATGTATCGAAAAAACTATCTTCATACTTTTTATATTTATCTTTAGTGCATCCAGTTAAAAAGGATAAACTAAGAATCAATATTAAAAAATATAATAAACCTTTTTTCATCCCATCACCTCTTATTTTCTCCCAAGAAGTTCATTGACAGACTTTATTGCCTCTTCTTTATCATTAAAATATAATTTTTCACCCTTTACCAGCTGATAAGTTTCATGACCCTTTCCTGCAAGCAATAATATATCATTTTTCTTTAACATATTTACTCCTTTTTTAATGGCTTCTTTTCGGTCTGCCTCTTTTATTACTAAACAATTAGAACCCTCAAAAGACTGAGCCATCTCGTTTATTATGTTCATAGGATCTTCAAAGTCTGGATTATCTGATGTCAATATACATACATCGCATTCTTTAGCTGCAATATCTGCCATTTCCTTTCTTCTTACATTAGATCTTCCTCCCACAGAGCCTGTCATACAAATCAGTCTATTTGGTTTATAGTCTTTTAAAGTTTCAACTATGTTTTTAAGGCTTACTCCATTATGAGCAAAATCCAATACAATATGTGCATAATCTAATAGAGGTAAAAGTTCTACTCTTCCGCTTACTTTTATATCCTTTAACGCATCTTTTATAACTTTATAATCAATTCCAAAGTGTGTAACAGCTACTATACTTAAAAGTGCATTATATATAGTAAAAATACCTGGTGAAGAAATATAATAGTCATATTCATCTTCTCTAGTTGCACACACAAAATTAGAACCTAGAGATTCTATGTCTTTAGATATTTCTATGTCTTTAGCTTTAAAATCTGAATCTTTTTCTATTGAAATTGTATCAATATCACAGGTAGCATTATCTATTATATATTGACCATATTTATCGTCTATATTTACAATTCCATGTTTAGCCAGTTTAAATAATCTTAATTTAGAATTAAGATAATCTTCAAAATCAGGATGTTCTCTAGGACCTATATGATCTTTAGATATATTTGTAAATACTCCTAAATCAAACTCCACATCTTCTACACGATTCATTTTTAGACCACCTGAAGAGGCTTCCATAACTACATATTCTATACCATTATCTAACATTTTCCTTAAAATTCTCTGTGTTTCGTAGCTTTCAGGCGTTGTATTTTCTGTATCTTCCACTATATCTTTATAAAACACTCCATTTGTACCAATTATACCTGTGCTATGTCCCCCAGCTTCAAGTATAGCTTTAATATAATTACTAGTAGTAGTCTTTCCCTTAGTTCCAGTTATTCCAATAATCTTAAGTTCTTTTGAAGGATTATTAAATAAGTTAGCAGACATCTTTGATAAAGCTTTTCTAGTATCTTTTACTAAAATCTTTATGCATCCTTTAGGCAAGTCTATCTCCTTACTTAATACAAATATCCTACTACCATTTTCATATGCACTATCTATATATTTGTGTCCATCAGTTACTTCACCTTCTATGGCCACGAATATATAGTTTTTTTTTGCATTATTTGAATTATATGATATATCTTCTATTTCTATATCATATAATTCTACTAGCTCTTTATCTGAACTAAAATCAATGTTTTTTAATATATCTTTTAATTTCATCATTTTCTCCCGTTAAATATTATTAAGTTATATTCTTGTTTTATTATTTATTATCCTAGATATTTTTTATACTTTTTAAAATGATTTAAGTTATATAGGAAAACATAAAGACTTCTTTTAAAGTTCCCACTTAAGTCTTTATTATATCCAAAAGATGTAGCTTCTTTACCTTCAGATATAAGTTTTTTTACTCTTTTAACTAGTTTCTCATCTTTTACATATTTAAACACCACTCCATTTGGTACCACGTGCCAATAAAATGGTTCTTTTTGAAGTTTTAATTCTAAATCTTTTTTTAAAATTCTATCTTCGACTACATATTTAGCTATATTATTTCCAGATGATGTCACATAAAAATTGCTTCTTCCCTGTCTTAAATTGATTTCAAACAATTTATATTTATTATCTCTTGAATCAAACTTTATATCAAAGTTAGAAAATCCTACATAGTTTATGCTCTCTAAAAATCTTTTTATTTTGTTCATAAGATCTTCATCATATTCTGTTATTATAGCAGCATGATTTCCAATACCTGTAGGAGTATGTTCTTCTAAAAGCACATGACCTAAACACATCATTTTAACTTTTGCATTTCTATCTGAATAACAGGTAAGAACTCTCATATGAGAATCATCACCAGGTATAAAGTCTTGTATTATTAGATTCTTATCATATTTTCCTGAGTATATTTTATTTGTAATCTCTACAAATTCATCTTTATCTTTAGCAGTATATACTTTATTCATTCCTTCAAATGGAAATTGCCAATATAGTACACTATCTGATGGTTTTATTATAACAGGATAGCTAAATTCAAAATCTGTTATTTTATCTCCCTTAGAAAATATATATGTCTTTGGATAATAGAGCCCTTTTTCTTCACACATCTTATAAAAAGATTCTTTTTCTATAAGCTTATCTTTTAATTCCTTATCTATATATGGAGTTATATAAATCTCGGATAAAGTATCCCTATAGTCAATTATAAGTTCTGCATATTCATCTGTACATCCCATTAAAATAGGAACTTTCTCATCTTTTCTAATTTCTTTAGAAAGTTTTATAAGTGTTTTTATAAGCTCATCTGCTTTATCCATATTTTTGTTTATCCTAAAGTCAATTATTTTACTATCTTGAGTAGCTCCCAGTTCAATCCTTCCAAATGCAATAGACGCTACACCATAAGCTTCATGAAAAGCTCTTGCTACGCTATAACAGTTTATATCTCCTCCTAGTAAAACTGGCTGAATCTTTAAATTATCTTTATTTAAATCAAATTCGTCTAAATTCATTTTTATTCCTCCATACTTTAAGTTTCTCCTAACAACCATCTATAGTAAGTGTCAACTACTCCCACCTAAAGAGGATGGAAGCTTGTAACTCTACTACACGAAGTACAAACGATACTCTGTATCTCCTTCCTCAAGCGTAGGTTACGATAGGCTAGTTGACAGTAGCCCAAGACCACAAAGTTTACTCTACGGTCTCTTTGGAGTTAGTTTCTATATACTCAATACCTTTTCTCCAAAGATTCATAGCTCCAATTCTATCATCATTAGATTGGTAACTACAGTTTTTACATTTAAAA
>NZ_LTDM01000013.1 GCF_001940565.1 Tissierella creatinophila DSM 6911
TTATATTTATACTTTATCTGGTTTTGTATATTTAGCATCAATAATGGATCTATATTCAAGAAAAATAGTCGGTTGGCATTTAACTGATAATCTTTCTACTAAAAGTGTTTTAAGAGCAATAGAAAAGTCAAAGCAAAACAGAAAAATAGATTGCCCCATAATTATTCACAGCGACAGAGGCGTGCAATACATCTCAAAAGCTTATATTGACGCTACTCCTGCAGAAAGCTTTATAAGGAGTTACTCAAGGAAAGGTAACCCTTGGGATAATGCAGTAATCGAGTCTTTTCATGCACTTATTAAAAGAGAATGGCTGAATAGATTTGTAATTCAGCATCTAAGTCATGCTCATGAGTTAATATTTGAATACATTGAAACATTCTACAATACAAAGAGAATACATAGTCACTGTGACATGAAGTCGCCTTATGACTATGAGGAAGAAAATATTATTTAACAGAATATAGATTTATTATGTTTAATTTGTCCTTTTTCTTGACAGAGGACCACTATCCACTTATTTAACTGTTCTTTATTAAAATACTTAATTCCATCAATTTGAATAAAGGGTATAAATCTATAAGTCTCGTAACTATCTAACTTTTCTCTTTGTGATTCCAGGGTAGATATTAAATCCTTAAAATCATCATGTGTCAAGTTTAAATATTCTGCTGCTTCTGCCTCTGTTATTAACCCCTTATTAGTTATTACGGATTGTTCAAAATCACTTGGATTAGTATCTCTTATTGAATTTGCAATCAATACACTTCCCACAAATATAGATATTGATAGGATTAAGACAGATATTATTAAAAACTTATTCTCTTTCATATAATACTTCTCCTTATTATTTATTGCCATGTGTGTATCTATAGGTATATATTTTTTAAAAAAAAGAATTAAACTTCAACAAGTTTTTCTAATTCATCTTTTAATTTATCAGGAAGTTTAATCCTAATATATCCTATTTTACCAGTTGGTTTAAGCTCAGTTTTAGAGTCAGACATTATACCCTTAGGTATTATCATATTTCCATCTTTTAATAGTATAAGCATCCTAATATAAGCATTTTCTAAAGAAACAACTGATGATGTTTCCGTGTCCTCAACTAAGTAAATTTTCGCAACAATATCGTCTTCAAATGAATCAACATAATCTCCTTTTAGCTCTCTAAGATGATTAAATATATTTTCTATAGTGCTTTTATTTTCGATGGTCTTCCCTGAATTCAAAACATCCCTTATTTCATTATGGATTTCTTCTTGAATTTTAATATCTTTTTCAGAGATTTTTGAAAGGTCACTGTACTTTTCATTTATCAGTTTAATATTAGCTTTTGCTTTATTTTCTGCTTTATTTAATGCTATAAGTTGATCATTGCTATGGAATACCATTTTTTGTGGTGTAATCAAAAAATCTAAACTTATATCACTTGAAGAAGTATTGTTTTGTTTGCATGATACTAGTAACAATCCAGAAAATATGAATATAATTATAGTTATTAAAGATTTTCTTATCTTCATAAAATCCTCCCCTTATTTTTATATTAGCTTGAATTATTATTAACGGTTCATATTTTTTATAAAGAGGGTGAAAATAAACAATTAAACTCAGGGTTTTAATTATGATGATAATATTAATTTTCTGAGGTTCCTTGTTGGATCAAACCATCTCTAATAGAATCACCCATTCGACCAAGACCATACTCAATACTGATAAATCCAGCTTTTAACGCATTAGAAAACAAAGTTGCAGAAATAATAATAGCTATAGCAATAATAATTTTACCTATTAAATATTGATGATTTTTCATTTTAACTCCCCCTAAGTAATTATAATGTACAAAAAATAAATGGAATATATCATAATTTAAATTACAATATACTCTATTTATTCTAATTGTTATATAATCTTATTTTTCAAAACTCCTATACCTTCCACTATACACTCCACAGTATCTCCTTCTTTCAAATACTTAGGTGGAGTAAATCCCATTCCTACACCGGCAGGTGTGCCTGTTGAGATAATGTCCCCTGGTTCTAAAGTGATATGAGACGATAGCTCAACAATTATATCTTCTATCCCTTGTATCATATGTTTTGTATTTGAATCTTGTCTTATTTCCCCATTTACTTTGGACTGTATATTGATTTCTAATGGAAATGTGAACTCATCTTTAGTAACTATCCATGGACCCATTATAGAGTAGTTGTCAATACTCTTACCTAGAAACCATTGATTATGTGCCATTTGTATCTTTCTAGATGATAAATCGTTAAAAATAGAAAACCCAAATATATAATCTATTACTTCTTCTCTTTTTATATTTTTACCTTCTTTACCTATTATAATAGCTAATTCAGATTCGTAATCTATATTATCATCTAAATCAAATCTTCCCTTTATTTCTTCACCATCTCCTAAAATATAACTTGCTCTTTTACTAAAATAACTTAATTTAAAATTTTCCATATCAATAAAATCATCCATCTCTAAGATATGATCTCTATAGTTTTTACCTGCACATATAATGTCGTGAATAGGTCTTGTAATTGGAGAGATTATCTTTACTTTTGATTTATCTATGATATTAGTAGATTTTTTTATATCCTCAAAATCTTCTTCTTTTGCATTTTTAATAAAATCTATCATATCTTTAAACTTTTCTAATCTTATTATGCCTTTTGGGGTATATATTCCAATTTCTTCTCTTTCTTTATATAAATAATTTATAATCTTCATAAAACACCTCACTTTATCTTTACAGCTTATAAAACTCTTTAAAAGTTCTATACACATTGTAATGGTCTAAGACTCCACCTAGTTCTCTTATTGAATGCATTGCTAGTATTGGATTTCCTATATCTACTGAAGGGATATCAAGTTGGCTTGAAGAAATAGGCCCTATAGTAGACCCTCCCCTTTTATCTGATCGATTTACAAACTTTTGTACGGGAACTTCTATAGACTTACATATTCCCTTATAAACTGATGATGAAAAACTATCTGTTGTATAGGCTTGATTTGCAGCCATTTTTATAGCAGGTCCTCCATTTAATACTGGTCTGCTAGTAAGATCTTGTTGTTCAATATAATTTGGATGAAGAGCATGAGCCTGATCTGCTGAAATTAAAAATGAATTAGCTAAAGCTCTATAGTAATCTTCTTTATCTTTGCCCATAGAAAGAGTAATTCTTTCAAGAACAGTTCTAAGCATAGGACTAGCTGCTCCTTGCTTTGTTCCACTTCCTACTTCTTCATTGTCAAAACAAACTAAAACATTTGTAGCTCTTCCCACCTCACTATGGATAAGTCCATTTAATCCTGCATGAACCATTCCTAAATCATCTAATTTACCAACAGAAATAAATTCCTCATTAAGACCTACAAGCATTCCTTTGTCAACCCCATATAGAAACAGTTCAAAGTCTAAAATATCTTCTACTTCTATTTCCAAGTTTTTAGCAATTAATTTTATTAAAAAGCCATCTTTTTCAAACTTTTCATTTATATTAGATATTAATGGAAGAGTGTCTTTTTGGGCATTTATTTCGACACCTTTATTTACTTCTCTGTTCATGTGTATTGCTAAATTTGGTATTATCATTATAGGCTTTTCTAGGTCTATTAAAATTTCTTTAGGTTGTAGTAAGTTTTCGGTTTTTATACTAACTCTTCCTGCAATAGATAGGGGTCTGTCAAACCAAGTGTTTAATATTGGTCCACCATAAATCTCTGTATTTAGTTTTAAATACTTTTTTTCTACTACCATCTCAGGATTAGGTTTGATTTTAAAAGTAGGTGCATCAGTATGAGCCCCTATAAGTTTAAATCCATCTTCTTCTATTTCACCTTTTCCTATTTTAAACGCTATTATTGCTGAATTATTTTTAGTTGTATAATACTTTCCTTCTTTTTCTAAATTCCACTTATCTTGTAGATTTAATCTTTTAAATCCATCTTTAATAAGTGTTTCCTCTACATTTTTAGCTGCATGAAAAGCACTAGGGCTTTTGTCAATAAACTCAATTAGATTTTTAGCAAATTGCTGTTCTTTTATCATATAATCATCCTTTACTTATTATTTTATATTATAAATCCAGTAGAAAATCCTTCTACATTAACGCTCGCTCAATTAAATCAGGCTAAAGATATTTCTATTTCTGCAATGCAAAAGAGACAGAAGTTAAAATCTTTTTAAGTCACTAAATTCAAACTTCCACTCTGGAGTTATAAGTCTTTCCTTTCCCTTTAATGAATACCAAGGACCAATTTCTTTATCTACTGGGTTTATAAGTATTTGAGTTTGTTGAGCTGGCATATATGATTGAGCCAATAGAAAAACCTTCTCACCTGCTTCATTAACTGCTATATCTACAACTATTACAGCATGCCCTGGACTTCCTCCTTGTATAAATACATCACCTATCTGCATATCCTCTATCTTTATACTTTTTAGTTCTTTTTCTAATGATAAAGTACTAGCATAAGCCATAACTAATTCCATATATTTTCTAAAGGATTCATAAGTGTTTACTGGCTCTGTAGCTTTGTAATAGCTTACAGCGTTTCCATCTATCTTTATTCTGTACCCTTCAATCCACTTTTTATACTCTGCTTTAAATCCTGATACAAATCTAAAGCTTATATCATCATACATTTCATTTTGATAGAGATATTCTGCTCGAAGGAGCATAACCGCATCAGCACATTGATGCAAATCACGTTCCCCTATCTCCACATCAAATACGCTATCGTATACATCTGTTTTAGTCTTTTCTCTTCCATCGTAAAAGAGAACTTTTTCTCCGTAAGGCTTCAGCTTTTGCTTTCTTAAAAAATCTCCAAAACTCTTTTCTTTAGTATCTACTCTATCATATCCTTCTGGAGTAGGATATCTCTCCTCTATAGTCATTCCTTCTTCATTTACCTTATAACTATCTTTCATATCTTCTGATGTAGGTAGTTTCTTGTCAGTATTTTGATTATTGGAAATTAAATTTCCTTTGTTCACACAACCTGTAGATAGTATTAAGGTTAAAACAAGAATAATGATCTTTTTCACGATTACCGCTCCACTCCTATAGTAAATTATTTTCGGGTTTATTAAACTCGAGTTGTTTAGTTTTCTAATAAATATTTTATCTTATACCATATTAACGAATCTAAAGACTGCTTTGTGACAACTTAATTAAAATATTTTATTATAGATAATTTATAATTGTATTTATTCACAAACTATTTATTTGCTTTTCTTAACTAGTTTATTAAAAAATATCTTAAAGGTATAAATAACAGATAATACAATGCCTGTAAAATTAACTAAAAGTAAAAGTATAAATATAACATCTATAAATATACTTTCTATATTTTTATCTCCATATCCATCCCATCCTGTATAAAATTGTTCGGCTGTTCCTGTAAAAATATAGAGAAATAAAAATGTAGCCATGAAAGATATAAATGTAAATAAGTATAGCTTTTTTATATTTATATATTTTTTCATTGTTTCGCCTTCCTTTGCATATAAAATTATTGTAATTACTATAGACATTCCTTCTGGAAAAGCTGTTATTGATATCTCCATTTTCTAACCATACTTTTATTATAAATAATCTATACTAAGTTATTTATTTAAAGTTTTATAAATTAAAATTAAAACCCCATAAACACAAAATAATAATGCAGTAACTGGAATTAATAAATGTACTTTTCTTTTTGTTTCCTTATAATTATTCCATTCATCTATTGCTTGATTGATAAGTATTATAAGAAGTAGAGATATGAAAACATTTTTTGGAATATCAATCTTCATTAAAAAAAGTGATAAATATACAAACCAAGCTATACCTGCAACAATACGCCTCATCTTTGTCATATAACCCCTCCTAAATGTATACAGAAAGTAGTATGTTTTTTAGAATTTATTAATCTATCCAAACTTTCAAATCCCCCATCTTCTGATAACATCTTTTCAATTTTCTCCTTTCCTCTAGATATTCTTTTACGAACATCAACTTTAGTAATTTTAAGTATGTCTGAAATCTCTTTATTGTTGTATCCTAAAGAATATTTAAAACTTAAAACACCTCCAAAATTTTTAGCTAAATATAATCTTTGTTCATTTGTAGGATATATCCTATATTTATAGGCTTTAAGCATTATTTTGCTCCCTGATTCTCAATGTATTTTCTTACTACTTAAAATCTAAATACAATATTCCTCTCCATATAATACACAATTATAGCGGTTTCTTCAATATATGATAAATTTAAAAATTCTATAGAAAATTAAATTACTCATCTTCTCCCCTATATTCTAAAATATCTCCAGGCTGACATTCAAGCACCTTACATATTGCATCTAGTGTATTAAATCTTATCGCTTTTGCTTTATTATTTTTTAATATGGATATATTAGCCATAGTGATTCCTACTCTTTCACTTAGTTCAGTGACACTCATTTTTCTCTTTGCTAACATGACATCTAAATTTACTATTATCATCATCTATCACCTACACTGTCAAATCATAATCATCTTTATAAATAATTGCCTTTTTCACTATAGCTCGAATCAGCATAATTACCATTGCTACTATCCATATTACAAATGTTATGCCTATCATTATTAACGATAATAATGGCCCCGGTCCTCCAAAAGTTGTCATATACTGTATTAAAATTATGATTCCTATGGATGCTAATATACACATTCCAACTAATATCTCTAATCCTCTAGTAAATCTTAAAGTGAATGTAAAACCATGGTCAAACATCCTAAGTAGATACATTATAACTCCTGTTCCTATTAATAATAAAATTAACAATAATTCACAAGTTACAAGAATAGGCAGTTTAGCATATTCAAGCTCAGGATATACATATAACATATCTTCTGCCATTATAGGCAGTATATATGTTCCCAGGAATATTACACCTATTGCAAATACAATTAATAATATTTTTAAAATATTCGACGCCATATTAACTTTCAATCTAATCCCTCCCAAGTATTTATCTGGGTATAGTATAACACATAATATATTGAATTTCAATATATTATTATTGAAATTCAATATATTTTTATTGAATTTCAATACATGTAACCTGCTTCATGTATTGGAAATATCAGTAGAGTTTATTTAGATTTTAGTAACTTTCTTTGTTTTAAAAAATCCATAGTATACTAATAATTGTATTTTTAAGTATTAAGATTTATCCAATCAATAATATTTAGCTCTATCCATAGTGATAGTATTAAGGTTAAAACAAGAATAATGATCTTTTTCACGATTACCCCTCCACCCCCAAACACCCATTTTTGAGTTTTCATTTATCTTTTTTATAAATGGAAATACCTTATTTGCTTCTGCTTCTCTTTGGCTTCTATTATCTTTTATTTATTATACCATATTCTTTTATGTATGAAGTTCACAATCTATTATTTTCTATATGAATGGAAATTTACCTTTACTTACATAATAAGTAAAGGTAAGATATATAAAGGATTATATAAAACAGGAGGATATAATGAAAAATATTGCAATAATAATCTTTATTTTAACTTATGTATTACTATTAATTTTCCCTAAAGTTAGGGCCTATATAGCGCTTGGTTCAGCTTTATCTTTTGTAACACTAGGCATTTTGCCAGTGGAAAAGGCTTTTACTACTATTGATTGGAATGTAATTTTAATGATTGCAGGTACTATGGGTATAGTGTCTTTATTTATTGAATCAAAAATGCCAGCCTTATTAGCTGATCTTATACTTGAAAAGACACCTAATGTAAAATGGGCCATTATTTCCTTATCCCTATTTGCAGGCATTATATCTGCTTTTGTTGATAATGTAGCAACTGTTCTAATGGTTGCACCTGTAGCATTAGATATTTCTAAAAAACTAAAAATTTCGCCAGTTGCAAGTGTAATTGCTATTTCAGTTTCATCAAATCTTCAAGGTGCAGCTACCTTAGTAGGAGATACAACTTCTATACTTTTGGGTGGATATGCAAATCTAAATTTTCTAGATTTTTTCTTCTTTAGAGGTAGCCCTGGTATTTTTTGGGTTGTTCAGGCTGGAGCGCTTGCTTCAACTTTAGTATTATTATATTTATTGAGAAAATACAAACATCCTGTAAGTTCTATAGATAAAACAGTTGTTAAAGATTTTTTTCCTACAATACTTTTAGTTGGAATGGTTCTTCTTTTAATCATAGCTTCATTTATACCCAATACTCCAAGAACAATTAATGGAATTATATGTGTAACACTATTTGTGATTGGTATGATAAAAAAATATTTTGAAACAAAGGATTTTAGTGTTATATCTAAAGCATTAAAAGAAATAGACTATTTTACTATTTTATTACTTGCTGGTTTATTTATAGTAGTGGGGGGACTAACAGAGGCTGGGGTAGTAGATGATATAAGTAAATTATTTGTTAGATTTAGTAAGGATAACATTTTTGTTATTTATACCCTTATAGTTTGGGCATCAGTTTTATTTTCAGCTTTTATTGATAATATACCTTATGTTGCAACTATGCTGCCTGTGGTTTCTAGTATATCTAGTATTTTAAATATAGAACCTTATATCTTATATTTTGGATTACTTTCAGGTGCAACTTTAGGAGGAAATCTTACTCCTATAGGAGCCTCAGCAAATATAACTGCCCTTGGCATATTGCGTAAGGATGGATATGAGGTTAAGGCATCTGAGTTTATGAAAATAGGTATACCCTTTACTTTAGTAGCAGTAACAGTAGGGTATATTATGATTTGGTTTTTATGGTCATAAAAAATAAGTGATGCATCTTATCTGCATCACTTATTTTTTTACTCTACACTCATCAATTTATCTACTACATATTTTTCTATTAATTCTATTTTTCTTAAAGCTTCTTCTTCCTTTTTATCCTTTCTATAAATATATATCTTAATTTTAGGTTCAATACCTGTAAATGCTACATTAATAAATGCACTTTTCTTTTTGTTTCCTTATAATTATTCCATTCATCTATTGATTGATTAGTATTATAAGAAATAAAAATATGAAAACATTTTTGGGAATATCAATCTTCATTAAACGATTGACAGAGTCGTCAACACCTACTATATAATGTCTTGTGGTGGTATATACGACTCTGTTTTTCCTTCTTTTACTATTTTTCTGCTCTTATTACCTCAACATCATATCCATCAGGATCTGTTACAAAATAAAACCTTGGTCTCTCTCCTCTTAAACCCATCAAATCTGTCACTTTATATCCCATTTCTTTATGTCTTTCTCGAGAAGCTTCTAAGTCATCTACAGAAACTGCTATATGACTGAAACCATTTCCTATTTCATAAGGTTTTTGTGGATTGTAATTATATGTTAGTTCTAATTCATATGCTCCTTCTTCGTCACTTAAAAACACCAATGTAAATTTATCTTCTGGAATATCTTTTCTTCTTGTTTCTATTAGACCTAGTGCATCTTTATAAAATTTTAAGGATTTTTCTAAATCCATTACCCTTATACAGGTGTGTAGCATTTTAGTTTTCAATATTTCCATCTCCTTTAATAGTATTATCTATATACTTATATCCTTTATTTCATTTGTCTAAACCTTGATTATATAATAGCTTAATGCTTAATCACTCTTCTATTATATAATCAATCTTCTTTGTAGCTATTAAGACTTTGAGCTCTTCTCTACTAATTTAATAAAGTTAATATATCATATTATATATCATTCATATTTTTATTCCTACTTGATTTTAATTTTTTTACTTATTATGATATAATAAGTTATTAATGAGAAAACTAAAATTATATAAAAACTTGTATAAGATGATTGTAGGATACAAAGCCCTTACTTATCCAGGAACTAAACTTTTTTCTACTCTAGTCTAAAAAGAAAAAAGTATTGAAATCGTAAGCATCAATTAAAAAACTATAGAAGAAGGTAATTATATTTATGTATGAAATTGATTATAAAGATATAGAAAAAAATGGTTCAAACGATCTATTTATAGATGTAAGAAGTCCCAAAGAATTTAGTGAAGAAACTATACCAGGTGCTATAAATATACCTATATTTGATAATAAAGAAAGAGAACTTATAGGAACTCTCTATAAAAACAATAGTATAGAAGAAGCTAAAAAGACAGGTATATTTATAGCCTCTAAAAAACTTCCATATATCTATGAAGAAGTATCCAATTTAAATAAAGGACACAATCATATCTATATGTTTTGTTCTAGAGGTGGCTTTAGAAGTAGCTCTCTGGCTCCTTTTTTCCAGGCTTTAAATATGAGTGTAATAAAACTTCATGGAGGGTATAAAGGATATAGAACTTTCATAAGGGAAGATTTACAAATAATTTCAAAAGATTTACAATTAATAGTATTGTACGGAAATACTGGAACTGGTAAAACCCATATATTAGATAAGTTAAGAAAAAAAGGTATGAATGTATTGGATTTAGAGAAATGTGCAAATCATCGTGGTTCTATTCTTGGAAGTGTAGGGCTAGGAGAGCCAAATAGTCAAAAGATGTTTGAGAGTTTAGTATATGAAGAGTTAAAAAACAGAAATTCTAATCTAGTTTTTGTAGAAGGCGAAAGTAAGAGAATTGGAAAATCGTTAATACCAGAGTTTATCTTCGATAAGATGAATAAAGGAATAAGTTTAAAGATTATTTCTCCTATGGAAAAAAGAGTTGAAGTTATTTTAAAGGATTATGTAAATGGTACTGATAGTGAACTTATAGAAGTTCTAAATCATATGCGAAATCGTTTAGGCAATGAAAAAATCGAGAACTACATTGATCTAATAAAAGAAAAAAATTATGCTCCCGTCATAAAAGAATTATTTATTAACTACTATGATCCTCTATATGAAAAACACAAGAGAGAATATATGAAAACATTTGAAAATATAGATCCAAATATTACGGCTGATAATATAATAAAATGGGTTGATGATCAAAAAATAAATGGACTCTAGATACCTAGAGTCCATTTATTTATAATAGGTCTTCTCCTTCTTCCCAGTTTACAGGGCAGAGTCCACCAGTTTCTAAGGCTTTTAATACTCGAAGTGTTTCATCTACGTTTCTACCAACATTTAGATCGTGTACTACAGAATATCTTACAATTCCTGATGGATCTATTATAAATAATCCTCTTAAAGCTATTCCTTCTTCTTCTATTAATACACCATAATCTCTTGATACTTCCTTTGTAATATCAGAAGCCATTGGATAGTTTACTGGACCTAGTCCTGATTCAATCCATGCTTTGTGAGCATGTTCACTATCTACACTTATAGATAATAAATCTGCATTTAGAGCTTTAAACTCATCTATCCTATCACTGTAGGCTGTAAGTTCAGTCGGTCATACAAATGTAAAGTTTAAAGGATAGAAAAACATTACAAGCCATTTCCCATCATAATCTTTAAGTTTTACTTCTTCAAAACTGCAACCATCACCTGTACATGTATTCATCTTAAAATCAGGTGCTCTTTTTCCTACTAATCTCTCCATATTATACCTCCATTATTGTTTTATTAACTTTTACCACTATAGATATTTATATCCCTTTTTTAAAAATCTAAACATTAAACGATAATGGCTATCATAGATAAAATATTTTTATAAATAAATTTAATAAAATATGCTATAATTATACTAGAGGTGATATTTTGAAAGATTTAATAAAAAGAATAAACGAACTAGCAAATAAAGCTAAACTTAACGAACTTAGTCCTGATGAAAAAATAGAACAAGCTGAGCTTAGAAAAAAGTATCTAGATAATTTTAGAGGTTCTTTTAAAGAAACTCTTATGCATGTAAAAGTAGTAGATGAAGAAGGTAGGGATGTAACACCTGAAAAATTAATAAAAGAACAACAAAAGAGGAAAAACTAAAATTATCCTAGACAAATTTGTCTAGGATAATTTTAGTTTAGTATTTGTTGCCTCCCATAAATAATATAACTAGTAATAAGAAGAAAAATAATAATGAACTATCTTCTCCTATACCTCCAAATATACCTTTTTTTGGAACATTCACAACTTCCATATTCATGTCTTCCATGTAATATCCCTCCTCATTTATTTCTCATGATATCTTATGCATGAGATATAAAACTTGTTACTAAATGAAGAAACAAATTAAATTTACTCTGTTTCTCCTAATCCAAATATATCTCCACCGCCTAAAAGAAGTAATATAAGAAGTATCCAAATTATATTATCTCCGCCAAATAAGCCGCCTTTTCCTCCAAACAATCCTCCGTGTCCTCCATGACAATCATCTTTAGAACTACTAAAAAGTAAAAATATAATTAGAATGAGTAGTATATCACTGTTTCCTTTTCCAAATCCGCCAAATAAATTTTCTATCATAAAATAACCTCCTATTAGATTAGATTAATATATCTTATTCTAATAGGAGGCTATGGGTTACAATAGTTTTAATTCTTCTTGAAGTTCTACAATAGACTTATTGGAAATATTTTCTTGAGGTATTTCTAATAGGCTTGTTATTTCATTTAAATGTTTAAAATCTCTTACTTCTATTTCCATATACGGGAAAGGATAAGTTTGTTTATCCCAATTATCCAAATCAATACGAGCACCATTTAATTTATAGGATCTTCTTTCTTTATATCCTACTTCTATTTTATCAAATCCTAGATTTTTTAATATTTCAAGCACTATTTCTTTATCCTCTATTGCACTATTTAACTCTATATTTTCTCTTAGGTCTTTATTCTTAATGTTCTTCTTTAAGGTTAAGACTACATTAACCTTTCCATTAAATAAATCCTCTGTTTCTCTTATCCTCAAATAAGCATCAACACTGTCTTTTATTGGGTTTTTAGTAGAATCAATTAATGTATTTACTTGAAGTTCATTAGCTATAAGTTCACCTTTTAGATTAACTATTTTTTCTTCCATTTCATCTATATCTATTCCAAGAACTTTAACTTCTAATTCTTTTTCCACGAAAGTTTCCCTCCAATAAATACTTTTCTTATATCTATATTTTTATCAAAAAGGATAAAGTCTGCTTTCTTTTCTACTTCAATACTTCCTAAATCCTTATCCATATTTATAGCTTTAGCTGGATTTAAGCTTGCCATCTTTACAGCTTCATTTATTGGTACTTGAAGATAGTTTATCATATTATAAACGGCTCTTTGCAAATTTAATGTTGAACCTGCAATGCTTCCAGACTGGAGTCTTGGAAGTTTATCTTTTACATATACCTTTTGCCCACCTAAATCATATTCTCCATCTTCAAGTCCTGCTGCCCTCATAGCATCCGAAACCAATATAATCTTTTCATATCCTTTCATCTTTAAAGCAATCTTAACAGCTATATCATGAAGATGAAATCTATCATAAATTATCTCACAATATACTCTTTCATCGGTAAGAGATGCCCCTATTATCCCTGGTTCTCTATGTGTAAAGTTTCTCATACCATTATAAAGATGTGTAGCAACAGTTATACCATTTTCTATTCCTAGTTTTGCGTCTTTGTATTCTGAATTAGAATGGGCCATGGCAATTACTACATCATTTTTCTTAAAAAATCTTATAAGGTCCATAGATCCTACAAGTTCTGGTGCTAAAGAAACCATTTTAAGATTACCTTTTGAATCATCTAATATAGTTTGAGCCTTTTTTATATTTGGTGTATCTATATATTCTTCAGGCTGTGCACCTTTATTTATCCTATTAAAAAAGGGTCCTTCAAGATGAATTCCTATTATATGAGATTTATAGTCTTTATTTTTATAATTAACTATATTTTTTATAGCATCAGTCATGTTCTCATAAGAAGATGTTATTACTGTCCCTAAATAAGAAGTGACTCCATTTGAAATATGGTAATCTCCCATTTTATCTAGAGCCTCCTCAGTACTGTCCATCACATCAAATCCTGAATTACCATGATTGTGTATATCAACAAATCCAGGAGACAAAAATAGTCCTTCTCCATCTATAACCGTTTCAAATTCTTTTAAATTTATAGCCTTATCTTCGATAATATCTTCAATTTTTTCTTTTTCTATGACTAAACTATGATCATGTAAAACATCAAAAGGAGTTATTATCTTAACGTTTTTAATTAAGGTTTTCATCATTTCCTCCTACCCTTTATAAGCCGCCTCATCTACTATTATAGTTACATCTGGATGAAGAGCTAAGAAAGATGCTGGCAAGTCCGTAGTTAGGGTATCATTTTCTAAGAGTTTTTTTATTATCTCTCTTTTATTTTCTCCACTTGCTAAAAGAAGTATCTTTTTAGCCTTTAATATACTTCCTATTCCCATAGTTATAGCAGTTTTTGGTACTTCTTCTAAAGATTTGAAAAATCTTGCATTGTCCATAATTGTATTTTCTGTAAGATGAACTACAGAAGTTCCAACAGAAAGTTCCCTAGCTGGTTCATTAAATGCAATATGACCATTTGTGCCGATTCCAAGAATCTGAATATCTATTCCACCCATCTCTTCTATAAGTTTATCATATTCTTTTGTATAAGAATTTAAATCTTTAGCTTTCCCATCTGGCACATATGTGTTTGCTTTATCTATATTTATATGATCAAATAAGTTTTCATTCATAAAATATCTATAACTATTAGGATTTGTTCCTTCTAATCCTACATATTCATCTAAATTAAAACTTTTAACATTTGAAAAATCTACTTCTTTAGCTTTGTATCTTTGGACAATCTCTTTATAAGTTCCTATTGGTGTACTTCCTGTAGCAAGACCCAAAGTTATATTTGAGTTGTTATTTACCTCACTGACCAATATATCTGCAGCTTTTTTACTTATTCCATCATAATCTTTTTCTACTATTAATTTCACATTATCACTCCTCATATAAAGATTTAAGTTCAAATTTCAAATAATCACTTGCTATACATTGAAAATCTATACCATCTATCTCACCTTCTACTACATATTTGTGTCCTTCTGAATGCAGATGACCATATATGCATAAATCAATGTTAAACTCTTTCATAACTTCTACAAATTCATTAGGTTTTAAATTCATATCAAAAGGTGGATAGTGAATCATAGCTATTTTAAATTTACAATCCCCATCTATACACGATAGAGAGTTCTCAAGTCTTAAAAGTTCTCTTTTAAATATTTTTTCATCTTTTTCATCAAAAAAATCACAGTCCCTAGAACTCCAACCTCTAGTACCACCTATACCTATATCTTTATAATGGTAGGCGTTGTTTTGTATAAAAAATAGACTTTTAAGCTCTAAATCATTCATCTTTTTAATACTTTGCCACCAATAGTCGTGATTACCTTTTATAAATGCCTTTTTCCCTGGTAAATCATCTATTCTCTTTAGATCAAAATAAGCATCTTCAAGTTTTAAAGCCCAAGAAATATCCCCCGGAATTAAAACTAGATCCTCTTCATTAACCTTTTCTTTCCAAACTTCTATTATCTTTTCTTCATGTTCTATCCAATTATCACCAAATATATCCATAGTCTTTTCTTTGGAATAATCGAAATGCAAATCCCCTATTCCGTAAATCATATATGCACCCCAAATTATCTTAATGTTTAACTTCAATTTATAAAAACACAGGATTTCAACATTTACTACTTAAAGTTAGTGTTTAACTTTAAGTTAATTGAACTAAATTAAATTTTGTTTTCCTATTATATAATACTTCGAATTCTCTTTTATGACAAGTAAATAATATGATTTGTCTAAGTTTAGACTCTTCTATTAAAAGATCAATTATGTTTTCTAATCTTCTATTATCGTATTGAACAAAACAATCATCTAATATTAAAGGTGGTTTTTTGTCAGTTAGAGAGTTTATAATCCCAAACCTTAATGCAAAATATATTTGATCTATCGTTCCACCACTTAAATCTTTTATATCTATCATTTCCCCGGTAATATTATCTATAACGCCCATTTCTAGTTTGTCATCAATCCTTATCTTAGAGTATTTGCCTTTTGTTACTATATCGATGATATTTCCTACTCTTTTATTTAGTATAGGAGCAAATTCTCTTTGTATATTCTTAGATAGATCTTCAATTGTATCTTTAGCAAGTTCTAAAGATTGTATCTTTTCATCTAAGGATTTTAAAAGCTCTTTTTTCATATATATCTTTTCTTCTATCTCTATCAATTTAGAAATGCTTCTATCTAAAAAACTTATTCTAGCATCATTACTGCTTTTTTCTATTTTTATTTGAGCTATCTTTTCATATTTTTCTTTTAATATATCTTTTAACTGTAAACTTGAAAATTCTTTTTCTGATTCTTTAAGATTTATCTGTAAGTCTTTTAATTCTTCTTGTAATTCTTCAAAACATAAATCTCCTATGACCTTTTTAAGTAGTTCATCTTTTACATTAAGATTAAGATCAAGTTCTTTGTATAGTTTAGCCTTATCTATCCCATCTTTAAGCTCATCTAAGCTAGATGTAAAGTTATTGTTTAAGATTAACTTTAACTTTGCTTTAAGTTCTTTATATTCTAATTTGTCTTTTTCAAGTCTTTCTAATGTAGTTTTTTTCCTATTTATATATTCTTCTAACAAACTACTTTCTTCTTTGTAAGCATAAAAGGACATCTTGTATTCATCAAATAATCTCTTGAATTGAAATTTATCATCTACATTATATTTTTCTATTATCCTATTTTTATCTTCATCTATATCGGAAATCCTTTGTTTTTTTTCATCTTCACTCTTTTCTAAACTATTTAAATCAAGCTCTCTTTTATTTAAAATAATATTTAATTTTTTACTTCTAAAAAAACTAAATATTATTATGGGTATAGTTATTAGATTAATAGATAAAAATGCTATATTAGAAATAAATGATAAAACTATAGATATAGCTGAAACTATAATTGCTAAGATTAAAAATATATTGTTATTTTTAATCTTAACCGTATCTTCCTTTAAGTCTCTTTTTATAAATTCTATTTCATTATTAATTTGAAGAGTCAATCCTTCCTTTTCTTCTTCTAATCTTTCATAATTTAAAAAATCATCTTCTATAGATTTATCTATATTAAAGTTTAAATCTTTTTTTTCTTTTATTTGTTGTATATTTTTTTCTAACTCTATTAAAGTTTCTTCTAGTTCAATAGTTCTTGGTTTTATATTTTTAAGTTGTCCATCTATATTTATACCCTTTAAATAATCATCTAAAGATAGATCTTTGTATTCTTTATATTTATTTTTATTTTTATCTAAAATAGCTATATCATCTTTTATAGCTTTGACTTCATCATATATCTTTCTTTTTTCAAGTAGTATGATCTTTTTTAATCTATCTTCTAATACTTTTATTTCATTTGACTTTTCATCAAGTTTTTTATCTATAGAGATATTAAGTTCTATAGCTTCTAAATATTCATCTTTATTTTTTAATATCTCTTCTTTCTCTTGTTCTAATCTTTTGAGTTCTATATAGTTTCTACCATAATACCTAGTAGGAGCCCTACTGCTTCCAATTTCCTTTAGTGCTGTTTCTAATTCTTTTATAGCTTTTTTAATTGATACTTCATTGTCCATACTTGTAGATAAATTGATGAGTTTCTCTTTTATCTCTTTAGATAGATCTTCTTGGATTCTATTTTGAGATTGTTTTACTGATATAGTGTTTCCATATACTGCATCATTAAATCCAAAAAAGTGGTTTCCAGGTTGAATTATTCTAGTTTTATTCTTTGTATCTAAATTATTTGTTATATCTTCACCAGTTTTTTCTAAAAAGACTTTAGTTGTTTCTTCTGATTTAGTAAATTCTCTTTCTATTATATATTCCTCATCATCAGTTTTAAATTTAATTACCCCCGAATACTTCTTTCCAGACCAAGGTCTATACATTTCATGTTCATCTAAATATATGGTTCTTTTTACATATGGTTTTAAAAACCCATAAAACATACCATTTACAAAGTTGTGAATGGTAGTCTTACCTGCTTCATTTTCTCCATATATTACGTTTATTCCTTCTTCTAGTTCTATTTTTTTATTGTCAAATCTTCCAAAACCCAATAAATTTAGCTCTCTTATAATCATATATCTATCTTCTCCTTCAAAAGAGCTTCGAGTCCATAGTAAAGTGCATCCTTTACCCTTTTCTCTTTTATATCTTTTGTTTTCATAGTATTTATAAATTGACCTATTATATTATCTTTATAATCCGCTTCCATAGTTTCTAAATCATAGTCTGGAATAGATTTATCTATTATTTCTAAGTGAAAGAAGTCGTTCTTTAAATCTCTATGTAAAAACTTTAAATTTATATCTTTATCTCGATATCCATTTATATTTATTCTAAAAAAGTCTTTTTTCCTTTCTATCTCATCTATAACTTTAAACTTTTCTAGTATATCTAAATACCCCATCGTTTCATCTATATATATGACTTCACTTTTATATTCTCTTTTACTAAATGGTACAAAATCTACAGTTTTTTTCTCTTTAGAAATATTCCCCTTCATAAAACCTCTAGGACCAGTTTCTCCAAAATCTAATGGCTCTGGAGATCCAGAATATGCTATGTTTTTTCTTATCTTTTCAGGCTTATGTATATGTCCTAATGCTATATAGTCCATATTTAAATTTTCTAGGGCTTTTATATCCAAGGGAAGATAGTTTGATTCACTACCAATATCTCCATGAATAAGAAGGATATTTTTATAGTCTTCATCATGAATTTCAAAACCTTCTAATGATAGACCTTCTTTTATAGATATTTTATCCCAACTATATCCATAGATAACTGTATTTAAATCTTCAAATACCTTTTTCTGGATTTTAGCTCCATTAAATATAGTAACATTTTTTGACCATTCTACTTTTCCATATAAGGATTTATTGTCTAAGAAGTCATGGTTTCCAGCTATTATAACTATATTTACATCGATAGCAGTTTCTAATATTTCTCTAACTCTTTTAATATCCCCCAAAGTAAAGTATTGTTCTTCAAATAAATCTCCTGCGATAAATAAAAAGTCTATTCTATTATCTCTAGTATATTCTACTAT
Organism: Tissierella creatinophila DSM 6911; assembly: GCF_001940565.1. Taxonomy (GTDB): domain Bacteria; phylum Bacillota; class Clostridia; order Tissierellales; family Tissierellaceae; genus Tissierella_A; species Tissierella_A creatinophila. The sequence goes on from NZ_LTDM01000013.1 coordinate 19,067, forward strand.
TCTCTGAAATGTAGACCATAGTTCTGCCCGTCTTTCTATAGCTTTTTCTGGACTTAAATATCCTTTAAATTGTAATCCTAAATGTATATCTGCTGTATGAACAAAACTAATCACAATTATCACCCCTTGCTATAATTGTATCATAAAAAGGGGTGAATTATCATATTTTTTATTTAATTGGAGTCTATAACTCATGGATAAATAAACCACTTCTTAATTTTGGTTCAAACCAAGTTGACTTAGGAGGCATTACCTTTCCTGCATCTGCAATAGCTATTAAATCATCAATAGTGGTTGGATACATAGAAAAAGCAACTTTCATGCCATCTGAAACTCTAGACTCAAGTTCAGCTAGTCCTCTTAAACCTCCTACAAAATCAATTCTTGTATCAGTTCTGGGATTTTTTATACCTAGAATAGGATCAAGGATATTATTTTGTAGAATAGATACATCTAATCTTTCTACTGGATCTTCTGGATCAAACATACCCTTCTTTGCTTTAAGTTCATACCAATTTCCATCTAAATACATTCCAAATGTATCTTTTTCTTGTGGCTTAAATCCACCTTCGCCTTCGTAAGATTTTACTTCGAATTTTTCTTTTATCTTATCTATGAATTCTTTTGTTGATAAACCGTTTAAATCTTTTACCACTCTATTGTAATCCATTATATATAGATCTTCATCTGGGAAAATTACTGAAAGAAAAAAGTTAAATTCCTCAGTTCCGTCATAATTTGGGAACTCTTCTCTTCTCTTTAAGCCAACCTTTGCTGCTGAAGCTGATCTATGATGGCCATCTGCTATATAAAGATGGTCTATGTTTTGAAATAATGATGTTAGTTTTTCAATAACATCATTATCATCTATAACCCAAACTGTGTGCTGGATTCCATCTTGTGATGTAAAATCATATTCACTTTTATTTGTATTTATCCAATTATTAATTCCCCTATTTACTTCATCATTTTTCTTATAGGTTAAGAAAATAGGTCCTGTATTTGCATTAGTATAATCTACGTGATTTATTCTATCTTGTTCTTTATCAGGTCTTGTATATTCATGTTTTTTAATTGTATCATTTAGATAATCATCAATAGCAGTACAACCTACTAGTCCAATTTGAGAACGTCCATCCATTACTTGCTTATAGATATACAATTTATCCGATTTATCTTGAATCAAAATTTTATTTTGAATCATAGTTTGTAGATTTTCTCTAGCTTTTTCATATACAAGTCTATCGTGTATATCAACATTTGGGTCTAGATCTATTTCAGCTTTATCCACATGTAAAAAAGAGTATGGATTATCTACTACCATCTTTCTAGCTTCATCGCTATTCATAACATCATAGGGAAGTGCTGCAACCTTATCTGCTAATTCAGTTGTTGGTCTATATGCTTTAAATGGTTTTAAAATTGCCATAGTTTTCCTCCTTATTAATCTATCTAAGCTTAGCTGTATAAGTAAGAGCTTTGCTAACAGCAAAGAAATTGATACAAGTTTTCTAATTTCCTAAAATATCATTGATATTTTCTAACAATCCTTTAACATCATCAAGAGTATAGTCCCCCATATGAGATATTCTAAAGGTTAGCTCTTTTAAATCACCATATCCATTGGATATCATATAGCCTCTCTCTCCCAGTTTTTTATTTAAATCAGATACATTTATCCCTCTAGTGTTTTTTATTGTTGTTAGAGTGTTAGAAAGATATTTTGGATCTTGAACAAATAAATCGAAATATTCCCTTGCCCAGTTTCTTACATACTCAGCCATTTCTATGTGACGAGCAAAGCGATTTTCAAGACCTTCTTCTAAGATTTTATCTAGTTGATAATCTAAAGCAAACATATGCGGAAGAGAAGGAGTGGAAGGATATTGATGGTTCTTATTATGGACAAAATTATATAGTTCTACCAAGTCAAAATAAGTTCCTCTGTTTTCTACTTTTTTAGCTGCTTCAATAGCCCTATCAGAAACGGAACAAATAGATAAGCCAGCAGGAAGTCCTAAACATTTTTGCGTAGATGTAATATTTACATCTATTCCCCAATTGTCAGTTTCGATCTTAGTTCCTCCCATTGAGCTAACTGAATCTACCAATAGTAATATATCTGGATATTTAGATTTTAAAAGTTTTGAAATATCAGCAAGTGAGTTCATCAAACCAGTTGATGTTTCATTTTGAGTGATAGTCATAACATCATATTTGCCTGTAGATAAAGCTTCATCAACCATTTCTACAGTTGTTGGAAAACCTGGATCAGATGTTATTTTATCGGCAGGAACACCATTTGATTTTGCCATTTTAAACCATCTATCTCCAAAAGAACCTACTGAAAAGACTGCTGCTCTTTTGGCTGTACAAGATCTTATAGCCCCTTCCATCAACCCGCTACCTGAAGAGGTTGATAGAAGTATGGTATTTTTGGTGTAAAATACTTTTGCCATTTTTTCTTCAATACTTTGTTGTAGATTTGATGCATCTTTAGTTCTATGACCGATTTGAGGCGTAGCTAGCTTTTGAAGTACATCTTCTTTAACATCTATTGGACCTGGTATAAATAATTTCTTATGCATATTGTATCTCCTCCTATTTGTATTCATTATTACTACTATGTCGCCCTATGATTATTTTATCGTTATCGCATCTTTGAAAGTGCTTTATCTATTTTTACAGTATATAATAGTTTTTCACAACTTCTAAACTACCATAGTATTTAGTCTACTATCAAAATCCATAACTATATCTATAATTTCTTCTCCAATTCTCATTTGTGCCTCAGCTGTAGCAGCCCCTATATGTGGTGTAACTGATACTTTAGGATGATTACATAATTCTGCATTTGGTGTTGGCTCTTCCATAAAGACATCAATACCTGCTCCAGCAACCTTATCAGTGTTTAACGCATTTAATAAAGCAGTTTCATCTATGACTCCACCTCTTGCAGCATTTATCAAGAATACTCCATCCTTCATAAGTTCAAATTCATTCTTTCCTATAAGTGGTTTGTCAATGCCTGGAACATGAAGTGAAATAAAATCAGATCTTCTTAAAACTTCATTAAATGGCAGATATTCATATTTTTCATCATTTTTATAATATTTATCATAAAATATAACATTCATACCAAGTGCAGTTGCTTTGTTTGCTAAAGCTTTTCCTATTCTTCCAAATCCTATGATTCCAAAAGTCTTACCACTTAGCTCAACTCCAGTATAAGCTTTTTTGTTCCATTTTCCTTCACGAAGAGTTATATTAGAAATTGTTATATAACGAGCAAGGCAAATCATATGACCTAGAACAAGTTCAGCAACAGAATTGCTACTTGAATTTGGTGTATTAGTAACTGTTATTCCATTATTGGTTGCATATTCTACATCTATATTGTCAAGTCCAACACCTGCTCTAATAATAAGTTTAAGTTTAGTTCCTTTAGCTGCATCTATAAATTCTTTATTTGCTTTGGTAGCTGACCTAACTATTAGACAATCAAAATCCTTTATTATATTAAATAATTGATCTTTCTCATAGTGAGTAGTATCTACATAGATACCATCTTTTTCTAATCTTTCCACTGCATTTTTATCTAAACCATCATTTGCCAATACTTTCATTTCAATTCCTCCTCTAATTTTTCGTATAAAAAAATCGCCTCTTATTTAAAAAATAAGGGACGAGAGATATCTTCCGCGTTGCCACCCAAATTAACAGACAAATATTCTATCTGTTCACTCAAATCCTGTAACGTAGGAATACGACTTTACTTTTTTCGTAAATAGCTTAGAAATGGATTCATCAATTTATCTGCAAATTCCCACCAGCCATTTGCTCTCTTTATAGATAAAACTTGATTACTATTTTTCATCATTGCCAAATATTAAATTGTCAAAAACTAAAAAATCTCGTTCCTTATTTAAAAAATAAGGGACGAGAGATATCTTCCGCGTTGCCACCCAAATTAACAGACAAACATTCTATCTGTTCACTCAAATCCTGTAACGTAGGAATACGACTTTACTTTTTTCGTAAATAGCTTAGAAATGGATTCATCAATTTATCTGCAAATTCCCACCAACCATTTGCTCTCTTTATAGATAAAACTTGATTACTATTTTTCATCATTGCTTTTAATGTATTTATATTAGTATATTACTATCAAGTAGATTTGTCAACTACTTTTTAAAAATATTTTCTGTTTTTTTAAAAATTTCTAATACTTCTATATAATATGAATTTTTTATTCAATCTACCACTTACAAAACAAAGTCCTTGTTAATACCAAGTCTATTAAGTATAATTAATGTAAGTTTATAAGAATAATAAGGAGGTTTTTATGAAAGATTATAGTGTCTTTGACATATTAGGTCCTATAATGATAGGACCATCAAGTTCTCATACAGCGGGCGCTGCAAGACTTGCTAGAATATCAAAAGAAATTGCAGGAGATGGTTTTTATAAAGTAGCCTTTATGCTTCATGGCTCTTTTGCTAAAACTTATAAAGGGCATGGAACAGATAAAGCACTTGTTGGCGGGATACTTGGGATGGATCCAGATGATGAAAATATAAAAACCTCTTTAGAAAAAGCTGAAGAAAAAAACATAGATATCTCTTTTGAAGAAGTAGATTTAGGATATGTTCATCCAAATACTGTGAAATTAATATTTAAATATCGAGATAAAGAAGATTTCTATATAATTGGCTCTTCTATCGGTGGAGGTAATATAGTTATAGTAAATATAAATGGTAATGATGTAAATTTTACCGCAGATAAACCCACGTTATTTTTAAAATATAAAGATAGAAAAGGTGTCATAAGTGAGGTGGGTTCTATATTTTCAACGAATGATTTTAACATTGCAAGTATGAAAGTTACTAGAGAGAAAAGAATCGCAACAATGATATGTGAGCTAGATTCCACTATAGATGATAAATCGATAGAAAGTATAAAGAATTTAAAGGATATTTTATATATAAAATCTATAAATCCAATTGTGAGGTGATAGTTTGTTTAATAAAGCTGAAGAAATACTAGAAGTTTGTAAACTAGAAAATAAATCTATATCAGATATAATAATAGAAAAAGAAATAGAGCATTTAGGGCTTACTCGCCAACAGCTTATAGAAAAGATGAGAGAGTCACTAGAAGTGATGAAACATTCTGCAACCGAAGCATTGGAAAAAGAAGTAAAAAGTGTTTCAGGTCTTACTGGTGGAAACTCTAAAAAAATAGAAGACTATAAAAAGAAAGGTAAGACACTTAGTGGAGATCTAATAAATTCTGCAATGGCTAAGGCATTTTCTACATCTGAAGTAAATGCTAGCATGGGTAAGATAGTAGCAGCTCCTACAGCAGGCGCTTCTGGAATACTTCCTAGCGCATTTTTATCGGCTAAAGAAAAGCTAAATTTAAGCGATGACGACCTTATAAAAGGGCTTTTTACCGCTGGAGGTGTTGGAGAAATAATAGCAAAAAATGCTACTATTTCTGGAGCAGAAGGTGGATGTCAAGCAGAATGTGGTTCAGCCGCTGCTATGGCAGCAGCAGCTATAGTTGAAATGGCAGGTGGAAGCGTGGAAGATTCATTTAATGCAGCTTCCTTTGCACTTACTAATATAATGGGGCTAGTTTGTGACCCTATAGCGGGACTTGTAGAGTATCCTTGTGCACTTAGAAACGCATCGGGAGTTGTAAATGCACTTATCTCAGCAGATATGGCTCTTGCCAAGGTAGAGTCTTTAGTCCCTTTTGATGAAGTGGTTGAAGCTATGTATAAGGTAGGTAAAGCATTACCTGAATCTCTAAGGGAAACAGCTCTTGGAGGTTTAGCGGCAACTCCTACTGGAAAAAGATGCAGTAAAAAAATATTGGGATAAAAAAACAAACTCTTGATTAAGAGTTTATTTTTTTAAGCTAATTCTTTTTGCTGTTTTTTTATATATTTATCTATAGCTTTTGCTCCATCTTTTCCTGCACCCATTGCAAGAATTACAGTAGCTGAACCAGTTACCGTATCTCCTCCAGCAAAAACTCCTTCTTTAGATGTTTCTCCTCTGTCATTTAAAGTTATAATTCTATTTTTATCATCAATCTCTAGTTCTTCAGCTGTACTTGCTATAAGAGGATTTGGCGTAGTTCCAAGAGCCATTATAACAACATCTACCTCAAAAGCAAATTGTGAATCTTCCACTTTTACAGGAAATTTTCTACCTGAACTATCTTCACCTCTTAATTCCATCTTTTCACATAAAACAGCTTTAACCCTTCCCTCTTTATCTCCTAATATCTCAATAGGATTTGTAAGAAACTTAAAATTGATTCCCTCTTCAATAGCATTTTCAATCTCCTCGTCTCTAGCTGGAAGTTCATCTTTTGTTCTTCTATATATTACATAGACATCAGAACCAAGTCTTTTTGCAGTTCTTGCTGCATCCATAGCTACATTTCCTCCACCTATAACAGCTACCCTTTTTCCAAGTTTTATAGGTGTATCAGCTTCTTCTTTAAAAGCGTTCATAAGATTATTTCTAGTTAAGTATTCATTTGCTGAAAATACTCCATTTAAATTTACTCCAGGTATATCTAAAAACAATGGAAGTCCAGCACCTGAACCTATAAATATAGCTTCATATCCTTCTTCAAATATATCTTTCAATGTAATAGTTCTTCCGACTACAACATTGGTTTCTATTTCTGCGCCCATATCTTTAAGATTTTCTATTTCTGCGCTTACAATTTTTTCACTTGGAAGTCTAAATTCTGGTATACCATAGACTAAAACTCCTCCAGGTTTATGGAGGGCTTCAAATATTTTAACTTCATAACCTTTTTTTAAAAGTTCTCCTGCACAAGATATTCCAGCGGGACCTGAACCTATGACTGCTACCTTATGTCCATTTGATCTTGCTTTATTGGAAAATCTTATCCCATTTTCTATAGCATAGTCTGCGGCAAATCTTTCAAGTTTACCTATAGCTATAGAATCCCCTTTTCTACCAAGTATACAAGTTTTTTCACATTGGTCTTCTTGCGGACATACTCGTCCGCAAACGGCGGGAAGCGATGAATACTCGTTTAAAATTCTAGCTGCTTTTTCAAAATCTTCATTAGCTATTTCCTTTATAAATCCTGGTATATCTATCTTTACAGGGCATATAGAGACGCAATTTGGATTTTTACATTGAATGCATCTTTTAGCTTCTGCAACTGCTTCTTCAGGAGTATAACCTAAGCATACCTCATCAAAATTATGAATTCTTTTATCTGGGTCTTGATATCTTATAGGTATTCTAGTAAATTTGCTCATTAAAACATACCTCCTGTAAGTCTACAATGTTTATGATTAATTTCTTTTTCTTCTTCTTTATATTGTGATTGACGCATCAAAGCTTCATCAAAATCTACTAGATGTCCATCAAATTCAGGCCCATCTACACATGCAAACTTTGTCTCTTTATCTACTGTAACTCTACAAGCTCCACACATTCCAGTACCATCAATCATTATTGGATTTAAAGATACAACCGTAGGGATGTTTAGTTTTTTGGTAGTCATAGCTGTAAATTTCATCATAATCATAGGCCCTATTGCAATACATCTATCATAGTGATTGCCTCTATTTACTAATTCCTCTATAGCATGAGTGACCATTCCATGAAAACCATAGCTTCCATCATCAGTAGCTATAAAAAGATTTTGAGTTATTTCTCTAAATCTATCTTCAAGTATAATAAATTCTTTATTTCTAGAACCTGTAACTATATGGACATCTACTCCTCTTTCTTTAAGCCATTTAGCTTGGGGAAGTAGTGGTGCTACTCCAACTCCACCACCTACTAAAAGTATCTTTTGAGTCTTTAAGTTTTCCAACTCTTCATAAATAAATTCAGAAGGTTTACCAAGTGGTCCTACAAAATCATTTATAGTATCTCCAATTTCCTTATCGGTAAGTTTCTTTGTAGAGGCACCGCTAGTTTGAATTACAATGTTTACAGTGCCTTTTTGTTTATCACTATCACAGATAGTAAGTGGTATTCTCTCACCATTATCATCTACTATCACTATAACAAATTGACCAGGAAGGGCTGATTTTGCAACTCTTGGTGCTAATATATCTAAAGAATAAATCTTAGGAGCTAATAATTGTTTTCCTATAATTTCATACAAAACTATTCATCTCCATTTTATCTTTTTATTTTGTTTTAATACAATTTGAGTGTAACACATGAATATAATTTATTCAATAGTAGAAAAAATAACTAGTTTATTTTTTTTACAAAGGGACAAACCTTGTTTACGATACAATCATAAATTCTTTGTGATTCAAATTCTTTAAAATTATGCTTAAATGAATACAGTAGCATCCTAACCCATATTAAAATAACAAACAAAATTATGGGCATAAAACTTTAATAGGGAACACATAAAAACGCATTGAAAATTTAACTTTCCAATGCGTTTTAACTTTTACAATTTATTTTACTTTTGTTTTTATAACTTCATAACCAACTCTAGTAATTGCTTCTTCTATTTTATCTATTGAGATCTTTTCTTCATCGAAGTCTAATTTCACCTTACTTGAGTTAAATGATACTTTTAAAGTATCTTTATCGATACCATCTAAAGTTTTAACTGCACCTTCAATCTTTTGCATACATGATGGACATGCTAAAGTTTCTAATTGGATTGTTGCTGATTTCATAATTATAATCCCCTTTCAAATACTTATTATTTTTTTAGCTCATAACTTAATAGTCTCATACCATTAAGAATAACAACTAATATACTACCTTCATGCACTAACATACCAATTGACATATTCATCCAATCACTAAAGAATACACCTGCTAGTAAGATTAACACTACTCCTACAGCAATAATAATATTTTGACGCATATTTCTTGCTGTAGCTTTTGTTAGACCAAGGGCATGTGGTAGTCGTCCAAAGTCAGAGTTCATAAGGACAACATCTGAGGTTTCAATAGCTACGTCTGTACCACTTCCCATAGCAATACCAATGTCTGCTAAAGCTAGAGAAGGACTATCATTTACGCCATCTCCAACAAATGCTACAATTCTACCTTCTTCTTTTAACTTTTTAACATATTCAGCCTTATCTTCAGGTAACATATGTCCATGGGCTTTTGTTAATCCTAGTTCACGGCTAACAAGGTCTACAGTTCCTTGGTTGTCACCAGAGAGCATGACTAGGTTTTTTATTCCTAAGGATTTTAGTCTTTCAAGATCCTTTTTAACACCTTTACGAATTTGATCCTTAACTCCCATGATGATTTCAAGTTTTCCATCAATAGCAGTTAATACAAGAGAGTTTCCCTCTTTTTCTAAACGAGATACATCTGCTTTAGCTTCTTCACTAAGCTCTACATTTTCTTTTTCCATCAATAAGACATTTCCAACTGATAGTCTATGTCCATTGACGCTTGCTATGATTCCTCCACCTTTAACAACTTCTGTGTTTTCAACTGGTGAAAATATTGTTTCCCCAATTTCTTTTAAAATAGCTTTTGCTAATGGGTGATCTGATTCCCTTTCAATACTTGCAAGATAACCTGATACTTCATGGGCATTATCTGTATAATATTTTGTTTCTGAAACTTCTGGGTTTCCTATAGTTAATGTACCCGTTTTATCAAATATTATTGTATCTGTACGACTGAAATCATGGATAACCTCACTACCTTTTAGCAATACTCCATTTTTTGCTCCATTTCCGATACCAGCAACATTGGATACTGGTACACCGATAACTAATGCTCCAGGGCAACCTAGAACTAGAATGGTTATAGCCAGTTCAATATTCCTTGAAACTAACCACACTATAAAGGAGAGAATTAGGACAGCTGGTGTATAGTATTTGGAAAATCGATCTATAAAACGTTCTGCTTCTGATTTTGAGTCCTGTGCTTCTTCTACCAATTCGATGATTTTACCAAATGTTGTATCTTCACCAACACGATCAGCGACAATTTGAATGGTTCCATTTTCTAAAATTGTACCAGCGAAAACTTTTGAATCCTTTTCTTTCTCTACAGGAATAGCCTCTCCTGTAATGCTTGCTTCATTAATATATCCTTCACCAGTTAAAACTGTGCCATCGACAGGAACTTTTGCACCTGTTTTAACAAGTAGGATATCCCCTTCATCAACATCATCAACTTCCACCTCTTCAAACTCACCGTCATCCATCTGCTTTAGTGCACTTTCGGGTGCCATTTCAGTCAATTCTTTAATAGCAGAACGTGTTTGATTTAAGGTGCGTTGCTCTAAATAAGCACCAAATAAGAATAAAAATGTAACAATAGCAGATTCTTCATGATTTTGTATCAAGAATGCACCAATAACAGCGATTGTAACTAATACCTCAATGCTGACTACTTTTACTCTTAAAGCTTGATATGCTTGAATGGCAATAGGTGCTAAGCCTAATATAGAAGCTATAATCAACGCCCAATTAAAGATCATAATATTATTCATTGTCCACTTACTAATAAAAGCAATGGCAATTAAGATACCACTAATTAGCATAGTCTGATTTTTATTCCTTAAAATATAACGCTGCATTTTATTCCACCTCCTTATTTATTTTTATTAAGATATATTATTTCTCTAAATAACTTTATTTATATATTGTAAGCTTCATCTAGTTCAGATAACATATTGTATACTGCTTCATAGCTTTCACATACATCACCTGGTACTGTATAGTTATTTGTAACTTTACGCAACTCTTTAAACTCATTATCTATTTCTGGTTTTTCTGACTCTGTTTCTTTTATTTTTGCATTGATTTTATCAAACAACTTATGCACATCTTTAAATTCTGGATGGCTTCCACCGTGAACACGATCCACTATAGGAACAAATTGCTCTAATCTTTCAATATTTTTTTCTATTACTTTATTAAATTTAGTCATTTTTTTCTCTCCTTTTATTTAGTGTTTCTTAATCTTGTAACTATATGATAACATGTCTTTGAAAAAAAAGATTTGACCTATGTCAAATTTTTAGTATTTTTATAATTTAAATACATAACTTTATTGCTAACAATGATATAATACAATAATGATTTAAAAAACTTTGTTTTATAAAGTAAGATATTATAGTAGGTGATTAGATGATATTAAAAAAACTAAGAAAACTATTCTTATTGATAGCTATATTTATACATTTGTTTATTGCTATCTATTTGTTTACTAAAAAAGAAGACTCTATATTAATCTTCCTGTTTCTTGTAAGCTTTGGTTTGTTAGTCTCTACTTATATTAGTGATTAAAAGAAAAGCTTATGTACCTTATTCAAATACTTTTACAACATTTTTTAACATCTTAATTATAGGCAGATCATATGGGCATTTTGTTTCACAAAGTCCACATTCTATACAGTTATTAGCCTTTGGAGATATGGCTTCATATCTACTTCTCGCCCAATCTTTAAGGTCATATCTAGTATAATACCCTTCCATCAAAAAATTAGTAGGTATATCTATACCTTGAGGGCATGGCAAACAGTATCCACATCTTCTGCAGAATTCAGCCCCTAGTGTACTAGCTTCTTTAGCTAGCATCTCTTTTTCCTCCTCTGTCATCTCTCTTCTATCTATTCCGGCTCTAGAATTTTGTATAATTTGCTCCATACTTTCCATTCCTGGTATTACTACTGAAATATTTGGATTATCTAGAATATATCTTATTGCTAATTCACCTTTTGAAATAGCTCCTCCAGCTAATGGTTTCATAACAATTACACCAATATTACTTGCTTTAGCTTTTTTAAATAATTCTTCACCTTGATTTTCAACTGCATTATATGGATATTGTATAGTATTAAAAAAGTTTGTATCCACTGCCATATCAAGTATTTCTTTACTGTGGCTTGTAATTCCTATTTCTCTAATCTTACCCTGCTCTTTTAATTCTTTAACTGCCCTATAAGCTCCATCATCACTCATAATCTCATCATATTCTTCAAAAGTTTTAACATTATGAAATTGATATAAATCTATGTAATCTGTTCTAAGAAGAGAAAGACTTAAATTGAATTCATCTATTATACCTTTATAAGTCCTACTCATAGATTTTGTAGCTAAGTAAAACTTATCTCTCCCTAATTTCTCCAATGCATATCCTATTAATGCTTCACTGGCTGTATACGCTCTAGCAGTATCAATAAAGTTCATACCTTGATTATAAGCTTCTGTAAGTAATTCTAATACTTGTTCTTTGTCCAATCGTTGAGCAGGAATCCCTCCAAAACCTACTACACTTACTTCAAAATCCGTCTTTCCTAGGATTCTTTTTTCCATAATAACTTTCACTCCTTTTATATAAACTGATAAAAGCATCTTTATAGTTAATAAAGATGCTTTTTCTAATTGCTATTCTACACTCATCAACTTTTCTACTACATCTTTTTCTATTAATTTTATCTTTCCCAAGGCTTCTTCTTCATTATTATCTTTACTATAGATATATAGTTTTATTTTTGGTTCAGTCCCAGAAGGTCTTACTACATACCAAGAACCATCATTTAATAGATATTTTAATACATTGCTCTTTTCATTTCCAGTCTTATCTAAAAGATAATCTGTAACTGAAGAAAGTTTCATATTGCCAATTTCTTTTATAGGGTTTTTTCTAAAATAGTCCATCATTCTACCTATTCTTTGACTTCCTTCTATACCTTCAAGTACCACTGATATAAGATTTTCTTTATAATATCCAAACTCTTGATAAAGTTCTTCTAATACTTCTAGTAAATTTTTACCTTGTCTTTTATAGTAAGCTGCCATTTCAACTAAGATCATAGAAGATATGACTGCGTCTTTATCCCTTACAAGTGTTCCATAAGTGTAACCTATGCTTTCTTCATATCCAAATACAAAATTGTACTCACCTGTAATGTCCCACTCATTAGCTTTAGCACATATATTTTTAAATCCAGTAAGAGTATCAAATGTCTCTACTCCATATTTTTGGGCAATTTTCTTTCCAAGATCTCCAGTTACAATACTTTTTACTATTGCTGGATTTTTAGGTAGTTTACCTTTTTCATCTAAAGAACTTAAGATATAGTTTACTAAAAGAGCCCCTGTTTGATTTCCATTTAAAAATATAAATTCTCCTGACTCTTCCTTTACCATCATAGCTATCCTATCTGCATCAGGGTCTGTTGCTACTAATATATCTGCATCCTTTTTCTTTCCTAGTTCTATAGAAAGATTAAATGCTTTTGGATCCTCTGGATTTGGATAACCTACAGTCGTAAAATTAGGATCTGGGTTTTCCTGAGGTTCTACTACAAATATATTTTCAAATCCTCTATCCTTTAATACTCTTCTAACTGGTATATTTCCTGTTCCATTTAACGGAGTATAAACTACTTTTATCTCCTTATCTAGTTCTTCTCCATCTCTTATACTTCGATCTAAAATTTCTTTATTATATTTATCATCTATTTCACTGCCTATATACTCTATAAGTCCATTTTCTAAACCCTCATCTAGACTAATCATCTTTATTTCTTTAAAATCTTTTATCTTGCTAATTTTTTCTAAAATTTCAGAAGCTATATCATCTAATATTTGAGACCCTTCCTTCCAGTATGCCTTATATCCATTGTATTCTCTTGGATTGTGACTTGCAGTAACTACAATGCCAGAAATAGTACCAAGTTCCCTAACTGCATATGAAAGTACTGGAGTTGGTCTTATACCATCAAACAAATACGCCTTTATTCCATTAGCGGCAAGAACTCTAGCTGCTGTTTCAGCAAATTCATCAGAGAACTTTCTAACATCATAAGCTATGGCTACCCCCATATCCATTGCCTCTTGTCCTTTATTTACTATTGTAGAAGCTAGTCCTTGAGTTGCAAGAGCAACTGTATATTTATTCATCCTATTAGTTCCAGCACCTATTTTCCCTCTAAGACCTGCTGTACCAAATGATAAATCCGTATAAAACCTATCTTCTATTTCTCGTTCGTCTTCAATCTCTCTTAATTCTGCTTTAGTTTCTTCATCAAAGTATTCATCTTCAATCCACATATCATACTTTTTTCTATAATCCATAAGTAATCCCCCTATTTTTAAATTATATCTACAAACTCTACATCTATAACCTTTTTTAAATCTAAAGGATCTAATTCTATTTGTAAGCCAATTTTCCCTCCACTTACAATTATACTCTTTAAATCTAGGCTGTCTTTTTGAATAAAAGTTTTAAATCTCTTTTTCATTCCCACAGGAGAGCATCCACCTCTTATATAGCCTGTCGTCTTTAGTATATCATTTATATTGATAAATTCTATTCTTTTTTCACGAGCATGCTTAGCAGCCTTTTTTAAATCTAAATGTTCTTCTACAGGAATTATAAATACATATATCTCTTCTAATCCTTTAGTAACTAATGTTTTATAGACCTCTTTGAACTCTTTATGTGTTTTTTTAGCCACAGAAATTCCATCTATTTGTCCATCATCTACTTTATATTCTAAAACATTATAATTTATGCCTTTAGAATCTAAAATCCTCATGGCATTGGTTTTTTTCATAAACATCTCTCCCACTAAACTTATACCCAAATTTTAGTTGTTAAAATAGTATACACCAATTATATACTATTTTAACAACTAAAGGGATAGAAAATTCTATCCCTTTAGTTTAACTATTAACTTTTTGTATCTGTATATCTTTCTTTAATATTTTTAATAAAATAGCAGTTACTACTGAACCTATTAATATAGAGGCAAAATATAGTAGCCAATTTGAAACTACTGGAAATACAAATATTCCCCCATGTGGTGCTGGAGATGAAGCTCCAAATAGTTCAGATAATCCTCCTGCTATAGCTGATCCTACTATTATAGAAGGTATAACACTCTTTGGATCTGCTGCTGCAAAAGGTATAGCTCCTTCAGTTATAAAAGAAAGTCCCATTACATAGTTAGTCTTTCCAGCATCTCTTTCAGCTAAAGTAAATTTATCTTTAAAAAGTGTTGTAGCAAGTGCTATCCCAAGAGGTGGAACCATACCTCCAGCCATTACTGCTGCCATTATATGGCCATTTCCTTCAGCTACAGATGCTACACCAAATACATATGCAGCTTTGTTTACAGGTCCACCCATGTCCACTGCCATCATACCACCTAATAACAATCCTAAAATAACCTTATTTGATCCTCCAAGTGTATTTAAAAAGTTATTCATACCAGTATTTAACGCTTCAACAGGTGGAACTATTATAAAGTTCATTACAAATCCTACTATCAATATTCCAAATAGCGGAAAGAGTAATACAGGTTTTATTCCCTCTAAAGAATTTGGAAGTTTATCAAAGAGTTTTCTAAGTCCCACAACAATATATCCTGCTAAAAAACCTGCAAACAAAGCACCTAAAAATCCAGCATTGCCATTTGCAGCTAAGGCGCCACCTACAAATCCTGGTGCTAAAGCTGGCCTATCTCCTATAGAAAATGCTATATAACCTGCTAAGATTGGTAGCATAAAGCTAAAAGCAGTTCCTCCAAGTGTATTAAAGAACGCCGCTATACTATTTCCAGAACCATAATCTCCACCACCGGCATTGTTAAAGTCAAATAAAAATGATAACGCAATTAGTATACCCCCTCCAACTACAAAGGGGAGCATATTTGAAACTCCATTCATTAAATTAGTGTATATGTTTTTTCCCCCTGTTTTACTAGTAGAAGAAGTTTCTCCCTTTCCTTTATATATGTTTCCTTCTCCTTCTAATGCTCTTTTTATTAGCCCCTGGGGGTTTTTAATCGCTTCTGATACTGGAGTTTGAATCACCTTTTTACCATCAAATCTATCCATATAAACCTTAGTGTCAGCTGAAACTATTATAGCTTTAGCTTCTCTTATATCTTCTTGGGTAAGTTCATTTTTTACTCCAGTAGAACCATTTGTCTCTACCTTTATATCTACGCCCATTTCCTCAGCCTTTTGTTTTAAAGCATCTGCTGCCATATAAGTGTGTGCTATACCTGTAGGACATGCTGTTACAGCTAGTATCTTTTCTCTTTTTACATCTTGTGAAGTGTCTTTTTTAGCAAGCTTATTTTCTTCTTCCATTTCTTTTTTGTCTATAATTTCTATTATTTCTTCTTTAGAATTCGCTTTTAAAAGGTTTTTAGAAAAATCCTTATCCATTAAAAATGTAGCCAATTTTGAAAGTGTTTCTAAATGATCGTTATCTGCTCCTTCGCTTGCTGCTATCATAAAGAAAAGGTTTGTCGGTTCACCATCTAAAGAATCAAAGTCGACACCTGTTTTAGATCTACCAAATGCTATTGATGGTATCTTTACAGCTTTGGTTTTTGCATGTGGGATAGCTATTCCATCTCCTATACCAGTAGTACCTTCAGATTCTCTTTTTAATATTTCTTTCTTAAATTCTTCTCTATCATTTAACCTATTTGCCGTATATAATTCTTCTATAAGTTCTTCTAATATATCTTCCTTTTTTACACTTTCTAAATTGAGTATTATGGTATCTTTTTTAATTAAATTAGTAATTTTCACTTTAATCCCTCCTTAAAATATTTCTTTAAAGGTAATTTTCTTAAATAACTCTTCTACCTCTTCTTTAGTACATAAATCTTTTGAAAAAGCCGTAGCACTTCCGGCTGCAACAGAATACTTAAAGGCTTCAAGTGAGTCTTCACTTTCTATAAACTTTGCTAGAAAACCTGCTACCATAGAGTCCCCAGCTCCTACTGAGTTTTTTAATATTCCCTGTGGTGCTTGTGAAAAGTATGCCTTTTCTTTAGATACAAATAAGGCTCCTTCACCTCCCATAGATACTATTATATTTTGTGCTCCTTTTTCTATAAGTTTTTTAGCATAGATTATAGCTTGTGATTTATCTCTTATTTTTATATCAAATATGCTCTCTAGCTCATGTAAATTTGGTTTTAATAAGAAAGGTTTATTTTCTAATGTTAAAGTCAAAGCTTCCCTAGTAGTATCTACAATTGTCTTTACTCCTTTAGAGGCACATCTCTTTTGTATATTTGAATAGGTATCTCTTGGTAAACTATCTTGAACATTCCCTGCAAGTATGAGGTAGTCTCCTTGTTTTAGTCTATTTAGTTTCTTATAAAACTCTTCTAGATCTTTCTCGTTTATATTTGGTCCACTTGCATTTATTTCAGTTTCATCTGTAGTTTTTATTTTCACATTAATTCTTGTATCTTCTTCTAAATATACAAAATCTGTTACTAGACCTTGGGCTTTTAAATAATCTTCTACAAATTTGCCTGTAAATCCTCCTACAAATCCTAAAGCTATATTTCCTATATCCAAGTTGTTTAAAACTCTTGATACATTTATTCCCTTACCACCTGGCAGTATATAGCTATACTTAGATCTATTAGTTTCGCCTAGGCTAATTTTATCAAGCTCCACTGTATAATCTATAGCTGGATTAAAAGTTACTGTATAAATCATTTACTTCACCACCCTTAAATTTAATTTTCTAGCATATTGTCTATCTTCTTTGTCTGTTATAACTGTTACTTCTCTAAAATCTGAAACTTTCGTAAAACTTATTTTATTGAATTTACTACTATCTGCAAGTACAAAAGCATCTCTTGACACCTCTATTGCCTTGGACTTCATGAGTGCTTCTTCTTGATCTGGAGTTGTAAGTCCAAATTCTATATCTATAGCATTTATACCTATAAAAGCCTTATCAAATCGAAACTTTTCTAATTCATTAAATGTATTTGTACCAACTACTGCTTTAGTTTTAGATTTAATCTTTCCTCCAAGGATATATACATCTATATCTTTTTCTAAAAGAGCATCTACATTGTCTATTCCATTTGTAACTACAAATATATCTTTATTATCTATAAACTTTGTCATCTCATAAGTTGTAGTTCCTGCATCCAAATATATAGAGTCTCCATCCTCTATTAAAGATGCAGCAAATTTAGCAATTTCTATTTTTTCTTCTCTATTATGAACCAGTTTTTCTTTAAAACTCTCTTCGACAAATCTTCCTTTAGTTAAGATAGCCCCTCCATGAACCCTTTTAATTTGTCCTTTTTCTTCTAAATAAGACAAGTCTCTCCTAATGGTTGATTCTGAAGAATTAGTGAGATTACATAAATCTTCCACTTTAGTTATTCCTCTTTTTACTATTTCTCGTAATATAATACCATGCCTTTCTTCAGATAACATCACATCACCTCTTAAATATATTATAATATTAAATATTCTGAAAGTCAATCATTATTAATCAAATTCAGTCATATTCATTCAAGTTAATCAAAAAAAGATAAAACTTTGTAGCCGCAAAGTTTTATCTTTTGTATTATATGTTTATGCTATATTTAGACTTTTAAAGTAAATCCAAATGAAGTTTATAAGTAAAGTTTCAGTAACTAATATAGTATATAGTTACTGAAATCTTTTAATGCCTCTTATTTTTCTTATAATTTCTTATCTTTTCTATCATCTATTTATCTATAGTACTATTTAGTTTTTCAATAGCTCTATACAATTCATCTGCTCTAGGAGGTTCTATAATCTTTAAATTATCTTTACTTTCTATAAATGCTCCATCATCTATGACTTCTCCTATAACGGACACACTTATTCCTCTTTTATTTAATTTTTCTATTAATAACTTTGACTTTGCTTCATCCGCTATAATTAACATGCTTCCACTTGAAATAAGTCTTAAAGGATCTATCTCTAGTATACGAGTCATCTCTTTAGTGATTTTAGTTATAGGGATCTTTTCTTCATATATTTTAATTCCCATATTTATCGCCTTATGTGCCTCCCAAACTGCTCCAAGTAGTCCTCCTTCTGTGATATCATGCATATAGTTTACATGTATTTTTCCACCTATTTCCCCTTCTTGCTTTACAGATATCTTTTCTCCGTATCGCTTTCCTTCTTCTATCATTTCTCTACTTATTTTATCTTTAAAAAAATCTTCATAATCATTTAGAAGTATAGACGTTCCCTCTATTGCAGTGGATTTTGTCATAATTACTTTATAACCTTTTTTTATATCTTCAAGTTTAAGTATATTTTTCTTTTTAATTTTTCCAATTACAGTTGTAGATATAACTACTCTATTTACTGCATCAGTTATCTCAGTATGACCACCCATTATCTCTACATCTAATCGTTCAGCTGCTTCACCTGCATCTTTCATTATACGTTCTATATCTTCATAGCTAATTCCTCTTGGTGCTAAGAGGGTCATAAGTACACCTATAACATCTCCACCACTTGTAGATACATCATTGACTGATATTTCTATAGAAAGCCTTCCTACATCATTCACAGCCCCTGTAATAGGGTCAGTAGATAATACTGCTACCTCTTCTCCAAAATCTACTAAGGCATTATCCTCACCTATACTTGCACCGGTTAATACTTCTTTTCTTTTATGATTAATATGTTTAAAAACCATCTTTTCTAATAGGTCATTTGGTAATTTTCCCGTTATCAAAATAACACTCCTCTTAATTTTTAGTTAGCTCTTTATCGTTTATATAATATGAAGAAAGTATAAATGCCTTATTTGCCACTTTTTAAAACTACTTTCACTATTTCTGGTCTATTAAATATTCTAATAGGTATTATACTATTTCCCAGTCCTCTATTTACAATCATACTTGAACTTCCTTTAGTATACATACCACTTGTATATTTAGGGAAAAGTCCTTGGTCTGGAGCTAATAGTCCGCCTACAAAAGGTATTCTAAATTGTCCTCCATGTGCATGCCCTGTAAAAGATAAATCTATATTATTCTCTGCATATATAGAAAATAGGTCTGGTCTATGGCAAAGTAGGATTTGAAAACTACTATTATTGGATAAACTCTTCAACTCTTTTTCTAATTTAGATAAATCCCTACCATCTAAATAACTAGAAGTATAAAATGCAGGATCTTTTAGTCCTATTATTTCTATCTTTGAATGATTTTTCACTAATTCTACCTTTTCATCTTCTAAAACCTTCACACCCTCATTTACCAGGTTTTCTTTAATAGTTTTATATTTACCAGACCAAGCTTCATGGTTCCCGGGAACATAATATACTTGGGCTATTTTCACAGCTTTTCTTATAAACACCATAGAAGTTTCTAAGTTATATCTTCTTCTATCAATTAAATCTCCTGTTATAACAATTATATCTGGTTTAGCATTTTCTATTTTTTCTAATAATCTTCTTTGGTCTTTTCCAAACAACTTATTGTGAAGATCTGAAATTTGAATAATAGTAAATCCATCAAAATCTTTAGGTAGTTTAGTGCTTTTATAATCAACTTTGGTAGTAAGTATTTCATTGTTTTGCCATCTAAAAAATATCATAAATCCTAAAATAGCAAACAATGTTATAAATAATTTATTTTTATAAAAAGTCATAAGTGTTCTTCCTTTATTTTATATTTACTCCAATATTTCAAATTGTTTTTTTATTAACTTTTCTAAAATAAAATAAAACAATAAAGATGAAACTACAAAAACCATAGAAAGACCTATGAATATTAAATTTATATCAACCTTATTTATTAATTTAAATATCAAGTATCCTATACCACCTACATATAAAGTACATATTCCCATTCCAATTAAAACGTTTAAATTTTGTTTCATAGCTTGTTGTGGGTTAGTCCATGTTAGTAATGGTCTTGTTATATCTATTATCATACCTATTTCTGTCATTGGAATACTACCCAATAGACCCAAAGTTGATATCAATATAATTGCTTTCATATCAAGCTTTATAGTAAATAAAAGACTTGTAATCATTGCAATTAGTCCTAATATTTGAATTGCAATAGAAGCTAATACTCTTCCAACAATTTGGTCACTTACTTTTATAGGCAATGTCCTTTGTATCCAAAAGTTTTTACCTTCTCTAGAAAAAGTAGTCGAACCTACACTGTTTAACATTCCTAGTGATACTATAAAACCTATTCCCACTAAAGTTATAAGTTCAGGTTTTGTTTTTATGAAAATTGTTACTATCTCCATAAATTCATCTCCATTGGAAATAGTAGACATAACAAGGATTATAGGAATCATAATTACTCCACCAATGGAATTAAGTAAATATATCGGTGTTTTAAAAAGCATTATTATTTCCTTTTTAGCTAAAGCAATATACGGCTTTGTTTGCTTTGTTATATCTTTTATAGATGTTTTTCTTCCAGCCCTTCCTTTAGATGCTGAAACTTCAATATTTCCTATTAATCCATCAAAGAAAAGACTTTCAGATAAATATATCATAATTATAAAACTTAAAACTCCTGCTCCTACAAATATTAACAAATACACCAAACCAGTTATATTTAAGTAGTTTGATAAGGATAAAGATGCCCAAATTGAGGGTGGAAATGTTAAACCTAGGTTTTTCACTAATAAATTTGAATCTTTTACTAAATTTATTAAAAAATCCTCACCTTCCATCAAAGCTTTTTGAGTTATAGCATTTATTTTAAATTGAGCATATACCATTAATAAAATAAATACTACTGCACTTATAGTTCTAATTAAATCTTTTCTTCTTCCAATATTAGTATATTTCATAAATATCATTATCAGAATAGAAGATAAAACCAATGGTATAACTGGAACTGTTATGACTAATAAAATTGAATATATCCAATAAAGTACTCCCTCTCCACCCTTTATACCATAAATAAATATAAATGGTAATATAATAGGTAGTGATGTCAAATACTCACTAATCATCAATGTCATAAACTTTGATCCTATTATATAAGAAGGTTTAATAGGTAGGGGCACTAACTGTGCTAAGTCATTTGAGAAATAGTATTTGGACATTACATAAATTAATCCAAATAAAAACACCATTACTTGTGATGCTAAAAACCCTGATAATAGGAACATAGATTTTTGACCTATTTCATTGTATATATCATATATCCCCCCTAATCCTTTTACTAATATAAAGTATGTTGGTAAGATTGATAACATCGCAATACCAAAGACTATTATTTGCCATCTATTTTTTTTATTTTTAAAGCTATAAGCTATAGAAGATAATCCAAAAGTTGTATTGAAATCTGTTTTGATTAATGAAACTATCTTTTCCATTACTCTGTCAACTCCAAGAATATATTTTCTAAACTTTCTTTTTCTTTAGCATGTGATCTTAACTCCTCCATAGTTCCCATAGCTACTATTTTCCCTTTACTAATTATTGCTATTCTGTCACAAATTTTTTCTGCAACTTCTAAAACATGTGTTGAGAAAAACACAGTTTTCCCTTCATCGCACATTTCTCTCATAATAGCCTTAAGATTAAACGATGATTTTGGATCTAATCCAACCATAGGCTCATCTAATATAAATAAATCCGGTTCACTGATAAGAGCTGATGTAAGAACTAGCTTTTGTTTCATTCCATGAGAATAACTTCCAACTATATCTTCTATAGCATCTTTTATATTGAACATTTCCAAGTAATAATTCATTTTTTCTTCTCTTTTATCTTTTGAAATCTCATACATATCAGCTATAAAGTTTAGGTATTCTATTCCCTTTAGTTTGTCATAAACTTCAGGATTGTCTGGTACATAAGAAATCATCGACTTAGCTTTTAGTGGCTCCTTCCAAGCATTAATTCCACCTACTGTAACACTGCCATTATCTGGCTTTAATAGACCTACTATCATTTTTATAGTAGTAGTTTTCCCTGCACCATTAGGTCCTAAAAACCCAAATATTTCTCCGGGCTTTATCTCTAAACTTATATTATCTACTGCTTTTACTCTACCCTTATTATACGATTTCGATATACTATCAAGTTTTAACAAAATCTCTACCTCCTTGTTATTAATTTACTCCATTATAACATATTTATATCCACACTTTAATTTCTATTATATGATAAACTATTAATACCATTAACCTAAGGAGCGATAAAAATGAGAATTTATGTAGATGCAGATGGATGCCCTATTGTAGATATAGCCATTGAAATAGCAAAAGAATATAGTTTAGAAATAATAGTAGTTAAAAACTTTGCTCATAGAATTAATGATTCATATGCAAGTGTTATCTCAGTGGATATTTCTAACGATAGTGCAGACTTTTATATAGTAAATCATGTGGATAAAGGAGATATAGTTATAACTCAGGACTAGTGATAGTATAGAAATCGGACATCCTAAACATAATAGATTCTATATCTGATATAATAAAACTATCAGAAAAGGAGCGAATTTATTATGAAAAAGAGAAAGAAACAATATAGTGAAGAATTCAAGCAGGATGCCGTGAATTACTATTATTCATCTGGCAAATCTATGAAAGATGCAGCAGATGATTTAAAAATCAGCCCATCTAGCCTAAATAACTGGATTCAAAGTGCTAAGTCTAATGATGGAATTGTAGAACACAGAGGTTCTGGTAACTATTCCTCTGATGCAGAGAAAGAAATAGCTAGACTAAAAAAGGAGCTTCGTGACAAGGAAGATGCACTTGATATTCTAAAAAAGGCTATAGGCATACTCAACGAAGACTAACTGAAGCTATCTATATTGAGCTTGATAAAGCTAGAAAGAAACGTCAAAT
>NZ_LTDM01000014.1 GCF_001940565.1 Tissierella creatinophila DSM 6911
TGCAGTCTTAATCCATTCTTCCATATTGTTGTATCTTTCTATAGCTGCATTATATATTTGCTTTAACAATATCAATCGCTTCATCTCCCGACCTTGCAACTCCAACTATAGCACCTGCCTTTTTCATTTGACTTAGAAAATTATCCTGATATTTAGATGTTTTACCTTTTTCATTTTTAACTTCTATAAACACTGCTCGTCCATCTGATTTTCTAACTCCAAATAAATCTGAAAATCCTCGAGGAACACCTGTTGACACAAATCTACCATCTTGCGTGTTAAAACCACCTACATTTATTCTAAAAACTATCATATATGGGTTAAGTGCTAATCTTATTTCATTTTGTATATCTTTTTCTTTCATATTATACCTCCAACATCTTTTTTATAATTTTCATAGATGTATCTACAGTTATGTTATTTTGTTCTTCTATCTTTCTCAATATCTCTGATATAGCTGTCAATAGATCTATATTATCTCCGTCAATAACTATACGAAACTCTTCATCATTGCAACTAGCATTTATTATATTTTTCATTTTAACCCTCCTTATATTATTATTATTTATATTTATTTTTTTGAAGATAGTTAAATATAGTTTGAAGATAGTTAGTAATAAAAGAATGAGGCTATTAGTAGCTTGAAGATAGTTGAAGAGGGTTAGAGGGTAATTCCATAAAGTCCTATAGGGAATATTAATAATATAAAGTTATGGTAAATTGACTCTAACCCTCTTCACACTCTTTATATATAACACGAGAAAATGTGTATATTTAAACACTTGTAACACTTTTATTCATATACCAAACCCTCTTCAAACCCTCTTCTTTTTATTCAATATTAAGGAAATTAACACTCTCATCTAAAAAACCTATAACTCCATCTGTTGTAATATCCATAGGTTTGACTTCTCTTTCTCCATCCTCCCACTCAATAAGGGCAAAACAAATTATCTCTAAACTTGTAATTCCACCATTATTTTCTTGATAACAAGAATATATATCTTTATTATTAGGAATAATTTGTATTATTCTATATTTCATTATTTATTACCTCCCATAACTTACTTCGTATTCTTGAAATTCATCTATGATCCTAAGACCTTCATAAGTGTTTCTGCCTCTCTTCTGAGGACCTTTATTAAATCTAAGCCCAATCTCTTTCCCAAACTTAGTATTACTCATTTTATACTCATTATTTTCATCAGCCCATGCAGCATAAGCCTTATATAATTTACCTGCTTCAATTATCCCAGGCCCTTCAACTGTACAATCCTCTAAAAAGGCCGTTATAACATCCATCTCACTACGATACTCTTTTACTGCTTCTAATACTGCTGATGGCATTTCTAGTCCTTCTCTCTGCCATTTAATACACCCTTCCACCGTCCAGTTTAATATTCCTGTTAGCTCTTGTCTTAATTTATATTTTAGATTTTTATCTACTTTTTCATCTGGGATTTGTACAGTGAAAGGTATTAAATGCATTCTTCTCCAAATTCCTAAGTCTCTACCTCTAATAATGGGTTTATGATTAGTTGCCATCCATAGTTTAAAC
Organism: Tissierella creatinophila DSM 6911; assembly: GCF_001940565.1. Lineage (GTDB taxonomy): Bacteria > Bacillota > Clostridia > Tissierellales > Tissierellaceae > Tissierella_A > Tissierella_A creatinophila. The sequence goes on from NZ_LTDM01000014.1 coordinate 1,559, forward strand.
TCTGCTTCAAATTCAAACTCCTTACCATAAAGATGTCTAGCTGTTACTGTATCTCCGCCTGTTAATTGCTTTAGTAACCCTTCATTTATTCTTGCCCCTTCATTTGGCTCTACCGTTGTTACAAACCTTGCACCTTTAAGTCTAGCTATATCACTATTAGCTCCACCTTGCCTGGATTGAACCATAATAGTTTCAGGTTGAATATTAGTAGCATAATCTCCCATGATTTCACTTATAATATCCAAGAATGTAGATTTACCGTTTCTTCCATTCCCATAACAAAAGAATACACATTGTTCCTTGGTAGATCCCGACATAGAATAACCTACTGCTTTTTGGATATATTCTATTAATTCCATATCATTATCAAATATTTGTTTTAAAAACTCTTCCCACATTGGGGTATCTATTTTATCTGTATACTCAATAGAGGAAATCTTAGATAAATACTGTTCATAATTATGTTCTTCTAAATTTCCATCCCTAAGACTTACAACTCCATTGATAGTATTAAATATATCTTTCTTACTATCAAATTCAGAAGGAAGTATCGACAATCTATGTTCAGATTCTTTTAACATATTTGTTTTCCCCCTGCTATTTCTTGTATATTTAAGATGCTTTAAAAAAGCTTTTTCCTCTTCTTCATCTTTGCATAGTGCCATTTCTACCTTCATTTTTTTAATTACATCATCAACTAACCCTTTTACATCACCTTTGTTGTCAAATTCCCACTTTTTACCGTTATAGAAGTACCAACCGTTGTCAATGTAGGAGTATCTCGCTCTGTCTTTGTAATGTTCTATAAATCTATCTGCATTTCCTGTATCGTCAAAAGCATATTTCTTAACTTTATTGTTTAATATTACTACTCCATAATCCTCTACTCCCTGACCAGGTTTAAAAGTCTCCCTACAATCTGCTATGGCTTTTCTTAAAATACCCTCTCCATAGAAGGTTTGTCCTCTCTTACTATCCCATTTTGGCCTATATAGTCTAGATTTTCTAAATATAGAATCCATCTTATTGAAATCTCTATCAGTCCAGAAAGCTAACATATTAGCAAATGATAAATCTGCCTCAGATTGAGATGGATATAATCCCTCCCAAAATCCATTGTAGAGGGTAGAGAAAGCTTGTCCTTGTTTGCTTTTTATAGCTAATTCTAGTATTTTTTCTTCATCTAGATCAATTTCTACTTTGTCTTGATTGTGAATAATATTCTTATTAGGAGACCCAATATATTTGCTATGTAGATATTTAATACTTTCAGTACACTCTCTTATATCTACATACTCACTTGCAATATTGCCTGTCATAATGAAGTATCTACCAGACTGATACATTTCAAATGAGCCTTTTCTCCTACCACCAGGCGGTAGTTCCCCTTTACATATAAGGTGAATACCTCTTCCACTCTGACTATATTCTGCATAAGTTCCAAGTCCATGTATAAATTCCGATACTACATTATCTGAATCACCTAATTTATATTTTTCTATATCTTCATCAATATCATCTATATCTACTCCAAAGTAAGGGGGAGAGAAGAAGAACCCTAGTCCTTCTCCGTATCCTTTTTTTATTCCTTCGAGAGCCTTATCATGGCTACACCATGTATCAGGATTATTACTCATAGCATTTCCACCTGTTTTAGAGTTTATAGGAAGTTTTTTAGGTTTATCTGGTCTTGCTGGATCATCAACTAATTTATAGTTACACCAGTTATCTATTTTCTTTAGTTCTTCAGGTATATTATCATAAATGTTTCTCACCTCCAGTAAGTATTTAAATTACTTATTTAAAATGGTATATCATCATTACTTACTTGAGTAAATCCGTTTATAGGGTTGTCCTCTATTTTTTTAAATTGATGATTACATCCTTGGAACTTACTTTTTTCCCATCTCTTAACTCTTGCATTTATTTTTCCGTTATATTCTTCATGCTCTACCGTTACTCTTGCAGTTTTATTCTGAAATTCATTTAATAAATCTTCTAGAGTGTTAAACTTCTTCCCATTTGGCACTTGTAAAGCCTTAGCTACTGTATTTATCATTCCTGAATGATATTCTCCAGTTTCTTTACTTTGCCATATGCTACCAAATAAATATTGATTTTTATGTGCCTGATCTATATCATTTCTTATTATTAAGTGCATATTTATAAACATTGTTCCTGATTTGGCTGCATCCTCAAAAGCTTTAAATAATAACACCTCATATTCTCCCTCTGCTACTCTTCCACCAATTTCTTGTGCTTCATCATGATTAATTGTAAACATTTTATATTCCTCCTTAAATTTTTAAATGTTTTCTAAAATTTCCTCTATTGTTCTTCCTTTACCTAAATAATTTCTAAGAGTGTTATAATTTATATTTAATTCTTCGCTTAATTCTCTAGTATTAAGTTCTTTTCCTTCGTACATGTGAGTTATCGTATTTCTTCTGTTCAATGCTTGTTTTTCATTTGGTAACCACTTACAATTACCTGGTTCATAATTTCCATTTGGATTTATTCTATCTATTGTTAAACCTTCTTTATATCCTTCGGATATAGCCCAATTATAAAAAACCATAAAATCACCTAACCAATTTTTATCAATCTTTATTCCTCTACCACCATAGTTTGGATAGTCTTTACAAGTTTCTCTATAACATCTACCTTTCATAGATTGCCAGACATCGTATATTTTAGTATTTGACATACCATGTTTATATGATCTTTCTTTTATCTTTCTATCTCTCTCACATCCACAACTAACTATTTTTCCTAACCTTAAATCACTACTTCTAATTTCTTTTACAGTTCCACAGTCGCACTCACATATCCACTTTTTACTTTTATTTGTGGCGACTTTCACACTTGGTTCTATAGCTTTCAATTTTCCAAATCTTTGGTTTTTTATATCTATCATTTTCCTCATTACATCCACCCCCTTGACTTCATTTGGAAGTAAATCCAACCACTTTTATAATTCCTGTTTTTAGCAAATTGTTTTAATTCTTCTACATTTGTACAATCTTCAGGTTTCCTGTAATCTAATACTATTTTTTTTGCTTCTTCCTCTTTTTTATCTTTTATTTCCCTCAATTCAATTCCTTTAATATTTTCTATCTCTTGATGTTGAAGTTCGTTTTCAAATCCACAATATGGGCAAATTCTACTACTTTTAAAAACGTTATAACAATTTATACATTGCCTTAGTATCAATTCTCCATTTTCTTGATAACTAGGTTGTCCTTCTAATTTATTATTTAAAGACCATTCTCTTTCATCATCTGGAAGCCCATGTCTTTCATAGTTATTTACATGGTCTAATATTATAGCTACCTTGCCTTCTCTAAATCTCAATGCCCTATTTGACTGTTGAATGTATAGAGCTGTCGACATAGTAGGTCTTAATAAAATACAACAGTCAACATCTGGACAATCAAACCCAACACTTATTAGGTCTACATTGCATAATATTTGTATCTTTTTATTTCTAAAATCTTTTATTATTTTAGTTCTTTGTTTTTTAGGTGTATCTCCATCAAAATGAACTGCATTTATTCCTTCTGTTTTAAATTCTTCTGCCATTTCCTTACTATGCTTTATAGAACTGCAATAACATATTGTTTGTTTTCCATCTGCTAAGTTCTTATAATGCTTAACCACATCTCCAAAAACTGCTCTGGTAGACAATAATTCGCTAGCTTGTTCTTTGTCAAAATCCCCTCTTTTTTTAGTTAAAGAAGATAAGTCTGTAACTGTAGGAGCATAATATTTATATGGTGATAAATAGCCATTCTTTATTAATGTTTTGGCACTATCTCCCACTATTAAAGAGTCATAAATCTTATCTAGTGGTTTTCCATCCAATCTACTAGGGGTAGCAGTTAAACCAGCTATTTTAGCATCTGGGAACTTATCTATAATCCTTTGCCATGTTTTAGCTGCTGAAAAATGGCACTCATCAAATATTATGAAATCGGGCTTAGGATATTTATCTAAATTCCTTGAATAAGAACCGACCATACCTATATGAATTGTTTTTCTTTCAATACCAAACCTATTAAATGTTTCTATAGTTTGGTCTAATAACTCTCTCCTGTGGACAAGAAACCATACTGTGTTACCTTTGTCTTGTGATTGTTTAGCCATGTAAGAGAATAAAACCGTTTTACCACCACCACAACCTAAGACTATACAAGGATTTTTATATCCATCAATAAAAGCTTGTCTTACTTTATTTATTAGCTTCTCCTGGTAATTCCTCAATCTTAGTTCCATCTATTATCAGCTCACTTTGTAGACAATGGAGTCTATCATCTAATTGATTCTTTGCGAAATAACTGTTTGTAGGTGCTAATATAAACCCTCTCTCTCCATCCTTATTAATCGCTAACTTTCCTACTACATCACATAGTCCAGAAATATTATTTAATATTTTTCCATTTAATTGAGGATAAGATCTATTAAATTGTTGTCCATCTGCTGTAGTATATAAATCCGTTGTTTCCCAAGCCGTCATAATAATATTACTTCCTAGATTTTTCATATATCTAAGACTATTAACTAATCTAAATTGCATTTGTTGATAATTTCCTTGACTTGGTACTCCCAAATTTTTCCCTTTACTTCCTAAATCTGATAATAAACATCTTTCAAGTTCAGATATGTTGTCTACACAAATATTGTCATACTTACCTTTATAATTTTCTTCTAAGTCTAATATTGTTTCCTCCCAATGTTCCCAAGTTTTTATATTATCTATTTCAGCTATATCTATGTTTTTGGTTTCTCTAAGAACTTTGCTTGTCCTGTCTACATCTAATACTAAAGTTTTACCTGGTAAGAATTTAAATGATGAAGTTTTCCCCATTCCAGGAGGTCCATATATTAGATAAGTTCCTTTAGTTTCTTTAATATCTGTTGCTTTTTTTATATTTAACATTCTCTATACCTCCTTAAATTCCAATACTGGTGGTCTTTCAATTAGCTCAATACCTTCTATTATTTCTCCATCTTCTGTTACTACTTGTCCGTTTATAGTTTGAGTTATTTTCTTTAATTCTCCCCACATTGGAGTTTCTTTAACTTCTACATAATCGTTCATTTTATTTTCTTTAATCCAGGATAATAATTTTTCATTATCTCTTTTTATTTCAGGAGATGGATATTTCTTAACTATTTCTCCACTTGGTAATCTATATTTTTCTTGTGTTTTAGTTTTCTTCTTTAACTCTTCTGGTATAGTTTCAAAGTATTCTAGTAAATAACTATCCCTTCTTTCTTTTATAGAGTCCTCTTCATCATTCAATTTATTTAATTTAATTCTTAAAGTTTCTATTTTTTCTTCTAAAGAATACTTAAATCTTTCAATTTCTAATAGATCATCATTAGTTTGTTCTATAATCCATTCTGCTTCATTATCGTTTTTTATTTTCCAAGTTTCACTCATAATTCCCTCCTATAAAAATGTACTTTCTAACTGGCTACCTTCCCATAAAGGTCTGCCATTTTCTCTTGAATATCTTTCTACGTGCTCATCATCAAACTCTATTAAATAAGGGGACCTATGGTCTGCATCAACATCTATAATTGTTCCGACTGCATTTTCGTATATTTCAAAATCATATATTGGATTATCTGTATAGTTTTTAAATACTTTGACTTTGTCATATAGTTTAAATTCTTTTGGATTTAAATATTCATCTATAGCTAAATCTAAATCTTTGTTTCTTCTATCTAATTTTTCTTTTATGTCCTCGTAATCTCTTAATTGTCTTTCTAAATCGTAAATATCATCTAAAATAAATTTCATTTTATCTCTAGCTTCCATGTATATTTTTCTCCTTTCATGATATACTTACAGTAATAGTAATTTTCTAAGAGCCTATTTCCTTGGTCGGGGTAGGTTCTTTTTCATTTCTTTTAATATTTCTTAGTACTATTTCTAATTCTCTTTGGGCTATGGCTGAAATATTATCTTTAAATCTAAATTTCCTAATAGTCCTTTTAACTGCAATTATTACTTGTTTGTCCTGCAACTTTCTCACCTCTTTATTTCAATTTCAAAATCTTTATAATCAAACTTATAACCTTTAAGTCTTGATACTTGATAAGCCCATCCCCTAGTTTTCCCTAGAAAAAGACTAAGTTTTGTCATGCTGCTAAATTCTAGTACTTCGCCTGTAGTTTTGTTGAGCAAAATACAATCAACCCTATTGCCTTTATCCTTTGTTTCTAAATCTGGATATCCTTTCAAACCCTCCTCATATTGCTCTTTGGTCTTATAAAAACTACATTCATAACAATCTTTTTCCATTAGAATCTTACATTCTTCTCCATATTCTGCGAAACATGGTTTTTCATCATATATAGCCAACATTTAATCAATCTCCTTATCTTTAAAAGTCTCTTTTGCAATTCTTATAGCTTCCATATAGGTTAGTCCTGGATGCTCTCTTAATAATCTAGTTGCTTCTTTAATTATTAAATCTAGTTTTCTATCTTCCACTTATATCACCCCCAAATTTACTAAAGTAAAAGTAATAGCTACAAAGAAAATATAAATAAATTTATCATCCTCTTTTGTACTTTGTTTTCTAGCACAGATATTTAATTGCCTTATCGTTGCAAATACTAAAATTATCATCGCCGGTATTTTAAAAAACATTTTCATCTACTCCTTTTTCTTATCCCCAAGTTCCATTGGTATAATAATTCAACCACTTACCATTTCGGAATGTAACTTCTATACAATTTTTTCTTTCTTTAACCTTTATAGCAGTCCAATCTTCTTTATCTTCAACTCCTGCTTGATGTTTTTGATAAACATATCCAAACAATCTTTTAGCGGGATTGGATAGATTTTTAAATCCTTTTATTTCATACATTTACTTTCCCTCCTTTTCTACTCTCAATAAATGCCTCTGCTAAAACCTTACAAAGTTCTTCCCAAGGATCATGGTTTAAATCTACTTCTTTAATTCCTTCTCTTATAGTTTTATTACTACATCTATCTACTGTTATTGTTTTCAAAGTAGATTTCATTTGCTTGTCCTCCTATTCTTCTATAAAACTTAGTTGTCTTTTAGTTCTAAAATTCTTTACAGCTTTTATACTTTCATCTATAAGGTGCATATTTTTTATTAGCTTTTCATAGGGTATATCTTGCCAAGCTTCTGCATTTAACAAAAGTAATACTCTTTGTTTTACTAAGTTTACTTCCCCTATCTCTTGCAATTCTCCTAGAGCTTCCTTGATATAGCTATTTATACTTATTTTATTTGCGTGAGTAGGTCTGTAGTTTTCTTCGTACTTTGATAATCGGTTATCTATTTCAGGAAAAAATCTTGTTTCTAAATGAGCCATTACATTATTAACTATTGCAGTTTCTGATATGTGATAGATTTCTTTTAAAGCTTTTTCCATTTTGTTGAAAGCTTCAATATATTTAAGTTTCCACTTTAAAGCCTTTTGTCCTGTAAAACCCATAGCTAATAAAGTGAATCCATCTCTTGTTAAAAGATATTTTTTGTATATTTGTTTGTTTTGTTCATTCTGATATTCATTCTCCATTAACAAGTGGTTGTAGGTGTCGCCACTTTTGGCTATACCCTCTATCAAATTCTCTATATCTCTAACCACCTTTGTATGTTCCTTCTCAAAATTATTTGCTACCTCTCTACTACTTATCTACTACTTACTATTAAATTACCTTCTTTATTTTCAATGTTTATTAAATTTGTCATATACTTGTCCTCCTTTTATTTAACCGATTAATTCATCAATGCTAATGTTAAATGCTCTTGCTAGCTTGATTACTGTACTAATATGAGGATCTTTTATATCGTCTCTTTCTATTTGTGCTATAGCGCTGAAAGTTAATCCAGATATAACTGCCAATTCTCTTAATGTTAGTTTTTGTTCTTTTCTTAGTTTTTTAACATTTTTGGATATTTCCATTTATTTACATCCCCTTATATGGTATAATGTGTATGTCGGTACACAACATATAGTTGTAAGGAGGTGAATATATGTCTAGAGTCCCTTATGCTGATAGTAATGGCCAACTTTCTGTAGAAGTTAGTTTAAAAAACGCTGCAAATGTATTTTTAGTTGATTCTTCTAATTTCAGAAAATATCAAAACAGACAGCAATACTCTTATCATGGCGGATACTATACGAGAACACCTGTAACAATCAGAGTTTATGGTGCAGGCCGTTGGTATCTTATAGTTGAAGGTGCAGGACAATATCAGTACAGGTTTTATTAATCTTGGTTGGAAGGTTTGGTAATATCTGAATCTTCCTTTTCAAGAACTGCATTTGATTCTAAATAATTAATCGCTTTAGCAGTTACTTGTCTAAGGTTTAAAATTGTCATATCGTTTTTTCTAACTTGATCTATTAGCATATTGATTAACTCTATTTCAGTTTTTTCTTTCATAACTTTTTCCGTTTGTAATTCTTTATCTAATCCCATTTGTTTTCTCTCCTTGTAAAAGTTGTATGTTTGTTAACTCTTTGAAGTCTAATATTCCTAATTCTTTTAATTCTTTTTCGTTCCTCCTGGATCCTTTTCCTAATAGACAAAAACTGTTGTCGTTGTTTTTTATATATTGTCTTATAAGATAAGTTCCTTTCAGGTATGCCACCTCCCATATTTTGTTAATGTTGTACTTATCAATGAAAAATCTTCTCTCTATATCTTTTCTGGGTTTTCTTTTAGTCTTTAGCAATATTTGTTGTTTTGTTAGCATTAGGTTTGTCCTCCTTTTATTTGCTCATTCTTGTAATAATTACTTGCTATTTTTATTATTTTTGCTAAGTGTGAATCTAGTAGGTAAAAAAATATCTTCTAAATTAACTTCAAATATATCTGCTATCTTTTTTGCTATTAAATAGGGTATATCTCTATCTGAAGTTTCATACTGATGATAAGTTGTTAGTCCTATGTTAAGCATATCAGCCATTTGCTGTTGAGTTTTATTATTTTTTAATCTTATCTCCTTTAAATCAAACATTTATTTTCCCCCTCTCTTTCTTTCTCATTTTGTGAACTTCTTAATACTATTGTACATTCTCATATAGCAAATGTCAAGACTTTTATTCTCTTTTTGTGAAATTATGTTTTCATTCAGTAAAATAAAGGGTATTATATTCTCACATAGAGAAATAAAGGAGCGAGGGTATGAACATATTAGGTAAAAGAATAAAACAACTAAGAGAAGAAAACCACTTAAATCAGATAGAACTAGCTAAAACTCTTAATATCAGCAATACAACATTATCACAATATGAAACTGGACAAAGAGTTCCTAGTGATGATGTAAAAATAAAAATTTGTAAAATATTTAATGTTACTCTGGATTACTTATTAGGTGTTTCTGAAACTAGAAACTATGAAACAGAAACTATAGCAGCACATCATGATGGCGAAGAATTTACAAATGAGGAACTTGAAGAAATTGAAGCTTTTAAAGAGTTTGTGAAGTCTAGAAGAAACAAATAAAAGCATTAAAATCGAGAGGTGATTATATGTACGAAGAACTTGTGAAAGAAGCAGAAAAAGAAAATATAGAAGTAGTAGAGATAGCATTTAGATCTAAGAAAATAAAAGGACTATACAGTGATGGAGTCATAGCAACTAATAAGAATATGAGTGATAAGGACAAGCTTGTAACACTTGCAGAAGAAATAGGACACTATTATACTAGCTATGGAGATATATTAGATCAAACAGATATAGTTAATCGAAAACAAGAGAGACAAGCTCGTATATGGGCCTATAAAAAGCTTATAGGTATAACGAATTTAATAAATGCTTATGAAGCTGGAGTTCAAAATAGATATGAGCTATCAGAGTACTTAGGAATAACGGAAGAATTTATAGAAGAAGCTTTAGATTATTATAAGCAGTTATATGGCTTATATGTAACGTTAGATAATTATGTAGTATATTTTGAACCACTAGGAATTATGAAAATTTTATAAGGAGGAACTAATATGTCTGGAGAAAATGAAATTTTAATATACCAAACTGATGGAGGAGATGTAAAAGTAGATGTAATGTTTCAAGAAGAAACATTTTGGATGCCACAAAAAGCAATAGCTGAATTATTTGATGTAGATATTTCTACTATTAACGAACATTTAAAAAACATTTATAGTTCTAATGAATTAGATAAAAATTCAACTATTAGGAAATTCCCAATAGTTCAAACTGAAGGAAACAGAAGGGTTACAAGAAATATTAACTTCTATAATTTAGATGCAATTATAGCAGTGGGATATAGAGTTAATTCTTATAAAGCAACTCAATTTAGGAAATGGGCTACTAAAACATTAAAAGAATACATAACTAAAGGATTTGTACTAAATGAAAAAATGCTAAAAAATACTAAGCCATTTGGTAAAGATTATTTTGATGAATTACTGGAAAAAGTCAGAGAAATAAGAGCTAGTGAAAGAAGATTCTATCAAAAAATTACTGATATATATTCCCAGTTTAGCTATGACTATGATAAAGATGCACCTACAACTAGAGCATTTTTTAAAGAGGTTCAAAATAAATTACTCTTTGCGGTAACTGATAAAACAGCACCTGAAATTATCTACGAAAGAGCTGACAGTAAAAAAGAAAATATGGGACTAACAACTTGGAAAAATTCCCCAGAAGGTAAAATCTTAAAATCAGATACAACTGTATCTAAAAACTATCTATATGAAAAAGAAATAAGAGAACTAAATAGAATCGTTAATATGTATTTGGACTATGCAGAAAACCAAGCAGAAAGGCACCAACTAATGTCAATGGAAGATTGGAAAAATAAATTAGATGCATTTTTAGAATTTAATGAGTATGATATCCTCAAAAACTTGGGTAATATATCAAGAAAGGTCGCCGATGCTACCGCCCATACAGAGTATAACAAGTTTAGGATTATTCAAGATAAAATGTATGAATCAGACTTTGATAAATTAACAAAAGAAATAAAGAAACTAGATAAATAAAAAATCCCCTACAGTGCTATAAACACCGTAGAGGACAAACTCAAGATTAATGGTATAACCTCAAGTCTAAGCAACTTAATTATATCATTAATCCCCCAGATAATAAAGGAGTGATTTTATGATTAAAGCAGCTTCATATGCTAGATACTCATCAGATAATCAAAGAGAAGAATCAATTGAAGCACAGCTCTCGGATAATAGAAAGTATGCAAATAAGAACGATATGTTAGTGGTAGCTGAATATGTAGATAGAGCTTTAAGTGGAAGATCTGATAACAGAGAAGCTTTTCAGAATATGATAAATGATGCTAAGAATAATAATTTCAATATTATAATAGTCCATAAAGTAGATAGATTTGCAAGAAACAGATATGATTCTGCAGTATATAAGTCTGTATTGAAAAAACATGAAGTAAGAGTAGTTTATGCTATGCAAAATATAGAAGACTCTCCAGAAGGTGCATTAATGGAAGGTATACTCGAATCCTTTGCAGAATATTATTCATTAAACTTAGCTGCTGAAGTAATGAAAGGTATGAAACAAAATGCAAAAAAAGCTAAGTTTAACGGAGGCACTCCTCCTCTTGGTTTTGATATAGATGAGGATAAAAGTTATGTAATCAATAGTAAAGAAGCTTATATCGTAAATACAATTTTTAAACTCTATTTAGAAGGTAATGGCTATAAAGGTATAGCAAATCAATTAAATGATAAAGGATATAGAAATAAAAAAGGAAAAGAATTTGTTTTTACATCTATTCCTAGTATCCTTCAAAATGAAAAATATGCAGGTGTTTATACATTTAATAAAACAGCTCGTAAATATAAGAATGGAAGAAGAAATTTAAAAGAATATAAAGCCACAAAAGACATTATAAGGGTAGAAAATGCACTACCTAACCTAATACCTATGGAGGTGTTTAATATGACTCAGGAAGAGATTAAGAGAAGGTCTAAGAGCAGAGGAAAGTCTAAATCAAATAGAGACTATTTTTTATCAGGTCTTATAAAATGTGAAGAATGTAGAAGAAATTTAAGCGGATATTCTCAGAAAAGAAGTAAAGAAAGTACAAACTTCTATTACTATTACAGGTGTCCTAAGTGTAACTTATCAATCAGAGCTGAAGATATAGAGAGTAAAACTATTGAAGAGCTAGATAAACTTTTATTTTCTAACCTAGATAAATTACTAGAAACTATGCACAAATATATTGCTGAAAATGAAGAAAAAGCTCCAGAAGAAATTAATTATCTAGAAAGTGAGTTAATTAACACTAATAAGGAAGTAGAAAATATAATTAATATGATTACTAAAGGAATTGCTTCTTTAGAATTAGGAAAGAAACTTGAAGACCTTGAAACTTATAAAGAAGGAATTGAAACAAGACTAAAAGAAGTCCAAGTAAAGTCCAGCATTCCGGAAGAAGAAATTAAAGAATGGATTTTATCATTAAAAGAAGATATAGAAAATAAAGTAAACTTAAAAAGGATAATGAAATCTTTCATTAAAGAGATAAGAGTTAATAAAAAGGAATATGAAATTGATTTTTTTATCGAAGCACCATCTACTGGTGCGAGTGGATTTAGTGACAGACCACCGGCACCATTCCTAAAAGCTCTTTAGTTTATACTATGGAGCTTTTTTATTGCATACATTTCTTCATCACTTTTTTCGCTCACAGTCAGATTGTCAATAAAGCTGTTGGTTTCACTCAATACCAAGGCGCATGGAAATTAAACGTTTTGTTGCCATAGAAATCACCTCCTTTATAGGATGAAAAAAGAGCTACCACTTAGGTAACCCTTATTAATAAATTATCTGTAATTAACCGATTAAATTGAAATTTATCCTATTCTAGGATATTTCTTAACCAAGTATTTCTAGTGATTGCATAGTGAGCAACATCATGAAAAACACATTTAACCTTAACCTCCCGCTTTCCAATTCCTTCAAACTCCATACCACATTTTTTCATGACCTCCCCCGAACCTTCGTTACCGATATAATGTGTAGATTCGATACGATTTAATTCAAGTTTGTCAAAACATAAGCTCAGTACGGCAGATAAAGCTTCTGTAGTATAGCCCTTGCACCAGTATTGACGATTCAACACATATCCCACACTGGCTTTTTCATGTTCTGGTTCTAACCTTAAATCTATGCATCCTATACATTTTTTATTTTCCCTTAATTCAATTGCATAAATGCCGGGTTGTGACCAATAAAAATCAATAATTGCTGATTTTGCATCATCTAAGCTTCTTAGTCCATCCCACATCAAATATTTAAGGGTTTCTTCATCACTACCATACTCAAAAACATCTTTGTAATCCTCTTTTTTAAATCGCCTAAGCAATATGCTTTTTGCCTCAAGAGTTTCATTGTCATATAATAATTCTCTATAGTTATTTTTCATATTATATACGCCCCCTCAAAATTCCTATTTATCTATTACATTAAATTATAATCCTTGGCTCATAAAATATCAACAAATGAAAAATGGCAGGTGTATCAGCAAAATCAATTGTCAAAATAAACAGCTATGTCGCTCTTGCTTTTCGCTAACACTAGTTCTTCGTATCAGTTAAGAAATCGATAGCCAAACCTATACCTAAGTTAGCATAAGTAGTTGTTTTACCTAAACCACCTTTTTGGGTAAGCGTACAATAAAAGATGTATTGATGACTATGGGAAGATACTGTAGTATCTTCCCATAGAGTATTTTATTCTGTTTTACATGTTTTTTAAATATAATTTATTTTTTATTTTTTGTGTTATTGAAAATTTTTTTAATTAAAAAGACAAAAAATAATATTGTCAATAGAGACGTTATTTGTGCTAATATTCTCATTTACAAGGACTCCTTTATTTTTAATCTATCTTTCTATTCCAACTGCACTAGTTGAATCTATCCACATTACCAGATTCATTAATTCTGACCAGGCTATTCCACCCATCATTTTATGCTTACAAAATTCAATTATAAATCCTTAATTCTTTTTTATTTATTTTCAATCTTTTTGTCTAATTTATCTAATAAATAAAACTCTAAGGAACATAATATCATTACAGTACCAGCAAGTAATGGTTTCATTGAAAAGTGATTAATGTCAGCTACATATATAGACAGAATAACTATAACAGGACTTATAATTGCTAAAAATTTAATTTTATTTATTATTTTTTTCATAGATTTACCTCCCACTACTCAAATAGGTAGTTGTTTTTTCAGTTGTAGTTACTTGGGATTAACAGAAGTTTCATTATATACCAATGGATAAGAATAAACAATAAGAAACAAAAAAATAATGCAATTAATTTAAAGTCTAAAAATAATTAGTCATCACAAAATAAATTTCATGTAGTCCTTGAAACTGATACCCTTAAAATATTTATTGATCCCTAGAATTCTCCTTTTTCATTACTTCTATTATTTTCCACAACTTGACATCAACCGATAAATATGCTAGTATAATAAATTAAATTTCACTATACATATATAGGGTATAAATTTTATAATACTTTTAAAAATACATCTTATAATTGGAGCATAAATCTAATATTTAGTTTTCACATATTTTAAGCTTTAATCACCTAACTCAAATATATAAAAATTTATTTTAAAGGTCAGAAATTGCACAAGCAAATAAAGAAAGGGGGATATGCCATGAGAAGTGGGAAATTTAGGATATGGCTTTTAAATTTTTCTATATTAGGGTTAATGTATACTCTATATTATTTTGCCATGAGAAATACTGCTGGTGTATTAAATACTTTTGATAAATTGATTTGTTTACTTATTGGAACTATTTTTATTATTATTATAATTTATAATATAATAATATTTATAAAAGACAAGCAGTAGATAATAAATTATCTACGGCTTGTCTTTTATTGAATTTCTTGCAGTGCTATAAGCAATTCTACTTAACATTTCTCTAAATTGTTCAAGTGTTACCACATCAAGATAATATTTAAATCGTTCTCGATAATACTATTCATTTAAAAGATGTTTAGCTGCAATACCAGGTTTTGTCATTGCAAACTCATCTAATATCTCATTTAATTCTTTTTCAGTTAATAGTCCTTCTTTTATTACGAGATTTCTTACTGATTCTCCTGTCATTATTGCTTTATCAGCTATTTTAGCAGACGCTTTATAACCTACATGTGGTACTATTGCTGTTATTATTCCTACGCTATTATGAACTAATTGTTTAGCTCTTTCTCTATTTGCAGTTATTCCATCTATACAGTTTTCTCTAAAAGTTTTTACTCCATTTGTAAGAGTTACTATTGATTCAAATAGATTGTAGAATATAACTGGTTCAAATGCATTTAGTTCTAGTTGTCCACCTTCTGCTGCCATTGTAATTGTCATATCATTACCTATTACATTAAAAGCAACCTGACTCATTACTTCAGGTATTACAGGATTTATCTTTCCTGGCATTATAGACGAACCATTTTGTTTAGCAGGAAGATTTATTTCAGCAAAACCTGTCCTAGGACCAGAAGACATAAGTCTTAAATCATTTGAGATCTTTGAAAGATTTACTGATAATGTTTTAAGTGAAGATGAAGCATGTACAAATCCATCTAAGTTTTGTGTTGCATCTATTAAATCTTCTGCTTGTTTTAACTCTATTCCAGAAACTTTACTAATCATTGGTACTATATCTTTAAAATAAGTAGTATCTACGTTTATGCCAGTTCCTATGGCAGATGCACCCATATTTACAATTCTAAGTGCTTCAAAAGCTACCTTAATTCTTTCTATATCTCTTTTGATTACAGAAGCATATGCGTGAAATTCTTGTCCAAGTCTAATGGGTACAGCGTCTTGCATTTGAGTTCTACCCATTTTTATAACACTATCAAATTCGTGTGATTTTTTCATCAAAGATTCATATAGTTTTTCTAATTCTTCTAGAGTTTTGGGTATAAGTTTTAAGGTGGCAAGTTTTCCAGATGTGGGAAATACATCATTTGTAGATTGACCCATGTTTACATGGTCATTTGGATGAACTCTATCGTATACACCAAGTTCTCCACCTAAGATTTCATTTGCTCTATTTGCTATTATTTCATTAGCATTCATATTTGCTGATGTACCTGCTCCACCTTGTATAGGGTCGCATATAAACTCATCATGAAGTTCCCCTTCTATTATCTCATCAGATGCTTTTATTATAGCTTCAGCTACTTCATCTGTAAGTAGTCCTGCTTTATTGTTTGCCATTGCAGCAGCTTTTTTTATCTCTGCAAGAGCTATGATTTGTTCTTTATACATTCCTTTTCCAGTAATATAAAAGTTTTCAGCAGCTCTTAAACTTTGAAGACCGTAATATGCTTCCTTAGGAACATTTTTTTCTCCTACTGAATCACTTTCAATTCTGAAATCATTTGAACCCATCTAAAATTTCCCCCTCAAATTTAATAGTAATTAGTCTTTAGTACTTTATTTCCTTCCTTATAGTATATCTTTAAATTTATTATGTCAATAAGATGTTTATACTATTAAACTTTATTCAAATTAATTTACTTCTACAGATGTAAATTAATTAGGGAGAAAGATTTAACTTTCTCCCTAATTAATTTTCTTATAAGTTATCCATCATAGTTTGGAATGAAACTTGTAATTCTTTATAAGCATCTTCAACTGTAGCTGGATTTATAGAGTTCCAAGAAAGAACTGCATTTTCCCAAGTAGTCGATACTTTACCCCATTCTGTAAACAATGGACTATATGGTGCTTTTTCATATGAATCATAAACAGTTTTTATTACTTTTTTATCCATTTCTGTTAAATCTGAATCCATATATTTATCTGCTTTAACATTGTCTAAAATTTTACCAGTTGCCTTAAAGAAATCAACTGCATATTCTGGATTTACTATTTCTTGTATCATAGCTTCTGCTAATTGTTTCTTTTGTGCATCGTCTTCTATTCTTGAATTTATAGCAAGACCCCATGAGCCTTTCCATTGAGATATAGGATTTCCCATAACTACAACTTGTTGTAGAGGTAATACATCTAAATCTTCTCCGTCTCCTGTAAGTTTAGATAAGTTTCCTGTAGACCATGGTCCTTCAAGTCTTATAGAGGTTTTACTACCTGTTTCAAATGAAGAGTCTATATATCCCCACGCAGCATCTTTGTCAAATAATGGAGTGCCTTGTTCTTTATGTGCTTTCCAATAGTTAAATAAAGCTTTAAATACTTCTTGCTGAGTTGCATTTAGTTCGGAGAAGTCTTTTGTCATATCAGAATAAAACTTCCCTTCTTCATCTTTTTCCAATAGCTTAATATTTGCTGCATTCATAAATGAAACACCAAGCCCCGCATCGAAAAACGGAACTAAAAGATCTTCATTATTTAATTCAGTAAATTCTATTTCTTTTCCTAAGTCTATACCATTAGCTTTCGCATTTTTAGTGTTTACAAAGTTTACTAGTGTTTCAACATTCATAGGAAAAGCTAGATATTCATCATCTATTTTAAATCTGCCACCTATATTGTTATCATAGTCATCAAATCCGCCAAGATTTTTAGCCATAGTTTTAGCATCTAAAGATCCTAGTGCTTCATTTTTGCTCATACCATATATTCTATCTGCTGGTATTGCAAATAAGTCTGCCACATCTTTGTTTGTTACATCAGTTGAATCTAAAACATCTAGGTGATCAAATGATCCTGTTTCAATAAACTCAATCTTTGAATCTGGATATTCAACTTTTACTCTTTCTGCCGCTGCTTCATAGTAATCTCTCCAGTCCTTTTCTACTTGAACTGAAATAGTTGCTTTTACTTTATCTAAATCTCCACTCTGTGATTTACCATCTCCTGCTCCATCATCTGTTTCCTTTGGTGCACAAGCTACAAGAGTTGTAACCATTAATGCGAGTCCAAGTAATAAACTGAGTTTCTTTTTCATTTAATCCCCTTCTTTGTTTTATTTGATATTATTTATTTTAAGGAATATACTTAAATGCTTATTTATGCTTTTTTATATGCCATATTTCATTTGCATAGTCTTCTACAGTTCTATCACTGCTAAATTTACCTGCATTTACTAAATTCATCCAGCACATTTTAGCCCATGAGAGTTTATCTTTATAAGCTGTATTTGCTTTAATTTGTGCATCTCTATAGCTTTCAAAGTCTTTTAATATAAAGTATGCATCTGGCTTTGAATTATGTGAGCCATGGATTATTGAATCATAAAGTTCTCTATAAAAACCTGTTCCAGCATCGTTAAAGGTTCCATCTATAAGGGTATCCATGACCCTTTTTAAGCCTTCTACATTTTCATAGTAGTAGATAGGGTCATAACTATCCTCAATTTCTTTTATATCCTCTACCCTTAAACCAAATATAAAGTTGTTTTCCTCTCCTGCTTCTTCTACTATTTCTACATTGGCACCATCATATGTTCCAATAGTTAGAGCACCATTTAACATAAACTTCATGTTTCCAGTGCCTGATGCTTCTTTGCCTGCTGTAGAAATTTGCTCTGATAAATCTGCTGCTGGAAAAAGTTTTTCTCCATAAGTTACTCTGTAATTTGTAGCAAATACAACTTTTAATTTATCTCTTACATCCGGGTCTTCATCTATAAGATTTTTGATATCATTTATAAACTTAATAATAGCTTTTGCTCTAAAATATCCAGGTGCTGCTTTCCCTCCAAATATAAATGTCTGAGGTACTCTATCTAAATTTGGATTTTCTTTTATTCTAAAGTATAAATCAAGTATATGAAGGGCATTTAAAAATTGCCTTTTATATTCATGGAATCTCTTTATCTGTATGTCAAATAGAGAATTAGGATCTATCTCTATCCCTTCATGTTTCTTTATATATTCAGCTAACTGTTTCTTTTTTGTATTTTTTATATCTAAAAATCTATTAAGTACATATTCATCATCTTTGTATTTTTCTAAAACTTTTATCTGTTTTAAATCAGTTATCCACCCATCACTTCCTAAGAGTTCAGTTATAAGATCTGAAAGTTCAGGATTTGAAAGAAGAAGCCATCTTCTTTGCGTTATGCCATTTGTCTTATTGTTAAACTTTTCTGGATAAATTCGGTACCAATTATTAAGTTGAGTATCTTTTAATATTTCTGTGTGCAGTCTTGCTACTCCATTTACAGAATGACTACCATAAATTGATAAATAAGCCATTCTAATATTATTGTGAGAACTTATTATTTCATATTGATATATATTCTTAGAAGATATACCTTTATGAATAAGTTGTTCTTTTAATTTAATATTTATCTTTTCTATTATTTTATATATATTAGGAAGTAGTTCTTTATATAATTCTATTGGCCACTCTTCTAAAGCTTCGGCTAATATAGTATGATTTGTATAAGAAAAAGTTTCTGTTACTATCTGCCAAGCTTTATCCCATTCTATAGTTTCTTGTATAGTTAATATTCTCATAAGTTCTGGTATTGCAACTGCTGGATGTGTATCATTAAGTTGAATACTGTGGAATTTACTAAAATCATTTATAGTTGTATGACTCTTTTTATATTTTCTAACTAAATCCTGTAATGATGCCGATACAAAGAAGTATTGTTGTCTAAGTCTTAGCTTTTTACCTTCTCTGTCCATATCATTTGGATATAAAACTTTTGAAATGTTTTCTGCATCATTTTTCTGCTTTACTGAGGCATCATATTCATAATTATTAAACTTCTCAAAATCTAAAGAGACAAGTGACTCTGACTTCCATAGTCTTAAAGTGTTTATAGTGTTACCACCATATCCTATTATTGGCGTATCAAAAGGTATGGCAAGTACGTTTTGATCAGAATAACTTACTATAACAGCTTCATCTCTATTTTCTATAGACCAAGGGTCTCCATGTTCTAACCAATTGTCTGCAGTTTCTATTTGAAAACCATCTTCTATTGCTTGTTTAAAGAGTCCATATTGATATCTAATACCATATCCATAGAGGGGATAGTCTAAAGTAGCTGCTGAGTCTAAAAAACAAGCTGCAAGTCTTCCAAGTCCACCATTTCCAAGTGCAGCATCTTCCTCAGCTTCTTCTATATTATTGAAATTCATACCAAGTTCATCTAAGAGATTTAAGATATCACTTTTAAATGAAAGGTTTATTATATTGTTACTTAAGGCTCTTCCCATTAAAAATTCCGCACTAAAATAATATGCTTTTCTTTCTCCTTTAAATTTGTTATTAGACTTATTCCAACGTGGAACTACCTCTGCCATTAAACTTTTTGAAAGAACAAAATACTTTTCATGTACATTACACTCATTCAAGTTTTTTGCAAAATGAACTAAAGCTTCTATTTCCATTATTTTCTTTATATTTTCTATATCCATTATAATTACCTCCAATAGATTTCAGTTAAGTCCCTGATTTTTTTCGATAAGCTTTCTGTTAAGTCTTCTTTCTTTAGTCTCCAAGTCCAATTTTCTCCTATTGTAGATGGCAAATTCATTCTAGAGGTTTCACCAAGTGCTAAAAAATCCTGCATAGGGGCAATAGCAAGGTTTGCACATGAACTCCAAATTCCTCTTATCATTCCCCAGTTTAAACCTTCATCATGGTTTAGTTTTAAATATTCTATAGCATAGTTTAATTCATCTTTAGATACATTTTCAAACCAACTCATAATAGGAAGATTGTCATGTGTTCCGGTATAAACTACCATATTTTTATTATATAGATGTGGCATGTGTTCACTTTCATTTGTTTTATCAAATGCAAATTGAATTACTTTCATACTTGGAAATCCTGTATTTTTTACAAGTTCTCTTACAGCATCTGAGATAACTCCTAAATCTTCTACAATTATATCTAGCTCTCCAAGTTCTTCTTTTATCTTATTAAATAATTTTATTCCTGGTCCTTTTGACCATCTACCTCTTGTTGCATCTTCATCTCCATATTGAACTTCCCAAAATGATTCAAATCCTATAAAATGATCTATTCTTAAAGTGTCAAATAGCTTAAAACTATATTCTATTCTCTTAATCCACCATTTATAGTCTTCTTTCTCCATAACATCCCATTTATAAATTGGATTACCCCAAAGCTGACCTTTCGCCGAAAAGGCATCAGGAGGACACCCTGATACTGTTATAGGTCTAAAACTATCATCTAAATTAAATAGTTTAGGATTACTCCAAACATCTGCACTGTCTATTGCTATATATATAGGCAGATCTCCTATTATACTTATTCCTTTATTGTTTGCATATTCTTTTAATCTTTTCCATTGTTTTGAAAATAAATATTGAGTAAATACCCAAAAGAAAATTTCTTCATTATTTTCTCTTTCAAATTGTAAAACATCTGGTGAATTATATTCTTGATATTTTTTATCCCATTCTAGCCAAGACTTATTATTATGCTTACCCTTAATCGTCATAAATAATGCAAAATCCCTAATCCAATCATAATTTTCTTCATAGAAATATTTTAAGTCATTATATATTGTATGTTTAGCTTCTTTATATGATTTTTTTAATATATACATTTTATTTCTATAAAGAAGTCCATAATCTACTTTTATAGGGTTATTTCCAAAAAAAAGTGTATCTAATTCATTTTCTTTTATATATCCGCTATTTATAAGTTCATTTATATCTATAAAATAAGGGTTCCCTGCAAAAGCCGAAAAAGATTGATATGGAGAATCTCCAAATGATGTAATCCCAAGAGGTAAGATTTGCCAGTTTTTTTGTTTAGCATCCCATAAAAAATCAACAAATTTATAAGCTTCTTCACCAAAATCACCAATTCCAAATTTTCCAGGTAAAGAAGATATATGTAATAGTATTCCACTAGATCTATCTTTCATATTCATAACCCCCACTATATTTTAAAAGTTTATGCAATTACTTGCATTGTCTCTTTGCCCATTCTAAGTATTCTTTCCTACCTTTCATGTAAAGATCGTCCCCCTTAGAATCATTTATAACTGTAACTGGAAAATCTACTACATATAATTTTCTTATAGCTTCCGCTCCTAAATCTTCATAAGCTATAATTTCAGCAGATTTTATAGATTTTTTAATTAAAGCTGCGGCTCCTCCTATTGCGGCAAAATAGATAGCACCATTTTCTACAATTTTATCTTTTACCTCTTGACTCCTTTTACCTTTGCCAATCATACCTTTAAGTCCTGCTTTTAAAAGTTGTGGAGTGTACATATCCATTCTATAGCTTGTAGTAGGTCCTGCAGAACCTATCGGATCCTTCCCTCTTGCAGGAGATGGTCCTACATAATATATAATAGCTCCTTTAATATTAAATGGTAACTCTTTTCCTTCTTCTAGTAATCTAACAAGTCTAGCATGAGCTGCATCTCTGGCAGTATATATATATCCACTGATATATACATCATCACCAACTTTTAAATCTTTTAAGTCTTCTGAGTTTATCGGTGTGTTGAGCGTTTTTTTCATCTTTTTCTATCCTCCTAAAGAATAACTTGCTTATGTCTAGTTGCATGGCAACTTATATTTACTGCTACTGGAAGACCTGCTATATGAGTTGGGAAAGTTTCTATATTTACCTTTAAGGCAGTAGTTTTACCTCCAAACCCCTGAGGTCCTATTCCTAAGTCATTTATTTCTTTGAGTAATTGTTTTTCTAGATTCTCATAAAAAGAATCAGATGAGTACTGATCTACATTTCTCATTAAAGATTTTTTAGCTAATAGTGCTGCCTTTTCAAAAGTTCCACCTATACCTACTCCTACAATTATAGGTGGACAAGGATTTGGTCCTGCAAGGCTTACTGTTTCAAGTACAAAGTCCTTTACTCCATCTATACCCTCAGTTGGTTTTAACATTTTTATTCTAGACATATTCTCTGAACCAAATCCTTTTGGCGAAATTATAATACTCATTTTATCTCCTGGGACTATATTATAATGGATCACAGCTGGAGTATTATCTTTTGTATTTACTCTATCTAATGGATCTTTTACTATTGATTTTCTTAAATACCCTTCTTCATAGCCTTGTCTTACTCCTTCATTTACGGCATCTTCTATAGAGCCATTTATTACGTGAATATCTTGACCTATCTCTACAAATGCTACAACCATACCTGTATCTTGACACATAGGAACTTCCGTGTCTTTAGCGATTTTAGCATTTTCTATAATCTTACCTAAAGTGTTAGATGCAAGTTCCCATTTTTCATCTTTCTTAGACCTTTTTAATGATTCTAATACATCTTCTGGTAAAAAGAAGTTTGCTTCCATTACTAGTCTTTTTACTTCTTTTGTTATTAAATCTGCATGAATTTCTCTCATTTCAACCATCCTTTATATTTAAATACCTAAATTATTAAATATACCGCCTTTTGAGGCGGTATATTTAATTTTAAGATTTCTATTTTCTTTTATTTGCTAATGATTTATCTATAATTGCAATTTTGCCTAATTTTATATTCCAAATATCAATTCTTTGAATTCATCTTTTTCTATATCACCAAAATATTGTTTTAATTCTTTTTCATCTAATAAAGATAATATACTTTCTTCATTGTAGCTTTTACCAGTTAGAGTTTCTTCTAATTTTTCTACATTTGCAGAGCCAAAGAAATCTCCATAGAATTTACAATTATCTATTATTCCATTCTTTATATGAAGTCTTACTTCTATACCACCAAATGGAAACTTTTTATAGTTTTTATAGTTAAATTGTGGAGAATATCCGTAATTCCATTCCCATGTAGCATATTTTTCATTGAATAGTTTATCTATTTCTGCATTTTCTTTTTCACTTAATTCATATTTTACTGGCTCTTCTCCTTCAAACTCAAATATATATTTAAGAAGTACTTCTCTAAAGCTCTCCATAGTAGTATCTTTACTTAAAAATGGTTTTATATTTGTTACCCTGCTCCTAACAGATTTTATACCTTTTGAAACTATTTTATCTTGATTTACATTTAAAGCTTTAGATAATACATCAAGTTCTGTATCAAATAAAAGTGTTCCATGATTTAATGCTCTATTTCTCCATATAGACTGAGCTATTCCAGAAAACTTTTTTCCATCTATTGTCATATCATTTCTACCTGATAATTCGCATTTTATATTTAGTCTCTCTAAAGCATTTAATATAGGGATGTTATATCTTTTAAAATCTATCTTCTTATTTTCCCCAGTATTTTTTATAATTGAGAAGTTTAGATTTCCAAGATCATGATATACTGCTCCACCTCCTGTAATCCTTCTAACTACTTTTATATTGTTTTCTTTTACATATTCTATGTTTACCTCTTCTAGAGTATTTTGGTTTTTCCCTACTATTATAGCTGGTTCATTTATCCAAAGTATAACATAATCTTCATCTTCTGGTAAATATTTAAAACAATATTCTTCAAATGCTAAATTATAGCTTGGATCATTAGAAAAATTTTCTATATATTTCATTATTTTCCCCCTAAAATTTATGTTTTTTCTTTTATTATAGTATATAAAAAATAACTTTACACTAAGTAAATATACCCTTTTAAGTATTAACTATTCAAGACCACATTATAATAAAAAAGATATCTATGGATTAAATCTCTTTTTTAAAGATTTATCTATAGATATCTTTATATAAATTTAGCTTATTCTAAAAATTTTACTCTTCACTCATAATGTCAGTCCATATTCTATCATATTCAGCTATTATATCAGTTGGGTCTTTAAATATTTCTACATTTTTTATCATATCATCTGTAGGATAAGCAACCAAGCTATTTTTTATGTCCTCTGGCAGAAGTTCTCTTGCCGCGGATATTGGTGTAGAGTATCCTATATAATCTGCGTTTTTAGCTGATATTTCTGGTCTTAACATAAAATTTATAAACTTTTCTGCAAGCTCTTTATTCTCAGCAGACTTTGGTATAACCATAGCATCAAACCATAAGTTTGTTCCTTCTTCAGGTATAACATATTCAAGATTTGGGTTTTGTCTTATCATCGTTACAGCATCTCCTGACCATACTACACCAACCCCTGCATTTTCTCCTACTATTTCTCCTTTAATTTCATCACCAAGATAAGAATAAACCAAAGGTTTTTGTTTTATTAGTTCTGCTTTAGCTTCTTCTAATTCTCCCATATCTCTTGTATTCATAGAATATCCTAATTTTTTTAAAGCAACAGCCAGAGTATCCCTTTGACTCTTTAGCATTATTATTTCATCTTTGTATTTTTCATCCCATAAATCTGCCCATTTAGTAAGAGGATCTACCATTGTCTTATTGTATATTATTCCAACAGTTCCCCACATATAAGGAGCGGAATATTCATTGGCTGGATCATAGTCTAGATTTATAAATCTATCATCTATTTTGTCCATATTTGGAATATTATATTTATCTAATTTTACTAATAAATCTTCTTTTATCATTCTTTCTATCATGTAGTCTGAAGGAAAGATTACATCATAACTGCTTCCACCTTGCTTCACCTTTACATAAAGATCTTCATTAGTCCCAAAGTCCTCATACCTAACCTTAACATCAAATTCCTCTTCGAATTCTTTTAAAACTTCTTTATCAATATAATCCCCCCAGTTATAGACATTTAGTGTAGGCTTTTTTTCTCCACAAGCTGTTAATACGGTAAGAGAAAGTATAGTTATAACTAATAAAATTATCATCTTTTTATTTTTCATCATTTAATTACCTCCTATTTTTAGATCTTCATCTGATCTTTTATTTATTACAAGTAGTAGTACAAGTAAAACTACAAACATTAGTGTAGATAAAGCATTTATTATAGGGTTTATGCCCTTTCTTGTCATGGAATATATAGTAATACTTAAATTTGATATACCATGTCCTGTATTAAAAAAGCTAATTACAAAATCATCTATAGAAAGTGTAAAAGCTAGTAGCATTCCTGTAATGATTCCGGGAAATATTTCAGGGATTATTACTTTTCTTAAAGCATAAAACGGTGTAGCTCCAAGATCCATTGCAGCTTCTGCTAAATTTACATTCATTTGCTTTAATTTAGGTAGTACTGAAAGAATTACATATGGAATTGAAAAAACTATGTGTGATAGAAGCATAGTAATAAAACCAAATTCTACTTTAACAAATCTAAATAAAGCCATAAGGGATATAGCAGTTACTATATCTGGATTTAATACAGGTATATAGTTTAGATTTAAAATTATATTTCTATTAAATCCCTTTATGCCATGAATACCAATTGCAGCAAATGTTCCTATAATGGTAGAAATAACTGATGAAAGGATTGCTATTAATATAGTTATATAAAGTGCTCTTAAGATTTCAGCATCTTTAAAAAGATCAATATACCATCTCAGTGTGAATCCAGACCATACACCTTGAAGTTTAGAATCATTAAAAGAAAATGCGATTAGGACTACTATAGGAATATATAAAAAAGCAAACATTAAAAATAAATATATTTTTTTTGAAATTTTACTTACCATAGCCCTCCACCTCCTCCTTCTTTTTCTTTATCGATTTTTGAAGTAAATGCCATAGTTATAAGGATGAAAATCATAAGAACAATCGAAAGTGCTGACCCAAAATGCCAATCTCCAGTAACTCTAAATTGTTGTTCTATTACATTTCCTATAAGGCTATATTTTCCTCCTCCAAGTAAGTCTGAAATCACAAATGTACTTACCGCAGGAATAAATACCATAGTTATCCCTGTTATAACTCCAGGAAGACTTAGTGGAAATATAACTTTTCTAAATATAGTGATACTGTTTGCCCCTAAATCTTCCGCTGCTTCTATCAAGTTTTTTTCTATCTTTGTAAGAACTGAATATATGGGAAGAACCATAAATGGTAAAAAGTTATATACCATACCAAGTAATATAGCTTTGTTATTATACATCAAGTTTAAAGGTGAAACTCCTATTTTAGCCAGTATGTTATTTATAAATCCATTTCTTCCAAGAAGAGTAAGCCATGCATAAGTTCTTAGAAGAAAGTTCATCCACATTGGAATTACAAGCATGAGTATCATTATATTTTGTCTTTTAGACTTTTCTTTAGATATTATATAAGCTAAAGGATAACCTACTATTAAAGAAATTATAGTAGATAAAAGTGCTAAATTAACAGATCTCGTAAGAACTTTTAAATATGTGGGAGTAAAAAAACGTTTAAAATTATTAAGACTAAAAGTAAAATCTAAAAAACTTTGGCTATCTCCACTTGTAAATGCAAAATAAACAATTAAAAGTAAAGGCATGAGTATAAAGACCATCATCCAAACAATATATGGATAGGCTGCTCTTTTTAATTTCATAGATTTTTCACCTTCCTCATAACATGAATATTTTCAGGAGTTACATTCATTCCTATATGGGTTCCTTCAGGTTTCATAATAGTACTATGAATCATCCAATCAAAACCTTTTGACTTAACTATCATTTCATAGTGTACCCCTTTAAATGTTACTGATTCTACAACACCTTCCCATTTCCCATCTTCTGCTTTCACTATTTCTATATCTTCAGGTCTTATAACCACATCTACTTCTTCACATCTCTCAAATCCCTTATCTACACATTCAAAAACTCTCTCTCCAAATTCAACTAAAAAGTCCTCTTTCATTACCGCATCTATAATATTACTTTCTCCTATAAATTTAGCTACAAATGCATTTTTAGGCTCATTGTATATATCCACAGGTGTTCCTATCTGTTGAATCTTTCCCTTGTCCATAACTGCTATTGTATCTGACATTGTTAGTGCTTCTTCTTGGTCATGAGTTACATAGATAAATGTTATACCCAATCTTTGTTGCATATTTTTAAGTTCAGTTTGCATTTCTTTTCTAAGTTTTAAATCAAGTGCTCCTAGTGGTTCATCTAAGAGCAGGACTTCGGGTTCATTTACAAGTGCTCTTGCTATTGCTATTCTTTGCTGTTGACCTCCACTTAATGATTCTATTGACCTATTTTCAAACCCCTCTAAGTTTACAAGTCTTAACATTTCTTTTACTTTCTTATCTATTTTCTCTTTACTCATCTTTTTAATCTTTAATCCAAAAGCTATATTCTCTGATATATTCATATGAGGGAAAAGTGCATACTTTTGAAAAACTGTATTTATTTGTCTTTTATAAGCTGGAAGTTTAGTAATATCTTTTCCATCAAATATTACTTGCCCACTAGAGGGTTCTTCAAATCCCCCAATAATTCTAAGTGTAGTAGTTTTACCGCAACCACTAGGACCTAATAATGTTAAAAATTCATTCTTCCTAATATATAAATTTATATTATCAAGTACTGTTACTCCACCATATTCTTTTGATACATTTTTTAAATCTATTATGTTCATCATTTTCCTCCTTTTTTAAAAACTAGGTGGCGTACTCACCCAGATTATTTTTGCTCTACCTTTTCCAGCATTTGAAATATAATGATTTGAATTTGCCTTAAAGTAAAATGATTCATCTTTTTTTAACTTATATTTATCTTTACCTATATGTAGATAAACAATTCCATTTAATACATACCCAAATTCTTCTCCTTCATGAGGGAAATCTTCTTTTGTCTTTCCCCCTATTTCTAATTCTATTAAAATTGGCTCCATCATATTTTTTTGGGCATTTGGAATTATCCATTTTAATATATACTTTAGATCTTCATTTTCACTTTCAAATACATCTTCTTTTGTAAATACAATTTTTTCATCAATATTTTCATTAAAAAAATCTTTAAGATTTGTTCCAAGGCTCTCTAATATATCTACAAAGGTAGCAATTGACGGAGAAGTTAAGTCTCTTTCAACTTGTGAAATAAAACCCTTTGTTAATTCACATCTATCTGCCAGTTCTTCTTGAGTTAGATCGTTTTTTATTCGAAGTCTTTTGATTTTATCTCCTATATTCATCTTAAACCACCTTTCTATAATTAGGCATATATTAAACTATTTGTTTATTATTACTAAACTTTTCTCCAATTATTTATTATAAAGAGATTTGCATTTATTGTCAATAGATTTTATAAAGAAAGCTTCTATTATAATAACAAATATAAAAAGAATCCATAGAGATTTTAATTTCCATCTCTATAGATTCTTCTTGTATTAGTCTTGATTTTTTAGGAATTAGAATTTTACCAGCTACCGCCAGCTCCTCCACCTCCAGATCGACCTCCGCCACCTGATGAGCCGCCGCTACTTCCTCCTCCGAAGCCTCCACCCCCGCCAAATCCACCGGGACCTCCACGACCACTAAAAAAAGCTCTTAAAATACTAGCTATAAGCATGCCTCTAAAAAATCTAAAGTCAATAAATCCAAATATAAGTAAAAATATCATAATAGGAAATATTGAAATTTTTCTTCCACTTTGTACGGGATAATAGTCATCATTAAATCCATTCTTATCTAAGACAATATCGTAATCTTTTTCTATATACTCTATTATACTATTAAAACCAAGGGCTATACCCTCATTGTAATCATCATTTTTAAATGATGGAATCATGTCTCTTTCGATGATGGTCTTTGTTCTTCCAGCAGGAAGAGCCCCTTCTAATCCATAGCCTGTTTCTATCCAGATTTTATTTTCATTAGGTGCTATTAGTATGAGAATACCATTATCATACTCTTTGCTTCCTATTTTCCATTTTTCATAGAGAGAAGTTGCATATGTGTTTATATCCAAATCTTGTAGTGAATCCACCACTGCAACAACTACTTGTGCTCCTGTCTTTTCATTGAGTTCTTTGTTTACATCTATTATATAGTTTTCTACATCTGAATTTATTATGCTAGATTCATCATATACGTAAAACTCGAAACTAGGATCTGGAAGAGTAGGTTTAGCATTTACAATATTTGTATTTAAAGATATATTTAAAAGAATTAAAAGAATAAAACTAAGAATAAATATAGATTTGTTTTGTTTATTCTTAATCATATAAACACTCCCTAAAAGTCAACATTTGGAACTTCTGAGTCAGCTTCATTTATTTTAAAATATTCTCTTTTATCAAATCCAAGCATATTTGCATAGATATTTGTTGGAAATCTTTTTACCTTTTTATTGAAAACAGCTACATTGTCATTATATCTCATTCTTTCAGTTGAAATTTTATTTTCTGTACTAGCTAATTCTGCCTGTAGTTCTAAAAATCCCTGGTTGGCCTTTAAATCTGGATAATTTTCTACTACTACATTTAAACTGTTTAATCCTTGTGTAAGCTGTGCATCAGCTTCAGCATATTCTCCTGGTGTTTTTGCAGAAGACATTTTGCTTCTAGCTTCAGTTATCTGGGTTAATACTCTTTCTTCTTGTTCTGCATAACCTTTAACTGTTTTTACAAGGTTTGGGATCAAGTCTGCCCTACGTTTTAAAACATTTTCTACTTGTGCCCATGAATTGTCTACATCCTCATTTAGTGAAAGTAAATTATTATATCCTCCTCCAATTAAAACTAATATAACAGCTATTATAATTATTGGAACTAAAAACTTTTTCATGATATTCCTCCTATTTAAATTGTAATATTTAAATATATACCCTTATTTTATAATATATACCTTCATATTATCTATAGCATCCTTTACTAGTGTTTCCACATCTAGTGCTTCCTCTGATCTTTTTATATTTTCTACACTAGGATTGGTTACTGGATGCTTTGGTAAAAATACAGTACAACAGTCTTCAAATGGAAGATTAGATGTTTCAAGTGTATCTATATCCCTTGCTATTTCTATTATATCAACTTTATCCATTCCTATAAGTGGTCTAAAAACTGGAATAGATACTGATTCATCTGTAACAGTTAATCCTTGCATAGTTTGACTTGCCACTTGTCCTAAACTCTCTCCTGTGATTAAGGCGTCAAGTTTATTATATCTCGCTATTTTTTCTGCAATTCTCATCATAAATTTTCTAGAGATAATAGTCATCTCTTTTTCAGGACATTTTTCATTTATTTCCTTTTGTATATTTAAAATGTTTACACTATAAAACTTTATCTTTCCTGTATACATACTAAGCTTTTTAGCCAATTCTTTTACCTTTTCTTCACCTCTTTCAGATGTAAAAGGATACGAATGATAATGTACACAACTTAAACTTACACCCCTTTTAGCCATCATAAAACCTGCAACTGGACTATCTATTCCTCCAGAGATAAGTAAAAGAGCTTTACCACTTGTACCTATTGGCATACCACCATATGCTTTTATTCTTTCACTATATATATATGCGTGAGTTTGCTTTATGTCTATATACATGTATAAATCTGGATTATGAACATCTACATTTAAGTTGTCAAATTTATTTAGAAGCCTCTTTCCAATTTCTCTAGAAATCTCTGGAGATGTAAAAGCAAAGTTTTTATCAGCTCTATTTGTATCTACTTTAAATGTTTTTATATTAGGATCTTTTTCTAACCTCTCTTTCATGTTTAAAATACAAGCTTCTTCTATTGCTTCTATATCTTTCTCTACCCTTATACATGGACTTATATAGACAAGTCCAAATACATTTTTAAGTTTTTCCATTAAACTTTCAAACTTTTCTTCATTTGCTTCTATATATATCTTTCCTTGCTCTTTATAGAGCTTATCGTATCTTATATCTTTTGTCTTATTCATAATTTGTTTTATAAGTTGATCTTCAAAATATTTTCTATTAGATCCCTTTAATGCTAATTCTCCTAAACTTACACTTATTACTTTTTCCAAAATATCACCTTTTCATTATTTTTCTTATTTCTTCTACTGATTTTCTTAATTCATCTACAAAATATACTATATCATCTTTGTTGTTTTCATATGAAAAACATATTCTTATAGTTCCTTCTATTTCTAAGTCATCTAAGCCTATTGCTTTTAAAATATCACTTTTTTTAGTCCCATTAGATGAACAAGCAGAAGCTGTGGAAATATAAATATCCTTTTGTTCTAGAAAATGAAGTAAAACTTCTCCCCTTGTATTTCTAAAAGAAATACTCAATATATATGGAGAAAAACCATTATCTAAAGAAGAATTTATCTTAATATCTTCTATATTTTTTTCAATTAATTCTATAGTATATCTTTTTAATTCTAATACATGTTTTCTTTCTTCTTGTTTGTTTTTATCCATAATTTCTACTGCTTTTCCAAATGCAATAATTCCTGATACATTTTCAGTTCCAGATCTCATTCCTCTTTCCTGATTTCCTCCAAAAACTATAGGTGAGAGTTTTAAATCTCTTTTCACATATAATCCTCCTACTCCCTTTGGACCATGGATTTTATGTGAACTAAAAGAAAATGTGTCTATTCCTAAATCTTTTATAGAAAAGTCTATCTTCCCAAAAGATTGTATCCCATCTACGTGTAAGATAACTTTAGAGTTTTTAAGCTTTATTATGTTTTTTATCTCTTTTATATCTTGAATAGTTCCTATTTCATTGTTTACATGAATTATGGAAACAAGTATCGTTTCATCATTTATAGCTTGTTTTAAATCTTCCAGAGATATCCTTCCTTCACTATCTACATCTAGATATGTAACTTTAAATCCTTTAGTTTCTAATTCCTTCATAGTATTTATTATAGAAGCGTGTTCTATATTAGTTGTAATAATATGTTTTCCCCTTTTGCATAAACTATTTACTATACTTTGAATTGCTATATTATTACTTTCCGTTCCTCCTGAAGTAAAATAGATTTCTCTTTCATCTACATTTAAATAGTCTGATACGATTTGTCTGGATTTCTTTATTTCTTTTTCTGACTTTAATCCCAATCTATGTAATGATGAAGGATTTCCAAAGTCTTTTTCTAATGAACTATACATAGTCTCTATTACTTTTCTTCTCATCTTTGTTGTAGCACAATTATCTAAATAAATCATTTGATTATCTCCTATAGTTTTTTTAAATTATAATTACACTCTATATTATATAGTATATTTCCTATATTACAAAATATATTGCAATATAAATTATAAAAAAATATTTAAATAAAAGGATTGAATTTTTTGTCGAAATTTGTTATAATTTATTTAAGGTTATCCCCCTGGTAACCTTAAATAAGATCTCTATTCCCAATACCCCTTTTGAACAATTTGTTCCATCCGAAAGGATGAAAGACTCTTAAGAGTCTTTTTTTTTACCTATTTTTATGTTAAGATGGAATAAACACAAAAGTGGAGGACTTATAATGAAGAAAAAACTTTTAATTATTTTTACAGGTGGTACAATTGCCATGAAGGTTGATCCTCTTTTACACGCAGCTATCCCAGCACTTAATTCAGAAGAGATAATGTCTACAATAAACAATATAGAGGAAATTGTAGATGTAGAGTCAATAAATTTTGGCAATCTTCCAAGTCCTCATATACTGCCTGGGCATATGATGGAAATATGTAATATTATAAAAAGTAATATACATAGAGAAGATATAAGTGGAGTAATAATAACTCATGGTACTGATACTTTAGAAGAAACT
This sequence comes from Tissierella creatinophila DSM 6911, assembly GCF_001940565.1. Classification (GTDB taxonomy): domain Bacteria; phylum Bacillota; class Clostridia; order Tissierellales; family Tissierellaceae; genus Tissierella_A; species Tissierella_A creatinophila. Next base: position 35,024 of record NZ_LTDM01000014.1, read on the forward strand.
GCTTATTTTTTAGATTTAATTATAGATCAAGAAAAACCTATTATAGTAGTAGGAGCTATGAGAAATAATTCTGAACTAGGTTATGATGGCTCTAGTAATCTATCAGCTGCTATATGTACAGCTTCTTCACCTAGAGCTTTAGGAAAAGGTGTCTTAGTTGTAATGAATAATGAAGTAAATGCTGCAGGTGAAGTTGTTAAAACTAATACACTATCACTTGATACATTTAAATCACCTGAATTTGGACCACTTGGAATAGTAGATAATGATGAAGTTATATTCTATCGTGATATAATAAATAGAAAGCATATACAAACTGAAAATATAGAAGAAAAGATTGGTCTTATAAAAGTAGCTTCAGGAATGGAGTCAGACATTATAGATTTTTATATAGCTTCTGGATATAAAGGCATTATATTAGAAGCTTTAGGAAGAGGAAATATACCCCCTCAAATGATTGCTGGAGTTAAAAGAGCTATAGCTAATAATATACCTATAGTTATGGTTTCACGCTGTCATACTGGAAGAGTCCTAGACACATATGGTTACCAGGGTGGCGGAAAGCATCTTAGGGATTTAGGCGTAATCCTTGGAGGCAATCTCCCAGGTCATAAAGCTAGGATACAACTTATGTTAATACTTGGAAAAACAAATAACTTATCTACTATTAAAGACTTATTTGAAAAAGATAATCTATATACAAATTAAAGAAGGGATTAATCCCTTCTTTTTTTAAGTTTTACTTCTTCTACATCTTTTAATTCACCAAATCCTAAAAACTTTATATCTGGATAAATTGTTCCAAATGAATGATTTAATTTTAATTTTGTTTCATCTTCCTTTTGTTTATAATTATATCTTACATAATTATAAGTTTTTGTTTTCTTCCATAGATAAATAGTGCTAAAACTCTCACCTTTATCACTTGAAAATGAACTGTTTAAACCTAAAGTATCTTTCCATACTATCCATATCTTATCTTCGTTTAAAATTATAGTAGGATGTGTATTATTTCCTTCATTTGAAATAGTTCTATCTATTATTTCGTATAAAGAATCCCCTCTATACTCGTATTTCTTGTATTTTATATTTAAGTTTTGATCTATATATTCACAGTAAACTAAATGAATATATCTTCCATCTTTTATTACATCTATATCTAACTTTTCTACACTGTCAGTTAGTACTATAGTTTCTTTCCATTCCAATAAATTCACATCAAATTCTTTCATACAAATCTGATCTCCATAATAAAAAAATAAGTATATAGTAGTTTCATCATTTAAAATCTTTATAGGATTTAAAAACTTACTTATACGAGTCTCATCAACTTTGAACTTTATCCATTCTTCATCTTTAAAAATCTGATGATAAATTTCAAATACTCCTTTTTCACTGAACTTAGGTGTTAAATAAATTATACTTTTTATACCACCATTTAAGACAATCTTTATTTCATATGTCTTAGGTAGTTTTTCTGTTTCTACATCAATTTCTTCTATTAACAATTTATCTATTACTAGTAGTTTTAAATCGTTTTTAGTGTTTTGGTAGATCAAATTTATTTTTTCATCTACTGCTACAATATCAAATTCTCCATATGCATCTTCACATATAGAAATATTATTATGCCCATCATTTAAATTATAATAATCCATGCTTATTTCATTCTTTTTATTTTTAAATAGATAAACTTCTTTTTCATTCATATTAATAATAGATACCCTGTCTTCATAAAAACTCATTAATATCACCCCTATAACTATTATTATTAATAATATAAGGATTTATGACTTAATAGTAACACAAGTCAACAAAATTGAATATATTAAGATTGAACACTATTTATTATTGAATTATTGAAAGGAGGAAAATATATGTCTTCAAATAAGCATCATGACCATCACCATCATCATTGTCCACCAGAAGAACTTCCAGTAACTGAAAGGTGTTGTACTGGGACAACAGGATGTGAATGGGATGGAACTCTTAGACATGTGGTAACAGAACCAATATTTGTTCAAAAGGTATATGACGCAGCACTATTTAATCTTCAAGCACTAAGCACTGTAAACAATGTGAGGTTTACTCCAAATCTCCCAAGTGGAAGTAGGATCCTTAGGGTACTAGAAATTAGGTGTAAAAAATTCTTTAATCCATCTAATATAAACGATCCAAGAAACTTTAAACTTGAACCAGAAACAGTTCTCTCTGGTGGGGAATTTCTCAAAGATGAAAAGGGTTGTTATGTAGAGGTTATAGGCCCTGATGGACTTTCTACTGAAAAGTTGATTTATGCTGATACAAGCGATTGTGATGAAGTAAATGCTGGAACCCCTGTATTTGGAACTCAAAAGGTTAAAGTTCGTGGAAATGTATTGATTGAAATTGATTTACTGATACTAGATTCTAGAGATAGAAGAGTAAAATTCACAATTACTGCAAATGTACCAGTAGCACCAGTAAACTCTCCACTTATCTTAACTAATTTCTTTGAATTATGTATACCATCAGTTTTCAACTCAGCATTCTTCCCAAGATTTGCAGAGTTCTGTAATATACTATGTGAAACTAGACTTGCAACTAATAGTATTCAAAGAGATATAACTGTATGTCCAGAATCAGGACGAATAACTATAGATCTTATTATCGCTCTATGTATTACATGTGAGAAAAAGATAATAGTACCAGTACAGCTTTGTGTATTATCTACTGGTTTCCCAGAATTATCACCTGATACTTCACCTATTTGTACAACATTCCCAACACTATTTCCTAAGCAAATAGATGAAAATAGTGAAACCGGTCCTGGAACAGGCCCTGGTTGTAGAGAAAAACCATTTAATTTTTCACTACACGAAGAAGAAGAATAATATAAAAAAGGATAGATAGAAATATCTATCCTTTTTTACATAAAGAAAACTATACTTTTTTCATATTATAGGATAATATGAAATTAGGTGATAGATATGGAAATTATAAAAAAAAGAATAGATAAAAATAAATTATATAATAATGGAAATATAACAAAAGATGTGTGTTTTTTGGATATAGAAACAACAGGATTTAATAGAAATAGAGATATAATATATTTAGTAGGAATATTATATTTTGATAAAAAAGAAGATACTTGGATCCTCTCACAATATTTTGCAAATGAATTAAAAGATGAACCTCAGGTACTAATAGAATCCTCTAAACTTCTAATGAGTTTTAAAACTATAATAAATTATAATGGAAATACATTTGATATACCTTTTATAAATCATAAATTAAAGTATTTTAAACTTCCTTTCTATATAGATAAAGAAAAATCACTAGATTTATATTCTATTATTAGAAAAAATAAAGACTTATTAAAAATAGATAATCTAAAACTAAAGACAGTAGAAGAATATTTAGGTATATTTAGAGAAGATATCTATAGCGGAAAAGATTGCATTGATTTTTATAAAGACTATATTCTTCATAGAGACTTAGAATTAAAAAATAGATTACTATCTCATAATTATGATGATCTTTATTTTTTAATAGATATTATAGATATAATAAATATTATAAGAAAAAAGAAGTCTTTTAAAGTCAATAAAAATGATGAAATGATAGAATTTGTGATATCTGATATAAAAGAGTCCAAGGACAGTTTCATCTTTGAAGGAGATATAGAAGGTTTAAGAGAAAAATTAATTTATTATGATGCAAGTTTTAATCTGTTAATAGAAGATACAAATAAGTTTAAATTAATTCTCTATGTAACTAGAGGCTTAGTAACTCCTGATGAAACTTGTACTTTTATAGATAAAAGAGATTTTAATATATCCAAAGATATAAGTGTTACTCATGGGTATGCCCTTCCTAAAAATATCTTCTTATTAAAAATAGAATCTGAATATTTATTAGAAGATATCTTAGAACTGCTTAAGGAAATAATAGAAAATTTAATATAGCAAATCTTTATAAAAAAACACAGAAACTAAAAGTTTCTGTGTTTTTTTATATGGTGGGCCTTCAGGGACTCGAACCCCGGACCTACCGGTTATGAGCCGGGCGCTCTAACCAACTGAGCTAAAGGCCCCAGTAAATTTTGTTTACTGGTGGACCTGGGTGGACTCGAACCACCGACCTCACGCTTATCAGGCGTGCGCTCTAACCAGCTGAGCTACAGGTCCATACTATTTTATTATTTTAATATTTAATTTTATTTTATGTTTTGGTGGACCTGGGTGGACTCGAACCACCGACCTCACGCTTATCAGGCGTGCGCTCTAACCAGCTGAGCTACAGGTCCATACCTAATAATGTGAGCTCATATGTCCTTTATACCCTTTTATGGCAGGGGTGGCAGGATTTGAACCCACGACATTCGGTTTTGGAGACCGACGTTCTACCACTGAACTACACCCCTTTACCTATGGTGCCCAGAGCCGGAATCGAACCAGCGACACGTAGATTTTCAGTCTACTGCTCTACCGACTGAGCTATCTGGGCATAGTATTAAAATTTAAACATCTGGGCGAAAAAAAATGTCCTCGCTGAATATTTTAAACAAAATCATGATTCAAGGACAATAAATAAAGTGTGGTGGGCCTTCAGGGACTCGAACCCCGGACCTACCGGTTATGAGCCGGGCGCTCTAACCAACTGAGCTAAAGGCCCCAGATGTTTTTCCTTAAATGGCGGAGAAAGAGGGATTTGAACCCTCGCGCCCCGTAAAGGACCTACTCCCTTAGCAGGGGAGCCTCTTCAGCCGCTTGAGTACTTCTCCATTCAAACTTTAATTTAATTGGCGGAGAGGGTGGGATTCGAACCCACGTGGGCTTGCACCCTAACGGTTTTCAAGACCGCCCCGTTATGACCACTTCGGTACCTCTCCATATTTCTTTTTTATAATGTTCAATAAAAAATGGTGATCCATCCGCGACTCGAACGCGGGACACCCTGATTAAAAGTCAGGTGCTCTACCAACTGAGCTAATGGATCATAAGTTTTGTTGGCTGGGGTGACAGGACTCGAACCTGTGGAATGCTAGAGTCAAAGTCTAGTGCCTTACCGACTTGGCTACACCCCAATGTAAAGCAATGTAAAATTTAATGGCGCACCTAGGAGGATTCGAACCCCCGGCACACGGATTAGAAGTCCGTTGCTCTATCCTACTGAGCTATAGGTGCTTAATTTTTAAAACAAGTGGAGCGGGTGAAGGGAATCGAACCCTCGCAATCAGCTTGGAAGGCTGGAGCTCTACCACTGAGCTACACCCGCAAATTTTTTTTTGGTGGAGGAGACTGGATTTGAACCAGTGAAAGCTGAGCTAACGGATTTACAGTCCGTCCCCTTTAGCCACTTGGGTACTCCTCCATATTTTTTTATAATGTTTTTGTGGAGCTGGCGAGAGGACTTGAACCCCCAACCTACTGATTACAAGTCAGTTGCTCTACCAATTGAGCTACGCCAGCATCATTAATTATATAGGTAAATATTTAATACCTTTCATATTATACTATCCATCTTTTAAAATGTCAAGATATTTTTTTGGCGACCTGGAAGGGACTCGAACCCTCGACCTCCAGCGTGACAGGCTGGCATTCTAACCAACTGAACTACCAGGCCGCATGTTTTTTAGCAGTTTCGTGACACAAATTTATTCACTCCCTATCGGTCGTATAAATTTGGTACTCATTGCATTTGACCTACCATCAATTTGCTATGCAAATTGGATTAGGTCATAATATGGTGGGCACAACAGGGCTCGAACCTGTGACCCCCTGCTTGTAAGGCAGGTGCTCTCCCAACTGAGCTATGCGCCCATATATTTAAATATGATGTTAATTGGTGACCCCACCGGGATTCGAACCCGGGATACCGCCGTGAAAGGGCGATGTCTTAACCGCTTGACCATGGGGCCTTATTTGTTTTATTAGCACATTTATCTATGTATGAAGTTTTGGTAGCGGCGAACGGAATTGAACCGCTGACACTGCGGGTATGAACCGCATGCTCTAGCCATCTGAGCTACGCCGCCACAATTTTTATACTTGTCCTTCTCATATAAATAGTAATTTTATGGTTGTACACTAGGGCACTCCCTATTATAAAAATAAATTTATGGTTGCGGGAACAGGATTTGAACCTATGACCTCCGGGTTATGAGCCCGACGAGCTACCAGACTGCTCCATCCCGCGTTATGTTATTAAAGTTGTACACTTAGGTATTAAGTAAAAAGTTGGTGCCGAAGACCGGAATTGAACCGGTACGACCGATAAAGGCCGCAGGATTTTAAGTCCTGTGCGTCTGCCAGTTCCGCCACTCCGGCAACTTAATTGGCTCTCAGGGTGGGACTCGAACCCACAACCTACCGGTTAACAGCCGGTTGCTCCACCATTGAGCTACCTAAGAATAGTAGAACTGCATAGATTATCTATGCTACTACATTTGACCTATTAAAAGCTTATTATTGTTACTAAGTTTAGGTCACTAATCTGGCGACTTCCTACTCTCCCAGGACGTTGCCATCCAAGTACCATCGGCGTTAAGAGGCTTAACTTCTGTGTTCGGTATGGGTACAGGTGTGTCCCTCTTGCTATTGTTACCAGATAAACTAC
>NZ_LTDM01000015.1 GCF_001940565.1 Tissierella creatinophila DSM 6911
ACTAAAAAATATACACTTATAGAACTCATATAAAATGATAATAAAAATTTATTAGTTCTTATATATAATATACCTATTAAACTTATATAAAGTATTGTAATAAACACAAATCTATCCACTAAAGAGGCCCTATAAGTTTTCCCTTTACGCATTGCTTTAGAATAATAGTTTTTTAAAATTCTTTTTCTATCATATACTATGGAGTGTTTTTTAACTTTTTCTAATAACTGTTTCATTTTTAATCTTATCCTTTCTTATATATAAATAGCTTACTATTTGTAGTATTGCCAAATATACTAAGAAAGATATCACAATATTTGTAGCCATACCAATAAAAAATTCTTCTGGGAGCATTTGTATCATTAAATCTCTATTTGGATCTAATATCCATAAGTCATTGGTAAAAAATATTAAATGGAAATAGGTGAAATATTTATTAAAATCTTTATAAGCTAAAAATCCTATTATGGTTAATAATATATAATTTAAAAAAAGTCCATAAAGAAAAGTCTTTGCAAGAAGAACCATGTTTTTATTTTTCCTAAAATAGTAAACTCCTAAAATTATAATTATAATTCCAGTATATTTAATAATTCTAGCTAAATTAAACAGTTCCTTTACATCTTCCATATGTAGAATTTCTTTTTCATTAAAATGAGGTCTTAATAAATCGTTTTCTCCACCTTTTAAATATAGTATAAGATTATTTGTTATAGGTTTTAATTCTTCTAGACTTTTTTGGGTCAATTCTTCAATATCATGTTCTTCATATTTTCTAATATAATAATCTTCATTATAGGCATTTCTTTCTATACTAAAAACTAAGAACGTTAAGGATACAGATACTACCATTAAAAACATAAGAATTTTTTTCATATTTCCCCCTTTGCATCATATATAACAATTTTAAAAAAGGATGAAGTAATCTTCATCCTATACCATCAACTTTTCTAATCTCCCTAACTCTTTTATAGGAAAATATTTTAAGAGTTCTTTAAATTGTTCTACTGATAATCCTCGTACACTAGTATATATTTCAATTTTTTGCTCTAAACTCGCGGCTTTAAACCTCTCTAATATATGTTCAAAGTTTTCATTTGCTTCCATTTTAATTTCCTCCTAATAATGATTATTCTTTCTTCATTATTATATGAAATTAAACTATTATTATGTGAATATAACTTTGTCTAATTTTCCCAGTTATGAAAAACATCTTACATAAGCATGATTACATTATAGTATATTTAGGCTTATTTTACAATAGATTGTAAATGTTTACAAATACACATATAATAGGTAGTTTTAATTATATTATATTATATTTTTTTATATTTTTTTAAAATTAAATATAACGTACCCATTGTTGGCAAGCTGATTTTTGATCTGTCTCGTATTCTTGAGCCTCATCTATAACTAGTAAGTCAAATCATTCCCCTAATCCACCTGTGGAGGTTCCAGTCCTAAACTCTATCCTCCCACCAGTATCTAAGATTTCAACTCTTTCTATTCCTGTTGCTCTTAAAGAGGTATAATTGTCAACAATTGTTTACACTTTTGGTGTGATTATGTTTATTCACACGTTTAGTGTGGTATAATTAAACTGAAGAGATAGTAGGAATTGATATGAACAGAAGAACTATTAGATGAAGACAAAGCTCAATTTGCAACGGAGTTGTTGGAGCATTTGAAATTACTTAGTTATAATTATAATAAAGATTAATATATAAACAAGTACAAAATATAAGGGAGAGATTATACATGAACGATAGAGAATTATTAGAATTAATTGCAACACAAGTAGGTACACTTACAACTAATGTAGATAAACTGGGAAAAGAAGTTTCTGATTTAAAAGAGGGTCAGATTAATCTGGGAAGAGAAGTTTCTGATTTAAAAGAGGGTCAGATTAATCTGAGAAAAGAAGTTTCTGATTTAAAAGAGGGTCAGATTAATCTAGGAAAAGAAGTTTCTGATTTAAAAGAGGGTCAGATTAATCTAGGAAAAGAAGTTTCTGATTTAAAAGAGGGTCAGATTAATCTAGGAAAAGAAGTTTCTGATTTAAAAGAGGGTCAGATTAATCTGGGAAAAGAAGTTTCTGATTTAAAAGAGGGTCAAGATGATATTAAAAATGAATTAAATGAATTCAGAAAAGAAACTAGTACTAACTTTAATAACCTAAAAGATAAATTAGATGATTTAGAGGTAAATAATGCGGATAGGCATATTACAATCAACAGAGATATCAAACAAATTAAGTCAAGCTTATCAAAGGTCGAAATAATAACCGCTGATAACTGGGGTGATATAGCAAGAATAAAAGCTAATAAAAGGCACAGAGCTAGATAAATAGCTCCAAACCTTTTATTTTTAACCATAAAAGAACGTACATTCAAAAGAGATTAGGTCACTCTAGTATAACTACTACTATGGATATCTATTTTCATTTAACAAAAGGATTGGAAGATAAAACAGTTCAAATTTTAGAAACTTATATATCTAATTTACCGACAAGTTAAAAGTTCAATGTTTGCAAACCGTAGACAAATTGAGTTATATCATGAAAACAAACAAATTATAACTTAACCAATCCTTGTAATTAATCCATTCTTGCTAATCTAATTTTCCCAGTTATGAAATACATCTTGAACGTCATCATTATCTTCAAGCATATCTATTAATTTTTCCATTTTTTTTGCATCCTCTTCATTTAATTCTACTGTAGTTTGAGGAATATAAGTTATTTCTGCCATTGCAAATTGGTATCCATTTTCTTCTAAACCATTTCTTACTTGATTAAAGTCTTCAGGAGTTGTAATTATTTCATAGCCATCTTCAGAAGCTTCAAAATCCTCTGCACCTAGTTCTATAGAAAACATAGTAAGTTCATCTTCATCAATAGAATCAATTCTTTCTATAGCTATTATGCCCTTTCTATCAAACATAAATGTAACAGAACCTGCTTGTCCAAGGTTTCCACCAAATTTATCAAAAGCATGTCTTACATCTGGAGCTGTCCTATTTCTATTATCAGTAAGACAATTAGCAAATACTGCAACTCCTCCTGGACCATAGCCTTCATAAGTAATTTCTTCATAATTATCCATTGCACCTTCTCCAGAACCTTTTTTAATAGCTCTTTCAATATTGTCATTAGGCATATTTTCTGCTTTAGCTTTATCAATAGCTGCCTTTAGTGAAGGATTGTATTCTGGATCTGCTCCTCCTTCTCTTGCTGCTACCATTATATATCTACCTAGTTTTGTAAAGATTTTACCTCTTTTAGCATCTTCTTTGCCTTTTTTATTTTTAATATTATTCCATTTGGAATGTCCTGCCATTTAACTTCACTCTCCTTAAAATTTTAACATTTATATTTTAACATATATATATATTTTTTTCATATATTTATATTTATTTAATATTTATTTAATATGATAAATATTTTTATAAGTATTTGTATATCTATCCGACTTAATGGTGAAATTAGTATTGAAGCTAAAATTTAAATAATTATACAAGGAGATTCCTATGTCTAGTCTTAATTTAAAACTTATATCTATCGGAATAATAGCAGGAATTATAAATGGATTCTTTGGATCCGGAGGAGGGATAATAGTAGTTATTGGACTAGTTCATCTTATACAAATAGAAGATTATAAAGCTCATGCTACAGCAATATCTATAATACTTCCACTATCTATAGTAAGTACTATTATTTATCTTTTTAACAATAAAATCCCCATTAAAATTACAATTCTTACAATGATAGGAGGAGTAGCAGGTAGTTTTATAGGTGCTAAAACATTGGATAAAATACCAGTTTCTATCTTGCGAAAAATATTTGGTGGTGTTATCATATATAGCGCTTTAAGGATGTTTATACAATGAAGACAATAATTATAGGTTTTTTATCAGGAATAATAAGTGGAATGGGTATTGGCGGCGGGACTCTACTTATACCTTCTTTAGTACTTATAATAGGTTTATCTCAAATAGAAGCTCAAGGTGTAAACTTAATAACTTTCATACCTATAGCCACTATTGCAATATTTACTCATAGAAAAAAAGGCAATATAGAATTTAAATACACTAAAAAAATAGCAGTTAGTGGTATATTAAGTGCAATAATCGCTTCTTTGATAGCAGTTAAAATCTCCCCTGATAGTCTAAAAAAATATTTTAGTGTGTTTTTACTCTTAATGGGTTTGTTTGAATTCTTTAAAAAAGAGAAGTAGGCTATCTTTAGCCTACTTCTCTTTTACTCTTGCCCTCTTAATGTAGCATATATACAATCATCTATTAAATACTTAAATCCAAGACTTGAAGCTTTTTCTATAACTTTTTCATTATAGGTTCCTGGTTGAAAGAAGATATATTCTATATTGGTAGCTTTAGCTTCATCTAATATATTCATAGCGATTTGGGGAGATACTACCATATCAAGTACATCTATATTTTCTGGAAGGTCCATAAGCGAACTATAGATTTTTTCACCTTCTATTTCTTCATAATTTGGACTTACTCCATAGGTTTCATAATCATGTTCCTTTAGTTTTTTCCAAATCTTATATCCCCATCTATCCTTTTTTTTAGTAACCCCGACTACTACCCATTTCTTTTTATCTAGCATTTCTTGTTTTATCTTTTCAAAATCCATTTTATCAACTCTCCTATTTTTACTTTTAAATTTGCTTTAATATTAAATAAATACTCTATCTTCACTCATAGGTAAATGTAGTGTTCTTATTTCACTTATTACCCCATTACCACTTGTAAAATCCATGATATCATGGATAAATGTATCTTTTCTCTTTAGTTCTATATATAAATTTATATTTACATCTTGATCAAAAGTAACTTCTTTAATTGGATGTTTTTCATTTAATAGATAATTTTCTATTTTACCATAGGAGTTATAATCTATTTGGACTAAAAGTTCATCAAATCTAGTCATATCTATAATCTTTCCAGCCTCAAGAGCAGCTTTACCACTTTGAGTATAGGCTCTTATAAGGCCTCCCACTCCAAGCTTTATTCCACCGAAATATCTTGTGCTAACTATTACTGTGTTTCTAAGATCTTCTTTCTTTATAAGCTCTAAAATAGGAATTCCTGCTGTCCCTGATGGCTCCCCATCATCACTAAATCTTTGAATATTAGAATTTTCTCCTATTACATAAGCATACACATTGTGAGTTGCATCTTTATATTTAATCTTTACCATATCTATAAACTCTAAAGCTTCTTCTTCACTTTTTACCATTTTCGATGATCCTATAAATCTAGATTTATTTATAATTATTTCTTTTTCTCCATAACTAAGAACAGTCCTATAATCGCAGTTCATATTTCAAATTCCCCCTAATGCCTTTCACTTAAGCTTAATTATCTATAAATTCTTTATATTTTTCTATATCTATTTCATTAATAGTTAATTCCACATAAGTTCCATCTTCTCTATGTTCTAAGTTTGTTATATTGTAGTTTTCCATAAAATAATTTAATATATTGTGTTTATCATATGGTATTTTAAGTATTGCTTTTTTATATTTAAACGGAAGTTTTTCTTCTACTAATTCCATAAGTTTTAAGAGGTTTTCCTCTTTTTGAGCTGATATAAATATTTTATCTCCTATAAGTTTATCTTCATAAAATATATCAGAAATATCTGTTTTATCCATTTTATTAAAAACTGTGATAATTGGCTTATCTAAAACATCTAAACTTTTTAAAATCTCTATTGTAGTTTTTATTTGTATATCTAAATCTTTATTTGATACATCTACTACATGAAGTAGAAGGTCAGCATATTTTACCTCTTCTAAAGTTCCTTTAAAAGCTTCAATTAGATTTGTTGGAAGTTTTGATACAAAACCAACTGTATCAGTTATTAGATAGTTTTGTCCATTTGGAAGTTTTGCTTTTCTAAGAGATGTATCTAGCGTAGCAAATAACATATCTTTAACAAATACATCTTTTAAGTCCCCCTCATCATTTTCATATAGCCTTATAAGTTTATTTAAAAGAGTGGATTTCCCTGCATTTGTATATCCTACTAAGGCAATAATAGGAAGATTTGAATCTAGCCTTTGTTGCCTTTGAATTTTACGATTTTCTTCTATCTCTTTTATTTGTTTTTCAATATTATTTACTTCTTTTAAGATATGTCTTCTATCTGTTTCAAGTTTTTGTTCTCCTGGTCCTCTAGTACCTATTCCTCCACCTTCTCTAGAGAGATAGTCTCTAAAGCCAACAAGCCTTGGAAGCCTGTATTTAAGTTGTGCAAGCTTTACTTGAAGCTTTCCTTCTCTTGAAGTGGCACGTTCTGCAAATATATCTAGAATTAAATTTGTTCTATCTAAAATTTTCTTTCCTATCAATTCTTCTAAGTTTCTAGTTTGAGCACCTGATAATTCATGGTCAAATACTACAGTGTCTATATCTAGTTCTTCACAATATTTTTTTATTTCTTCTGCTTTACCCTTTCCTATAAAAAGAGCTGGATTGATAGTATCTTTTTTTTGAGTTATCCTTGTTTCTACAGTTCCTCCAGCAGCTTTTACTAGCTCTTCTAACTCATCTAGAGAGTTTTCTATATCTATTTCTTGATTTTGTAATTCTACTCCTACTATAATAGTTTTTTCTTCCCTAAAGTTTTCTTCTCTCAATTTATCACCATCCATTTATTCTTTTACTATGTTTATTATACCATCTATTGGCAATATTAACTAATATAAGTATCTATATGGATAATCTTTACCTAATGGATATAAAAAAATACATATGTTTAATATAAGTATTTAGATTATTAACAATCTATTATCAATGTGTTATAATAGATTTATTCTACATCTAAAATTAAGGAGGAAATCATGTCTAAAGATAATAATGAAAATAAAAAAAATACAAAAGATAAAAATCGTAAAAAAAGTAATTTTATGAAATCTTTAAAGATATTTTTAATACTTATACTATTATTTGCTATAATTGCAGGTGGGGTTTTAGGAGGCATAGTTATATCTATTATAAAGGAAGCTCCAGAAATAGATCCAACTAAAATTAACTCTTCACTAAGTCAAACTTCAACTATCTATGATTCAAATGAAAAGTTAATTGAAAAGATAGACACTGGAGAATATAGAACATTTGTGAGTTTAAATAAAATGCCTAAACATCTGCTAGATGCTTTTATATCAATAGAAGATGAGAGATTTAATGAGCATAAAGGAATAGATCCTAAAGGAATTGTAGGTTCATTATTTGAAAATCTAAAATCTGATGGAATAGTAAGAGGAGCAAGTACTATCACCCAACAGTTGGTAAAAAATGTATATCTAACAAATGAACAAAAGCTAACCAGAAAGATTAAAGAAGCTTATTTATCATTGCAAGTAGAAAAAGTACTTCATAAAGATCAAATCTTAGAAGCATATTTAAATGGAAATTTCTTTGGTCAAAATGCAGCAGGTGTCCAGGAAGCTGCACAAACATATTTTTCTAAAAATGTAGAAGATCTTACATTAGCTGAATCCGCTTTGTTTGCAGGGATTGTTAAAAGTCCTACACAATATCAACCATTTATTAGAGTTAAACCTAATGATTATGATAGTGAAAAACAAGCTACTGTGGGAGAGATAAATGTATTAGGAGAAAAATATATTTTAGTATTCAATGAAAAATCCGTAGAAAGACAAAAATTAGTTTTGAAAAAAATGTTAGAATTAAACAAAATAACTCAAGCTCAATATGATGAAGCATTAAAAGAAGATATAAAAACCACTTTAACTCCTGGACAAAAAAAGCTTGAAGATATAACATCTTATTTTACTGATTATGTTAAAAGTCAAGTTGTAACTACTCTAGTAAATAAACTAGACTATTCTAAAGAAGATGCCGAAGAAGCACTTTATAAAGGTGGATTGAAAATATATTCTACGGTAGATTTAAGTCTTCAAAAAGAATTAGAAGATGTCTATAATAATTTTACTGAAGTTTTAGTAGGCAATAGTAATTGGGTTAGAGGCCCTGTTCTGATAGATTGGAGATTGAACAAATATGGTAATATAATAGATGATAAAGGAAAAATCCTTTACCTTAAAAAGAATAACCTCTTAGATGAAGAGGATAATCTTATGATAAGTAAAGGAAACTATAGTATATCTGAAAATGGTGATATAACTATCAAAAGCAATAATAAATTATCTCCTTATCCAAAGCATATAGATATTGCTGATTATTATACTATTGATGAAAGAAAGAACTTAGTTACTCATACTGTAGGATCTTTTGACATATCAGAAGAGGATTTTAAATCCAGTAAAAATGGAGATATAATAATAACAAATAAATTCTTAAATAGTAAAAAAGACTTTTATAAAGTAAGCGATAATGGAAATCTACTTATCAGTGGAAAGTATTTTTATAATTCTAAAGATGGAATTGTGCAACCTCAATCTGCTACTGTAATATTAGATTATAGAACTGGTCAAATAAAAGCTATAGTAGGAGGTCGAGATGTAGAAGGAAACAGAATTTTAAATAGAGCCACGAATTCTCAAAGACAACCTGGTTCAGTTATAAAGCCATTATCTGCTTATCTTCCTGCCCTTGATAATGGATATACTGCTGGTAGTGCTATAGATGATACACCATATTACGATGGCAAAGGCAAACTATGGCCTAAGAATAGTTACTCAGGATATAAAGGTATGAGAACTTTAAGATCAGCAGTAGAAGATTCTGGAAACGTACCTGCAGTAAGAACTGTAGAAAATATTGGAATAGATACATCTATTTCCTATTTAGAAAAACTTGGTATAATAAATAAAAAAAATGGAGAAAAGGACAATTTTGTGACACGTGCTAATAATAAAAGAGAGAATGATGAAAACTTTTCTGCATTAGCTCTTGGCGGTATGACTTATGGATTAACACCACTTGAAGTAACAGCAGCTTATGGAGCAATTGCAAATAACGGTGTATATATAGAACCTATAGCATTTACTAAAATTTTGGATAAAGATGGAAATGTTTTGTTGGAAAATACACCTAGGGAAACTACAGTAGTTTCTCCCCAAGTTGCTTATATAATGGGTGATGTACTCAGAACAAATGTATCAGATGGTATAGGTAAAAATGCAAGGCTTTCAAAGGTAGTAGCAGCAGGTAAAACAGGTACCACTCAAAATAAAGCAGATATCTGGTTTGTAGGTTTTACTCCATATTATGCTACTGGAGTATGGATAGGAAACGACTCTCCAAAGATTACATTAAATAAAAGTAGTATGACAGCAGCTGAATTTTGGCAACATATTATGACAAAAGCACATAAAGACTTAGAAAGTAAATATGAATTTGACAAACCAAGTGGAATATTATCTGCAAATATATGTACTCAATCTGGGAAACTTGCTACTACTCTATGTGCTCAAGATCCAAGAGATGTTATAAAAACTGAGATATTTGCTAAAGGAACGGTGCCTACACAATATTGCGATGTTCATACTATAGTTAGAGTTGATACTAGTACTGGTAAAATTGCAAATCAGTATTGTCCAGATAGTCTGATAAGCAGTAGAGTTTATATAAAAAGAACACCTCCTTATAAACCATGGGAGAATGGCGGTATAATACCTAGAGATTATGCTTATAATGCCCCTACATCTATATGTACTGTTCATGGTCCACATACTATACAACCTTCTATCCCTTCTACACCAGATGAAGATGGTTCATCTAAACCAGATGAAGATAATAATAAGCCTTCTAAGCCAGAAGATGATAACAACACTCCTTCTAAGCCAGAGGATGATAATAACACTCCTTCTAAGCCAGAAGAGGAAGAAGATAACAAGCCTTCTAAACCTGAAGATAACAAACCTTCTAAACCAGGGGAAGGCAACAATAAACCTTCCAATCCATAGGATTATTGTTAATTAATCTCTATTAAAAAACAAAGAACTAAGCTAATTATTAGCTTAGTTCTTTGTTTTAGGATTAAATATCACTGCCATAATATATCCAAATATAATAGCTGCTGCTATTCCTCCAGCTGCTGCTTGTAATCCTCCAGTAAATGCTCCTATAATTCCATTTGCTTTGGCACCTTTTATTGCACCCTGGGAAAGGGCGTAACCAAATCCTGTAATAGGTATTGTTGCTCCGGCTCCTCCAAACTTAGCTATGGGTTCATATACTCCAACACCTCCAAGTATTACACCAAGTGTAAGAAAGCTTACTAAAATATGAGCAGGAGTGAATTTCGTTCTATCTAAAATTATTTGACCTATAACGCATATAGCGCCTCCCACTATAAAAGCCTTCAAATATTCCATATAACTATACCTCCTATATTCTATTGATATCTATCGTTACAGCATGAGATATAGAAGGAATAGACTCCCCTTGTTGCGTTATTAATGGAGAATGTAAGGCTCCCGTAGCTGCAAGTAATACCCTTTTAAATCTACCTTTTTTCATCTCTTTTAAAATATAACCATTAAAAACTACGGCCGAACATCCACAACCACTTCCCCCAGCATGAGTGTCTTGTTTGTAGGGATCAAAAATCTCCGCACCACAATCAGTAAATATTCCCTCCAAATCATATCCTTCTTCTTTCATCATATCCATTACTATAGATTTTCCTATTATGCCTAGATCTCCAGTTATAATTAAGTCATAATCTGATGGCTCAAATCCAGTATCTTTAAAATGACTTATTAGAGTATCTATCGCTGCAGGAGCCATAGCGGCCCCCATATTTGAAGCATCTTTTATTCCTGGATCTACTATCTTCCCGGGTGTCACATAGGTTATAAAAGGGCCCTCTCCTGCTGCTGAAAGAATTGTAGCACCTGAACCTGTAACAGTCCATTGGGCTGAAAATTTCCTCTGTGATGCATATTCTAAAGGAAATCTAAACTGTCTTTCAGCAGAACTAAAATGACTAGAAGTAGCACAAACTATTTTGTCCCCAAATCCACCATCTATAAACATAGCTCCAACTGCTAAGGATTCTGTCATAGTAGAACAAGCTCCATAAAGTCCTATAAATGGTATGCTAAGACCTCGTGCAGAGTATCCAGATGCTACTATCTGATTTAACAAATCGCCAGAGAGAAGTAAATCTATATCACTTAAACTTAAATTTGCATTTTCAATAGCAGCTCTAATAGTTTGTTCTTGAATTTTAGTTTCAGCTTTTTCAAAAGATTCTTCACCCCATAGATCATCTTCTAAAATTTCATCAAAATAATCTTTAAGGGGCCCATCTCCTTCCTTTGGTCCAACTATTGAATAATTTCCCAAAATTGAAGGAGGATTATTCAACTTAAAAGTTCTCTCTCCTATTTTCTTTAAAGACATTCTCTCACCTACCTTTGAAATAATATTGTTAATATACCTACTATTATAGAAGAACTTACCCCATATACTAAAACAGGTCCAGCTATTACAAACATTTTAGAAGCTACACCAAATATAAACCCTTCTTTTTTAAACTCCATTGCAGGAGCTACTATGGAGTTTGCAAATCCAGTAATAGGAACTGCTGCTCCTGCTCCTCCAAACTTTCCTATTTGGTCATATATACCTAATCCTGTTAAAAGTGCTCCTAAAAATACCATTATTATAGAAGTAGCTGAAGAAACAGCCTCTTCATCAAGTCCTTTATTACTTAGATAATTCATAATAAATTCTCCAATGGTGCATATTGCTCCTCCTACCAAAAATGCAAGTATAATATTTCTTGCATATGTTGGTTTAGGAATCTTTTCCTCTACAAATTTTTGATAATCTTTATTGTTTAAATTGTCCATTTACTTTCCTCCAAAATAATTTAATAAAAAATCCAAAAATATAAAGAACCCATAACTTTTCCAAGGAGTAAACTATAAACTATATATTTTAACTCTTTTTTAACTTTAAATTTTTTACTTATTAAAGGAATGACATTTAGAACTTCAGCTAACGAAGAAGAAAAAAGTCCAATAAATATTCCCATACCAAAACCTATAAAACTTGTAAATGTACTTGAAAGACCAAAATCAAATTCACTAAAATATAGAATTATAGATATAAATGAGCTTATAGTAATTGTCCATTCATAAACCTTTATATGTTTTTTTGTTTCAGTTACTTGTACAAGTCTTGCCACTAAGTTTAAAAGCGTTATAAAAGCAGCAAATGCACCTCCTACTGCTAAACCAGCACTTAATGATAATAATACAAGGAAAAGTTCTCTCATAATCTATCCCTACTTTTTATCTTCGTTATTTGATAATTCATTTAAGATACATTGTTCCATATCTTTATTATATAAAAATAATTCTATTTCCATGGGTCCTGGTTCTTTTCTCCTTCTCTCACTTTTACTTATAACTCTAGAAAAAAAGATGGCAACCCCTACTCCCATCCCTATAGAGTATGGAATTGTCATAATTAAGGGTTTATCCTTCTTTTCGCCACTTACTGTATAATAGATTTTTTCTAAAGACATTTGCATATTTACATCTTCATGGAAGTTTATAATAGCTATTGCAGCCCCTAAAAATAAAATTATACAAATAGCTAATACTTTTAAAAACTGTAATAAACCTGTTTTATCTTCCAAAGACTTTATTTCCATTAAAACCTCAGAAGCACCTAACATATTTATATTTATATCTTTATATTTTTCTTCTATTTTTTGTATAATCTCATCAGCACTTATATAGTCCCAGTTTTCTTTTCTTTTGCTCTTATATATCCTTAAGTCTTCAATTTTTTTTTGAAGCCCTGGGTTATTAGCTCTTACCTTTGCAATATCCTTTATATATATGTCTTTATCAATTTCTACAGTTTTCTTATTATCTAATGCAATGTATACATTTTCATTACTCAAGATAGATCTTCTCCTTCTTAATATGCTTTACAAAAGTAGCTCTTTTTATTTCTTTTTTTTCTATAGGTTTTTCTTTTGTAAGCCCCAAAGAAATTGTAATCATTGCAATAAAGACAATTATACACATTATATAAAAAGATCTTTTTTTCTTATTAAGTGTTCTCATATATTCTCACCTCATTAAATACTATTGTTTACAAAAAATGATTTTTCATACAAAAATATATATAATACGAAAGAAATGCAAGCAATATACAAAAATGAGCAAAATCAAGGAGGTTTGGACACAAGGTTATATTAACCAAGTAAAGGAAAGAATATAACAGAAATTTATTTTTGACGTATTTTTGACGGCAAAAGAAAAAAGACTAGAAAATCAATCTAGTCTTTTTTATATCTATTTAATTGAACTTGCTAACTTAAATAGATATATTATTATTTTATTAAATTCTTTTGTACCTAAAGCTGTTTTTAATCCATTTAAATATCCCATGGATCCATATGTTAGTGCATTGGTCTTTTGGGTTGCCATCTTCCAATTGCACTTAGCCTGTAATGGAATAGTTATAAAGTCATTTGGAATAGCTTTAATTTTATCTATTATAGTAGGATCTTCACCTTCTAAGAGTTCAAAAAACATTTTATCATAGTTTCTACCTAAGAAATCTAATTTCGGGTCTTGTAAATACATCTCCAAACCATCTTTTAGTGCATCAGCATAAGTTATTCCTCCATAAATTACACTTATCCCAGCTATTATAATTAAGTTAACTAACATTTTCTTTTTCATATAAAGACCCCCTTAGATTTTCTATATCCTCATTGACTTGTATTATGTTAAGATTGCTATATGGTATCTTCTTATCAGTAATGACAATGATAGAAGGAAATACTGGGAAATACCTTTTATACTTCCCACTTCTATATAAATTCTCATACTTTTCAATATCAATTCCTTTATTGGATATTTCAATCTCAATAAAAACTATATAAGGCTGACTATTGATTTTGTATACTGCTAATCCGTCTGCTATTATGTTTTCGCATCTAAACTCATTTTCAAATAATACTATCTCAGATGTTTTATTTAATTCTCTATAGAAATCAGTTAATAAAATTTTATGTTTAAGTTGCTTAGTTTTCTTAAAATAATAATAATACTGAGCTGTGAAGTGATCTCTATCTCTTTTAATTAATTTATTATCACATAGTAACTTTAATCTCCTTCTAGCAATAACTAAATTTGGATAAAATAATTCTGCTATAGTATCAGTTGTAGCAACTTTAAATTTCTTTATAAATTTTAATGATAGTTTATCTCTATCAGTTACTATCATCTATATCAACCCCTAAATCTTTAATAAAATCTAAATTATCTAACTTTCCTATTTCTTCTTTAACTTC
The DNA here is from genome assembly GCF_001940565.1 of Tissierella creatinophila DSM 6911. Classification (GTDB taxonomy): domain Bacteria; phylum Bacillota; class Clostridia; order Tissierellales; family Tissierellaceae; genus Tissierella_A; species Tissierella_A creatinophila. Next base: position 14,288 of record NZ_LTDM01000015.1, read on the forward strand.
TCTTTTAATTTCTTTTTCTATGTATGTATGTTTTATTAATTCTCTAGCCTTTACAACTTCTAAAAACATTGATTGAAACTCTGTAAGATTACCATATCTTAATAATCCATGCCCTCGTCCCCTTAATTTTTCAAGTCCATCTTCATCTATTATAATTCTACTATTAAGTGAATTCATTGTTTTAAGCCCTATCACACAAGGGATGTTCGCCTTAATTCTACCATTTAAAATCTTACTATCTGGTCTTTGTGTAGATATGATTAAATGAACACCACACGCCCTTGCCTTCGCTGCTAAAACTTCTACTGATGATATACTTCCTTTCTCATTTTGCAAGTCTGCAAACTCATCTATGATACATATTTGATAGTCCAGTTTCTTTATATTTTTCAATTTATTATATTCTCTTATATCTACTACATCATTCTCAAAAAATAAATCATATCTTTTATTGACTTCTTCTATTAGATTTTCTAAAACCACTTCTGCTTCATCAATATTTCTACTAAATGTCTTTACTATATTACTTTTTCTAAATAAATTAAATTCTGCCCCATTTTTTAAATCTATAAGATGCAGCGATACTTTTCTTCTGGATAAAACTATATTTGTTATAATAGATCTTACTAGAGTACTTTTACCACTTCCAGTTTCTCCAGCTATTAATAAATGTACTGCTTTTTCTAAATCTAAGTTCAAAGTTTTATCCCCAAGTACTTTTCCGATATTAAACTCCAGTATTCCTTTACATTTTGAAAACTCGTAAGGTATTAGTTCTTCAAGTTGTTTTTCATACACCTTTATGAATATTCTCCAATTATTGTAAGTTATTTCTATTTTTCTGTTCAGATGTTGTTCTATTGCTAACTTCTTCTTTTCAAAGTCATCTGTACTCATTCCAGCTAATAATCTAAATGTTAAACAATATCCATAGTTCGTTTCTTTTCTTTCTAAAAATTTAGGTACTCTATCGTTTATTTCAAGCTTTAAAGCTCTGAATAAATTATTGTAAGGATTAGCATTATTTATTAAACTAAAGCCTAACATACTAGCACCTAGTGTACTTAACCCGTATCCTAGTACCTGTACTCCATCTCCTCCTGCTACTACTGTCCCTATCCCTAAAACCAAACAAAGTCCAAACAACTCCACCTCATTATTCTTTTTCATAACCATTCCCCCTCCTATACATATTGTAAAAACACGCTATAAGTTAGTTAAATACTAATAGCTAAGTGTCTTTCGTAAACACGACTAAAGTAATATCTTAAAACACTGTTTTTACTTATGTTATATACTATGTCATAACAGTGGATAACTTGCTTGTCCAAGTAGAGAAATTAAATAAAAAATACCTGGATCATTAGTCCAGGTAAAATACTTCTTCTAAATTTTTATTTAATTTTTTGGATATATGTAAAGCTGTTTCTAAATTCGGTACAGTTCCATTTTCATATCTATTATATTGCCTATAATTCAATTCTAATATTTTTGCAAATTCTCCTTGTGTAGACATATATTCTTTCATCCTTATCTCTTTTAATCTATTCTTAACCATACAATTCCTCCTCTTGTTAATATATTCTACACAGGAGAGGAAAATCCTTTGTTTATTTAAAAAAGACATAAAAAAAAGAGCTAAAACAATTAAGTCTTAGCTCCGAGTTTTTACTGATTAAATTTTAACATTTTCATATACTCATCTTCATATCCTAACAAATCCTTACCATCATTTAAATATTCTTTAAGATATTTTACACTATTTTCTATCATTATATCTAATTCTTTCTTAGTTATCAAAAACCTAATTATGGAAGGTAAGGCAAAGTATATTTCTTCTATAACCATTGCATACTTTAATTCTCCAGTTCCAGAGCCAAGTGTTTTTTCAGCTTGAACAACTAAGGATAATACTACTTGATTTACAAACTCTTTCTTTCCGTTCTTATAAATAAAAAGTAGCCCTACTATGAATAATAGAACTACCAGGATTGAACTTAAATTTGTTTTTATAAAATCTAACATTATATTACCTCCACATCATTTTTATTTACCCAAGAATTTATGTCTGAGATTAAAACTCTATCTTTATTTAATTGACTAACCTTATGAGTTTTATTTTTTACCCAACTTGGTATGTTTTGTCCTGTAGAATATTTGCTTCCTTTTATTTTTACAGTAGAACCTACAGTTAAAGTTTTAGTTGGTGAGGTTTGTCCTAAATCTTTAGTAAATACCCAAGACATTATTTCCTTTAATAAAACTCTATCTGATTTTACTTGTTGAACTGTATAAGCCTTATTTTTTATATGAGAAGGTATTGTTTGACCTGTAGCATACTTTATAGCACTATTTGATAGTATTACCTTGTCACCTACTTTTAAAGAGCTTATAAGTGTATTTACGGAAGGATTTCTGTTAGGTGTTTCTGATACATAGGTAATATAAGTATCTTTAAACCAATGAGTGAACTTAGAACCTGAAACTACTTTTCCATTTTGTATTCTTCCTTTTCTCATTCCTATGGGAGCACCTACACATTCGATAAATTCTCCATTACCTATATATATTCCAGCATGGCCTTTCATCCATAAAATAAGTCCAGGTATGTTTGGAATATTTGAAATAGATCCCTTAATTTTAGCCGAATTAAAAGCTCCTTCTTGATTTCTATCTTGAGATGCTACATATTTAGCACTGCCTTTAGAATCCTTTGGCCATACAAAACCTTTCACTAGTCCATAGCAATCACTAACCATCTTTCCTTTAAATTTATTTAGATAGGCTTTATGCCTTGTATTATAAGCACCTACTCCATAACCTTGGATCGTTTTAGACTTTAATAAGCTATCAGTTAAGACTTGTCCATATGTTCCTAGACAATATCCCCAGTTTTCTTTGAGTGCCTTTTCTACAAACTTAACTAATTCTATATTTGTTTTCAAAATTATTCATCCTTTCTTTAAAATACTTTTCCCATTACATAGCTAACAATAGCAGTTATTATCACCATTACTATTTTTTCATATTTTTCTAAAGGTTTGTCTTTTAAAGTTGCTATCTCTTTTATCAATAGATCTATACTTTTTTGTAAAGACTTTATAGCATCTTGTAAGTGAGTAGTATCTTTCTTTTGTGCAACAATGTCATTTTCAATTATATCTATCCTACTAGAGAAACTATTCAATCTCTTCTCATTGATATCTAATCTTTCATCTATTCTTCTGTGTTTTTCTTTGCATAGTTTTTCATCCATGTCCCACCTCCTAAAAATTTGTATTAAAAAAGAACCTACTATTTAAGTAAGTTCTTTTTTATATTTTATGATTTTATTTTGTTTAAAACCTTTTATACTCTTATTGATCTTCAAATTTAATACTATTAATTAAGGTATCAAAAAACACTGCTGTTGGATGCATTTTAACGGTATGTCGGTATAGCCAATTGGCATAGAGTGCGAGTCCAGCAATAACTGCTATATTTAATACTATAGTTACTCCTAAAATGCTCTCACTTTTTAAAAGCTTGGGCAATTCTATTAATGCGTTATATAAGCTAATAACAAGTCCAAAAAGTGCTAGAAGAATAGGAAGATGCTTTGAAGGATCATTCATTTCTTCAAACTTTCTTGCTCTGGCTTTTACAAGTGCTTGTTGAGTGTTATTCATTCCTCTTAAACTTTCTATATTTTTGTTAATGTGTTCTATACTTAATGTTGACTTCTCGAGAGATAATTTTTCCTCGATAAATCCTTGTAGTTCTTTATCTTCTTTCCTAGTTATTTCTATTAAATCATTAATAAAATTATCATTGTCCTCTAAAATGTTTAGTTGAGTTGAATCCGACAATCTTATCACCTCCCTATCTATAATATCGGAAGAGATAAGATAAGATTAAGCATAAAAATACACCCTTCCAGGTGCTATTGTTCATCTAATACTTCGTATACCATCTCTTGCAAGTTAGAAAGCTTAGGTACTTGCTCTCTAGTATAAATTCCATCAACATTTTTATCTGTCTTAACATTTCTAGCCCATATTTTTACTAAAGCACTTTCTTTTGTAAACATTACATCATTCCTCCTATTAAGTTAGTTAATTCCATTATTGCTTGTTCATTTTCTGCATCTTTTATAGCTTGTAATGTTGACATTTCAAGTAATGCGTTCTCTAGCTCTTGTATTTTTTGTTGTTGTATCTCTTCTGGGGCCTTTGGTATGTCTTCATATTCCCACCAAACTTCACCAGTCGATTTCCTGCACTTAAGTGTTGCCATTTTTCCTTCTAAAACATCTTTTTCAGGTAACATTACTACAGCAATACCTTTAGCTTTATGCTCTTCTGTCAAAGATGTTTCATCATAAACTATGCTCGCATAGTTTTCAGGGTTTTCAAACAAATATATCATTTTTAAAGTCCTCCTTCAGTTTTTACATACCCTATAATTTGAAATACATTTTTATAGGCCCCCATGGTCTGCCCTATATATATAAAAGGATGTTTGCAGTGGATGTTTGTTGCATTTCTGTCACTCACACGTATATTCTTCACAACCACCTTGTTACTCCTTTTTATAATGACCAAGTTACCGCTTGAGCTGCCTTTGTCATTACCTACTATAAATATATAGTCTTCTTCACAAGCTAAATCCATTGAAGCAAGGGATCCCATTGGGGTCCAGGTTTCACTAATAAACGTATTTATATCTATTTCTATAATTTGAGAGGAATAATTAAGTTCATTTAAAGCAACTAACTTACCTTTTGATAAAACCATTTTAGGGTCCCCACCTTCTAATACCCCACTTATTTTAAACTGAACCCCTGTTACAGAATTAAAAGCTATCACACGTTGGTTAGACCATACATATATTATGTTACCTCCAATCAAGCAAAATACAGGTAGGTAAATGGGAATTTCTAGAGATAAAGTCATCGTAGATTTGTTTATTTTATAAACTTTGCCATCATTACGCCCAGCAGCATATATAAATTCTCCGTCTTGGTCTAGATTGACAAAGTGTTCATTCGTAGCGTGGGTAAATGTAGCAACTGTACTCAGCCCATTCTTATCTATTTTCACAATATACCTTTTTTGGCTAAATTGATAGTATACATAAATATACCTATCATCTACAAGCAACCCCACTACGCTAGTTCCTGAAGGGAAAGATATTTCTGCTTCTTTGGATAAGTTCATACTATCTGCGATTATAACCTTGCCTGAAAGGACATAATACAGCTTGCCACCATTTGTTGTTATAAATTGGCCCAAAGCGTTGTTGTTATATAACTCTACACTATTAGCCATAACAGGGGTATAATACTTACCATCATGCCCCAAAGTACTACCCATATAAATTTTATTGTTCATTTATTCCGCCACCTTTTCTAAATATACCATACCATTTTCTATACCCCATTTGTAGTTATCTCCTGTAGAGTCGTCAGCTATATAAGGTTTTGGTATATCCGATAACCTAATGTGGCCATAGCTATTTTGTGTTGCTTTTTTTATTTCATGATTAGCTAACCCTTCTTCTACAACTACCAACTCTGTTTTATTTGCTTTAGTGCTTTGCAACTCTATGATTTGCGCCGTTAAGTTTGCCGCTATATCACCTTCCAGTTGCCCTTTAATATTGTCAAACCAATTTGTAAATTCATTGCCCCAGTTAGTAGTATTATTACTAAACCAATTATTAAACCTATTAGTAAACTCATTTACATTTGTTGTATACCATAAATCAAAGGCATCTTTCTTTTCTTGAGTCCATATAGCTATATCTGCATCATAATTAGCCTTAGTTTGCTTGTACCAGCTTTCAAATTGATTAAAAATAGCTGTTGGGTCTACTTGATCTACTACTCCATGGACTATTCCGCAAAGTCCTTTGTTAAGTCTCAAATCAGTAATATTAGCTTGAGTAATGCTCATTATACCTTTATTGATTGCTATGTCTGCCAAGGCTAATTCATAAGCATCAGCATCTCTTTTCAGTGCAGGAGCTATAGGACTGCTTGCAAATGTTCCTTGTTTAACTAATACCTTTATTTCTCTATCTACAGTATCGTGCCTTAATACAATCCTATCAATCCGATTCAAAACTCCATCAGCAGGATTTATATTTAAAATATAGTCATCATCATTAAATAAAATATAACCGTTCATCCAAGCCTTGCCTGCTTTTACTGTAACTGTCATATCATTATTAGCTGTTACTTGCAAATTATTTGAAGGGTTAGGGAATACTCCGTTCCCGATAAAACTAGCAAAATATCTAGCGAAAAAGCCTGCTTTATATTTTCTGTCCCCGTTTACCGACATAAAAAAACCACTTGTTAAAGCCATTATCTCACCTCTCTTTTAATCTTATCTATTAAAGTAGGGATATTGTTTCCAAATACTATATTTATTTCTAGTCCCTTTTCTTCATATACTTCTTCTATTTCTGTTATCCTTGTATCTATTGTAATTCGCCATTTTTTACTTGTAATAGTAACTCTATCTCCTAAATCAAAATCTTTTTTATACTCTAAGTTGCTTTTTAAATTTATTTTACTATCAAAGGTTTCTATTTTTTTATGTTCATCTAATTTAGATAATCCTCTATCGTTTAAAATCTTTCTATATTCGGCTATAGGGATAGGTACCTCATTATCATTAACTGTCTTTGTAGACTGTAAATCTCTTGCATCTACATATAATTCATATCTATCTAGTCCTTGTCCTACTTCAATAAATACTTTTTCTCTTTGCTCCCCTTCGCCTTCTCCAGCTATTAAAGCTGTATTTCTGTATTCTATATCACTATCTGTATACTCTTGTTCTAGTATATTCTCAAATTCTTCAGAAAATATAGCAGGTGCATTTATGTTTTGCCCTGCCGTTCTATCTACACTTTTGTAGATGTCGAATATTAACTTTTTATTTTTATAATTAAATAATGTTCTTATTCCTAATTCATTTACTTCCGATATATCCTCTATAGTTTCTAAGACATTCTTGTAACTAACTTGCATGTCCAGGCTACCTAAATAGTTTTTAAGCTCTCCTAATACAAGTAAAGGGATTTTCCTATCTGCTTTAGAGGGATTGATACAGTTGTCATTTACAATCTCTCTAATAGCCATTTCAGGGGGACTAGATATATTCTTTCTATCCCATACTATTCTTCGACCTATATAGTTAGTTAAAAATTTACCTTTAATAACTAATATCTCTTTCCCTGTTTCGTCTTGATGTAAATTTCTATATTGAATATATCCTGCCTCTTTATCTCCCTTTTTCCATACTATATTGCCCTTCTTTAGTATATTAAGGTTTTCCATAGATAAATTACAATGTAGTTCAAACTCCCCACACTTACAATATCTCCTAGTCCATATAAAACTAAAGTAATCCTCTATTACACCTTTAAAATTTAACTCCCTATCAAATATATATAGTTCCATACTACACCCCCAAATATTGTGGGCTATGGTATATGTCCACTTCCAAATTGTCTAGTCCTGTTTCTGCATCATATCTAAATAAATTATCTCCTGGATCTAATTTGAGGAAGGTAGAATCTAAATCTATCCAGTTAAAAGCATTGGATGTGATATTGTTTTTAATTAGATTCACTCTTTTATTTTGAAAGTGAGTAGTAACTGTTATTATTTCCCCAGCTTCCATAGTCTTGTTTATTTTGAAATATTCTCTAGTGTTTACATTAAATAAACTAGGATTAGTAAGAGTTGCTAAGGCTCTAAATTTAATTGTCATGCCGCTTTTAACTGCTCCTTGATTAAATATGTTTACTATCAAACTAGGCTCTCTATAGCCCATTTCTATACCTTCTTCTGCTATCTCAAGAGCAAATTCAAAAGCAGGTTGCCATATTGCTATTTCTTCTTTACTTTCTTCTGCATCAGTAAAAAATGGGTTAGGACAATAAAGGTCTATGTTAAATAATTGTCTTTTAAAGGATGTATCTTTCTTTTGAAATATAGGAGCTTTTTCAACTTTACATCTTATTTGTCTTTTTATATCCCCATATTCATAAATAAGAGTACCTTCCATTTTAGGGTTAAAAACTTGTATTAACTTAGCTCTATATTTTGCCGATTCAACTTTGTCATTTGCTTTTATTATTCCTAATATTTGTAGAGATCTTCCCTGCAAAGATTCACCCGTTACTGAAAACCCATCTTGATTTGGAGATTTTATCCTGTGTATTTCAGAATCTAATCCATCTGCTCCAGTAAATTCTTGCAAGAAGAAAGGAAAGGAATATGTTATTTCTATTGAATTTCCAGCAGCGTTTTTATATATAATTTTTTCATGTATTGTATCCATAGCCCTTTCCTCCTAAAATCCTAAAGCCATATTTTCTAATTCTTTTTTGGTTCTTCTTGCTACTTCATAAGGACTAGCCACAGGTACTTGAATATATTGAGTTACATTCACACCCTGGTTTTTTCCAAGTATAGAGTTAACAGTCTGTTTAGCTATATCTTTTACCATCTCTTTACTTGATAAATGATTTCTTACTTTGCTTCCTGCTGGAAGATCTACCATTTCGTACCCTCTCTCATTTATTCTTGCAATTCCTTCAAGAGAGTGTGATGTTCCTAAAGCATAAGCTACATCTCCAGTTTGCTTTCCAGTAACATTTATAGTTTCATTAATCATCTTTTGATGTGTAGTTATAGTTACTGATTTGCTTTCTGGTTTCCACCCTTCCCACCATTGTCTTATTTTACCCCATGCTGTTAGTATCTCGCCACTATTTTTATCAACTTGTCTTGTTAAATCTCCGTAGGCACCTTCCAGTTTTTTTATTCCTTCATTTTTAGTTTTCTCAGCAGCATCTACTGTATCTTTATACTGTCTATTAGCTTCTTTTATTATTTTATCTGCTTTTTCAGCCCATTTCCCACCTTCGAGTGTTTTTAACTCCTCTGCTTGTCTTACTATCTCATCTCTTTGTTGACTAGCTTCTTTAACAGTGTCTTTTCTTTGCCTTTCCATCTGTTTTATTGCCTTACTAACCATTTCAGTTGTGATTCTTTCAGAAGAACTAGACAGTCTATTCAGTATTACATTTTGTTCAGCTTCATTTTTACTCATTGTCGAAACTGCTTGTCTTTTCATTTCTTCCATTATTTCATTTATTCTTATCTGTTGATCTTGGGTTATTCTCCCACCTTGATTTTTAATATTCTCATAAATGGCTAATAACTCTTTTTTCAAAGTTTCTGTTTTTTGCACTCTTTCTTTATGTCCATTGTTAACATTTTGTAAGATTTGTTTTTGTTCTTCATTTGTTAAAAGAGTTGTATTGTTAAACATATTTTGATATTCTGCTGTTACATCTTTAGTTTGTTTTGCACTAGCCTTTATAATTGAATCTGCCATCTTATTAGTAGTATCAGTCATTTTAGTAGTAGCTTCATCAGTATTTTTCACTAACCCTGTATACATATTAGTTGTTGTTGATTGTAATTCATCTGATAAAGTTAAATATGAACTTATTTGTTTTTGAGTCTCTTCCGATATTTTTACCGTTGTATTTTGTACTGATTCAGTTACATTTCCATTCGCATCTGTAACTTTTTCGCTCATCATTTGAGTACTATCAGCAAATAAATTAACTTCGGGGATAACTTCTTCATTTAATCCTTTGTATAAGCCATATCCAGCTAAACCAACTGCTGCTATCATTCCAGCCGCTGGCAAGGCCGCAGTTGCTATCCCCCCAAACCCTCCAGTCAATGCCCCCAATCCTGTAGCACCACCAGCAGTTGCAGCTGCAGTACCTAATCCAGTTGTTGCAGCAGTAACTCCACCTGCTCCACCAATCATAGCAGCTACCTTACTACCTACTGACAGAAGTGTTCCAGCACCTGATACTAGCATACTTCCACCTTTTAGGACAGGACCTATTGCCATAGCTAAAAGTCCAAATTTAACAATATTTTCTTGAGTTTTAGGGCTTAAATCAGCGAATCTCTGAACCATATCAGTCACTGCAGGTATTGTATCTCTTATAACAGGCAATAATTGCACTCCTAAACTTCTAGCAGCTTCTGCTATTTCATTTTTCATAATTCTAAGTTGAGATTCGGTTGTCTCATATCGCTGACTAGCTTCATTAGTTAATGCATTATTTTCTTCCCATGCGTTATTTCCAATTTGTATTGCGTTTGTAAATAGTTCACTTGCATTTCCAGCTCTTAAAAGTGAATCTCTCAATCTTACTTCTGATATTCCTAATTCATCAAGTAATGCTATTGCAGTAGTTCCTTTTTCTTCTGCATTTCCAAGTCCTTCAATAAAAGTACCTAAAGCCTTTACTGCGTCTTCTTCAAATGACTTCTTAAATTGCTCACCCGTCATTCCAGCTACCGCTGCAAAACCTTCCAAGTTCTTCCCAGATTTTATTATTTTGTTTACCTCTTCAGATGTCATTCCAAGACTTGCTGCTAAATCTTTAAAATCTTTGCTACTATTTGAGGACATAAGTTCTAGTTCTCTTCTTGTAAGTCCTGTAGCCTTTTCTAACTCTTTTACTTTATCTATTCCAAGTTCAGAGGCTACACTCATATTTACCATTACTTTAGATATAGCAGAACCACCCATTTCCGCTTCAATGCCTACAGATGAGAGGGCAGTGGCAAGCCCCATTATTTCAGACTCACTTAAACCTATTTGGGTCCCAGCTCCGGCAAGTCTCATGGCCATAGCTACTATATCTGCCTCAGTTGTAGCAAATTTATTTCCAAGGTCAACTATAGTCGAACCTAATCTATTAAAATCCTTCTGGCTCATCTTAGTTATATTTGCAAATTTTGCTAAAGAAGATGAAGCTGTTTCAGAAGAGAGGTTTGTGGATTCTCCTAAATCTACCATAACCCTAGTAAACCCTATTATGTTATCAGTTTGAATTCCAAGTTGTCCGGCAGCTTCTGCTACAGCAGAGATTTCATGGGTAGTAGCTGGAATCTTTTTAGACATGTCAATTATGCCTTTTTCAAGTTTCTTCATTTGTTCAGTCGTTCCGTCTACTGTCTTTTTTACGCCCGCAAAACTAGATTCAAATCTTATAGCTTCAGTTGCCGCAATAGTTCCCATTGACATAAGTGGAAGAGATACATACTTAGTTAGATTTCCACCAACATCCTGCATTTTACCGCCGACATCTTGTAGTGTCTTACCTGCTTGTCCCATTTTCTCACTTGCAACTAACCACTTATTATTATTTTTATCTATTTCTGCATTTGTCTTATTTAATTCAGCTTGTACCGCTGCAAGTTGTGCTTCCGTCTTATTCATCTCTGTTTTGTATCTATTTACAGAATCAACATTTTTATCTACTACTCTTTTTTGTTCATCATATTCTTGATTCACCTTATCCAGTTCTGCTTTCAAGGTCTTAGCTTGTTCAGACTCTGCACCATATACCTTTACTGCTTCTTTATATCTATTATTCAAGTCATTCTTTGATTTTCCTAATTCATCTAATTTAGTCTTATTTTCGCCTGCCCTTTTAGATGCTCTTTCAATGCTGTCTGAATAAGTATTTGATTTTTCCCTAAGTGTAGTAATCTGTTTTTCCAAAGCTGATTGCTTAAAAGTTAAATCATCAGTATTAGACCCAAAGCCTTTCATTCTCTCCCCGGCAAGCTTTATTTCAGATTGGGTAAGTTTATATTGTTGATTTATTGATTTTAATTTTCGATTGTGTTCTGAATCATCTATGGTAAAAATAGTACTAACTTTTCTTATACTGTCGCTCACCTACCCACCTCCTAAATATCTGCAAGGGATTCAATTTCTTCATACTCATATTCTTCTTTATCTGTATTTAAAGCCTCCCAAAATTCACCTATAGCACTTAATAAAATACCTTTACTATAATTTTTATGAAATTTAATTAAAGTTTTAAGTTGTCTTGGACTTGATTTTAAAAATTGTTCATTACTCATATTTAATTGATGTACAGCTAAATAATAAAAATAGTCAAGGTTGAAATCAGCTGCTAAATCTTCTTCTCCACCTTGACTATCTCGTTTTTTAAGTTTTCTACCTCAAATTTAGAACCTTCTATAACTTCATCATTTATTAATAATAAAATTATGTCTGATAAAGTATCTAAAGATGTTAGATTTATTAATAAATTATTAGTTATTTCTTCTTCTGTAATTTCTTCTTGTGCCATACACCTTAAAATTTTGGGTAAAACTTCTATATCATTATTTTTCATAAAAGCATATATTAAAAGAAAAGCATTCTCATATTCTTTGTGCATTTTTACAAGGGCTTTAAAGTCTAATCTCAAAACTAAAGGTTCTTCTCTTCCTTGTACCTGTAATTTATATTCTGATATTTCATTTACTAACATATTTTACCTTCCTTTCAAAAAGTATAAAAAAATAGGAATGAAATAAATCACTCCATTATGGTATTATTACTAATTTTTCCGGTAATTTTATAGTCTTTCCTTCGCCCCAATTCTCCATAAAAGACTCTTCTATAAAATCAGGACTATCAGATCTTACTATATTTCTCCAATTTCCATTATTTAGTGGCATAAATGTTCCTTGCATAGATTTTGTTTGATACTCTACATTACCTTCCCTAGTCTTTACCTTGTCCTCAGGAATAGAAAGCTTACCCTTAAATAGAGTCGCATACTCCATAACCCCTTGAGTCATCTCTTTTTCATACATAAGTGCAATATAAGGCGATTCGTCATAGGCGTTATCTATTACTCCACCATTTTTATCTAATTCTTTTCCTAGTAATTCTGCGTATTGTTCTATAGATAAATCTGTAGCATCTAAAGTTACACTAACTTTCCCAAGTTGGGTATCTGAATCCCAAACCATGCCCTCTGCATAAATTTCGCCTGAATTTTCTTCAGGGGTAACTGTTATTTCTCTAAGCCCAGGCAAGTATTTTATAGGATCATAGGTTACTGTATTTTCTGTTTCAGATTTAAGTATTGCATAGTAAAGTTTCCTAATGTTTTTTATTACTAACTTCTTTTTCACTGTCATGATTAATAATCTCCTTTCGTATACCTTAAAAGATAATGAAATAATTTTGTATCTTTTTCGTACATACTTCCACATATTCCACGATAGTAACCCTTATCTTTTAGCACTTCTTTTATAGCGTTTCTTATGTTTTCATAACTTCCCTTAGAAAAAATATCAACTTGGATTTCATGGCTCGTTATTTGCTCCTCTCCTTCACTAAAAAGAATTCCCTCATCTGTTACTATCTGATATTCGATATAAGGGGCTAAAGTACCCTCGGGTGCATTTAAGAGGTATATCTTTGGATTTCCGTCTTTATCTCTTCCAATTGTATTTATTATACGATTATCCAGTAAATCCTCTCTTATCTTACTTTCCATTTAATACACCCTTTTCAATTTTTTTGAAAAACTTATCTGTATTCTCATTTATGGCTCTACTAAAAAAACCAACGTGCTTTTTATTTTTACTTGAACCTAATTCATTATAAATATCATGATATGATTTTGAATAAACTTGTACTCCTATATTTCCATCTACTCTTTTAGGTCTCTTCTTCCAAGACTTAGAAAGCCTTCCGGTTCTTTTATAAGATGCTTGACTTGCAACTTTTACCGCATCATCAGCTACATCATTTAAAACTCTTCTTTTCTTAAAATCTGAAATATTCATATCATCAAGGTCTGCATATATTTCATCAAAACCTTCTACAATTGTGCTGCTCATAGAATCACCAACCTTGCTTTTATAATAAGTTCTTTATTCTCATACTTTACATTGTCTGGATGTTCTATAATTTCATACCTTTGGCCTTGAAATAGAATAAACATATCTGGAGTTATCCCTTCGATAAATCTCATTTTAAAACTTGTAACTTTCTCTTGAATGAATTGTTTAGCCAAATATTTTTCATTACCATATAGATCATTAACATCAGCATAAGTTTTTCTTACAGTTTCATATCCTTCTTTAGGAAATCCTGCATCATCATATATATTTTGCTTTTTCTGAATTTCTATTAAGTGTCTATATTTCATTTTTCTCTACCTCTGAGTAGCAATATCTCATTTGTTGAAATAAACTGTGAATTGTATGTCTTATTTTTTCTGACACATGCTCTACATTTGAAGTAAAATCTCTGTTTTCATACCAGTTATTAACCAATACTAAAGTTGCAAGCTTAGCTTTATTTTCAATTTCCGGAGTAGATTTGTACCAATCTCCTACAGAGTTTTTTATATAGATTTCTGCGTTGTCTATTAATAAATTTAAAATCTGATCAATAGATAAATCTTCTTCAGTATTATTGTCATAGATTCTTAGCCATTCCCTAACTTCTACTATAGATACTATTTTCTCACTCAATATAGTCCCTCCTTAAAGTATTTAAGAGAGGGATTAGCCTCTCTTATGGTATTACCGGAAATTTTAAATCTACTCTTACAACTGCCTTTTTATCCATAGCTTTAACATCAAATCTCTCTACTACTCTCATCATTGTTGCATACTTAGTAAATCCTGCTTCTGTTGAGATAGCCATATCATAAACTTGTCTATCGAAAAAAGCTACCGATTCTTCTAAATCTCCCACAAAGAAAGTTGCGTCTTTGGTAGCTGTTGTTTTCATTTCTTCATCAGATAAAACTACTACTGTTTTGCCTTTAAATATTTTTGACCCTGATACTTCAAGCGAATCTTTAAGAAGGGTTCTTCCGTTTTCATCTACTAATTGGTCTAAGTAGTTATATCCAGTTTGATTTGTAATGATTATTGCCGATAACGCTATAGCTGGGTCCAATTTAGTATTTAATGCTGTAATTATAGCAGTGTAGTCCTCTCCATTTACTTTAGTAGCTGTATTTAGTACTTCAAGTATTTTTTCATTTTCAGTTCTTACTGCTTTCTTACCAAACCTTCTCTTTACAAAAGAAATTAAATTAGCCTTTTCATCTTGTAAAAGAGTATTAGATATTGGAATTATATCTCCATAATCTCCAAGCCCCCAAGCTAATTGTCCAAACTTGATAGTAGATTGATTTATTTCTGTCATTTCTCCAAAGTTTATTAGCTTATCATTTGATTCTACTTCTAAAGGCATTTTACCTGAAAGAGTTCCTACTGGAATTACATTACAAAAGTCTTTAAGCGGTATTAATTGTCTCTTATACTCTTCTATCTCTGTTCTTTGCTCTTCTGGTACTAAGTATCCTCCATCTTCCCCTACTCTTTCTACAAGAGCATTCTCAGGCTCGGAAAGAGGTTTTCCTAGAACTGCCTTATTGAAAGCTACTACTTCATTAGCTTTTACCGCTGTGGGAATTGGAGTTCCTTCAAATTTATCTGTTTCTAGATTTTCCAATTCTTCTTGTACTGCTATAGCTTTTTCCAAGTCTCTTACTTCATTAATCATTGCATGAGCTTCTTCAATTTTACCCTCTGTTTGCAAACTTGACATAATGTTTCTTAAATCTTTTAATTTGTTGTACATTTCTTGTGATTTTTTCATTGCGTGCATCTGTAGGTTTAATTTAAATTTGCTTTTCATATTATATATTCCTCCTAAGTTATAATAAAAAATAGACCTACTCTTTTAACATTAAAGTTAGATCTATTTCTTTTAGTTTGTTTTCTAATTCTTTTTGCTTTCTTTCCAAATCTTTGTTATTAGGTTTTTTAATAGTATTTTTTAGTTTGTTTATTACATGGGTAGGTAACATTCCATCTACATTTGCTACTACCTGTAGATTTTCATTTTCAAACATAATTTCATCAATCAATCCAAGTTCTAAGGCGATTTTTGATGTTATCCAAGTTTCATTATCCATCATTTCTAGTAATTCTTCTGTAGATAATCCACTTTTAATTTTATAAGCGTTAGATATTGATTCGTTTATACCTTTTAAGAAGTCTGCTGTATGCTCCATATCTCTATGGTCGCCTTGAGCTACCACACTTGCATTATGAATCATTATTTGAGCAGTTGGAGACATTGACACTTTATTTCCTGCCATAGCAATAACTGATGCAGCACTTGCAGCCATTCCTACTATTTTAATAGCTACATTACCTAAATAAGATTTTAAAGCTGTATAGATTTCACTTCCGGCAAAGACTGAACCTCCTGGAGAATTAATTTCTACAGTTATATCTTGACCTTTAAATTCTTTGAGTTGTTGATTTATAACTTTGGGACAAGTAGCTTCATAATCTAACCATTCATATATCCAATAATCATCATTTGAAACTATAGGACCTTTAACTTCTAGTACGTTCATTATTTATCACCACCTTTCCTATATTGTTCTCCCGCCATTTCCAAAGGTATTATATTACCATTTGCATAAGTTTTATCTCCCTCTGGTACTTTAGGTTTGTCTAGATATGCTCTAGCCTCATTTGGAGTATAGATTCCATTTTGAACACCTGTTGAAAGTGATTCTATTTGTGATTTTAAATCTGCTCTTAAAATAGAATTTACATTAAATTTGTAATAGTAGCCTTGATCTATTTGTTTTTCAGTTTGTAGCTTATAATTTATTTCTTCTTCATATTGTTTTAATATAAATAATAAAGTATCTACATAAAAACTAATATTTTGCATTTCACTATTGGAATAACTAGATTTTGAATAGTCATTTATATGATTTGGTTTTATCCCAAAAGCTGCTGCAATTTGTAGAGAAGAATATTTCTTTAAGTCAAAGAACTGACTATCTGTTAATTTTAGATCTAAAGGTACTATCTTCATTCCTAGAGGTAGTGGTATAAATTTACCTGCATTTTCTGCACCTGTTGCATATTCTTCGATTCCTTTTAATAGTTTTCTTTCAGCATCCTTATTTAAATCTCCTGTATATTCCAATGCAGCTCTTGCACTCATTCCACCTTTATGAAGATTATTTAAAAAAGATTGACTTGCTTTATTCCCTTCTACAGTTGAGTGTAGTATTTCTTGTACTGATAAACCAGTTATTCCATCTCTTGACACTCCAGTCTTAAAATGCATTATATCTTTGTGATTAAATTTATATTTTATATTTGTTATTGGATCTTCATATAAATAATATAAATCATTTGTAGTACCAAATAGTCCAGCATCATCAATTATTAATGTTACATATTCAGATTGCAAAATCCATTGATCTATTAAATTTCCTTTGTGCCATCTATTCCAAACATAAGCATTTCCGTGTTGATTTCTATTAAATTCTACGCTTGCCAAAAAAGTAGATGGTGTCATATATGGATTAGGTCTTGTTTTTATTTTTTTAGATACTTGAGTAGACTTAGCTGAAACGGGGCCTTCTTCTGTATCTTGATAATACTTTAGGGATAATTTTCCCAAACTTTCAGATAGCATTTTAATACATGTAAAATAAGTTATCTCTGATAAATTTTCACCTAGATTGTTAGTCCCTTTAAACATCTCTATGATTTCATCCATAGTTATTTCTTTTCTTTCTTGGTTAGTGGGTATAAATACATTTTTTATTCTTTTAAATACTCCCATTTTCTCACCTCCTACCATCCCATTTTCTTTAGATATTCTTCTGTTGATTTTTCTGTATCAAATATAACTTCTCCATTATTAAATATAGTTCTTGATAGCCCCATAAGCAGTGCTACAATACCATCTATCTTATTTTTAGCTTTAGATTTATCGTACTTTATATTTCCTGCTGCATCTTCTGTAGCTACTACATTTTTTGCCATCCAGGTTAAAACTTCATTGTTTGCTATTATTAATCTTCCATCTAATAATAAAATCTCCAGGTCACGAATGACTGGAGACATTGATTTATAACCTTGCCCAAAAGGTGCTATAGTATATTTCTTTTCTAATCTACTTCTTACATCTCCACTTCCCCATCTATCAAAGGCAATTTCAGCTATATTTATTTGATAAGTATTTATTATATGGTCTATATTATTAAACAGTTCCTCATTGTCTACATAATATCCATTTAAGCCTATTAGTTGCTTATTCCTTACCCACATATCATATCTTACATTATCCCGTTCAGAACGCTCTAAAAGTGTTTCTGTGGGAGTAAATAAGAGAGGGTAAACTATATATTTATCTCTTGCTTCATCATAAAACGTCATAACAAAAGCTATTATATCTTGAATATAAGCCATATCGAGCCCACAATATGCTGTCATTCCTCTTAAATCATCTAAGGATATATCTTGTAGGCAAGCTTCCCATCTCTTTATATCAATAGCACCTTCGCCATCTAAAGCTACGTGTTGATTAAGGTAAAGTCTTCTCGCCTGCGGTTCTAAGGTCTTTATCCTACTAGCTTTTAACATAAAATCTTTTAAGTCTTTAAGTTTTCTAAATATAGATAATGCAGGGTTGGATTTATACCATTGTTCCTCATCCATTAAGTCGCATTCTTTATCAGCTTCATATATGGCAGAGTAAAATGATTCATCTTCTACTTCTCCATTTTCTACATCTTTAGCATAGTTATACATTTGCATTTCTAGATTATGAGGGTCTTCTCCACTAGATGCAGTAGTTGTCATAAAAAGTAAAGGATCATCCCAAAGCCCCATACCAGTTCTTAATTTGGTGTAGGCTTCATTATTTTTATATTCGTGAATTTCATCTAGAATAACTAAGTAAGAAGCATATGAGTCAAGGTTGGCCCCATCATTTGCTAATACTCTCAAAGTACTATTTGTAGATTTCCTGAACATTTCTCTCTTTGATTCTGTTATTTTTACATGTTTTCTAAGAGTAGAATTGTTATTTATCATCAACTGCATTGTTTTAAACAGGTTTGTAGCTTGTTTTATGTCATTAGCTACTATGATATATTCAGCTCCAAAAGTAGGATCTGTAAAATATAAATAAACTGCTATCCAGGAGACTAAAGATCCTTTACCATTTTTTCTAGAAATATCTAAAAGAGCTTCTCTATACCTTCTTCTATTATTTTCTTTATCTTTTACACATAGAATTTCAGATGTATGAATGAATTGAAATCTTAAAGGTTGTATTTTTTGTCCCTTGACTCCTTTATCTAATTCTAACTTAGTTATAAAAGTATAAAACTTCCTGGCTTCTTCTTCATCATAATAGTATTTATCAGATTCCCATTTTACTTTTAGTTCCTCGATTAATTCATCTAAGTCATATTGAGTTTGTTCCCGAATGTGTTTGTTTTTTAAGTCTTCAGAATTATATAGTGTCATTTCGAAATCATAGATTCCATTTCAGGATCATCTGTATTATGGATTATAAACTCTTTAAGTTTCATTCTTTCCCGAGGGGTAAGAGTAAATTCTTTTATAAAGCTTAACATATTGCTCATTGCATTATTTGCTATAGAAATTTCGGGGATCTGTTGTCTGTAACCACTATCAGTCTGAAATGTTAACTTTTTAAACTTTTTTATTTCTTTTTCAGCTTGAATCCACCTTTGATAATTCATGCATAAAGCAAGTAAAGCTATCTCATCTCCCGTTTTCCACTTTCCTTCTTCAATCAGCATTTCAGCTATTGAATAGTATTTTTCTTTACCTGCTTTCAGTAATATTGCAGGTGGTTTTGGTATCTCTTTCAACTTTTAGACCCCCTCCCTTCAAAAATAGCAAAAATTCTTACGCGTGATTGGGAACGCGCTTGTGCCGTGCAGGCTGGGAACTTCGTCCATCCCCCTACCCTTGCAGAAGTTTCAATTTATATATTTACATCTTTAGTAATTAGAGTAAGCAGTAGACTCTGAGTTTCTTCTTTTAATTTATCTGATCTTTTATATTTATTATGCACCGACTGATGACAACTCTCACACAAACAAATTAAATTATTTAAATCAAAAGCTTTTGAAATATCTTCTTTAAGTTCAATGATGTGATGAACAGCTTGAGAACTTTTAATAGTTTTGTTACTTAAGCATAAGATACATAAGTTATTGTCCCTGAACTCTGCTCTTTGTTTAACTATAGTCCATTGCTTATTGTTATAAATCTTTTGTATGCCTTCATCTCTTTGGTATCTATTATATAAACTATGCTTTGCCCTGTTGTCCTTACTATACAGTTCTTCACACTCTATACAACTCTTTAAATAATAGTCTATAAGCTTGCCACATCTACACATCTTCATCATAGCCATGTAACCAACTCCAATTAAAAAGAGACACCTGTGAAGGCATCTCTTATATGTTCTACTATTGTCTTGTTCCGTTAACACTTACTGCTATCGCATGCATTGAACCCGTCTCTCCTACTACATTGTCTATTCCTTCAAAGTTTGAATAACCATTACCTGTAAGAGTTCCCCATACTTCTACTATATCTCCTTCTGATGCCTCAAACATATCATGTTGTATTGGCATTACATATCCTTTATCATTCCTTACCAACCATGCACTAGGATCTCCTATATTATTTTCTATAGTAGTAATTCCTACAATTTCACCTTTAAAGTAATAATCCATTCCCGTAAAGTCATGGTCTCCCTTTGTAACTAATATAGTCCCTGGTCCTGCTGGATATTTTTCAGCATTTAACTCAGCATCTTTTTCCATGCTTGGTTCTTCTTCCAATTCAGTGTTTAGTTCTTCATCTTTATTTCCTTCTTCAATCTCATTTTCCACAGGTTCTTCTTCCATTACTTTATTAGCAGGTTCTTCTACCTGTGGTGTTGTATTCCCACATCCCACAACAGTAATTAATAAAGATAATATAAGTATTAATGCTAATATTTTTTTCATATATAATTCCCCCTTTCAACATCATTATATCAAAATAGGAATTATTTACCATATAAAATATAAAAAACAAGCCGACTAAATAAATAGCCGACTCGTTTATAAAAGGGGTATAAATATATTTCTACTTAATATCATATTAACACATCTATTTCGGATTAAACGGATTATGTTAAATATTATATATATCTCTCGTCGTTGCCTCGTTGTTATCTCGTCGGCTTTATTATTAGTTCATTTAATACTTGTGATGCGACTTAATTAAAGTCTAATAATAGATTAAGCTGCGATTGATGTTCACTCAATCTATCGGTAGCTGTTTCAAAATATCCTTTGTCGATTTCAAACCCCATATAGCTAAACCCTAGGTCGTGACAAGCCATTAGGCTAGATGCACTTCCGACGTGAGTGTCAATTATCTTATCTCCTTTTTTTGCATAAGTTTTTAATAACCATTTATATAAAGCCACAGGTTTTTGATTAGGATGTATTCTCAACTCCTTGTTTTTCATGTCCTCTTGTAACATTCCATTCCATCTGTACTTAAATTTTCTAACTGCAGTATTAAAGCTTGTCCATGCTAGTTCACAGTCTGCAAAGTCACCGCTATTGTCTTTATCCCACACTATCCAGCAACTACTATCAAAAGGTATCTTGCTTATAAAATGATTAGCACCCCATATTATTTGATTTTGGCTAATTCTCATAAGTTCTTTAAAATACTTCTCAGCCGGAGCGCTTCTGTCATTCCCATGATAATCCTTGTAATCTTTCGCTATAGCCTTGTTACTCCTCGTTTTATTCTTGCCACCACTTTCTCCGATTCCATAAGGTGGGTCTATTATTGCTAGTTCAAAATATTTATCAGGTATTAATTTCATACCTTCCATACAATCCATGTTGTATAAATTATTTAACTCTAATTTCAAAATCTCCACTTCCTTTACTTCGTACTTTAAACATATTGTTCATCTGTCCCAATTCAATTTTTGCCCACAATGAAAACAATATTTAATCTTTCCTACCCCATGAATATCAGTTTTACAAACTGAACAGTGGGCTTTTCCATAGTCATAGATTTCAATTTTCTTTGGTACTCGTTTTTCCAATGCTACAATCCCTTCTGTTAAACCATATACTATGTCATGGTTTTCTTTTGATTTTGCGTTTTCATATAGCATATTTAGTGCTTTGAGTGCTGATTTTAAAGACTCTTTTGTATAATTATCCATTACTCTTCACTCCTTTAGTTAGTATGATTATTGTTATGTTCATTACCTAACCTCTACCTTCGTAATTCCATGTTCTACATAATCTCCACTTTCATCACTACTTTGTATGTGTCCATTTAACTTCTCCATACTTGAAAACACTCCATCAAGCACAACTTCCTTATTTTCAATATACTCCTTCATCAATACAAAGACTTCTAAAGGCTCTTCTTTCCATCTCTCGTTAGCTACATAGTCAACATGCCAACGTCCTCTGTCTCGCCACCGGAGTTTGTCAAGCAAGTTGTCGCATTTAGTATAAAAAATATATTCCGTTGTTTCCGATTTGCCATTGATATGGAGCCTCTGCCTATATGGTTTTAGTACCTGAAGGCATGACTAATAAAGGTAC
>NZ_LTDM01000016.1 GCF_001940565.1 Tissierella creatinophila DSM 6911
ATAATTATCTCGTCACCCCGAAGGGATCAAAGATAATTACTTCGCTCGACTTGCATGTGTTAGGCACGCCGCCAGCGTTCGTCCTGAGCCAGGATCAAACTCTCATTTAAAAGTTTGAAAATAGCTCCGTTTATTTGCTGACTTGTTGCTTTTCTTTGACATTGACTGTCATGTTTTAAATCTATAATTCAAAGTATCTCACACTATTTAATTATCAAATGTTCAGTGTTGCTCTCTCGAGACAACTTGTTTAGTATATCATTTTTAAGGAAGCTTGTCAATACTTTTTTAAAATCTTTTTTAAAGTTTGTTTTGACTTTTCTGTCGTGCTCCTTAGCCGACTCTTACTATCTTACTATCTTTTTAAGGATAAGTCAATAGTTTTTTTAAATCTTTTTAAATTGTTTTGTTTGCCGTTTTCTTAACCGGCTTTTATTATAATACACTCTTTTGATTAAAATGTCAACTGTTTTTTAAAACTTTTTTATTTTCTTAAAGAAAACTTTGTTTTGTCTTAGTCGACTTTTATTATAATACACTCTTTTTAACCTAAAGTCAATACTATTTCCAAAACTTTTTAATTTATTTTATTCCCTTATCAATAGAAGAGTATCCCCAAAGAACTATTATATATACATTTATTTATTTCATAACTTATAATTACATATCCCCTGGATAAAAGAAAGCTTGCATCAGATAGTGTATAAACTCTCATCTAATGTAAGCTTTCTTTTTAACTGTCTTAAATTTGTTCTTCTAACCATTTTATTTGTTCTGCTATACTATTGTCAGGATTTAATTCATAAGCCCGCTTAGCATCTTCTAATGCTTTTTCATATTCTTCTAAAACTGAATACATAAGACTTCTATTAAAAATAAGTTTATAATCTTCTTGATTGTACTTTAAGCCTTCAGTAAAAGTTGTTATAGCATTATATATCTCTCCTATATTGTAATATAAAACACCCAGGTCATTATATAAATCAGATTCTTCTACATTATACTTTATAGCTGCATTAAAATATTCTATTGCAGATTCTGTTTGTCCAAGTCCATTATAACATTTTCCTATGAGGTAATTTACATTCCAACTTTCTTCATGATTGGGTAATAACTTTAAAATAAAATCCAATGCTTTCTTATAATCACTATAGCTTATATAACTAATCGCAGTTTCAAAATTGACTTCATCTTTTATAACATCTAATTCTTCTCTTATTTCTTCTTTTAAGAGTTCATCTGAACTAAACTTTAAAAATTTTCCCCATATAAGATCTGTCTTTATATATTGGCTAAGATATCTATAATGATAACCTAATTTATAATATGCTAATGAATACTCCTTATCTATATCTAGTATCCTTTCAAAATTTAATGTAGAAAGTCTAAGAACCTCTTCTCCTCCATCTATATCTTCTTTCTCTAGTAAACTCTTACCTATTGTCTCAAGTACTATAGCATATTGAAATAGAGCTTTAACATGATCAGGATTTAAACTTAGCAATGCTCTAATACTTATAAGATTGGATTCTATATCTCCTTCTTTAAAAGAGTCCATAGCTTTAAATAGTATAACTTCCTCTATTTCAGGAGAAATTTTTCTTATAAGAATCTTATATTTATCTATATATGGAAAATCCGCATCACCTATTCCAAGCAAATAAATAATTCCATCTATAACTTTACTAAGATCTATCTCTTGATCATCTCTACCTTTCACCGCTTGGATCAAACTGTTTGTAAGTATAGGTAAGGGAATATCAACCATATCATAGACTTTATCTTTAAGTTGAGCATTATTTTTTATCTGTATAAAACTTAAATCTTCTGTTTTTTTCTTTAACATTTTTGCAATGTAATCCATTTGTTTTATCACCTATTTTATATTTTTTTCATAAACATTCTTTTTCTTCTAGTACTAGTGCTAAGTATCTTATATAAATGTCCTCTATATATCATCATAAAAGAAAATACAATTTGACTTATTGCATACATAAGTATATATAGTGGACTTTTAGCAAAGTTAAATGCTAAATGTGTATCAAATACATTTAAAAGTATATTTCCTGATATAAGGTATATGGAAATATAAAATACTGCATTTGGAATTACCCAATTAAGCCAGTTTTCTTTTAAAAACTCTAAAGCATATAATATACTCTCCCATGCATCATAACTTTTTAAATAGATTGTTTCAGGTAATGCGTTTAAAGCTATACCCATTACAATATATATTGCAATGTCTAGATAATTGCCTAGTGGTCCAAGTACAGGAACAACCATCTGTAATAATAGACTTCCAAGATATCCTACAAAGAAAACCCCATAAATTTTCCTTACGTAATTAGTAAAGCCTTCTTTAAAATCATTAATAGTAAGTCTATTATAATTTACTATATTAAATAATAAATATAGGTAGTTTGATACTATACTACTCATAACTAAAGCAGAGGCTATTCCTGATAATATAAAAAGTGGACCTCTAAATACTATTCCTAACAACCTATATAAAATCAAATTTATAACAGTATATACTATTGCTGTAAGTACAATCATCCAATTTTTCGCAAAACTTTTAACGCTCTTTTCTAATACGCTTTTATTTACATATATCATATCTTCTAAATAATCCACATTAATTCCTCCTTACTATATTTGTGATGTCATAAGTCTTGCATTGTACAATACTTCCATCTTTATAGTCAAAAAGTATATGTACCTCTTTTAAGTTTTCTATAAGTTTAAAGTCATTAGATATTATTTTTAATACATCTATAGAAAAAGTGACTATGTTTACTTGGTTTATTACTTTTTTAGTAGGAATATCTTTATACCTTTCTAGAAAGGTATTTAAAAGTATATCATCTTTTAAAACCTCATGTATATTAAAATCATAATTATTTTTCTCATCTTCAAATTTAAAAGGAAGTTTTGTGTTTTTATTATTAAAGATATAATCATATTTTAATAGATTATAAACTATTGTATTATCTTTAAATCTGTTTTCATTTATAAAGTTGAACAATATTTTATATAGTTTGTTTTTGCTATGTGATAATATATGATAGTTGTTTTCAGTCCAAAATTTCGAAAACATTTCATAAAACTCAAATGGAGAACTATAGTAGTTAGATATTAGAAACTCAAGTGTATTCTTAAAATTCCCTTCATTATAGTATTTTTCCACTAAGTCTTCAATCGCTTTAAGCTTTAATATATCACTATAAGAGATAAAGTCATTTTCTAAGACTTCATATGTTGGTTCATCTATATATTTATATCCATATAGTTTTTCGCTCAATCTTAATTCTGATCCTTTAAGCAGTTTTAAAAAACCTAATTGTAGTTTTTCTGGTTTTAGATCATACACATCATTAAAAGACCTTTTAAAACTACCGTAATCTTCGTATGGTAGACCTGCAATTAAATCTAGATGTTGATGAATATTATTAAATGAGTTTATCTTTTTAGTAACTCTACCTAGAACTTCAAAGTCAGTAGTTCTACCTATAGCTTCTATAGTTTTTTTATTAGTAGACTGTACTCCTATTTCAAATTGAAATAGTCCTTCTTTTACTGTCTTTAGAAAGTTTAAAGTTTCATCATCTATTAGATGAGCTGTAACTTCAAAATGAAAGTTTATTTCCTTGGGGTCTTCTTTTATTAAGAACTCCATAATCTCTCTGGAATATTTTTTATTAGCATTAAATGTTCTATCTACAAACTTTACCTGCTTTACTTTCATCTCTATAAGATTTTTTAAATCTCTCTTTACTCTTTCAATATCAAAATATCTTACCCCTCTTATAGTAGAAGATAAACAAAACTTACATCCAAAGGGGCATCCTCTTGAACTTTCATAATAGACTATCTTATTTTTGAACTCATCTGTTGTTTTTTCATATGGAGATGGAATCTTATCTAAGTCGTTTATCAAAGGTCTTGGACTGTTTATCACTATTTCTCTGCCATCTCTATAGACTAGGCCTTCTATACCTTTATAATCTTTAACTTCATTTTGATTTATCTCTACAAATTCCCTAAAAGTTTCTTCACCTTCACCATATATTAAGAAATCTATATAGTCATATTTTTCCATAACCTCTTTCATATCGTAACTTACCTCTGGCCCTCCTAGGAAAATCTTTATCTCTGGCTTTACTATTTTTAATATCTCGCATACACGTAGTGTTTCTCTTATATTCCATATATACACAGAAAAACCTATAATTTCTTTTTCAAGTTTATATATTTCTGAAGCAATAAAGTCGGTGCTCTGGTTTATTGTGAATTCAATTATATCTACGTCTTCTATATCTTCTACAAATCTTTGTAAATATCTAATTGCAAGGTTTGAATGTATATACTTTGAATTTAATGTTGTTAATAATGTTTTCATGTTTTCACCTATTGTCTTTTATTTTAATTTTAATTTTTTTCTTTATCTATCTTCATATTGATTCTTATCCAAAAAAAGGGTAGAATGTAATGTAGAACAAAAACGAAAGGGGTCATCAAATGCAAGATTTTGACAAAATAACGATACAAGAAATGTCTAAGGAAGATATGTTACTTATTATACAAGCATTAGAATATACTGGCACTCATACAAAGATACAAGAATTCCTTGATTTAAGAGATAGCTTTATAGAAGAACTATCCTCACTTTCTGAAATTCCACAAGAAGACTTTTTAAATTTTTTAAAAAAAGAAACCCTATCTTAATTGAAAGGGTCCCTTTTAAATAGATACATACCAGCTCTAGTTTTAATATAACAAGTTAAGGAATCATCCTTAACTTGCTTTTTTATAACTTTAGAACGATTTAGTAATGAGTGAAAAAACACTTCTCCCTCTTTAAACTTAAATACATCTGGAAGTATATACTCTTTTATCCTTAAATCATCAGGATTTATTCTACTCTTTCTTAATTTCATTACATATATAGATATTCTCTTATAAGAATCTTCAATGTCATAATCTATCTCTTTGCCTATACTTGCATTTTCTATTATATTCCCAATTGATCTTTGTGCATCTTCTCCATTTAAAACTTTTAATATATCTTGTAAATATTTAAACTTTCCTATGCTTACTCCATGAAGAAGAGAGATAAGTGAGACTCTTATCCTTTCAAAGTTTACTTCAAAATTAATATCTGATTTTAAAACATCATATAAGTATAGATTCTTATATTTTGTTAGAAATTCTCTTTGTGAAATATTTATTACATACTGTTTTAAATTATCTAATATATTTTCCTCTTCTTCTATGATTAAAAATATACATCTACTTATGGCTAACCATTCTAAGAGAGATTCTATATCACCTGTAGTGTAGAGTATATTTTTAATCACTTCTTCTTCTATTACATCATAATCTTTGTTTGATAATATTAGAGGTAATATTCTAGTATAAATTGTTTTGTCTTTATATTTGAAATATATTTTTTCATCTATATCCGTTAAAAAGCATTTCTCTTCATCTATTTTATAATACTTTAGTAATGAAAGTTCTTCTTTAAATCTTTTATAATCTATTATATTTCCTATAAACGTACTACTAGGCATCAAAGATTTTATAGTTATCATTGAAAGTTGAGAAACAATAGTATGCTTTTTATTTTTTGTTTTATCTTCTAAAAAAATATTTAACAGAAACTTTTGTAAATCTAGTTTCAACATTTTTATTTCCTACATTCTTTCTGGTGCTTCAATTCCAAGAAGGCTAAGTCCCGTCTTCAATACAATTTTAACTGAATATGTCAGACTCATTCTAGCTTTTTTAAGTTCCTCATCTTCTATTATTATAGGGCAAGCATTATAAAACTTATTAAAAGCTTTAGCTATTTCTACTAAATGTCTTGTTATAAAAAATGGCTCATCTTTTTCCATAGAATCTATTATCGTATCAGGGAAACCATATAATAATCTTATTATATTTATTTCTTCTTCTGATTTTAAAAGGCTATAATCCACTTCATCTTGTATTTTAAATCCACCTTTTTCAAGTATAGAATTTGTCCTAGCATGAGTATACTGTACATATGGACCTGTTTCTCCTTCAAAGCTTAAAGTTTTATCCCATGAAAATACATAGTCTTTTATTCTTTGATTAAATAGTTCTTGAAATATTACAGCACCTATTCCTAATTGCTTTGATACTTTTTCTTTGTCTTCTAGATTAGGATTTCTCTCTTCTATTATATCCAAAGTCTTTTGAGTAGCAGTCTTTAAAACATCTTCTAAAAAGACAACTTTTCCCTTTCTAGTAGAAAGTGTACCATCTTCAAGACTTACCATTCCAAAAGGTATGTGTACACAGTCTTTTATCCAATCATGACCCATAAGTTCTACTACCTTCATCCACTGTTTAAAGTGTAGGATTTGTTGAGAACCTACTACATATATATTTTTATAAAAATCGTATCTCTCTTTTCTATAATCTGCTGCAGCTATATCTCTTGTAGCATAAAGAGTAGAGCCATCATTTTTCATAATAAGAGCTGGTGGCATATCATCTCCTAGTTCTACTATAAAAGCTCCATCTGATTCTTTAAGTAAATCTTTTTCTCTTAATTCTTCTATAATCTTTGGCATTCTATCTGAATAATATGATTCTCCTTTAAAAGAATCAAACTTAATTCCAAGCATATCATAAACTTTATTAAATTCTTTTAGAGATATCTCACGAATCCATGTCCAAAGTTCTAATGCTTCTTCATTTTTATTTTCTAATTCTTTAAACCAATATCTTGCTTCTTCTCTAAGGTCTTCTTGAGTCTCCATTTCTTTGTTAAATCTAACATATAGTTTTAATAATTCATTTATTGGATCTTTTTCTATTATTTCTCTATCTCCCCACTTTTTATAGGCAGAGATAAGCATACCAAACTGTGTACCATAGTCACCTAAATGATTTATAGCTACTGTGTCAAATCCTAAAAACTTATATATCTTATAAAGTGAGTTTCCTATAACAGTAGTTCTGATATGACCTATATGAAATGGTTTAGCTATATTAGGAGATGAAAACTCTACTATTACTGTTTTACCCTCTCCCATACTAGAACTTCCATACATTTCTCCTTCATTCTTTATAGCTTCAAGGGTAGTATTGGCAAGCTTTTCTTTATTTATAAAAAAGTTAAGATAAGGTCCTGCATTTTCGATTTTTTGGAAATACTCTACTTCTCCAAATTTATCTGAAAGCTCTTTTGCTATTATATTGGGAGCTTTTCTAAAGGCTCTAGCCAATTTAAAAACTGGAAAAGCATAATCTCCCATATCATAAGATGGCGGTATTTCTATAAGCGCATCTATTTCTTCCCTACTTAGCGAATCTACCTCAGCCTCAATTAAATTTATAACTTCTTCTTTAAAATTTATCAATGTTTTTCCTCCTTAAATTTAAAAGCTATTTTAATTCTACTACAGTAACTCCATCTCCACCTTCACTAAATGTACCTAACCTAGAAGTTCTTACATGTCTGTTTCTTTTTAAGTAAATTCTTATTCCTTCTCGTAAGACTCCCGTACCTTTACCATGTATTATCTGTACTTGTTTAATTCCAGCAATATATGCATCATCTAAATATTTGTCTAGTTCCATAAATGCTTCTTCCTGGTTTTGTCCCCTTAAATCAATTTCTGTTTTTATATCTTTAGCTTTAGTACTCATTATCTTTTTAGTAGATCTGCTTATATTTTCTTTTTCTCTTTCTTTCGTACGTCTTAAAGAAGAAAGATGTGAACTTATTTTCATAATACCTACTTGTATCTTTACATTACCACTATCATCAGGTTTTTCTAGTACTGTTCCTATTTGATTTAAGGTAAGAACTTCTACAGTCTCTCCTACTCTTAGGTCTTTAGGAGGTTTTTTAGATTTTATATTTAATACCTTTTGCGCAATCTCATTTTCTGTATTTTTTAATTTGTGTTTTAATTTTTCTTGAGCTTCTTGAATCTTTCTTAATTTCTCTTTTTCAATTTCTATTGAAACCTCTTTTAGTTCGCCTACTAGTAAATCTGCATCTTCTTTTGCCTTTTTTAATATATTCCTAGCTTCTTCTCTAGATTCTTGAAGTATTTTATCTCTCATATCTTTAGTTTTATCTTTTTCTAGAGACAATTCTCTTTCAAGCTTTTGTAATTGAATCCTATATCTTTCTATTTCTTGTTTGTTTTCATTTATGGATAATCTATCTTTTTCCATAGATTCTAATACATCTTCAAATTCTATGTTTTCTTCTGAAATAAGTCCCTTAGCATAGTCTATTATATGGTTTTCAAGTCCAAGCCTTTGAGATATTTCAAAAGCATTTGACTTTCCAGGTACTCCTATAAGAAGTTTATAGGTAGGGCTTAGGGTTTTTACATCAAATTCTACAGATGCATTTATAACTCCCTTTGTAGTAAGTGCATATAGTTTCAATTGACTATAATGTGTAGTTGCAATAGTCTTAACTCCTATTCCTAATAGGTGGTCTAATATGCTCATAGCAAGAGCCGCCCCTTCTGTAGGGTCAGTACCTGCTCCTAGTTCGTCAAACAAGACTAGATTATTGGTTTCTACTTTAGAGAGTATATCTACTATATTTACCATATGAGAAGAAAAAGTTGAAAGTGACTGTTCTATACTTTGTTCATCACCAATATCAGCAAAAACTTGTTCAAAAATTCCTATCTCAGAATTAAAGTCAGCTGGTATATGAAGTCCAGACTGTGCCATAAGCACTAAGAGTCCTACGGTTTTCAAGCTAACTGTCTTTCCACCTGTATTTGGTCCTGTGATTATAAGAGAATCAAATTCCTTGCCTAAATAGATATCTATAGGCACAATGTTTTTTACATTTAGAAGAGGATGCCTTCCTTTTCTAATATTTATATACCCCACATCATTTAGAATAGGTTTTGTAGCATTCATCTCTAGTGCTAGTTTTCCTTTAGCAAATATAAAGTCTAATTCTTGAAGTAGATATTGATTGTTTGCTATTCCTTCTGCTTCTTCTGCAACCATAGATGATAGAACCTTTAGTATTCTATCTATTTCTTCTTTTTCTTTTAATTCTAATTCACGAAGTTCATTGTTTAATTCTACTACTGCCATGGGTTCTATAAAAAGTGTAGCTCCACTACCACTCATATCGTGAACTAATCCTTTTATATTGTTTTTATTTTCTGCCTTTACAGGAACTACATATCTACCCTCTCTCATTGTAACTATATTATCTTGTAAATATTTTTTATTTGTTTGGGAATTTACTATTGAGTTTAGCTTATCTCTTACTGATTCATTTTTGCTTATAATCTGCTTTCTAATGCTTCTTAATGTAGTACTTGCATTATCTGAGATTTCATTTTCGGAAATAATAGCATTTGTTATCTCATTTTCAATGTTTTTAAATACACTTAAACCTTCAATATATCCTTCTATTAGAGGATATCGCTTTTCTCTATCTTCTTGAACCTCTCTTATATAGTTTTTTAAATCTCTAGATACCCTAAGCGAGTCTGATATTTTTATAAGGGCACCTGGACTTAGTGTCCCACCTATCTCAGCTCTTTTAACATCTGCCTTTATACTATTTATTCCATATAGAGGTGGAGCACCTCTTTTTATTAAAAGAGTTAAAGCCTCATCTGTTTCTGCTTGAAGTTTTTCTATATCTTCTATATCTATTAAAGGTTGCATCGATTGTATCCTCGTTTTGCCGAGTGAAGATTCACATTTGTCCATTAGAGAATCTATTATTTTTTTATATTCTAATGATTTTAAAGTCTTTTCATTCATATTATCACCTCTATACTACACCTCTAAAAAAGTGTCCTTTAGTAATTTCAGTAGTATCTTTAATTGTTTCTATAAACTCTCTTGATTCTTTTTCATTCCATATACCGTTTATATATTTATGATATGCGACTTGAATTTCTTTTATATTTTCTATTTCAATAGTAAAATCTAATCTACCTATATTTATGCCAGAATTATATATCTGATCCATGCTATCTAAAACCATTAAGGGTACACTATTATATATAGTTGTAAAACCTTCTTTCCTAGAGATATAAAAAGTCTTATCCATCCTATCATTTAATCCATACCCATTTGCAAAATTACAAGTTTTACACTCCTTATCATCCTTACAACCCTTAACTAAAGCCATAGGACAAGTCTTAGTTGTCATAACAGGCAAATAACCATACACTATAGACTCTAAATCTCCACCTACTTTTTTTTCTATTCCATTTATTTGTGAAAGATTGAGCTCTGGAGATAGTGTCATACTATCTACTCCCATTTCTTTAAAAAAATCTACCGTATAAGAGTTAAATATGTTTAAT
Organism: Tissierella creatinophila DSM 6911; assembly: GCF_001940565.1. GTDB lineage: Bacteria > Bacillota > Clostridia > Tissierellales > Tissierellaceae > Tissierella_A > Tissierella_A creatinophila. The sequence continues at coordinate 10,347 of NZ_LTDM01000016.1, forward strand.
CCTGTAGACCCATGTATTTTAAAATTATAATTTTCTTTAATAAATTTTAATGTACCGAGGTTTTGAACACTTACTCCATCTATTAAATCTTTTATAGGTTCAAGTCTTTTTTCTAAACGTTTAAAGTCGTTTCTATAGAGGATTTTTTCTGTACTAATATACACTTCAATATCTTTTTCTTTTAATGTTTTAATAGTTTCAAATATATCATCTGTTAAAGGTATATATATTCGATCTAATTTTTTAAAATCTAATTGCTCTAATTGTTCTATAGAATCTACTTTTACAGATAATTTCCTTTTTATTGTCTTTTGATGTTTCTTAATATTTAATACTTGTTCCTTTTTCTCTTTAAAATCTTGATCATTAAATCTATCTCTATTATTCTTATTTTCTAGATATTTGTTTAAACTATAAGTAGCATCTCTTCTTAGTTCATTTAATACGCTTAAAGGTAAAAATGAATTTTCATCTAAATTTATATCTAAATTGTTTAAAGAAAACTGAGTATCTCCAAGCTTTGATAACTGTTCTCTTATCTTTTCTTTAGTTAAACCTTTGCTTTTAGCTTCTTGAACTGCAAAGTCAACATGATTTAAAGTTTCATAATCTCTATAATTAAGCTTTAAGATTGGATTTTGTCCTATCTTAATAGTTATTTCCATATTTATTGGATAAATGTTTTTATTTTTTACATATGACTCCTGGGCTTTTTTAAGTAAAGTGATACTAGATGATTTATAGACAGGGGAGTTTTTTCTAACATTTCCTATCTTTTTTACCTCTACTGTATCTCCTTTTTTGCCACTAATTGGAGACTTCATACCTTTATATTTACCATTTAAAAGAGTAAATTCTATCCCATCTTCTTTCTCTAGAGTATTTTTTAGTAAAATAAAGACAGTATCTCTATTTGTATTTATAACTGTTCCAAGAGTTGTTCCTCTATTGTCAGGTCTATCCATAGATATAAAATCACGTCCAAAATCTCCCAGACCTACACCTTTGGTAAATCCTCTATTAAAAATTTGTTCTACATCTTCTTTTTCTTTTGGTGAAGCCTTTTCATTTTTATCTATAACTTTCCTATAAGTTTCTACTATAGTAGCTACATATTCAGGTCTTTTCATTCTTCCTTCAATCTTTAAAGAGTGTATACCTGCATTTATAATTTCTTCTATATAATCTAATGTATTTAAATCCTTTGGACTAAGTAGATATCTCTCTTGCCAGTCATCTAACAAATCTCCATTTTTATCCACTATAGAGTATGGCATCCTACAGGGTTGCGCACATCTTCCCCTATTTCCACTTCTTCCACCTATTACACTACTCATAAGACATTGACCTGAATAAGAAACACAAAGTGCTCCATGAATAAATCCTTCTAGTTCTATTTGACTTCCCCTTTTTATCCTCTTTATTTCTTCTAAAGGAGTCTCCCTAGCTAATACTACTCTATTAAAACCTAATTCTTCTAGGAGCTTAACCCCTTCTAAATTGTTTATTGTCATCTGTGTACTAGCATGTATATTTAGCTTTGGAAAAAGTTCATGAACTAATTTTGCAAGTCCTAAGTCCTGCACTATAATAGCATCTACATCTTCTTCATATAAAAATCTTATATAATCCAATGCTTTTTCCATCTCTTTATTTTCTATCAATATATTTATCGTTATATATACTTTCACATCGTTTAAATGAGCATATCCTATCACTTCTCTTAATTCATCATAGCTAAAATTAGAAGCAAAATGTCTTGCATTAAAAGACTTTCCGCCTAGATAAACTGCATTCGCTCCATTTTGCACCGCTGCATAAAGAGATTCCATGCTTCCTACCGGTGCTAAAAGTTCTGTATTATAATTCACCTTTTGCATTTTCCTTTCTTTTAAGAACTTGTCTCTTCATCTAATATCCTTAAATACTCTGCTAACTCTTTTTTTATATCTACAATTTCCAACTGATTTTTAAAGTTTTTATCTTGAAGAGTTTTAATCGTTTCGTCCTTTTGAGATATTTCTTCTTTTGTTGTTTCTAAATCTTCTTTAAATTGTTCTAATATAAGTTCTATTTCTTCTCTTTTTTTATCATATTCTGTAATCTGTCTTTGATACTGTTGGCACATATTATTAAGAGTTTCTATTTCTTCTTTAGATTTCTTTAATTCCTCACATACATCATCATATTTATCTAATGGATCTTTAGCTTTAAATTTAAGTTCGTTTAGTTCTTTTTCATTTTGACGTAATTCATCAGCTATATGAAGAGCTGCTAGTGTAGCTGTCATTATTTGGCTTAGTCTATCATTTTTAGAAGCTACTTCTTTAATTATTTTATCTACATAAGAAGCTAGTCCTTCAATATATTCTTGACTACCTGCACCTACCATAGTAAAGTTACGACCGTCTATTTTTACATCTATTTTTCTTCTTTCTGTCATAACAGATGCCCCCTATTAGTTTGTATATCTCTATTATACTATAAATATATATTTAATCCTCTATATTTTAAAAAAAGGGGTAGATATCTACCCCTTTTAATTTAAGTCTCTATTTTTAGCTTCTAAGTTTAGCATCAAATGTTTTTTCTAAGTCTCTTATAATTGAAGTTTGTATTTCTTCTACTTCTTTGTCTTTTAAAGTTCTTTCATATGATCTATAAGTTATAGAAAAAGCCATACTCTTCATGTTTTCAGGGATTTGATCTCCTCTATATATATCAAATAGTTCTATATCTTCGATTATTCCCTTACTATGCTTTATTATAAGCGATTTAATATCCCCTACTAGAATTTCTTCATCTACTATCACAGCTATATCTCTTGAAGTAGAAGGATATTTGGGAAGAGATTTATATTTTCTTTCAAAATTACAAAGTTCCATTATTTTTTCAAAGTCTAATTCTGCTATATATACTTTAGAATTTATATCATAGTTTTCACATACATCTATATAAACTTCTCCCATAGTTCCAATTTCTATTCCGTTCACGAAAGCTTTCGCAGTTCTTCCAGGATGAAATACTGGATTTTCTTCTTCTCTTTTATACTCTATATCTTTTATACCTAATTTGCACAAAAGTTTTTCTACTGTTTCTTTTAAGAAGTAAAAGTCTTTTTCTCCATAAAAACCTATAGATAAAACTTTTTGCTCGATTGGAAGATTAACTATAGGAAGTTCTTTAGGCAAAAATATATTTCCTATTTCAAATGCAAATGCACTTTTTACACTTTTATTATAGTTTCTACTAAATAAATCCATCATAGTAGGAACTAAAGTAGTTCTCATAACGCTATAATCTTCTCCAAGTGGATTAAGGATTTTTATATAATCTCTTAAATGGCTTTTCTTATCTATATTTGTTTTATCATAAACTTTAGGACTTATAAAAGAATAAGTCATGACTTCGTTAAATCCGATTCCAAGTAAAGTTTTTTTGACTTCATCTTCTATAGTTTTAGAAAAAGGCTTTACTCCTCTTGTAAGTTCTCCAATTAAAGATTTACTCTCTATATTATGAAAACCATAAAGTCTTCCTATTTCCTCAATAAGATCTGCCTCTATATCTATATCTATTCTACGTGTAGGAACTGTAGTATATATCAGTCCTTCTTTATAGACAGATTTTAATCCTAATAGATTTAAATACTTTATCATTATATCTTCGTTTATATCTAGCCCTAAAAGCATATTTGCTCTTTCCGGTCGTAAAGAGATAGTCTTTTCTTCTTTCTTTTCTTTATATTTATCTATAAAAGAATCAACTATCTTACCTGATTTAGTAAGTTCTATAAGCTGACATACTCTATCTGCTGCAATTTGACATAGATTAGGATCAAGTCCTTTTTCAAATCTATTAGATGCTTCTGTTCTAAGTGAAAGTCTCTTAGAAGTAAGTCTTACGCTTCTTTGATCAAAATTTGCACCTTCAATAAGTATGAGTTTAGTATCTTTTGTGACTTCTGAATGAAGTCCTCCCATGACACCTGCTATAGCTATAGGTTCTTTATCATCTGCTATAACTAGATCCGTTTCATTTAATTTGCGTGATTCTCCATCTAAAGATATAAATGCTTCATCAGTTTTAGCTTGTCTTACTATTATCTTTTCTCCACTTATCTTTTCTAAATCAAAAGCATGAAGAGGTTCACCAAATTCTAACATTACAAAATTGGTTATATCTACTATGTTATTAATAGGTCTTATACCCGCTTCCATAAGTCTTAATTGAATCCACATAGGTGAGTCTTTTATAACTACATCTTTTACAACTCTAGCATAGTATCTATTACAGTTTTTACTTTCTATATCTATATCTTTTATATAATCTGAAATATTGTCCATCGTTTCAAAGCTTATTTCAGGTTCTTTAAGTGGCAATTCAAAACTTGCAGCAGTTTCTCTTGCCATGCCAAGTATACTTAAACAATCTGGTCTATTTGGAGTAATTTCAAATTCTATTACCTCATCATTTAAATTAAGTACATCTACTATATCAGTTCCTAGTGGATATTCTTTATCTAATATAAATATTCCATCTTTCATCGGTTTTGAGATTACATTTTCATTAAATCCTAGTTCTTTTAAAGAACAAAGCATTCCAAAAGAATCTACTCCTCTAAAGTTTGTCTTTTGGATTATAATCTCTCCCGGAAGAATAGTTCCTACAGTTGCTACAGGTACAAATTGTCCTTCTCTTACATTTGTAGCTCCAGTTACTATATCTAACACTTCTCTTCCAATATCTATCTTACATATAACAAGTTTGTCTGCATCTGGATGTTTTTCAATTTCTATAATCTTTCCTACAATTACTCCTTTAACTCCTTTATTCATAGAATAAATAGACTCAACATGAGATCCAGAAAGGGTCAAACCGTCCGCTAGTTCTTTCCCACTTTTTTGTGTATCTATATAATCTTTTAACCATCTTATAGGTAATAGCATTTTTTCCCGTCCTTTCTAGAATTGTTTTAAAAATCTCATATCATTTTCAAATAATAATCTTATATCAGTTATTCCATACTTTACCATAGTAATCCTATCTATACCCATACCAAAAGCAAAACCAGTATATTTTTCTGAATCTATGCCACAGTTTTCTAATACTTTAGGATGAACCATACCGCATCCTAAGAGTTCCATGCTCCACCCTGTAAAATTACAAGCAGAACATCCTTCACCTCTACATTTGATACATGAAACATCTACCTCTGCACTTGGCTCCGTAAATGGAAAGTGATGTGGTCTATAACGTGTTTGCATATCTTTTCCAAACAATTCTTTTATAAAGATATCTAAAGTATGGATTAAATTCGCCATCGAAACCCCTTCTCCTATTACAAGCCCTTCTAATTGATGAAACATAGGCGAGTGAGTGTCATCTACATCATCAAATCTAAAAGTTCTACCCGCAGATATTACTTTTAAAGGAACTCCCATCTCTTTCATGGCTCTTATCTGTACTGGCGAAGTATGTGTTCTTAAAAGAAGCTCATCATTTAAATAAAATGTATCAGATAAGTCTCTAGATGGATGGTTTTCTGGAGAGTTTAACGAATCAAAGTTGTTTTTTACAGTCTCGATTTCAGGTCCTTCTACTACAGTAAATCCCATACTTATAAAAAGATCTTCTAATTCATCTATTGTCTTTAAAAGAGGATGTCTATGGCCTATCATAATATTGTTAGTATCTATAGTTATGTCGATTTTTTCTTTTTCGTTTCTTTCTTTTTTAGCCTTTTTTATAAATTCCATCTTTACAACACTAAGTTTATCTTCAATTTCTTTTCTAATATCATTTGCAATTTGTCCAACTATAGGTCTTTCTTCTTTACTAAGTTTACCCATATCTCTTAGTACTAAAGTAAGTTCTCCTTTTTTGCCTAAAAACTTTATTCTAAAATTTTCAAGTTCTTCAAGAGTCTTTATACCTTCAATTGTTTTAATTGCTAGATGTTTAATCTCTTCTAGTTTTTCTTTCATCAAGTTACCTCCGTAAGACTAAATATTTAAATCCTATAATTTCTATTTTGTGATATGTTTAATTATAACAGAAACCTTTAAGTTTTCAAAAGTTTAATTTCTATTCATCATAGCTTCATACATTATAATAGAAGCAGCCACTCCAGCATTTAATGATTCTGCTCCTCCTGGCATAGGAATTTTTATTTCTTTAGTAGATCTTTCTATTATATTTTTTCTAACTCCATTGGCCTCATTTCCTATCACTAATACAAAACCTCCAGAAAAGTCTTTTCTCTCTAGAGGTTTTCCACTTAGAGATGTTGTTATGATATCTATATCTCTTTTCTTCATATTGTCAAAAAAGTCCTCATTGTCTTTTACATTATATAGAGAAACTCTAAATATAGATCCCATAGTAGATCTTACAACCTTAGAATTATAAGGATCTACACAATCCTCACCAAGAACTATAGCATCTACTCTAAATGCATCTGCTGTTCTTATTATAGTTCCTAAGTTGCCAGGATCATTTAATCCATCTAAAAATATAATAAATGGTAATTCTTTTTTATAAAGATCAGTTATTTCTCTTTCCTTAAATTCAACTATAGCTAGTACTCCTTGAGGACTATCTAGATTAGTAATCTGGTTGAAAATTTTTGTTGAAAGTTTCACTGTTTCTTTTCTATCTTTTATTTTGTTGAAAAAAACTTCTCCTCCATCTGCTTCAAGTAATATTTCACTAAAAAAAATGTACTTTATCCCCATAGAAGCTTTTATTGCTTCTTCTATTACTTTTATCCCCTCTATAATAAAGAGTTTTTCTCTCCATCTATTTTTCTTTCTAGATAAAGCTTTTATTTCTTTTATAATAGGGTTTTTGTCGGAAGTAATTTCTATCATTTATTTTTCACTTCCAACTCTTATCTCAACTTTTGCAACATCTTCTACTGATCCAATTATTATTATTATATCTTTATCCTTTACTATAACTTCTGATGTAGGAGAGACGTTTATATCGTATTCCCCTTTAATAGCAATTACATTTACCCCATATTTGTTTCTAAGCTTTAATTCCTTTAAGTTTTTTCCAACCCAGCTATCTGGTACTTCTATTTCAACAATAGAATATTCTGGTGATATTTCTATATAGTCCAATATGTTTTGTGATGCAAGATTATGTGCAACTCTTCTACCCATATCTCTTTCTGGAAATATAACCCTATCTACTCCGATTTTCCTTAAAACTTTTGCATGAAGTTCTGTGTGAACTTTTGATATAACTCTTTTAACCCCTAATTCTTTGGCAATTAGTGTAGCCATTATAGAAGCCTGAATATTAGAACCTATGCTTACTACTACCGCATCCATATTGCTAATACCTAGGTCTCTTAAAGTTGATTCATCCATTACATCTGCCTCTACAGCATATGTTACAAATTCTGCTATATCTTTAACTGCATCTGCATTTATATCTATGGCAAGCACCTCATTGCCTAATTCTGAAAGCACTTTTGCAACAGCAGCACCAAATCTCCCGCATCCAATAACAGCAAATGACTTCAAATTTCCCACTCCTTTATCCTATAGTTATATTTTCCTCTGCCTCTCTATATGTTTTATGTTTTTTGGAACTTCCAAAAGCAAAAGCCATGGTAAGAGCTCCTACCCTTCCTATATACATAGTGCTTGATATTAAAAGTTTTCCTGCATCTGAAAGAGAGGGAGTTATTCCTCTAGTAAGCCCTACAGTAGCAAAAGCTGATGTAGTTTCAAACATAAGATCTAATAATCCTGCTTCTTCAGTTATTGAGAGCGTAAAAGATACTATTAATATTATAGTAAGTGCTATCATTATTATGGCTAAAGCCCTATTTACAATTTCATAAGAAATCCTTCTATTAAATACCCCTACATCCCTATTTCCTCTGATGGTAGAGAAGGTCGTTAGTACTAATACACCAAAGGTAGTAGTTTTAATACCACCTGCTGTAGAACCAGGAGATCCACCTATAAACATAAGAATTATCATTAAAAATACAGAAGTATCCTTTAAAGCTCCTAGATTTATGGAATTAAACCCAGCTGTTCTAGTTATAGCTGACTGAAAGAAAGATGCTAAAACTTTTGTTTTATTATCAAAGTTTCCTATTGTATCTGGATTATTATGTTCTATCATAAATAAAATTATTGTTCCAAGTAAAAGTAGTATAAATGTCATAGTTATAACTATCTTTGAATGCAAGGTTAATTTTTTAAACTTTCTATGCCTATATATATCAACATAAACTGAAAATCCAAGTCCTCCTAAAATAACTAAGGATGCTATAATTATATTTATCCATGGGTCACCTACAAAAGGTACTAGGCTATCTCCCATTATGTCAAATCCAGCATTACAAAATGCAGAAATAGAATGAAACACTGAAAACCATATACCTTTTACCCAGCCATGATCGGGAATAAAGGTAAAAGAAAGTAATATAGCTCCTAAAGACTCAATAGCCAAAGTTATATATATTACATATTTTGTAAGTTTGACCAGACCTCCCATGCTATCTTGGTTTAATTGTTCTTTTATAATAAGTCTTTCCTTTAATCTTATCTTTTTTCCAAGTAATAAGGCTACCATGGTAGCCATGGTCATAAATCCTAAACCTCCCATTTGTATAAGAGAAATTATAACTATTTGACCAAATAAAGTCCAATGTTTGGCCGTATTTACTACTACAAGACCTGTAACACACACTGCAGAAGAAGAAGTAAATAAAGCATTTATAAATCCTATACTCTCACCATTTTTAGAAGCTAGAGGTAGGTTTAAAAGTATAGCTCCAATAAGAATCAAGCTTAAAAACCCACCTGCGAGTACTGCAGGAGGATTTAACTGAAATTTTAATGCCTTTCTCTTTAAGTAATTCATCCTATTCCTCCATAAAAATTTATGACATAAAAACATAGCTTTTAACTGTTTTAAAAAAGAAAAAGTCCCTACCAGGAACTTTTTCTTAGTTACTTTTTGCCATTTCCACTAGTTTTGTAAAACCAGCCGCATCATGTATAGCCATCTCTGATAGCATTTTTCTATTAACTTCTATATTTGCTCTTTTTAATCCACTTATAAACTTGCTATAGCTCATTCCGTTCGCACGAGCTGCTGCGTTTATTCTTGTAATCCATAGTTTTCTAAAATCTCTTTTTCTTTGTTTTCTACCAATAAATGCATAGTTTAATGATTTCATAACTGCCTGATTAGCAGGTCTAAATAATTTGCTTTTAGCTCCATAATAACCTTTAGCTTGTTTTAATACTTTTTTATGTTTTTTCTTAGCGTTTACGCCTCTTTTTACCCTTGCCATTACTGCAACTCCTCCTAATATCTAAATAACTTTTTATCTTGGTAACATTGCGTCTATTCTTCTTTGGTCACCTTTACTTACTAAACTGCTTTTTCTTAAGTTTCTAACTCTTTTAGCTGATTTTTTACCAGTTAAGTGACTTCTGTATGCCTTAAATCTTTTTAATCTTCCTGAAGCGGTTCTTGAAAATCTTTTTGCAGAACCTCTATGTGTTTTCATTTTTCCCATCAAATTTTCCTCCTAAACTTACTCTGCTTTCGGGGTTAAAAACATTGTCATATTTCTTCCTTCTAATCTTGGATGCTTTTCTACGTTTCCTGAATCTTTTGTCAGCTCAGCAAAATCTTTTAATACAACTTTTCCAATATCTGTATGACCCATCTCTCTACCCCTAAATCTTACAGATACTTTTACTTTATCTCCTGATTGTAAAAACTCATTAGCTCTCTTAGCTTTAACATTTAAATCATGTGATTCAATATTTGGAGTAAGTCTTATTTCCTTTATATTGATAATCTTTTGATTTTTTCTTGCTTCTTTTTCTTTTTTTGCTAATTCATACTTGTACTTACCATAATCTATGATTTTACATACAGGGGGTTTAGCTGTTGGAGCAACATTAACTAAATCTAAATTTCTTTCTATTGCAATATCCATTGCTTTTTTGATAGGAACAATACCATGTTGTTCACCATCTGCATCAATTAACCTTACTTCTTTTTCCCTGATTTCCTCATTGATTTGAAGTTCTTTAATAATATAGCACCTCCTAAAATAATAAAGAGCCGGTATAAAAATACCCGCTCTAAGTTTACATGAATAATAAATCTTATACACATAAGATTTATATTTGTTTTAACTGACCATATGAGCCATAGCTATAAGGTGAGAAGCGGAAACTTCTACTTTCATTGTTTTAATCATATTTAATTTTCTTTTCTTTAATAGTATATGCTAATTTTTAAACTTTGTCAAATATTTTTAAAGTTTTTTTGTATTTTACTATTATTTTTTATATTTTACTATTAAATGGATACACTAAGCTTACAAAACTTTCGGGAGGAGATATATTGAAAAGTAAAAAGATAATTTCACTTTTTCTAATGCTAGGGATTATAGCATCGTCACTTGTGATTTTACAGTATTTTGTTCCTATAAAAGATTTAGAAGCTATAACTTCAAGGGATAGAATAGCTGTTTTTTCTGTTACAATGATTCTATTTCTTTTAAATAAAAGTTATAAATCTAACCCACAACTTGTACCCTCAATTCTTGCAACAGAAAAAGAAAATGATAGAGATAAAGTTAGACCAGATGTTTCGTTTAAAGATGTAGCAGGACTTGAAGAAATAAAAGAAGAACTCCAAGAAACTATAGGTTTTATAAACAACTCTTTAAAATATAAAAAGATGGGTGCAAAAATTCCCAAAGGCATAATGTTTTATGGCCCCCCAGGAACCGGAAAAACACTTCTTGCAAAGGCAGTAGCTGGGGAAACAAACTCTACATTCTTTTATGCAAGTGGCTCTGAGTTTGTGGAAAAATATGTTGGTGTAGGAGCTAAAAGGGTTAGAACTTTGTTTGAAAAAGCTAAAAAAGAAGCACCAAGTATCATCTTTATAGATGAAATAGATGCTATAGGTACCAAGCGTAATTCAGAATCCAATAATGAAAAAGATCAAACACTAAATCAACTATTAGTAGAATTAGATGGATTTAATAGTAGTGAAACAGTTATAGTAATAGGCGCTACTAATAGACTAGATCTGCTAGATGAAGCTCTACTAAGACCTGGAAGGTTTGATAGACATATTCATATAGGAAATCCTAATATGAATGCTAGAGAAAAAATTTTACAAGTTCATACAAATGATAAACCTTTGTGTAAAAATTTACTGATTAAAGACTTAGCTAAGAAAACTACTGGACTTTCTGGAGCTGAACTTGCAAATATTGCAAATGAAGCAGCTATAATAGCTGTAAGAAACAATAAAAATATAATTTCAAGTAAAGAGTTTGATGCGGCCATTGAAAGAGTTATAGCAGGACTTGAACTCAAAAATCCTACGGTTCTTTTAAAAGAAAAAAGAACTGTAGCTTTTCATGAAGCAGGTCATGCTTTAACATCTAAAATCTTAAATACCGATATAGTTCAAAAGATATCTATAGTTCCCCGTGGTCAGGCACTTGGATATGTGTTGAAGTTTCCAGAAGAAGATAGATACTTACACACTAAAAGAGAACTTGAAGATAAAATAATATGTCTATTGGCAGGAAGAGCTGCTGAAGAGATTATATTTAATGAAGTAACTACAGGGGCTAAAGATGATTTAAGTAAGGCAACTAATATAGCTAGGGAAATGGTCTGTAGTTATGGCATGACTGAGATGGGAAACTTAGCTTTAGATGAAGTGTATATAAGATATAATTATGATTTTATTCGTAAAGAAATTAAAATCATAACTGATGATGCTTATAGTGAAGCTAAGAAAATTATAAATGAAAATATAGATATCTTACACAATATATCAAAGGTTTTAATGGATAAGGAAACTATAGACAATGAAGAATTAGATGAGATATTTAAAGCATATAAACCAAAGTTTAACTATGCAACGTAAAAAAAGCTCTGCAAGTTTATAAAAGACCCTATAGAATAGACAAATTAAAAAAGTCTATTCTATAGGGTCTTTTTATAGTTTTTCCATAACATAATTGCTAAATTCTTGACAGGTAGCTCCATCACTACGTCCAGTAATAGCAATCTTCTTTTCTTCAAAAGTGCATATGTCTAAAGCATCTGTCAATCTATCGGATTTGTTCTGGTATCCGATATGGGAAAGCAACATAGCTGCAGCTCTTAATATAGAACAAGGATCAGCATAATCTCCCCTACCTTCTTCTATCATACGAGGTGCTGAACCATGGATAGCTTCAAACATGGCATATCTTTTTCCGATGTTTGCTGCTCCAGCAGTTCCAACTCCACCTTGAAATTCAGCTGCTTCATCAGAGATGATGTCCCCATATAAATTAGGCAGCAGCATGACTTGAAAATCACGACGGCGTTTCTCATCTATAAGCTTTGCAGTCATAATATCAGCATACCATTCATCTGTGTCTATCTCAGGATAATCCTTGGCAACTTTATGACAAACTTCCAAAAAGTTTCCATCAGTGGTTTTAATGACATTAGCCTTAGTTATTAAAGACATCTTGTTAAATCCATTCTTACGTGCATAGTCGTAAGCTAATGATGCAATTCTTTCAGTTCCCTGATAAGTAGTAATGGTAAAATCCACTGCCAAATCATCAGTGATATTGATACCTTGATTGCCTACGGCATAAGCTCCTTCAGTATTTTCTCTAAAAAGAACCCAGTTGATGCCCTGATCTGGTACCTTTACTGGTCTGATATTAGCAAACAAGTCCAATTCTTTACGCATCGCTACATTGGCACTTTCAATATTAGGTCTACCATCTTGTTTTTGTGGCGTAGTAGTAGGTCCTTTGAGAATAACATGGCAGCTTTTGAGCTCAGATAATACATCATCTGGAATAGCTTTTTCTACTTTAATACGATTTTCAATTGTCAATCCTTCAATCACCTTAAATTGAACATTACCTTTTTTAACTTCATCTGCCAAAAGTAATTCTAAAACCCTATGACCCTCGTTTGTAATAACAGGTCCTATACCATCTCCACCACAAATTCCAATTATAATAGGATTTGTAGTTCCATAGTCAATAAAATCCTCTTGAACTTTCATCTTGTTTACACGCTCAAGTTGAGACTCTATAACTTTAGAAAAATGTTCTAATGCAATTTGTATTTCTTTATTCATAACCAGTGCTACTAGATATACAATTAATTAAAATTATATACCTAGTGGCACACCCCCCTTCTATTAATAATCCCTTATCATATCTATTAGGGCTAATCAGTTAAATCCAATAATTATCTAGTACTATTGTGGATATTTCTATTTATATTTATTTACCTTTTGTATAATTTAAAAGTCCACCAACTTTAAGAATTTCTATCTCACGATCTGAGAATTGACCTTTAAGTGGAATAGAAATTGATTTTGTTTGATTTACCAATACCAGATTATCTTTGTTTCCTAGATCTTTATCCAAGTTACTTAACTCTAGCAAATCTCCCAATTCATTTTTTTGATAATCATCTGGATTTTCAAAAGTTAAGGGTAATATTCCCACATTGATTAAATTGGATCTATGGATACGTGCAAAACTGATGGCAATTACTGCTTTTATATTCAAGTAAAGGGGTACTAACGCAGCATGCTCCCTTGAAGATCCTTGACCATAATTTGCACCAGCAATAATAAATCCTTTGCCAGCTTCTAAAGCTCTTTGGCTAAACTCAGGATCTACCTGATTAAAACAAAATTTAGACAGATGAGGAATATTTGATCGATAAGGTAAAATTTTTGCTCCTGCCGGCATAATATGATCAGTTGTTATATTATCGCCTACCTTTAATAACACTTTAGCTTTTAAACTCTCTGCTAAAGGCTCAGCAATTGGCAAAGGTTTAATATTAGGTCCCCTAAGTACTGTAACCTCATCATATTTATCCGCACTAACTGGATTTAAAATCATTGAATCATCAATATCGAAAAATTCCGGTGTATCTATTTTTAGCTCAAGGTCTAAAGTAGTAGGATTTGTTATATATCCTGTTAGTGCCGATGCTGCTGCTGTTTCGGGACTAACTAAATAAACACTGGCATCAGCAGTACCACTTCTCCCTTCAAAGTTTCTGTTAAAAGTACGAAGACTCACTCCCTTTGAAATAGGAGAAAATCCCATACCAATACATGGACCACATGCACATTCTAAGATTCGAGCACCGGCAGAGATTAGATCTGTTAATGCACCACTTTTTGAAAGCATTGTAAGTACTTGCTTAGAACCTGGCGATATAGAAACGCTTACTTCAGGATGAATGGTCTTTCCCTTAAAAATAGATGCAACTTTTAGCATATCTGCCAAAGAAGAGTTTGTACAAGAACCTATGCACACTTGATCTACTTTTATATTTCCAAGCTCTGAAATTGGATGAACATTATCTGGACTATGCGGACAAGCTGCCATTGGGGTTAATTTATTTAAGTCAATAGTATGCTTTTGTGAATATACTGCATCAGTATCTGCAGATAATGCTTTCCAATCAGACTCACGGCCTTGGGCTTTAAGAAATTTTTGCGTGACTTCATCTGAAGGGAAAATAGAACTAGTAGCACCAAGTTCAGCCCCCATATTAGTAATAGTTGCACGTTCAGGAATGCTTAAATTAGCTAATCCAGATCCGCTATACTCTATAATTGCACCTACACCACCTTTAACAGTTAGAAGACGAAGAACTTCCAATATAATATCCTTCGCACTTACCCAAGAAGATAGTTCTCCAGTTAATTCCACATTGATGATACGAGGCATTTGAATATGATAAGCACCTCCACCCATTGCAACAGCTACATCTAATCCTCCAGCTCCTATGGCTAACATTCCTATGCCACCACCTGTTGGGGTATGACTATCTGATCCTAAAAGGGTCTTTCCCGGAATACCAAAACGTTCTAAATGAACTTGATGGCAAATACCATTTCCAGGTCTAGAATACAATATTCCATGCTTTTTAGCTACGGTCTGGATATACTGATGATCATCAGCATTTTCAAAACCAGATTGCAAAGTATTATGATCAATATATGCTATGGAGAGTTCAGTTTTTACACGTGGAATATCCATAGCTTCAAATTCCAGATATGCCATAGTTCCAGTAGCATCTTGGGTTAATGTTTGATCAATTCTTAGTCCGATTTCTTGGCCGATTTTCATTTCCCCGGAAACCAAATGATTTTTAATAATCTTTTCTACTAAAGTTAGTCCCATGATTACACTCCTTTTTTAAACACGACAATTAGCTTGTTAATTTTTCACTTTTGTCTTGATTATTTTTAATAAATTTTCTTTTGCATTGATGATATGATTTATCGTTAGTCTCTCAGCAGCATCTGGATCATGATTTATCACCGCTTCCAAAATCTCCCGATGTTCTTGGATGGCTTTTTCAGTCCTTCCTTTGGAGTTAAAAGAAATCTTTCTATAACGCTTAATCATATGATGTAAATCTGACAACATATGCTGTAGAGTTCTACTATTGCTATATTCGTACATTTTTTCATGAAACTTAGCATCTAGTTGATTGATTTGCTCCAAGGAGTTTTTCATCATATAGAATTCTTGTAACTCCACAATTTCTTTCAATTCTTTTATCTGTTCATCCGTTATATTCTCTACAGTCCAGCGAGAACCTAATCCTTCAATATTCATGCGTATGGTATAGATATCATTTAAATCCTTTTCATTGATTCCTAGGACTATTGCTCCTTTATTAGGAGTAATTTGTACTAAGTTTTTTTGCTCTAACATACGAAGTGCTTCTCGAACTGGAGTACGACTTACTCCTATGTCTGAAGATAGTTTAATCTCTGTAAGATTCTCACCAGGTTTAATCTTTCCGTTAAGAATTTTTTCTTCTAGTTCTTCAAAAACAGACATACTTAATGACTTAGAATCTTTTTTTATCATATTTACCCCCATTTTATGTTACTCTTAAATATTATAACATCATTGAAGTTAATTTGATAAAGGCTATTTTTTTTCTACTAAATCAGATTTATATTCCTCAATTAAATATTCAAGTTCTTCATCACTAATGCTAGTGGTTCGACAACAACTGTATTCTTTATCCACCCATTCTTTTATATATATAACCAATGGGTCATTCTTTTTAATAGCCTTTTCAGGTGGTAAGTTATAATATGAATTAATCCAGTAAGCAATCCCAGCTAAGCCAGATGTATTACTCACTGATACTACTACACTACGATTTAACAATGTCTTTGTATCAAAAACATTGTATATTTCTTCATCCTTAAGTAGACCATCTGCATGAATGCCGGCACGAGTTAAATTAAAGTTCTTACCTACAAACGGTGTCATAAGTGGTATATTGTAACCTATCTCTTTTTCATAGTACTCTGCTATTTCTGTAATAACCGTAGGATCCATACCATCAAAACTACCCCTTAAAGATGCATATTCAAATACCATAGCCTCTAAAGGTACATTACCAGTACGTTCTCCAATACCCAGTAGAGAGCAGTTCACGGCACAACATCCATAAAGCCAAGCTGTGGTTGCATTGATTACTGCTTTATAGAAATCATTGTGTCCATGCCATTCTAAAAGTTCTGAGGGAACATCTGAATAATGTTGTAGCCCATAAATTATGCCTGAAACACTTCGTGGCATTGCAACTCCTGGTAGAGAAATACCATAGCCCATTGTATCGCAAGCACGAATCTTGATTGGAATATTGGCCTCTTTTGATAAAGACATTAATTCATTTACAAATGGAACTACAAATCCATAATAGTCTGCTCGTGTGATATCCTCTAAATGGCAACGTGGAAGAACACCTACTTCTAATGCATCTTTAACCACTGATAAGTAACCATCCATAGCTTCTTTACGGGTTTTTCCTAATTTCTTAAAAATATGATAATCAGAGCAGCTAACTAGGATACCTGTTTCTTTTATTCCCATATCCTTAACCAATTTGAAATCTTCTTTTGTAGCTCTTATCCATGAAGTGATTTCGGGAAAATCATAACCAAGTTCCATACATCTTCTTACTGCTTCACGATCTTTATCACTATAGATAAAGAATTCCGTTTGACGGATGATACCATTTGGTCCACCTAAACGATGCATCATCTTATATAGATCAACTATTTGTTCTACTGTATAAGGAACTCTTGATTGTTGTCCATCTCTAAATGTAGTATCAGTGATCCATATATCTTCTGGCATTCCTATAGGTACATGACGATGATTAAATGATATTTTAGGCACCTCTGTATAGGAGTAGATTTCTCGATGAAGATTCGGCTCTTCTACATCCTGTAATTTATATCTATAAGGATCCTGTTCTAGTAGATTACTTTTTTTATCAAGCTTATTCATAAAATTCCTCCTAAAGTATAGTTTAATAAGTACATAATAGATAAAATTTATTCTAATTGTATACAAGTATACAATTAAGTTTATAAAATGTCAATATAAAAATTTAGTTATTGTAAATTTACTTTTTCTTAAATATAACACCGAATGAACTTAAAAAAGTAGCAATCAAAAGATTGCTACTTTTTTAGAAAATCTATATCTTATATATTGTATTTAAAATAAATTAAGGTCTTAATGATGAACCGCCTTGTAAACTTATAGTTTCACCGGTTATATATTTTCCATCTTCAGATGATAAGAATATACATAATCTTCCAATATCATTTTCTCCATCTGCAAATCTTCCCATAGGAATTTGTCCTATAGTTTTTTCATAAAGTTCTGGATATTCCTCTCTCCAATTTTCTAGAGCCTTTGTCATTACTAGTGGACATATAACGTTTACATTTATATTAAACTCTCCCCATTCTGTAGTAGCTACTCTAGAGAGACCCCTTATTCCTTCTTTAGCTGCCGCATAAGAAGATTGACCATCTCTTCCTGATATACCTGCCCCAGATGCAAAGTTTATAACTGAACCTTCTGTTTTCTTCAAATAAGGAAGTGCTTCTCTCATATAAAAGAATGTAGCATATAATCCAGAATTGATAGCTAAATCGAAATCTTCTTTACTGTGTTCTTCTAATTTCTTTCCAGATTTAGAAGCTTGAGCATTATTAATGAGTACATCTATCTTTCCAAATTCATTAACTATATTGGAGATAGCCACCTTTACGTCTTCTTCTTTTCCACCATCTGCAACTTGAACTAGAACTTTTACATTATATTCTTTTTCTAATTCTTCTTTAGCTTTAAGTAAAGTTTTTTCAGTTCTTCCTGTCAGTACTAGATTTGCTCCTTCTTTTGCAAATGCTGTTGCTATTCCAAATCCAATTCCTGAACCTCCCCCTGTAACTATTACAACCTTGTCTTCAAATTTTTTCATATAAATCCCCCCATTTTTATAATATTTAGTATATTCTATAATTATATCACTAATATAAAAAATTAAAAAGAATTATTATAAGAGTAATTTATTTGTTAATAAAATATCCCCTATCATATTGATAGGGGATATTAACTGAAATTGTACAATATTTACTTTGCTTTGTTTTTTATTTCATCTATCATTCGTGCTATAAACTCTTTTACATCTACTTGACCTATATCTCCATCATTTCTATCTCTTACAGAAACTTTATTTTCAGAAACTTCTTTTTCACCTACTATTAGCATATAAGGTATCTTTTTCATTTGAGCTTCTCTTATCTTGTATCCTATTTTTTCTGCCCTATCATCTATTTCAACTCTTATGCCTTCTTGTTTCATCTTATCTCGTACTTCATAAGCATAATCATTGAACTTATCTGAAATAGGTAAAATAGTAGCTTGAACTGGTGCAAGCCATACTGGGAACTTCCCTGCATAGTGTTCTATCAATATACCCATAAATCTTTCAATACTCCCAAATATAGTTCTATGAATCATTACAGGTCTTTTCTTTTCGTTGTCTTTATCTATATAGTTTATATCAAATCTCTCTGGCATTTGAAAGTCAAGTTGAATTGTACCACACTGCCAAGTTCTTCCTATGGCATCTTCAAGTTGAAAATCTATCTTAGGACCGTAAAAAGCTCCGTCTCCTTCATTTACTATATAGTCTATTTTCTTTTCTTCTAAAGCTTCTCTAAGACCATTTGTAGCTATTTCCCATTGCTCATCAGTACCCATTGAGTTTTCTGGTCTAGTAGATAATTCTATATGGTATTTAAATCCAAATACTTCATACATATGGTCTGCTAATTCAATTATATCTATAAGCTCTTTTTTAATTTGAGAAGGTAGTGTATAAAGGTGAGCATCATCTTGAGTAAAGCTTCTTACTCTCATAAGTCCATGTAAAGCACCTGAAAGTTCGTGTCTATGAACAAGTCCTAGTTCTCCCCATCTAAGTGGTAAGTCTCTATAACTATGAGGCTCTGATCTATAAACTAGAATAGATCCTGGACAGTTCATTGGCTTTATAGCAAAATCTTCATCATCTATATGAGTAAAGTACATGTTTTCCTTATAATGATCCCAGTGGCCTGATTCATGCCATAAACCTTCATTTAAAATAATTGGTGTCTTTATCTCCTCGTATCCCCTTTTTGCATGTTCATTTTTCCAAAAGTTTTCAAGTTCATTTCTTATAACCATTCCCTTAGGATGGAAAAATGGGAAACCTGGACCTTCTTCTTGCATGCTAAATAGGTTTAATTCCCTACCTAATTTTCTATGATCTCTCTTTTTAGCTTCTTCGAGTCTATTAAGATACTCTTCTAGGTCTTTATTTTTTTCATAAGTTGTTCCATATATTCTTTGAAGCATTTTGTTTTTTTCATCGCCACGCCAATAAGCTCCAGCTATACTTAAAAGTTTTATAGCTTTTACTTTTTTAGTATTATAAAGGTGAGGCCCTGCACAAAGGTCTACAAAATCTCCAAGTTCATAAAATGAAATCTCTTCATCTTCAGGAAATTTTTCTATTAAATCTACTTTGTAAACTTCTCCTTTTTCTTCAAAGTATTTTAGTGCTTCATCTCTACTCATAACTGATCTTTTTAATACATGGTCTTCTTTTGCTATTCTTTTCATTTCTTTTTCAATTTTTTCTAAATCATCTGGTGTAAATCTATGCTCTGTATCTATATCGTAATAAAAACCATTCTCTATTGAAGGACCTATTGCAAACTTTGCATCTGGAAATAGATTTTGCACGGCATGAGCCATTATATGAGAAGAAGTATGCCAAAATATTTGTTTACCTTCTTTATCTTCAAACTTTACTACTCTAAAATCAGAGTCCTCTTTTATTTCTTCTTGAAGCCCCTTTGTATTACCATTTACAACTGCTCCCATGGCAACTCTTGCAAGACCTTCTGATATATCTTTTGTAACATCTAATACAGTAACACCTTTTTTATAATCTTTAACTGTACCATCTGGTAGTGTAATTTTTATCATATCCATTTATTTGCCTCCTATTATCTGCTAAAAAAAACCCTTCACCCCTACAATTTAATTGTAGGGACGAAAGGTTATATTCTATCGTGGTTCCACCCTAGTTGGTTCTCAAATTTAATAACGCCTTAAAAGCGATAATCCTTTAATGTTTTGGATTCAGCTCAGGGGTGGTCTTCAACTATCGTAACTTAAGAAGATTTTCAGCTTAAAGTCTTCTCTCTCTAAAAGTATGAAATAATTTACTCTTCCCTTCAACGCCTTTAATATTTAACTATATATATATTATACTCTTTACAAGTGTTTGTCAATATTTAATATTTATACTCAGTATATATTATTTCAATTTATCTGCTATCTGTGATACAGATAGTTTCTCTTGTTCTCCTGTTTTCATATCTCTAAAAGAATAAACCTTTTCTTTTGCCTCTTCTTCTCCTATTACTATTGCAAATGGAATATCTAGCTTATCGGCATAATTAAACTTCTTGCCTATCTTACTCTTTTCCACATAAACCTGAGTATTTATACCCATCTCTCTTAAAGAATTAGATAGTTTTACTCCCTCATCTAAAAATCCATCCATAGGTATTATAAGTACCTTAGTTAAGCAAAACTCTTTAGGTTCTATGATTTTAGCCTCTCGGAGCTGATAAAACAGCCTGGTAAGCCCAATTGAAATCCCTACTCCAGGAAGTTTTTGATTTGTATAAAAACTTGCTAAGTTATCGTATCTTCCTCCAGAACATACACTTCCTATTTCTTTATGATTATCTAAGAATGTTTCATAAACTGTCCCTGTATAGTAGTCAAGACCTCTTGCAATAGTTAAATCTATTTTAAAGTTATCTTCAGGAACACCAAATAGTTTTATATAATCTACTACTGTCTCTAGTTCCTTTAAGCCCTCATTAAATCTGTCATTATCTATATTTAAGACTTTTAATTTATCTATAATTTCGCTATTAGTGCCCTTTATCTCTATAAAACTAATAATTCTTTCTATATTTTCATATTCTACTTCTAGAAGTTTTAGTTCTTCTTTTGTCTTTTCAGGTCCAATCTTTTCTAATTTATCTATAACTCTAAGTACCATAGTTATATCTTCTATATCTAAAGAGTTGAAAAAACCACCTAAAAGCTTTCTATTGTTTATCTTTATAGTAAACTCATTGAAACCTAAATCTTTAAATGTAGAATAGATAACAGCTGGAATTTCTGCATCATTTATAATGTCCAATTTATTATTTCCTATTATATCAATATCACATTGATAAAACTCTCTAAATCTACCCTTTTGATTTCTCTCTCCTCTATAGACTTTTCCAATATGGTATCTTTTAAATGGAAATTCCAATTCGGAGTAGTGTTGAGCCACGTATCTTGCAAGTGGCACTGTTAAGTCAAAGCGAAGAGACATATCAGTAGATCCTTTTTCAAATCTATAAACTTGTTTTTCAGTTTCTCCTGCACTTTTAGCAAGTAATACTTCTGATTTTTCAATTATAGGTGTATCAATAGGTAAAAATCCAAATTTTTCATAGTTAGTTTTTATTGTATCTTTCATTTGATTAAATAGAATTTGTTCTTTTGGAACGAGTTCCATAAATCCTGGTAAAATTGATGGTTTGATAATTTTTTCACTCATTTTTTCTTTACCTCCAGTTTTGTCCGATAGCTTGTACTTGTCTTACTATTAATAATAGCATTTTCTTCAAAAAAGTCAAAGAAAAAGAGTTTTTAAACTCTTTTTCTTTGATAATTATATTTTTTATATTTTACAGTCAATACATCCTTTACAAATTTTCATTTTTTCTCCAAATATCTCTTCTAATATAGAAGTTAAGTCATCTTTGCGTTTAGATTCATCTCCTAGATGCATTACTATATTAGTTGGGCTTAATGCTATTACAGTGCTTAGCAAGACATCCCCTTCACTTACTTCTCCATAATAAAGTTCTTCTAAAATCATGCTTATATGGTTGTTGTCGATTTCTTTAAAGGACGAATCCATGAGAATATAGTCTCCATCTTTTAAAACTATATTTATTAAATCTATTTCAGGGGTTTGACTTTCTATAAGAAATTTAAGAGTGTCTATAAACTCATTATATTCCACTTCAAGTTGAAAATCTCCAAGTACTAATTCAATGGATTTTTCTACTAAATCATGAAAACCTTTAGAACGAAATTTTAAATATCCATCAATTATCAATGTCTTATGCTCTATAAAATAATCAAATATTTCCCTTTGTATAATTTGTTTTTCTTTTAAAAAGAGAGTATTAGAAATCAGTACTTCCTTTACATCTTGTATTATTTCTATCCTTTTTTCTCCATCTATCATACCAAGTTTTCTATCTAAACTTATGGATATAATATCATCAGTATAAAACTTAATTATCATCTCTTGGACAAATTTAGTTAAAGCATCTAAAAAAAAGTAGTCTTTATCTATTTGTTCTTTATTTAAAGAAAATACATATCTAAATCTATTTTCATATTCTTCATAACTAATTTTTACATCCTTTTTTATAGGGATTTCTTCTATAATATGATGTATTTTCTCAGCTGGCACCGTACTTTCAATTTTAATAGGGTCCAAAAAATCACTCCCTTTCATTTAATAGTATTCACTTAATAAAAATTCAATATACTTTTTATTTTTACTATTTAGTTACAATTTAGACTAATTATAGTTCCGATATCATTTATTTTTTCTTTAGACAAATAAACAATTTTTTTATTTAGATTGGATATAAAGTCTTCAATTTTCTCTTTCTCAGGATGTTCATCTATACACCCTGAAAAAAGCACCTCCTTATTTGATATATTACCCGTACAACCACCTATAAAACCATAATCTTGATCTTCTAAAAATATATCTCCAGGTTCAATCCTTAAAGAGTTAACACCGTATTTTTTAAGGGTTTTGTCTATAAAAGTATCAGAGGTAATAATATCATTTTGTCCAATTATTGCAATAGAACATTTAGTATATCCTTGATTTACATTTATTAATTCTAAGTTTTGCTTTTTTAGATAGTATTTTAGTACTTCATCTGTATATTTAAAATTGTGTATTGCAAGGTTTGCAATTCTTCCTACATTGTATGCAATATCTAGTGGATATTTACAATCTAAGTCCTTTTCTCCCTTTATTATCTCTATATTAGTATTTTTAAACTCCTCTTTATAATATTCATATACGCTAGGTTCTGTAACTAAAATGTTATTGTTTATAGGATGAATTACTATATCCGGATGATATTTTATAGAGCTATGAACTTTTTTATGAGGTATAGTTTTAATAACTCTTAGATTCATCTTTTTTAAGTTCCCATAGATTTCTTCACTTATATTTCCAGCAATGATAACTGTATCTGCATTTTTTAATGGTATAAATGGATTATTCATATATTCCTCCTAAAGAAAAAACACTCTAAGACTAGTCTTAGAGTGTTTTGGTTTATGGAGGCGGCACCCAGATTTGAACTGGGGGTAAAGGTTTTGCAGACCTCTGCCTTACCGCTTGGCTATGCCGCCATATGTCTTGTGGAGCGGAAGACGAGATTCGAACTCGCGACCCTCGCCTTGGCAAGGCGATGCTCTACCACTGAGCCACTTCCGCATAAAACATGGTGCCTCGAGCCGGAATCGAACCAGCGACACGTAGATTTTCAGTCTACTGCTCTACCGACTGAGCTATCGAGGCATATGTCATAAAAATAATTTAATATAGGCAAATCATTAAATAAGTATTTTTTGACTACATTATTTAGTATACATTATTTCTTTTTAAATGTCAATCATAATATTTTTTAATTCTTCTTCATCAAAGTTATGCTTTGTATTACAAAAATGACAGACTACTTCTGCCCCATGATCTTCACTTATCATCTCTTCTATTTCTTTTTTCCCAAGACTTTTTATTATATGTTTTATCTTTTCTTTAGAACAGTCACATTTATATTCTATTTCTTTTTTTTCTAAAATTTCCATTTCGATATCTTTAAAAATAGAATTTAAAATATCCTCTGGACTAAGTCCTTCATCTATAAGAGTTGAAACAGGCTTTATTTTCTTTAAGGCTTCTTCAATCAATACTATATCTTCTTCTGTAGAACCTGGTAATAGTTGAATAATATAGCCCCCAGCTGCTTTTACAGTTATATCTTTTCCTACCAATACCCCAAGACTTACTACGGATGGTTGTTGCTGGGAATAAGCAAAGTAATGAGCTAAGTCTTCCGCTATCTCACCAGAAACTAATTTAGACATTCCTACATAAGGTTCTTTAAGACCTAAATCCATTATAATAGTCATAGTTCCTTCTCTTCCAACCAATCCTCCTACATCAAGTTTACCATCTTCTCTACTCGGTAAATCTGCCTTTGGATGCATTATTTCTCCCTTTACATATCCATTATTTTTAGCCACTACTAATATACTGCCTCCTGGGCCATCTCCTGAAATTTTAAAAGTTAAAGTGTCTTCTTCATTTTTCATCATAGTTCCCATTAAAACGCTCGCAGTTAAACTTCTTCCTAGAGCTGCTGTTGCAGTAGGAGAAGTATTATGAATTCTTCTAGCTTCTTCTACCATATTAGTAGTAGATGCTATAAACACTCTAATTCTTCCTAATTTATCCATGCCTCGTATTAAATAGTCTTTCATATATAAAAACCTCCTACCACGTAATAAAAGCCCCTTAAGGGGCTTTTTAAGCTGCTAATATTATGTCAAATTCTAATTTTTTATAATTTAGTTACATTAGTTGCTTGAGGGCCTTTGTCGCCTTCTACTACTTCAAATTCAACTTGATCGCCTTCGTCTAAGCTTTTGAATCCGTCTCCTTGAATTGCTGAGTAATGTACAAATACGTCTTCGCCATTATCTCCTGATATAAATCCAAATCCTTTTGTTCCATTAAACCATTTCACTGTACCTTTTTCCATTTTCCATTCCTCCAATAATACTTTTTAATAAGATGAATAACCCATCTAATTATGTATACTATCACAGTATACACTTATAGTCAATAATTTACCCCCTTTAAAGGATATTATTAGCTCGTTGCAGAACTCTGTAGCGAGCTATTTTACTGCATTTCAATCTATTGAAATGGCTGGGATTCCCCCGATTTTGGGTATATATACAGTATCAAGTTGTTTATAACTCAAAACGGAAATTGAA
>NZ_LTDM01000017.1 GCF_001940565.1 Tissierella creatinophila DSM 6911
TCCATTTAAATGGACTGCCTATATGTTTATATTATATTAAAAAGTCTTAAAATATTAGGCGAGTAAAGAATTAATATGGAAGCTATAACCGTTATCCAAAAGAACAATTTAGTTTTGTTACTAGATTTTTTCTTTTCAATTATACTGTAAGACCAATATATAAGTATACCTGTTAAGATTACAAATAAAGGTTTATACTTAGACATTCCTGCAAAATAGCTAGTTCCTAGAGCCCCTAAACCTAGAGGTGCAAGTAGTATGCCGCCTGTTCAGCAGAGAGCAGCAAAGATAGATGTAAAAACTGATAATGCACTTACTATTTTTTCTTTCATAAAAATACCTCCCATTAAGTTTCTATTATACTATAAAATTGATGTTTTTCAAAAATAAAAAAATTATAATGGTTGACAATAACTATAGATATAATATAATCAAGAAGTGACCGACTGGTCGGTCAGAATATAAATTGATATTGGAGGAGGAAATTATTTTGTCAAATTTTTAGAAAAAAATTTCTGCTAGAGGTGAAATAAAATGATAGATAAAAAGATATACTCTAAGAAAGAAGTTACCATTTTTAATGGTGTTATAAATCTAATAAAAAAAGGAGATAATCTTTATACCATTAAGGTTTCTGATATTGCAAAATCAGCAGATATAGGTAAAGGAACTATCTATGACTATTTTGGATCAAAAGAAGAGACTATATCAAAAGCTTTAATTTATTATATGAATAGTGAAATGGAATCTTCCTATAATAGAATAATGATAAAAGAAAGTTTTAAAGAAAAATACTATGAAATACTTCTTATAATAAAGGATAGCTATAAGAGTAATCTGTTTATAGTTAGTAGTATTTTATCTTCAGCTGGATTGAAAGAACTTTACAAACATTTAGCTGATGAAGGATGTAATACAAACTACTTTTTTAGTTCTATAAACAATATAATAGTTCATCTATTGGAAACAGGTAAAAAAGATGGTATAGTAACAGTAGAAGAAGACTTTTATTATTTTGTAATGGCAATTCGAGGTTCTGTTTCCACATTTTCACATTATATTGGAAAAAAAGAATATTATAAAGATATAAATGTAGAGAAGGCTATGGATACATCTTATAAGATATTATTAAAGTCACTTAAATAAAGGGGTAGATAATTATGAATGAACGCAAGAATTCAAAGAAGAATCCAAATAAAAGTCCAAAGAAAAAATTAATTTATTATTATGTTGTAGTAACTTTAGTTGTTATAGTTATAAATGCATTTATAATGCCAACTATAGCAAAGTCTAGAATTAAAGACATAAGTTATAGTACGTTTTTAACTATGTTAGAAGATGGAGAAGTTAAAAGGGTAGAAGTAGGAGATAGAGAAATAACTATAGAATCAAATAAAAAAGATGATAAGAATATTTATATAGCAGGTAGAATGGAAGATGCAGATTTGATTAAAAGGCTTAAAGATGCAAATGTAAAAGATTATGATAGAAAAGTGCCAAAAGAAATTTCTCCACTTTTAAACTTTTTACTCACATATATATTTCCTCTTTTACTATTTTTTGCCCTAGGTCAAATTCTTTTTAGGAGTATGCAAAAGAAAATGGGTGGAGGGAATGCTATGAGTTTTGGTAAAAGTAATGCCAAAATCTATGTCTCTGCTGAAGGTGGGAAGACTTTTAAAGATGTAGCTGGACAAGAAGAGGCAAAAGAAGCTTTAACTGAAATAGTTGATTTTCTTCATCGACCTGAAAAATACAATGCTATAGGTGCAGAACTTCCAAAAGGAGCACTTCTTGTAGGACCTCCTGGAACAGGTAAAACACTTCTTGCAAGAGCGGTAGCTGGAGAGGCTAATGTACCATTTTTCTCAATATCTGGATCGGAATTTGTAGAGATGTTTGTAGGTATGGGCGCAGCTAAGATAAGGGACTTATTTAAACAAGCTCAAGAAAAAGCTCCTTGCATAGTATTTATCGATGAAATAGATACTATAGGTAAAAAAAGAGACTCTGGAGGGCTTTCTGGAAATGACGAAAGAGAACAAACTCTAAATCAACTATTAACTGAGATGGATGGATTTGATGGAAATGAAGGTGTAGTACTTTTAGCTGCTACAAATAGACCTGATTCTCTTGACAATGCACTACTTAGACCTGGCAGATTTGATAGAAGGATACCAGTAGAACTTCCAGATATAGGTGGAAGAGAAGCAGTTCTTAAGGTTCACTCAAAAAAAGTTAAGATGGATAAGGATATAGATTTTAATGCTATAGCGCGAGCTACTGCTGGTGCATCTGGAGCAGATTTAGCCAATATAATAAATGAAGCAGCCCTAAGAGCTGTAAAGTTTGATAGAGAAAAGATAATTCAAGAAGACTTAGAAGAATCAGTAGAAGTAATATTAGCTGGTTATCAAAGGAAAACTGCTGTAATATCTCCAAAGGAAAAGAGGATAATAGCATATCATGAAGTAGGGCATGCTTTAGTAGCAGCAAATCAAACTGACTCAGACCCAGTTCATAAAATCACCATAATACCTAGAACATCAGGTGCACTTGGGTATACTATGCAGATAGCTGAAGATGAAAGTGTTTTAATGAGTAGGGAAGAATTATTTAATAAGATAGTTACTCTTACAGGAGGAAGAGCTGCTGAAGAGATAGTTTTTGGTAGTATAACATCAGGAGCTTCAAATGATATTGAGCAAGCTACAAAGATTGCTAGAACTATGGTAACACGTTTTGGTATGAGTGAACGCTTTGGAATGATGGCACTTGAGACTGTTTCAAATAAATACTTAGGAGGAGATTCTTCTCTTAGTTGTTCTGAAGAAACATCGTTTAAAGTAGATGAAGAAGTAATGAGTCTAATAGATAGTGCATATAAAAAAGCTAAAGAAATTCTAAATGAGAATAGGGCTAAGCTAACAGAGATTTCAAATTATCTATTGGAGATGGAAACTATAACAGGTGAAAAGTTTATGGAAATATTTAGAGCTTAAATAAAAGGTTATTTAATACTTATATTTTAGGTTTTATATTAAAATATTTTTTATCGAAAACAAGAAAGCTTATATGAGATTTTAATGGGTAAAAGTGTATATGTTATATAATATCTAGGAGGGAAATTATGTTTAAAAACTTTTTTAAAAAAGATAACAAACCATTGAAAGATAGAAATGTTGAACTTTTCAACCCTGTAGATGGAGAAGTCGTAAGCTTAGAAAAAGTTCCCGATGAAGTTTTTTCACAAAAAATGTTAGGTGATGGTTTTGCAATTATGCCTACTGGTGAAAAAATTTACTCCCCTATTGGAGGTGAGATAAAGGTCTTATTTCCTACTTTGCACGCTATTTCAATAGAATCCAAAGAAGGATTAGAGATTCTTATTCACATTGGAATAGATACAGTTGAGTTAGATGGTAAGGGATTTGAATCCAATATAAAACTTGGAGATCAGGTAAAAGCAGGAGACCTATTAGTAAGTTTTGATAAAAACATAATAGAAGATAGTGGAAAAGACACTATAACCCCTATAGTTATAACAAATATGGATCAAGTTAAGGAATTAAACATAGAATATGGAATTAAAAAAGCAAATGAAAAGATTGCAGATGTTAAATTAAATTAACATCTGTAAAGATAAAAAGTAGGGGGATATATGGGACAAATAGGAATAAATATATTAGAAAAAAAGAATATAGCATTAGTTGCACATGATAATATGAAAAAAGAATTAATAGAGTGGATAAGTGATAATAAAGAAGTTTTAAAAAAGCATACTCTTTTTGGTACTGGAACTACAGCAAGTATTATAGAAGAGCGACTAAACTTAGAAGTAGAAGCATTTAAATCTGGACCTATGGGAGGAGATCAACAACTTGGGGCTAAGATAAGTGAAGGGCAAATTGATCTTATGATATTCTTTTGGGATCCATTAGAGGCTCAACCTCATGATCCAGATGTAAAAGCACTTCTTAGAATAGCAGTACTTTATGATATACCTGTAGCAAATAATAGAGCTACAGCAGACTTTATTCTTTCCTCGCCACTTATGAATGAAGAATATAAAAGACATATAATAGATTATAGTAGTCTTATAAAAGAAAGAAGAAAACATTTTTTAGATATTATATAGTTGTAGTAATCAATATTTAAATAAATAAAAAGAATAAAAATATAAAATAATTTCAAAAAAAGCTTGCATTATTTGACAATACATGGTATTCTATTTATAGAACTTTAATTCAGTAGTAAAAGAACGTAACACAAGAATTTCTGTAGTATCTTTTTAACTAACTATAGCAAGGAAATTTTTATTTGTGGAGTTTTTACAACTAATTAAAGAAATAAAATTTCGGAGGTATATGAATGAAAGGTACAGTAAAATGGTTTAACGCAGAGAAAGGTTACGGATTTATCACTACTGAAGAAGGTAATGACGTATTTGCACATTTTTCACAAATTAACAAAGAAGGTTTCAAAACTTTAGAAGAAGGCCAAGAAGTTACATTTGACGTAGTTCAAGGACAAAAAGGTCTACAAGCTGAAAATATCGAAACTATGTAATTAAATATAATAACCTCTTTTAGATTTTATCTTTAAGAGGTTTTTTATTAATTTTTTTTAAAGGAGATAAATATGGTAGAAAATAAAATTGTAGCAAGGGTAAATGGTAAAGAAATCACTCAACAAGATGCATTTAAGTTTTTAAATGAAATAGATCCTCAAATAGCAAGAGAATTTAATACTCCTGAGGGAGTTCAAAAGGTAATAGAAGAACTTATAAATCAAGAGTTAATATATTTAGATGCTAAAGAGAACAATATAGATCAAGAAGAAAAGTATAAAGAGCTCTTAGAAGAAAGTAAAAAAGCATTATTAAAAAGTTATGCATTAAACAAACTAATTTCAGTAGTAAATCCAAGTGAAGAAGAGCTAAGGAAATATTATGAAGAACATAAAGAACACTTTAAAAAACCTGCATCTAGGGTAGCAAGTCATATTCTAGTTGCGAGTGAAGAAAAAGCCGATGACATTTGTAAGGAGATAGAGGAAGGTCTTAGATTTGAAGAAGCAGCTTCTAAATACTCTACTTGTCCTTCTAAAGAAAATGGTGGTAGTTTAGGTGAATTTACTAGAGGTCAATTGGTTCCTGAGTTTGAAAATCATGCATTTTCTATGGAAATTGGAGAGATTTCAAAACCAGTTAAAAGTCAATTTGGTTACCATATTATAAGATTAGAAGATAAAACAGAAGAAGATGAAAAAGCTTTTGAAGAAGTTAAAGAGGAAATTAAAACTCAATTTACAAGACTTCAGCAACAAGATATTTATTTAGAAAAAATAAAAGAACTTGAAAATAAATATAAAGTTGAAAAATTAAGCTAAATATAAAAAAACTGTGATTTATAAATCACAGTTTTTTTATATTTAGCTTAATTGAAAATTCAATTATAAATTTAATAATACATAATGAATTTATAATTGTGTGAATAAATTTACAATTAAGTGGTATCAATTATATAAGCTAATTAATTTAATTAAATTTTGGAGGTGGTTTTTTGTTAAAAGAAAGTTTTTCTAAATATTTTATGAATCAAAAGATGATGCGAACCGTTATAATATCTCTAATTCCTATTATAATAGGATCAATATTTTTCTTTGGATGGAGAACTTTAATACTCTTATCTTTAGTAACGGTATTTGGTGTGGGTACTGAATACGTTTTCGAGAAAAGAAATAAAAAGAAAATATCTGAAGCAGTATTTGTAACATGCATTCTGTATACTATGACCTTACCACCATCTATTCCTTATTGGATAGCTATTGTAGGTATTATATTTGGAGTAATGTTTGGTAAAGCAGTATTTGGAGGATTTGGTAGAAATGTCTTTAATCCAGCTTTAGTCGCTAGGGCATTTGTCTACGTAAGTTTCCCCGTCCCACTTACAATACAGTGGTCAAAGGCTGCGAGTGGATTTCCAGGAGGATTTGCTACATATATAACAGAAGGGGTAGAGGCAGTTTCCCAAGCAACTCCTATGCTTATTTTTAGAAATTCAGGTGATATGGTAGATTTTAAAAGTCTTCTAATAGGAAATATATCAGGTTCTATAGGTGAGACTAGTGCTATACTTATTATACTAGCAGGAGTTTATTTAATCTATAAAAAAGTAGCTTCTTGGGAAATTATGGCGGGAACTCTATTAGGATTTTTAGGCTTAGGTAGTATAATTTACTTTAGAGGAAATACTGAGATAGCAAATCCTTTATTTGCACTAGTTTCAGGTGGATTCTTATTTGGTACTGTGTTTATGGCAACAGATCCAGTTTCAGGAGCCAAGACAAAAGAAGGAAAGTGGATTTATGGAGTTATGATAGGTGTTATTACAATGATAATAAGAACTTATTCTTTATTCACAGGTGGTATGATGTTTGCAATTCTTATTTCAAATACATTTGTTCCTATATTAGATGAAGCTATAAAGGGACTTAAAAAACATAAAAAAGAAATTAAAAAGAAAAAAGAGGGGGTAGCAGTATGAAAAAATCATTTGCTTATCCTATAATTTTCATGTCTTTAATAACTGCTATTTATACATTTTTACTGGCATTTTTAGACCATAGTACTGCCGAGCAGATTGAGTTTTTAGCAAGTGCTGATCTTCAAAAAAAGATTCTTTATGTATTTGATATACCAGTTAAATCTCAAGACCCAGAGAAAATTGATAAACAGTTTAAAGAGAAAATAACAATTAAAGAAATAGATGGTGAAAAAGTATATTTATTAGGAGAAAATGAAGATGTAAAAGCTTTTGCTTATCCTGTTAGAGGGGCAGGTCTATGGGGTAGCATAGAAGCTTATATAGGGATTTCAGCAGATTATTCTAAACTTGTAGGAATTGAGTTTATATCACATTCAGAGACACCTGGACTTGGGGGAAGAATTGACGAAGATTGGTATAAAAATCAATTTAGAGGTATTGAACTTAAAAAATCAAAGAATGAATATATAGTATATTCTCCCTCTCCCAATGCAAATGTCGATGCTATTACAGGTGCTACTTTAACATCTCAATCTGTAAGAGATATTGTAAATGTAAATATAGGAAAAATCTTAGAGGAAAAGAAGGTGGATTAGGCTATGAAAAAAGTAAAAGAAATATTTAGAATGGGACTATGGGAAGATAATCCAGTTTTTGGTCAGATATTAGGTATTTGTTCCGCTTTGGCTGTAACAAATTTAATGTTAAATTCTCTTATAATGGGCCTTGGACTGATTTTTGTAACTGCACTTTCATCTTTTACAATTTCACTTATAAGATCATTTACCCCAAAACATATAAGGATGATGGTGCAGGTACTTATAATATCTGCATATGTAATTATAGTGGACATATTTTTAAAAGCATATTATCCAGATATGAGTAAGGCATTAGGACCTTATGTAGGACTTATTATTACAAACTGTATAATAATGGGTAGAGCAGAAGCATTTGCTCAAAAGAACACTCCTTTTATTTCTTTAATAGATGGAGTTGCATCAGGTCTTGGATACACTATGGTGCTTCTTATGATATCTTTTGTAAGAGAGTTGTTAGGTTTTGGAACGTTATTTGGATATACAATATTTTCAGAAAACTTTACTCCTTGGACAATTATGGTTATGCCCCCGGCAGCTTTTTTCTTATTGGCTATGATAATATGGGGTGCAAATATCTTTTTAAATAAAAAAGAAAAAAGAAAAGAGGTGTCTAAAGCATGATAGAATTAAATCCTTTTGTGATATTTATAGCAGCCATATTTACTAACAATATGATTCTTTCAAATTTTCTTGGAATGTGTTCTTTCATAGCAGTTTCAAAAGAAATCCCAACTGCCTTAGGACTTGGTCAAGCAGTAACGGTAGTTCTTGGATTTACATCTATAATAAATTACTTTATTTACCAAAAGATATTAGAGCCACTAGGACTTGAATATTTACGTTTTATTGTGTTTATTGTAAGCATAGCAGCTTTTGTACAGTTATTAGAGATGGTTTTAGAAAAATATTTACCAAATTTATATTATTCACTTGGAATATTTTTACCTCTTATAACTGTAAATTGTGCAATACTTGGAGTATCTTTATTTATGATTATTAGAAATTATAACTTTATGCAAACTGTAGGATTTAGTATTGGTTCTGGCCTTGGTTGGACACTAGCTATTACAGCACTTGCAGGTATACGTCAAAAAATTAAGAATGCTCCTGTTCCTGAAGGCTTAAAAGGACCGGGTATTACACTTATAATCACAGGAATTATGGCACTTGCATTTGTAGGATTTTCTGGAATTGTACAGATTCAATAGTTAAAAAACTATCTAGTTAGGAGGCATGCTTATGAATACAATACTTATGACTACATTATCTATTACTGCAATATCTGCTTTATTCGCATTATTACTTACAATAGCCGATAGAACTATAGGAAATTATGGAGAGGTCAGTTTAACAATCAACGATGATAAGCAGTTTACTATAGAAGGAGGAAATAGCTTGCTTTCTTCACTTATAGATGAAAAGATATTTATCCCATCAGCATGTGGTGGAAAGGGAACTTGTGGATATTGTAAAGTACAAGTTGATGAAGGTGGAGGACCTGTTTTACAAACAGAACTTACATTTTTAGATGAGGAAGATTTAAAGAATAATATAAGGCTTTCTTGTCAATGTAAAGTAAAGCAAGATATGAAGATTCACATCCCAGAAGAACTCTTTAACGTAAAAGAGTTTGAGGCAAATATAGAATCTATAACTGATCTTACTCCTATTATAAAGCAGGTAAGAATTAAACTCTCCAAAGGAGAAGAGATAAGCTTTAAAGCGGGGCAATATATGCAACTTAAAGCTCCATTATATGAAGGAAATAATGAAGAAGTCTACAGGGCGTATTCTATAGCTTCATCTCCTATGGAAAAAGATTCCATAGAGCTAGTTATAGGTTATGTTCCCGAAGGAATTGCAACAACTTATGTGCATCAACATTTACAAGTTGGCGATAAGGTTACTATAAATGGACCGTATGGAGACTTTTATTATCAAGATAACGATAGAGAGATGATTCTTGTAGCAGTAGGTACTGGAGTTGCACCTATATTATCTATACTAAAATGGATGAAGTCAAATGATATAAAAAGAAAAGCAAAGTTTTATTTTGGAGCAAAAACCGAGGGAGACTTATTTTTCTTGGATTATTTTAAAGAACTTGAAGATACTCTCTATGACTTTGAATTCATACCATGTATATCTAGAGTTAAGGAAGGCGACGAATGGAGAGGATTTAGTGGTAGGGTAAATAATGCCATAGAGGAGTTTATAGAAGATGGTAAAAATAAGGAAGCTTATCTATGTGGAAATGAACCTATGATAAACTCGGTAATAAAAGTACTAACCGAAAAAGGTATGCCAGAGGAATTAATTTATTATGATAAGTTCTAATTTAAATCAATCTATAGAAACTGCACTTACAAAGTTGATGATTAAATTTAACTTTGTAAGTGCACTTTTGTGATCTTAAATTTGTGCGGATATAACATATTGTTATTTAATTATGATATAATTAAATAACAATGTTTTTTAGGAGGCTGCCATGAAACTAGAATTATTTGACTTTATAGATAAAACTTTAGCCCTTATTGATGAACGTTCAGATACTTTAGATAGGGTGTCAAAAGAACTTGAGAAGTTTTTTACAGATAGCTTTTTTATAAAAGATCACTTTTTAAATGTAAGCTATAGAATTAAATCTCCAGATAGCCTTAAGGAAAAGATACTAAGAGATAATTTTTACCTTAAATATAAAACACCTGATAATCTTTTACATAATTTATCTGATTTAATAGGTATTAGAATAGAGTGTAGATTTATAGAAGATGAAAAAAAGATATATGGGGATATAATAGATATATTTAGAACTAAAGAAGATGATGGATATTATTCTAATCCTTTAAACTCAAGCATTAGGTTAAAATTATCTGACCATCAACCACAAATTCAAAAAAATGGTTTCGAAATATATAAAATAGATGGAAAGTATAAAAAAGAAGATATAGAAGTCAACTTTGAGCTTCAAGTAAAATGTTTAGTAAATGTATTTTGGGGTGAAATAGACCATAGAGTACTCTATAAAAACTTTAACTATATGCTCACAGAAGACTTTTTTAGAGATATTATGAGTTCAATAAAAGATAATTTAGCCATGATAGATAGACAACTTATGGTTGTATTTAATCATGTAAATGGCATGGATGCAAGTGATGCTATAAACAAAAAGGCCCAGATAAAAGCACTTCTTTCTAAAATAATTCATGATATTTATGTTATAAAAGTAAAAGAAGAAATAGGTTTTATAGTAGATTTTAAAAAGTCAACAGATGTTATAGTAAATTATATATTTATGAAAGGCGGTTCGGAGGAATCTGCAAATTATAGTAATAATTTCCTAAGAATTTTAAATAGATTAAATGAAATAGGAAACAAAGAAATGACCTTCAATAAATATATAGATTTTGAAAGAGAAATATCTTATAAAGATAGATTTACTAGAAAAATGGGTTCAAAGATATTAGATATTATAAATAAAGATTTTAGATGGAATTTATTTTTTAAGATAATATTTGAAATTGAAAATGGAATGCAGGCAGAGGATTTTGAAAGGTTTTTAATTTATATAAGATATGTATTTAGTCAGGGAATAAGGAAGAGTTTAACTGATAAAGATATAGAAAAAATAGATAAAGAGAAAATAGTGCATTCTATATTAGATAGTATCGCAAACAATTTTTGTAAAAACATTTCAGTTGATTTTATAAATGAATCTAGTATAGATAAGATTAATAAAAACATTAGAGATCTTTTTGTAGACATAGAAACTTATGAAGATTATTTAGAACAAGAAATAGATATAAAAAACAAAATATCTGAGTATAACTTATAGTATTTAGCTTAAAGCTAGATACTTTTTTTAAATTTTTTTAAAAATGTGACCTGTATCACTGCATAAATATTGCTTAGACTATATAATTAATTAAGGAAACAAATAACTTATATAGATTAAGGGGATGAATTGATGAAATCTTGGGATGGATTTAAAAAAGGTAAATGGAATGAACAAGTAGATGTAAGAGATTTTATACAATTAAATTATACGCCTTTTGAAGATGACGAAGGGTTTTTAGAGAAAGAAACAGATAAGACAAAAACCCTTTGGGATAAAGCTGAAAAGATGATAAACGAAGAAATCTTAACTGGAAATATAAAAATAGATACAGATAGATTTTCTGGTATAGATAAATATGAGGCTGGATATTTAGATAAAGAAAATGAACTTATAGTTGGATTTCAAACAGATGAGCCTTTAAAAAGAATAGTAAACCCATATGGTGGATATAGAATGGTTCAAAACTCTTTAAATGCCTATGGAGAAAAGATGGATAAAACACAAGAGAAATATTTTAATGACTTTAGAAAAACTCACAATCAAGGAGTATTTGATTCATATACAAAAGAGATGAGAATTGCAAGAACAGCAGGTCTTCTTACCGGTCTTCCAGATGCTTATGGAAGAGGAAGAATAATAGGAGACTATAGAAGGATTTCACTTTATGGTTTAGATTTTCTAAAAAATGAAAAGATAAAAGACTATGAAAATATAAAAGGCAATTCATCAGAAGATATAATAAGACTTAGAGAAGAAGTTTCTGAACAGATAAGATCACTAGAGATGATAGGAAATATGGCAAATAGTTATGGTATAGATATATCTATGCCTGCTAAAGATGCAAAAGAAGCAGTACAATATCTATACTTTGGATATTTAGCTGCTATAAAAGAAAACAATGGTGCCGCTATGAGTCTTGGGAGAAATACTACTTTCTTAGATATATATATACAAAGAGATTTAGAAAATAAAATAATAGATGAAAAGTTTGCTCAAGAATTGATAGATCAATTTGTTATAAAACTAAGAATGGCAAGACATTTAAGAACTCCAGATTATAATGAATTATTTGCAGGAGATCCAAACTGGATTACAGAATCAATAGGTGGTATGGGTGAAGATGGAAGAACATTAGTTACTAAAACTGCATTTAGATTTCTTCACACATTAAAAACACTCTCTCCTGCCCCAGAACCTAATATGACAGTTCTTTGGTCAGAAAATTTACCAGAAGGGTTTAAAAAATACTGTTCCAAGTTGTCAATTCAAACAGGTTCGATTCAATATGAAAATGATGA
The DNA here is from genome assembly GCF_001940565.1 of Tissierella creatinophila DSM 6911. Lineage (GTDB taxonomy): Bacteria > Bacillota > Clostridia > Tissierellales > Tissierellaceae > Tissierella_A > Tissierella_A creatinophila. Next base: position 12,284 of record NZ_LTDM01000017.1, read on the forward strand.
TTTAATGAGACCAGTTTATGGAGATGATTATGCTATAGCTTGCTGCGTTTCAGCTATGAAAGTAGGAAAAGAAATGCAGTTTTTCGGAGCACGAGCAAATCTTTCTAAGGCATTATTATATGCAATAAATGGTGGAATAGATGAAATTAAAAAAGATAAAGATGGCAGTCTTTTAAAAGTAATCGATGGAATAAAACCAATAGATGATGAAATTTTAGACTATGAAAAAGTGTTAAAAAACTATGATAAAGTAGTTGCTAAACTTTCAAACCTTTATGTAAGCACTATGAATACCATTCATTATATGCATGATAAGTATGCATATGAAAGAGGACTAATGGCACTTCATGACACTGATGTTCATAGATATATGGCATTTGGAATAGCAGGTCTTTCAATAGTTGCAGATTCTTTAAGTGCTATAAAATATGCGAAAGTTAAACCAATAAGAGATAAAAACAAAATAGCAATAGACTTTGAAATAGAAGGCTGTTTTCCTAAATTTGGAAATGATGATGATAGAGTAGATGATATTGCTAAAGATGTAGTAGAAAAGTTTATTAAAGAACTTAAAAAAACACCTACATATAGAGATTCAGAACATACTCTATCTGTTCTTACAATAACCTCAAATGTAGTATATGGTAAAAAAACGGGATCTACTCCAGATGGAAGAAAAAAAGGAGAATCTTTTGCCCCAGGTGCAAATCCAATGCACGGAAGAGATGAAAATGGAGCACTAGCTTCACTTAATTCAGTAGCAAAATTGCCTTATAAAGATTGTTGCCAAGATGGTATTTCAAATACATTTTCAATAACACCCTCAACGCTTGGAAATAATGAAGAAGAGAGAATAAACAATTTAGTAGGAATAATGGATGGATACTTTGATAGTGGTGCATTTCACTTAAATGTAAATGTACTTAATAGAGAACTTTTAATAGATGCTATGGAAAATCCTCAAAAGTATCCAACTCTTACAATAAGAGTTTCAGGATATGCAGTACATTTTAATAGACTTACAAAAGAACAACAGTTAGAGGTAATAAATAGAACGTTCCATAAAAGAGTTTAAAGGACTAAAAGGAGAATATATACGATGGAAGGAAGACTTCATTCAATAGAGACAATGGGACTTTTAGATGGTCCTGGCATAAGAACTGTTTTTTTCCTCCAAGGTTGTCCTTTGAGATGTGCTTATTGCCATAATCCAGATAGTCAATCCATGTTTTCTAAAACTCGAATTACACCTGAGGAGATAGTAAATATAGCTAAAAGATATAAATCATATTATAAAAGAACTGGAGGAGGAGTTACCTTTTCTGGGGGAGAACCCTTAATGCAAGGAGAGTTTTTATTAGAAACTATAAAAAAGTTAAAAGAAGCAGGAATAAATACTGCGATAGATACTAGTGGATATGGTGATGTGAGATATTATAAAGAAATACTACAAAATGTGGATATAGTTTTATTAGATATAAAACATTTTGATAACAAAGGATATAAACGCGTTACAGGAAAATCAATGGGAGGATTTTATGAATTCCTATCCTATATAGAAGATTTTCATGGTATACTATGGCTAAGACATGTGATGGTACCATCTATTACTGATAATAAAGAGAGTATAAAAAACTTATTTGATAATGTAAAGCATATAGTTGAAAAAATAGATAGATTTGAAATCCTCCCATATCATAAGATGGGACTTGAAAAATATGAAAACCTAAATATAGAATATACTTTAAAAGGTATACCAGAAATGGATATAGAAAAAGCTAAAGAATTTCAAGGTATATTAGATAAGATGGTAGAAAAAGAAAAAGAAAATGTTCATAAGAAAAGGAAAATTATATAAACATCCATATGTCTAATAATTTTAGTGGGTGATAAGCATAAAAACATGTAATATTTGCAATAGTAATTGTCAAGGTTTTGATGGTGTTTCTTGTATTCACAATATACCTTTATTGTCGAGTTTAAATAATAATGAATTAAATGATATATCTCAAGGCGTTGTAACTCGTGAGTTTAAAAAGGGAGAGTATATTTTTAAAACAGGTGATAAAGCAGATAGACTATATATTGTATGTTCAGGAAAGATGAAGATATATAACAGTTTTGCTGATGGTAGAGAACAAATTTTTTATATATATGGTTCAGGAGACTTTATAGGTGCATTCAATCTTTTAAAAGAAGACGAATATAAATATAATGGAGAAGCTTTAGAAGATACAGTAATAAGTACACTTACAAAATCTAAGTTTGATGAAATAGCCATAAAAAGCCCTACTATTACTTTGAAAATCTTAGAAAAAGCTTATGAGAGAATAAGGCATGCAGAAGATTTAGTAGATAGACTATCTTCTACTAATGCTAATTCTAAGGTAGCAAGACTTTTATTAAAACTAATTCAAAGCTTTGGCACTAAAGAGGGCAATAGTATAGTTTTAAATCTTTCTATCAATAGGGAAGAAATGGGAAGCTATGCAGGTATATCTAGAGAGACTATGACAAGAAAACTAATCTATTTTAGTGAACTAGGACTTATAAAACTAGAAGGCAATAAAAAAATAATAATTAAAAATATGGATAAATTAAAAGAACTACTATAAACTATAAGTTGTAGTAGTTTTTTAATCCATTTATAAAGATTTAAGGGGATATATGTGGTAAAATATAGATAAAGTTTTTTTAAATGAAAGGTAGATAGTCTTAGGGGGAGATATTTATTGAACAAATTGGGGCAATTTGGAATTATATTGGGAACATTATTTTTAGCGGAATTTTTACAGATAAGGTTTAATCTACCGATTCCTGCTACCATATTAGGTATGATTATACTACTCTTTCTTATGATGACAAGGATAGTAAAGCTCAAATGGGTGGAAGATATAGGAAATACATTATTAGATAATCTCTCCATACTATTTGTTCCAGCAGGGGTTGGGATAGTAAGAGAATTAGAGCTCTTTAAAGGAAATCTGATTAGTTTAGCAATTATTGTCTTAGTAAGTACTACTGTAGTTATAGTTGTTACAGGATATACTATAGAAGTATTAGAAAGTAAAAAGAAGGGTAAAAATATATGATAGAATATGTAGATACACCTTTATTTGGAGTGACTCTTACCATAATAGTATTTAGTATAGCAAATTTTGTTTATAAAAAAATAAAAAATCCCTTAGTAAATCCAATAATAATAAGTACAATATTTATTATTTGGCTTTTAAATTATTTCCATATAAGTCTTGAAAGTTATGAAAAGGGAGGTAGACTTGTAAGCTTTTTCTTAGGACCTGCAACAGTTGCTTTGTCTATTCCTGTATATAAGAAGCTAGAACTCTTAAAGAAAAATTTTATTCCTACTTTGATAGGCATTTTTACGGGATCTCTTGCCGGTATATTATCTATAACTATAATGGCTAAATTTTTCTCACTTGATAATATAATGATGCTATCTTTAATACCAAAATCTACTACTTCTGCAATAGCTATGGATATATCCCATCAGATAAAAGGTAATCCTTCAATAACCATAGCATTTGTTATAGCAACAGGAACATTGGGTAATATATTAGGACCTACTATATTAAATATCTTTAAAATAAAAAGCAAAAGAGCAAAGGGCGTAGCACTAGGTACAGCTTCTCATATAGTAGGTACTGCTAAGGCAATGGAACTTGGGGCAGTTGAAGGAGCTATGAGTTCTCTTGCGATTGGTATTGCAGGAATTGTGACAGTTTTTTTAGCGCCTTTAATTATAAGTTTTATAATATGATAGGTAGAAGAGGAGAGCGATAATATGAAGGATATATATTTAGCTGGAGGATGTTTTTGGGGTGTAGAAGAATATTTCTCAAGAATAAAAGGAGTAGTAGATACAGATGTTGGATATGCAAATGGTAGGAGAGAAAATCCTAGCTATGAACAGGTTTGTACTGGTACTACAGGGCATACTGAGACCACATATGTAATGTTTGATGAAAATGTAATAAGTTTAAAAGAATTATTAAATAAATTTTGGCATATAATAGACCCCACAATGCTAAACAGACAAGGACCAGACAAGGGAACTCAATATAGAACAGGAATTTACTATACTGATGAAGAAGATAAACAGATAATACTTGAAACCTTGGAAGAACAAAGACAAAAATATAGTGAGCCTATAGTTACAGAAATAGAACCTTTAAAATCTTTTTTTAAAGCTGAAGAATATCATCAAGATTATTTAAAGAAAAATCCGGGTGGTTATTGTCATATAGATTTAAATAATTAAAATATACCCTATTATAGGGTATATTTTAATTTAAATAAGGGAGAGGATAAAGCTATGGATATAATAAAATCCATACCTGAAATATTAGAAAAGAGCAAAGCAGAGTTTAAAGAGATTAAGGCGGGGAAAAAACACGTATTTGATAAAGAAATAATATTAAATCCAAATCAGAGGGATGATACAATAAAAAACAAACTATATATCTGTGACAATATAAAGGCTATGAAAGATTTATTGGATAGAGGATATTCTTCTAAACTAGATCTTATATGTATTGATCCACCTTTTTTTACTAAGGCAAATTACAGTCATAGAGTAGAGATATCTGATGGGTTAAAAAAACACGTAATAAAGCCTTTTGCATATGAGGATACTTGGAAAAATGGATTTATAGAATACTTAGAGATGATTACCCTTAGACTTTTTCTTATGAAAGAACTTCTTTCCCAAAGAGGAACTATATATGTTCATCTAGACTCTAAAGCTGTACATTATGTAAAGATAATTATGGACTATATATTTGGTAGAAACAGGTTTTTAAATGAAATTATATGGTCTTATAAATCTGGAGGCACTGGAAAGAGGAGTTTTTCTCGAAAACATGATAATATACTAGTCTATACTAAAACTGATAGCTATATATTTAATCCTCAAAAAGAAAAGTCATATAATAGAGGACTTAAACCATATAGGTTTAAAGATGTAAAGGAATATGAGGATGAAGTAGGATGGTATACACTAGTGAATTTAAAAGATGTTTGGGATATAAATATGGTGGGTAGAACATCAAGTGAGAGGGTTGGATATGCTACTCAAAAGCCTGAGAAGCTACTAGAGCGAATTATTCTTTCTTCAACAGATGAATCATCTATAGTTGCAGACTTTTTTACAGGAAGTGGAACTCTTGCATCCGTTTGTGAAAACAATAATAGGAGATGGATAATTTCAGATATGGGAAAAGTCTCTGAAGTTGTAATAAGAAAAAGATTATCTAATAAAATTCAATCTAATTATGAAGTTTTAAGTACAGAAAATGATTCTTACTCTAGTGTTGAATTAGATACTAATTATGATGAAAATAAAAGTATAGTGAATATTATTTTAAGAAAATATAGTATAGATCTTGAAAAAATCGAACTAGGATTAGAGGATAAAGAAATAATAAATACAATATTATTAAACAATTCATTAAACTTAATAGAATATATAGGTATTGGGTATAAAGATAAAGAAGGAAGCTTTATAATAATTAAAGAAATATCTAGGAATACAAAAAAACTAAATATAGAAGAAAACATTTTAGTTAGTATTTCTAATTTAGAAAATGAAATGATTTATTTAAAAACCATAGATATAATTGGAAATATTACACTTAAAAAGATATTTTAAAAATTGCAATAAATATATAATTGATTTTTATAGTATCTATAGTTTAAAATGGGGTTTTAATATATTCCTATAAGGGGTATAATTAATTATAAACTACAAAAAGTTTATGTGTTTTAAATATAAGGAGGAATGTGCTATGAAAAAAGAAATTGATAATCACGAGCATGATGAAAATTGCAATCATGATCATGAGCATGATCACGAAGGAGAAATAGATGTAATTTATTTAACTTTTGAAGATGATGAAGAGGTTGAATGTCAGGTATTAGGTGTTTTTGAAGTGGAAGATAAAGAGTATATTGCACTGCTTCCATCAGATGAAGATGAAATATTACTTTATGAGTATAAAGATTCTGATGAAGAGTTTGATCTTATTCCAATAGAAGATGATAAAGAGTTAGAATTAGTTTCTAAAGCTTATTTTGAACTGTTTGAAGATGAAGATGATTTAGAATATGGAGAGTATGACGAAGAAGAATAATAAAAAATAAAGTACTTTACATTTGTAGAGTACTTTATTTAAATAAAATAAAAAAAACTGAAAATTCTTTATTTATATCACTTTTTAAATTAAGTATGATATAATAGTTAGTAAGAATAGTTATTTAATCATTTAAATCTTAGAGGTGGAACTTTTGAATAAAAAAGAAGTATATAGGAGTTATTCAGGATTTTTAAAAGAGGAGTTTGGGGAAAAAATTTATAAAATTCCTATAAATTTGCCACTTACATGTCCCAATAGAGATGGTAATATAAGTCATGGGGGATGCACATTTTGTGGTGAAGAAGGAGGAAGCTTTGAAAGTCTTTGTGATAGTTTATCAGTAAAAGAGCAAATGGATAAAAATATTGAATATATAGGAAAGAGATATAAAGCTAAAAAGTTTATAGCATATTTTCAAAATTTTACTAATACTTATTTAGAACTTGAAAGTTTTAAAAAGTATATTAAAGAAAGCATACGAGATGAGATAGTTGGGATATCTATATCCACAAGACCAGATTGTATTAATGATGATTATTTAGAGTTTTTAAATAAGATAAAAATAGAATATAATCTTTCAATAACCATAGAATTAGGTCTTCAAACAGTAAATTATCATACCCTGATAAAAATCAATAGAGGACATGGATTAAGTGAGTTTATAGATGCGGTACTTAGAATAAAAAAATATGGCTTGAGAATATGTACCCATTTAATACTTAATCTTCCCTGGGATAATATGATAGATACTATAGAAAATGCTAAAATTTTATCATCCTTGGGTATAGATGAAATAAAGCTTCATGCTTTATATATTGTAAAAGGAACTCTAATTGGTAATCAGTATGAAAGAGGAGAATTTACTATGATTACTAAAGATGAGTATGAAAAGAGGGTTATCAGATTTTTAGAATATTTAGATCCTGAGATAGTAGTTCAAAGAATTATAGGAAGGGCTCCTAAAGAGAATGGGTTATTTGTAAATTGGGATACCTCTTGGTGGAAGATAAGAGATGAAATAGTAGAAACTATGAAGAAAAACAATTCTTATCAAGGTAAAAAGTTCAATTATTTAAATGGCACGGCTCTAAAAAAATACCAAAACAGTTAAATGTTAAAAGACTAATTTTATTGAAATTTTAAATTAATATAAAAGAAAGGCTAGGTGTTTAACATGGTAAATTTTATTTTAGGTGCAAAGGGAACAGGTAAAACTAAATGGTTAATAGATAATGCAAATAAAGACAAAAAAGAGGGTAATGGAAATATTGCGTTTGTAGATGTTGATGATGATCACATATTTACTTTAGATTATAATGTAAGGTTAATTAATGCCATGGAATTCAAGATTTTGGATATTGAATCTTTCTATGGCTTTTTATGTGGAATCATTAGTAGGGATTATGATATAGAAAAGATATATGTAGATGGTATATATAAGATTATGGATATAGAAATAAAAGATTTAAAAAAACTATTAGAAAAGCTTACTTTTATTGGAGAAAAGTTTAATACTGAATTCTTTATAAATGTGGACTATGTTTTAGAAGATATACCAGAAAATCTAAAATCTTATTGTATAGAACTAGAACCAATTGCATATGACAAAGAACTAAGGGTAAATGCTTAATATTTAAAAGGGCAGATGTTCTGCCCTTTTGCTTTAGTTCATTGTTTCAATAGATTTAAAGGTATTACAGTCAGTTTCTTCTGAAGAATTTGCATTTCTAGGAGCTATTTCTATTTTACCAGCTACACATTTATTGCCTTCACTATTGTAATGACAATTATTTACTATGCATTTTACTCCTTCTATTACTTCATCTTTATTATGCATATAAATCTCCTTTCAAAATGTAATCGATACTATATATAGTTTCTTCAAATCTTTTAAATTTATACAGAAATAATTTTACAAAAATTAAACTATTAAAGGTGATGAAATGTCAGGACAAGAAAGATTAGATAAAGTATTATCAAATATGGGATATGGTAGTAGAAAAGAAATTAAAAAAATTATAAAAGATGGAAGTATTAAAGTAAATAATGAAATAGTTTTAAAAAATGATATAAAAGTAGATCCTTATTCGGATGAAATATATTTTCATGGAGAGAAAGTTATATATAGAAAATATATTTATTTAATGATGAATAAGCCAAAAGGACTTGTATCATCAACTGATGATCCCTTAACAGATACAGTTATAAGTCTTCTATCAGATGAGTATCTGATATATAATCCTTTTCCAGCTGGAAGACTTGATAAAGATACTGAAGGATTTATGCTTATAACAAATGATGGAAAGTTATCTCATGAATTGTTATCGCCTAAAAAGCGAGTTTCTAAGACTTATTATGTAGAAGTAGATGGAGTTGTAGAAGAAGAACATAAAGAAAATTTTAAAAATGGTATTAGACTAGAAGATGGATACATTTCTCTTCCGGCTAAATTAGAAATAATAAAGTCTGATATTATCTCTTCTGATATTATCTCTAAGGTATATTTAACTATAGAAGAAGGAAAATATCATCAGGTTAAAAGAATGTTTGAATCTCTATCTATGAGAGTACTATATTTAAAGAGGATTTCTATGGGGCCATTATCTTTAGATGAGAGCTTAGATTTAGGCGAATATAGAGAGTTAACTAATGAAGAAGTTTTTTTATTAAAAAATATTTGATATCTATGATATAATATATTTAAAAAGAATTAGAATGGGTGTATAATTTGACAATTTATAGAAAAAAAGGAGTCTTTGATAAATTTTTTGATGAAAGATCCTCATTAATTATGAAATTTACAAATGGAGATATAAGTAAAAGGGAGTTTTTAGAATATAATTTTGATTTAGTAAGAAAAACTAATTTAAAACCATTTCTACGAGTTGATAGTTATGAAAAGGGAATGTTTAATTATCAATATTATAATGTGCTTGCAAAATATTATAATATGATGGCAAAAGAAATAAAGAATACTAAAAAGCATCAAAAATACTACAATTACTATTTTAATAAAGGCAATAACTATTATCATGAAAAAGATAGGTCTGCACTTAGTCTTTTAAAGTTTTTAGAATTTAAAGGGGTTGAAGCTTACTATATAAAAGTACAATCTAAATTTTTAAAAGATAAATTATATGAAATAGTACTTCTTGACTATAAAGAGGCTATTTTTCACTCTAAAGCTAAGTGGCTTTTAGATGTTTTAAAGGAAGAAAATGTATTTATAGAAGATAAAAAAGAATCTTTAATAGATGGATATATAAATGAAAAATATTAAAATAAAGCATATGTGGATATTCACATATGCTTTATTTTTGATTTGCTATTATTTTTACGATCTCCTCTAAAGAAGAATCTTTTGATATATCATATTGGCCTGAACGTAAACTTTTTTCTAAATCTAATTGTTGTACTTTGTCTTCGAATTCTTTGGTAGATGCTACAAGTCCATTATCTAATAGTATATCACCTATATTGCTAGAAGGTGTACCTTTTGGTATGGATACTGTTATAATGATAGGCTCCTCTTTTTTAGGCACTTTAGTCTCTATAGATTTTGTCTCAGGCTTTTCTATTGTTTTAGAGTTCGTATCTTCTACTTTAGCTAATGTATTTGGCTCAACCATTGCAGTTGTTTGAGGAAACAATATATCTAGTCTCCAACCAATTATAAGACCTATAGCAAGTATAATAGTAAACATTATTATATAGTCTGAGATATTGTATAATATATCTTTTGCTTTTTCTAAATAATCTTTCATCATTTCACCCTCTTTTTATCTATGTATAAAGTAAAAAATTAACCTTATTGTAATAAAAGTTTTACTTTATTGTAATATATAATATAATTATAACATAAAGAGAAAGAAAAGGTGAAATAAATTGAGAGAAATAGAAATTGATAAGAATGAAAGTGAACAAAGATTAGACAGATTTTTAAAAAAATATCTCTCTAATGCATCTACAGGATTTATATATAAGATGATTAGAAAGAAAAACATCAAGTTAAATGAAAAAAGAGCAAAGCCTGAAAGTATGATTTATGAGGGGGATAAGGTTCAATTATATCTTGCCGAAGATACAATAGAAAAATTTGAAGGAGACGAAGAAGAGGCAAAGTCAAATTTAAACCTAGATATTATTTATGAAGATGAAAATATAGTCCTTATAAATAAAGAACTTGGAATGCTTTCTCATGGACGGGGAGGAGAGTTTGAAGAAAATGTAGTAGATAGCCTAATTTCTTATCTTATAAGAAAAGGTGATTATGTACCTAGGATAGAAAAAACATTTACTCCTTCAATATGTAATAGACTTGATAGAAATACATCTGGACTTATAATAGGTGCTAAAAATTATCAAAGTCTTAAACTTATGAATGAAGCCCTAAAAAGTTTAACAGTAAGGCGATTTTACAAAACTATTGTAAAAGGTGAAGTGCAAAACGAAAGGGAGGAAAAAGCTTATCTTTTAAAGGATGAAGATAGAAACAAAGTGAAAGTATCATCAAAAGATTTAGAAGGATCTAAAGAGATTATAACGAGATTAAAACCTTTAATCGTGAAAAATGGTTATTCACTTCTAGAGGTAGAACTTATAACGGGTAGAACTCATCAAATAAGAGGTCATCTATCTTCTCTTGGATATCCACTTTTAGGGGATAGGAAATATGGCAGTGAAAGTATAAATAAGGTTTTTAAAGATAAATATGGTATTGAAAATCAAATTTTACATTCTTATAGAATAGAGTTTAATGGGCTCACCGATATAATGGAGTATTTAAATGGCAAATCATTTGAAGCGCCGTCAAATACAGTAATTAAAAAGATTCAAGAAGATCTTTTCAATTAAGGAGAATAAAAATGGAGAAAATCTTACAAAGAGTAATAGACAATAATAGAAATCTATATAAATACGGAAAAGTAGCTGACTATATACCAGCTTTAAAAAATGCAAATATTAAAGACTGTGGGATAAGTATAATAGATAAAGATAAAAATATATTTAGTGCAGGAGATTATAATAAAAAATTTACTATTCAAAGTATCTCTAAGATAATAGCTCTTATGCAAGCCATATTAGATATAGGCATTGAAGAAGTGTTTAAAAAAGTAGGGTATGAAGGAAGTGAAAAACCTTTTAATACTATAAGCTACCTTGGAGAGAATAAAACAGAAAAAGCAATAAATCCTATGATAAACTCTGGTGCAATAGCTATTACCTCATTGATTAAGGGAGAAGGGGATGAAAAGTTTAATAAAATACTCAATCTTGTTAGAACCTTAGCTTCTAATCCTAATATAGATTATGATAGAGATGTTTATATTTCTGAAAAGAATACTGGGGATAGAAATAGAGCGATTGCTTATCTTATGAAATCCAAAAACATTATAGGAGGAGATGTAGAATCTATATTAGATAACTATTTTAAACAGTGTTCTATTAATATAGATACTATAGATTTGGCAAATATAGGACTCTCTATAGCAAATAGATTTAAGGATATAGAGATTAATGCTGATATAGATAAGAAAAAAATAAGTAGTTTATTAATAGCTATCATGACACACTCTGGAATGTATAATTTCAGTGGACAATGGTCAGTAGAAGTTGGCATTCCATCTAAATCTGGAGTAGCTGGGGGAATTTTAAGTGTAGTTCCGGATAAATATGGGATAGGATTTTTTGGTCCATCTCTAGATAAAAATGGGAATTCTCTCTTAGGACATAGTGTGTTAAAGGAACTTTCAAAAGAATTAAACTTAAACTTATTTTAAGACCGATATAAGTAAAATGCTTACTAAAAAAAATTTAGTAAGCATTTTTTTAATTTTTGAAACTATTAATATTTTTATAGTTATTCTAATATAGATATATAAGCAGGTGTTTAATTTGATTGTTAAGATATATTGGTTAAGAATTGGAGGGAAAAGATGAAAAAGATAATATCCTTAATTTTAATATTGACTTTAATGTTTACGGGATGTACGAAAAATATTTCTGAGATCGAGAATTTTGAAGATTATAGGTCTGTATATTCAGGTGAAATAACTACTTTAAATTATCTAATAACTTCTAGTACAAACGAATTTGGTATAGCTTCTAATCTTATTGATACATTAGTAGATTATGATAAATATGGAATAATACAACCTTCTTTAGCTACTAAATGGAGTGTAAGTGAAGATAATTTAACTTATACTTTTAAGATAAGAGAAGGTGTAAAATGGTTTAAAAGAGATGGCACCGAATACGGAGAAGTTACGGCAAATGATTTTGTGGATTCACTTCGATATGTACTTACTAGAGAAAATAAGTCTTTGACTGCAAATATTGCTTATAGTGTAATTAAAAATGGAGAAAAGTATTATAATGGAGAAATTAAAGACTTTGAAGAAGTAGGAGTAATTGCTAAAGATAAGTATACATTGGAATACACTCTAAAAGAGCCAACTCCATACTTTCTATCTATGTTAACTTATGTATGTTTTTTTCCTGTAAATGGTAGATTTTTAAAAGAGGTAGGAGAAAGTTTTGGTACGGATAATGAAAATATTCTTTACAATGGCTCTTATATACTTGAGAAGTTTGAACCACAAAGTAAAAGAATTTTAAAGAAAAATGAAAATTATTGGGACAAAGAAAATGTTCATATAAAGAAGATTATAGAAACATATAATAAAGAAGCTGATAATTTATCGCCTGAACTATTTTTAAGAGGCGAGATAGATAATACCACTATACCATCTACCATACTAGATCAATGGATAAAAGATGAGAAAAAAGAAACTATGATTAGACCAAATAGGACAAATCATTATAGTTATTTTTATGCTTTAAATTTTGATCCAAATTTTAGTGAAGAATATGAACCAGATAACTGGAAGATAGCTGTAAATAATCTAAGTTTTAGGAAGTCTTTGTTTCATTCTTTAGATAGAAAAGCTGCAATGTTAACTGCAGAGCCTTATAATCCAGAAAAAAGAATTCATAACACAATAACTCCTAAAAATTTTGTAAGTATAAAAGATAAAGATTATACTTCTTTTGGACCTTTGGGCGAAATAGTAGATAAAGATACCTTCAATAAAGAAAAGGCTTTGGAATATAAGAAAAAGGCTATAAAGGAACTAAAGGGAAAGGTAAGTTTTCCAGTTAAGGTCTTAATGCCATATAATACGGGTTCTTCCGAATGGGCAAATAGAGCACAAGTAGTACAACAACAAATGGAAAATCTTTTAGGAAAAGATTATATAGATATAGTTATTGAGGCTAAACCTCCTACAGGGTTCTTAAAGGATGTTAGAAGATCCGGTCAGTTTGCACTTTTAGAAACAAACTGGGGACCAGATTATGCAGACCCTGAGACTTTTACAGATCCATTTAATACAGAGGGTACTTATAATAAACCTCATCTAGCTTTAAGCTATATTGACAAAAATGGGAAAAGTAGGTATGAAAATATATTAAATTTAGCTAAGAGTGAAAGAAAAGATATAGAAAAAAGATTATCCTTATTTGCTAAGGCAGAAGCATTTCTTATAGAGGAAGCATTTATAATTCCATACTCTCTAGGCGGTGGAGGATATTCAGCTTCAAATTTAAATCCTTTTGAATCATCCTACTCACCTTATGGAGTATCTTCGCAAAGGTTTAAAGGTCAAAGAATAATGAAAAAACCAATGAATACTAAAGAATTTGAAGATGGGTTAATAAAATGGGAAGAAGAAAGAGAAGAAGCTTTAAAAAATTCCAAGTAAATTAATGTGTAAGGAATATTCCTTACACATTAATTTTAAAGTGAATGGAGGATTCATATGATAAGGTATACCTTAAAGAGATTGGTTCAATCTCTAATGACACTTGTTATAGTAATAACCATAGTATTTTTACTTATGAGGCTTATGCCTGAAGATGGATATTTTGGTGATAGTTATGAAAAATTAGATGAAGTTCAAAAAGAAGCTATACTTGAAGATATGGGACTTAGAGATCCAATTCATATACAGCTTTTAAATTTTTATAAACAAACTTTAAAAGGTGATTTAGGAAAATCTATAATATATAGACCTAAAGTAGATATATCTACCATATTAAAATCTAAAATTCCTTATTCTTTAAATTTTGGATTGGCAGCTATGTTTATATCTTTAGGGATAGGGATACCACTTGGCATAATGATGGCTCTAAATAAAGGCTGTTTTTTAGATAAAATAGGAACTGTATATATAGTCCTAATAAATGCAATCCCTTCTGCTATTTATTATTTATTTATTCAAATATATTTAACCGGAAGCTTTAATCTTCCGATTCTTTTTTCAGTAGATAGACCACTATCATTTATATTGCCTACAATATCAATGTCTTTAGGTGGAATTGCTTCTTATGCTATGTGGATGAGAAGATATATGGTAGATAAGATAAACAAAGATTATGTAAAACTTGCTAGAGCTAAGGGAATGAAAAATAGAAAAGTTATGATTTCACATGTACTTAGAAATGCATTTGTACCTATGTCTCAATATCTGCCCAGTGCGATTCTTTTTACAATAGCAGGATCTATATATATAGAATCTCTATATTCAATTCCGGGAATGGGTGGATTGCTAGTAGATGCAATTCAAAGACAAGATAATACCCTTGTTCAAGCTTTAGTACTTATCTATTCGTCTATAGGTATATTTGGTCTTTTTATAGGGGATATATCTATGGCTCTTTTAGATCCTCGGATTACTCTATCTAAAAAGGCAGGTGGGAAATAATGAATTCTAAAAAAATAGTAAAACTAACCGATTCATTAAATGATAATCTTTTCCAATTTGCAAAATTTGATAGACGTTTAGCTAAGAAAAGCGGATATTCTAATTATTCTTATTGGGGTTCTACTTTTAGGGTTTTTTCTAAAAACAAAGTAGCAGTTTTTTTTCTTTTTATACTTGTAATCTTATTGACCTTTACAATTATACAGCCATACTTACCTAATCAAATGTCTCCTATAGAAATTGCTATTGATCCTGATACAAATATGCAATTTGTAAATCATCCACCAGGAAAAGAATTTTTATTTGGTACTAATTCTATAGGTCAAGACCTTTGGTCTAGGATTTGGAGTGGAACTAGGACTTCTTTACTCATAGGAATATTAGTAGGCGTATGGGAAGCCATCATTGGAATTATAATAGGTTCTTTATGGGGATATATTAGAAGTTTAGATAGAATAATAACAGAAATATATAATGTTTTTAACAATATACCTACAACTATAATAATGGTACTTTTAACTTATATAATGAAACCAAGTATAGGAACACTAATCTTTGCCATGTGTATAACAGGATGGATAGGAATGGCAAGATTTATAAGAAATCAAATCATTATAATAAGAGATAGGGAATATAATTTAGCATCAAAGACACTCGGAACATCTATTACAAAAATAATTTTAAAAAACTTACTTCCCTATTTAGTATCTGTTATTATGCTTCGTATGGCTTTAGCAATTCCTGCTGCTATAGGTAGTGAGGTGTTTTTAACATACATAGGACTAGGACTTCCAATAAATATACCTTCACTTGGAAATTTAATAAACGAAGGTAGAGGTGTAATGATGAACAGTACTTTAAGATATCAACTTATATTTCCTTCTATTATACTTTCTATTATAACTATATCTTTTTATATTATAGGAAATGTATTTGCAGATGCAGCTGATCCTAAAAATCATATATAGGAGGTAATCTTATGGAAAGAAAAGAAAAGATACTCGAAGTAAAAGACCTTGTTGTTAAATTTAGACTAAGAGGGGAGATACTAACTGCGATTAGAAAGGCCTCACTTGATGTATATAAAGGCGAAAGCCTTGCTATAGTAGGAGAGTCTGGATCGGGAAAATCTGTCTTTACAAAGAGCTTTATGGGGCTCTTAGACAAAAATGGTTTTATAGATGGTGGCAAAATTAAATATATGGAAAAAGATCTCTCTACATATAAAAAAGAAAAAGATTGGATTAAGATAAGAGGTAAAGAAATCGCAATGGTTTTTCAAGAACCCATGACTTCTTTAAATCCATTAAAAACTGTGGGAAAACAAATCAAAGAGACTATAGAACTTCATAGAGATATAAGAGGGAAGAGTTCAAAAGAAGAAGCTATAAAAATATTAGAAGATGTGGGAATAAGTAAAGCTTCTATGAGATATGATAGTTATCCTCATGAATTTTCAGGAGGTATGAGGCAAAGGGTTGTTATAGCAATAGCTATAGCTTGCAATCCTAAGATATTGATATGTGATGAACCCACTACAGCATTAGATGTAACTATACAAGCGCAGATATTGAATTTACTAAAGAGATTAAAGAAAAAATATAACTTAACAACTATCTATATAACTCATGATTTAGGAGTAGTTGCAAATGTTGCTGATAGAGTTGCAGTTATGTATGCGGGAGATATTGTAGAGATAGGAAAAGCGGAAGAAGTATTCTATAATCCAAAACATCCCTATACATGGGCACTTTTATCTTCACTTCCTCAATTAGGCAAAAAAGGTGAAGCACTATACTCTATTGAAGGAACACCTCCAAATTTATTTGAAGAAATAAAAGGAGATGCCTTTGCTCCGAGAAATCCTAGAGCTTTAAATATTGACTTTGTAAAGAAACCACCTTATTTTTCCATCAGTCCTACACATAAAGCTAAGACATGGCTTTTAGATCCAAAAGCACCACTAGTAGAACCTCCTGAAGGTATAAAAAATTTAAATAAATACTTTGGAGGGAAGAGAGATGAATAGAAATCCAATATTAGAAGTAAAAGATTTGGAAGTAGAATTTGGGAAGGGCAAGAATAGATTTAAAGCAGTAGACGGGGTAAGCTTTAATATATATAAAGGTGAAACATTTGGTTTAGTAGGGGAATCAGGTTCTGGCAAAACTACAATTGGAAGAGCAATTATTAGACTAAATGAGGTTTCAAATGGGGAAATTATATTTGAAGGAGAAGATATATCAGGAAAACTCAGTAGGGAAAAAGAAAGAAATGTTAAAAAGAACATACAGATGATATTTCAAGACCCAATGGCTTCTTTAAATGAGAGGGCAAAGGTAGACTATATAATATCTGAAGGGCTTTTAAATTTAAATAAAAAGAAAAGTAAGAAAGAAATAAATAAAGAAGTTCATAATGCACTACTTAATGTAGGATTATTACCTGAATTTGCATCTAGATTTCCCCATGAGTTCTCGGGAGGACAAAGGCAGAGAATAGGAATAGCTAGGTCTTTAATCATGGAGCCTAAATTTATCATTGCAGATGAACCTATATCTGCTCTTGATGTTTCTATTAGAGCCCAAGTATTAAATCTTTTATTAGAATTACAGAAAAGAAAAAAACTTACATATTTATTTATTGCACATGATTTATCCGTAGTAAAATTTATAACAGATAGAGTGGCAGTAATATATAAAGGTAAGATAGTAGAGATGGCTCCAACTGAAAAGCTATTTAAAAACCCTCTTCACCCTTATACGATATCTCTTATATCAGCTATACCATTGCCAGATCCAATAAGGGAGAAAAATAAAAGATTAAAAATATATGATTCTAAAATTCATAACTATATAGAAAATCCTCCAAAATGGATAGAAATTGAACCTGAACATTTTGTATTAGCAAATGAAATGGAAATTACTAAATATAGAAAAAGATTAAAATAAAACCTAAAAATAGGTTTTATTTTTTATGTTATTGTAAAGACTCAATATATAAGTTAAAATAAAATTATAACGAAAGAGGAGATTTAGGTGAAAAGGAAGCCTTTCCATATTCTTTTATTATGTTTAGTAGTTTTAGTAGCTATAAGTTGTAATTCAATAGAAAATAAAAGTTTAAATAAAAAAGTAGATAAAAAAGACAATATTTCTGTAAAATTAAATGATAAAGATGATTCAGATCATGAAAAGGATATATTGTTAAAAAAAATAGAAGGTATGACTCTTAAAGAAAAGATAGGTCAACTTCTTGTAGTGGGTTTTGAAGGGACGTCCATAAATTCTGATATAGAAAATTATATAGAGAATTATAAAGTGGGAGGATTTATACTTTTTTCTAGAAACATTAGAAACGCAGATGAATCTTTTAAATTAATAAATGATATAAAAGAAAAGAATACACAAAACAGTATCCCTCTATTTATTTCCATAGATGAAGAAGGAGGAGGAGTGAGTAGACTTCCTAAAGAATTTCTAAAGCTCCCCTCTGCTAAGATGATTGGCAATGCAAATAGAGAAGAAATATCTTTTGAATATGGAAAGGTTATAGGTGTCCGTGTAAAATCTTTAGGGTTTAATTTAGATTTTGCTCCAGTATTAGATATAAATTCTAATCCTAAAAATCCTGTGATAGGAGATAGATCATTTGGTGATACTGAGAAAATAGTATCTAAGAATGGTATATCTGTTGTAAAGGGATTAAAAGAGGAAGGACTTATATCAGCAGTAAAACATTTTCCAGGCCATGGGGACACATCAGTAGATTCACATAAAAATCTTCCTGTAGTTTATAAGACAAAAGATGAGTTAAAAGACTTAGAACTAATACCATTTAAAAAAGCTATAAAAGAAGATATTGATGCTATAATGGTAGCACATATACTTTATAAAGATATTGATAAAGACTATCCTGCTACAATGTCTAAAAGTATAATAGAAAAACTTTTAAGAGAAGATTTATCTTTTAAAGGAGTAGTTATGTCAGATGATATGACTATGGGGGCTATAATCAAAACTTATAGCCTAGAGGAGGCAAGTGTAAAGTTCTTAAAATCAGGAGGAGATATCTTATTAATCTGTCACGGAAGAGATAACCCAAGACTCGTTTTTGAAGCTATAGAAAAAGCTGTAGAAGAAAAGATTTTAAGTGAAGAAGAAATAGATAAGAAGGTATATAGAATTATTAGCTTAAAGAAAAAATATAAAATAAATGATAAATCTTTAATGAAATATGATATAGAAAAGATAAATAAGTTAACAGATGATTTTTTGAAAAAAGTAAACTCATTATAGCCAAGCATAAAGGGGGAATAATATGTGAGGAAGGTAATAGGTATAGATTTAGGTGGAACTAGTATATATGGAGGGGTAATAAATGAACAAGGAGAAATATTAAGAAGGGGTCATAGGGAGACATTTTCAGCTAGTAGTAAAATGGATGTATTAAATAGAATTAGTGAAGTTATAGAAGAACTTTTAGAAGAGGGAATACTTGGAATTGGAGTAGGTTCTCCGGGGTTTATAGATTCAAAGGATGGAAAGGTTTTAGAAGTTGGAGGAAACATAAAAGACTGGGCAAATACAAACATAAGAGAAGGGATAAATAAAAGATTTCCAAGACTTCCAGTTTTTGTTGAAAACGATGCAAACGTGGCAGCGATTTGTGAACGCTGGATAGGAGTGGCAAAGGACTTAAAAAACTTTATAATGATAACCCTTGGAACTGGAGTGGGAGGAGCTATTTATTTAGAAAAAGAAGGAATTTTAAAAGGTCAGGGATATCAAGCAGCAGAACTAGGACATACAATACTTTATCCTTTTGGAGAAAAGTGCAATTGTGGTCAAAACGGCTGTGTTGAGAGATATATTTCGGGAACAGCTATAGAAAGAATATATAAAGAAAAATCTGGTGAGTATAAAAAAGGTATAGATATATTTAAAGATATAGATGATAAGATAGCGATAGAAGTAATAGAAGAATTTATAAATAATTTAGGAGTGTTTTTAGTAAGTTTGAAAAACATCTTTGATCCAGATGGAATAATAATAGGTGGAGGAGTAATTAATTCAAGAGAGTATTGGTGGAATGGGATGATAAAAAGTTATAAAAAGCTCTCAAATAATCCAAATACCATGAAGATTTTACCAGCTGTTTATTTAAATGATGCAGGTATGATAGGAGCAGCTAAAAGTGTTTTTAGTAGTCTTGAAGTATAGCAAGTCATTAAAAAAAGGCATCTAGATGTCTTTTTTTAATGACTTGTTGAAATTATTGTAAATACGATATATAATATTGGGAACAAATGTTAAAAAAATTATATTATCTAGTGTTATAATAGCATCTAATATTTTAAATTTAATGTTTATTTCTATAGTGGATATTTTACATATAAAAATATAATAAACTTTAAAGATCTATTTGCATATACTTTATATGTCTACTTTTTTATTTAGTCAATAAGATGACAGTTTGAGTTTTAATATACCCATAAATTTTCTTTAACTATAAAGTGTAAAAGGAATGTAATCTATTATTGTTAGTGTAAAATTAGATTGGGGAAAATAATTAAAAATAAAATAAGAGCATTCCAAATATGATATTATATAGGTGACAAAACCAGTTAATAATATACAAAAAGGAGATGCTCTTATGGATATAATTA
>NZ_LTDM01000018.1 GCF_001940565.1 Tissierella creatinophila DSM 6911
AGTTTATCTAAGTGATAGAGTCATAGTCATGTCAACTAATAAGGGTAAAATAATGGAAGATATGAAAATAGAACTAGATAGGCCGAGGGATAGAAAATCTGAAGGATATAAGTATTATAAAGAAAAATTGACTTTAATATTAACAAAGTCAAATCCAGTATAGGTAGAGGGTAAAATGCTTTTTACAGCATCAGATCTATAAAAAATAATAGCCCCTATGGCATGGTGGAAGTATGAAGCAATCAACCAAACATAGATAGGGCTATTCTTATGAATAGAATTATATACAAATCATGATATAATAAGATAGTAATTATATTTTGAAAATAAAACATTTAAAAAGATAGAGGGGAAAATATGAAAATATTACATGTTTTAGCACAATTACCATCAAGGACAGGCTCAGGAGTGTACTTTTCAAATATGATAGAAGGTTTTAAAAAATATAAGCATGAACAAAAAGCTATCTTTGGAACTCAAGATAAATATCAATGGAATGTTTTAGAGAATAAAGATCAATATACTATAAATTTTAAAAGCGAAGAGTTACCATTTCCTATAGTTGGAATGAGTGATGTTATGCCTTATGAAAGCACAATCTATTCATAAGTTAAAGAGGATCTTCCTTTATTTAAAGAAAACTTAAAGAAAGCTATATTAGCTCAAATTGAAAAAGTAAGAGAAAAGAAAGAATGTCATAAAGAGATGGAATATAAAATAAAATCTTTTTCTTGGGAGGGATTGGTTGATTATATGAACAATATTATCAATTCTATAATTTAAGTGGAGGGATAAAATGTGTACTGGTATAAAAATAAATTATAAAGATGGCTGTGTGATGGGAAGGACAATGGATTTTGAGGTCCCTGTAAATTATAATGTACTTTATTTACCAAGAAACTATAATTTTTGTAATGATTTAATGGGTGAGCCGTTGTATACAAAGTATAAGACATTAGGAGTATGTTTTGAAAATAGGAATCCACTAAAAGATGGAGTAAATGAACATGGTTTGGTGGGAATTACTAATACTTTTTCAGGCTTTAATCTCTATGATAACAAGGTAAACCCAGAAAAGACAAATATTTCTAGTTTAAATTATTTTACTTATGCACTGGCAAAATATAAATCTGTAGAAGAGTTGATTGAAGACTTACCAAATATCCATATTTCTACTAAAGATAGTAGTGGAGAAAATGTAATATCACCAGATTTTCATTTTATGTTTGCAGATTCTACTAAAAGGTGTATTATTATAGAACCTAAAAAAAGAAAATTAGTATACTATGAAAATCCATATAATGTAATGACCAATTCTCCATGCTTTAAGTCTCATGTTAAAAGACTAAACAAACTCCTAGATTTAGATAATCTTGATGGATTTAATTCTTCTAAAGATTTACCAGGAGGATATGATCCATTTTCTAGATTTATTAAAGCTTTTTATCTAACTAAAATGAATGTAGAGTCCAACAGTCTTAATGAGGCACTTTCTCATTTTTATAATATAATGGGAGCGGTTACTATGCCAGAGGGGTTTGTGAAAAATAGAAAGTATAATGAAACTACTTATACTAGATATATCTGTTCTTATGACACAAGGGATAAGATATTAAATGTAAGGTCTCATACGAATCCAACGGTATATAATTTAACCTTTGAAGATATAGAAGAAGAGGATAAAAGACAATCATTTTTCTTAAATAATAGCTTTACTTCAGAAAAATTAATATAAACAATAAAGGTAAGACCATATAGTCTTACCTTTATTATTTTATAGGCTTCTATCTAAGAGTTGTATATACATACTAAATTTTATAACTCATATCCCAAAAACCCATCTCATATTCACATGCTTTAAGAAAGATTTGTATTAGTTTTTCTTCTTCTTTTTCATCTATGTCTTTACAGATGCTATCAACAAATTCAAAAGATTTTATACTAAAATCTTCAAAATCTTCTCCCGCATATGCATTGATCCAAGGAGCATAGTAATTATCTTGGAGATTATGATTAAAATTTTCCTGTAAAGTTTTACCTATATACTCATATGTTAAAGTACAAGCAAGAGCTGAGATAAATATCTCTTTTACATCTCCTGTTTTTGTAAAACTTAACATATAATCTAGATATTTTCTGTTTTCAGGTTTTACTTCCATATGGTCTACCTTGTATACATCTAAATCATAATCTTTAAGATACTGGGTATGCATATTTGTTTCATCTGCTACTACAACTCCCATACAGGTGTGTAAAAACTGAAGATTGGCGATATCATTTGTAAGTAAAAACACATGTGCATATACTTTTCCATATTCTTTAAGATAAAGGGAGTCCTGTATAAGATAGTTTTTAAACCTTTTTCTATCTAGCTCTCCACTTCCTAAGCCTTTTATAAAGGGATGAGCTATATAATCATCATAATACTTTTTAACTCTTGAATCTTTTAAAATTTTTTCAGAGAACTTCATAAATAGTCACCTCATCTTTGCAATATTTGTTTTAAATTTTTCATCGGTAAAACATTTAATACAATAATACTTAATAAAACTTCTACTCCATATCCGAAGAAATTGTATCCTATAGAATATTTCCATACATTCATTCCTTCAGGTGCAAATTGACTAAAGAAAATCACTCCTGATAAAACACTAAACCATGTCGACAATAATCCTGCTAATGTTGCACCTAAGATTATGGATGTTTTTTTATTAGTTCCAAAAATCGGTGTAAATGCTATTGTCATCATTACTCCAAAATAATCTAAAGGTAATTGTAATGGAAATAAGGGGGGCTTAAGAATTGCTTGTAGCGATGCAACAATTATGGCACATAAAAGGCCTTCTGGTATTCCAAATACAATCGAAAGGATCATTATAGGAAGAACGGATAACAAACTAAACCCTCCACCTTGGGGAAATGGAACTAGCTTTATCATATATAGCAAAATAGTTATAGCAGCCATGATTGCAATCCTAGTAAGGGATTTTGAAGTAAATTTAAAATCCTTTAATTTAATAATGCTTATAGTAAATAATGCTAGAGTTAAAACTATTGCCAAAATAATTTCGATCTTCATACTATTACCTCCTCGTATAATACGAAAAAAAGCTTGCTCCTGAGAATAGGAACAAGCTTAAAATTTATAAATTCAAATTTAGAGTTTATCCCTACGCTGGCATTATCCAGATCAGGTACAAGGGTTTTAATCGCTTTAGATTTTTTCTCAGCCTGATTGCACAAGCTCCCCAATATTTAATTATATCTATTGTAGCATATATCCATATAGTGTCAAGTCATTTAAATTTATAAGTAAAAGATATTTCAATTTCTATCTTGACAAACGGTGTACCATTTCGTATAATACACTTAGTACAATATACACACTAAATATATTAAAAGGAGGAAATCTATGTTTAATATAAATACTACAAGTGATAAACCTATATATGAACAGATCATAGATAATATAAAGGAATTATCCTTAAAAAAGATATTAAGACCAGAAGATAAACTGCCATCTGTAAGGCAGATGGCTAGTATGCTAGTAGTTAATCCCAATACAGTTAGCAAAGCATATCAAGAGTTAGAAAGACAGAAAATCATTCATACAGTTAGAGGACGTGGAACCTTTATCAGTTCTGAAACTGATTTTCCAGTAGACAAGGATCGAATAGCAAAAGCACTAGAAACTCTTAGAGATATTTGCATAGAGCTAGGACATTTAGGATTTGATAGAGAAAAGATAATTAAAGAAATAGAGAGGATATATTGTGATATAGAAAAAGGAGGTATAAAATGATAGAGGTAATAGGGGTAAGCAAAGTTTTTGGAGACTTTAGAGTCTTAGATAATATAGATATAAAGATAAAAAAAGGAGCTATCCATGGAATCATAGGAGAAAATGGAGCAGGAAAGACTACACTTTTACAAATGATGGCAGGAGTCTACGATGTTGAAGAAGGGAAAATTTTAATAGATGGCGAAAGTGTTTACGAAAACAATAAGATAAAAAATAAGATAGGATATGTGGCAGATAGAAATCAATACTTTAAAGATTATAAAGTAAGTGAAATGATAGACTTTTATGCTGGGATTTATGATGGATTCTCTAAGGAGGATTTTAAAGAATATAACAAGATATTTAAACTAGATATAAATAAAAAGATAAGACAACTATCTAAGGGAATGCAAATGAGACTATCTCTTATGTTAAATCTTTCTAATAGACCAGAAGTATTGATTTTAGATGAGCCAACATCAGGTCTTGATGCGATTGTTAAAAAAGAACTATTAGACATACTTATAGATCAAGTTTATGATAGAGATGTAACTATAGTGATAAGTTCTCATCATATAGGAGAATTAGAAAAGATCTGTGATGAAGTTACTATACTTAATAGGGGAAGAGTTAAATTTGGATCTAATATTGATGAAATCAAGGAAAATGTTAAGAAGTTACAGGTGATATTTAAAGAGGATGTAAAGGATAGAATTAACAAAATAGATGGTATTATAAATATTGAAAAAGTAGGCAGTGTATATTATTTAATTACTGATAACTATGGAGAAGAGTTAACAACTGATTTAAAAAATCTAGGAGCTGAGCTAATTGAAAATATAGGGCTTACTTTAGAGGAGATATTTATATATACTAACAAAAATATAGATAGGGGTGAAATAGATGAATAAATCCATATTAAAACATGAAATTAGATCTATGAAATGGATGATATTGCTGTCTATTTTAGCTAGTTTATTTTTAACTATAATGTTTAGCACGACTTTAGATAGCAGATATATAAACATATTTTCTAATGGAATATATTTAAATGAAGCTTTAATTCAAAGCGTTTTAAGAGATATAAATGAGATGACTTTAGTGATATTTACAGCTCTTTCTATAATACAGATATTTATGCAGTTTAGATCAGAAAAAAGTCAAGAAACAGGAAGATTTCTAAAATCTTTACCAGTTAAAAAAGAAGAATTTTTTAAGATTAAATTATCCACTGGATTAATTAATCTAAGTTTAGCCTTTATAGTTCTAGCAATAGGATTGATAATTGTAAGAGCTAATAATATGTTTTGGATAAAAGATATTCATAGTATAAGTTATTCCTCAAAAGCATTTATAAAAGCTGATAGTGCTATTAGTTTATTAAAGGAACTTGGGCTTATATATTTAGTAGTTCTTAGCTTTTACACATTTTTATTTATGGTTCAATATTCATTTAGCAATGTAGTAGGAGGAATAGTTACAGGAATACTCGTATGGCTAGCACCGATATTTATTGTTACTTCATCTATGTATACACTTGATAGACTTTCTTTTATTGGTATATATAACAGTCCTTTAGTAGTGAGTTTACTAAACTTTGGTAGATGGCTATTACCTTGGAGCTATGTTTTGGACCGTGACTACAATGTATTACCTTATGAAACAAATTCAACGCAAATTAGCATTATATCAAGCTTAGGGATTAAATATACAATAGCTTTACTTTTAATTTTAATAAATATAATAATAGCTTATAAATTTAATAAAAGTTCAAAAGTTGAAAATGAAAATAAGATAATAGTATTTAAAAGTATTAGAAAAATATTTATTTTTGGAGTTACTATTTGTAGTGGATTATTAGTTTCTACTATACTACACGATATAATTATGATACAAATTCCTACTATAATATATTCGATATTAATATTATTGGGTGGATTTATAGGATATTGGATAAGTCAAAAGATAACTAAAGTGGGAAATATATAGGAGGGATTTTATGAGAAAATTGTTATATGTTTTAGGACTTTCGCTTATACTTACAGGATGCTCCTCTAGTTATACAAGTTCAGAATATAAAGATATAATTGTACCAGAAAAGGTAGACTATATACTTGATAGTAATAATAAGGCTATGTATATAGATGATGATTTAAAAGAGGTTATCTTTGAGATAAATAATTTGAGAGAAAAATATAAAGATAGTAATGATGAAAATGAATCCAATCTTTTATATATAGATATATATGCTAATCATGATCTTACTATTAATTTTGATAATGAAAGTATTAACAATAAGGAGTATTTTAATGATGTAGTTGGAATATTGGATAAAAGCGTAGCCAAGGGATTAAAGGATTATATTGAAGAGGTAAAAGATAAAGAAATAGAAGATAATAAAATTGCTTTAAGAAAAATAGGAATGGTAGCAGTATATGCTGAAGATAGAGGAGAAAATAAAGAAAATTTTATATCTGTTAAGTTTAACTTTGCGAGTTTAAAAGATAAGTATTATAGTGATTTACTTAATAAGGTATCAAAAGATAAATATTTTTTAAACAATATAATAATGGGTGAAAAACTAAATATGATAGATTTTGTAAACCTCAATAATTTTCACCCAATATATGAGTATGGTTATTTTAGTATAAGATACAATATGTATTTAAAAGATAAGGATATTGAAAAGGTAAATATTCTTATGCAAGGCAAAGATGGATTGAAGTTAGAACAAGATGATATAGATGTGTTTGCAAATCTACTTGATACTTTGGAATTAAAGGAAAAAGAGAAAGATTTGTTATTAAATGATTATAAAGAGATACTTCAAACAAAAACTAAGAATAAAAATATATCTTTAGATAATTACAAAGTATTAATAAACACTACTAAAGGAAATAACTACTCAGGTGAAGGGAGAAAATTGGTATATTTTTCAATTGAAAAGAGTTAAGGAGGGAGAATTGTGACAGATAATATAAATTTAAAACAAAAAATAATTGGTAAAGTTGCAGAGTTTATGGTTCAGACAATATCTTCACCCCCTCTTATAGCAGAGATAAAGAAGTCTTTAGAGGATTCAAAGGTAGCATTTATTACTACTGCAGGGGTGCATCTTAAAAGTGACAAGCCATTTAATACTAGTGGAGACCATACCTTTAGAATTGTTCCTTTTGATGTTGATTTTAAGGACTTAACAATAACCCATGACCATTATGATAAAAAAGAAGCTCTAAAAGATATTAACTGCGTGTTTCCATTAGAAATCTTAAGAATTTTAAAAGATGAAGGATTTATTAAAGAGCTTGCACCTCGTAATTTTACCCTTATGGGATATGTCCCCCAAATAGAGGTATTAATAGAAGAATCTGCCCCTAAAATCGCAGATTTCTTAGTAGAAGACAATGTAGATATAGCACTGCTTTCCCCCGGCTGATATATATGTCATCAATCTGTAGGATTGATTCAAAGAGAAATAGAATCTCGTGGTATAAGAACAGCTTCTATTATGCATCTTCCAAAGGTAGCTAAAAAAGTTAGACCTCCTAGAATGATGCATATAAGATTTCCTCTTGGAAGAACATTTGGGAAAGCATTTGAAACCAATTTACAAATGAGCATTGTAAAAGATTTATTAAACTTTTCTATAACTGGAACACCGGAAGAATTAGTTAAGTTAAATTATAGGTGGAAATAAAGTTAATTTATAATAGAACGAGTTATTTAAAAAAGTATTGACTTCTTTCGTACTTTAATGTACGATTGTAAGTGAATAAAAAAATATTTTATGGAGGTATAATAATGAAAAATAAAGCGTTAAAGTTAATGTCTATTTTATTTGTTTTAACACTTGTATTAGTTGGTTGTGGAAAAGAAACGGACAAGCCAGCAGGTGGGGAAACAAATACAATGAAGTATATTAGTAGAGAGGATTTAAAAGAAAATATAGAATCAAAATCAGATGAGTATGTTATTTTAGATGCAAGAAAAGTAAAAGACTATGACACAAGTCATATAGATGGTGCATATACAGCAGATCAAGATGCTGCTAACAAGGGCGGAGACGATGAAAAGGGTAAAGAAAATTTAAAAGTAGCACTTAAAGAGGCAACAGGAAGTGAAACTGGAAATCCAGATGACAAATATGCATTAGTTTGTTATTCAGGTAAATCTTATGCACAAAAAGCAACAGATTTAATGATAGACTTAGGAATATCAGCCGATCAAATCTATACTTTAGAAGGCGGTATGGAAGCATGGGAAAAGGGTGGAGAAGAGTATAAAGCACTCTTAAAATAGATAGTACAATTAATTGTTATGGCTATTCATTTAAATATTTAAATGAATAGCCATTTAATAAATAAAAATACATTTCTAAGATGAGGTGGATTATGAGAGAAAAGATATCAAAATATAAATCAAAAATAATTCTTATTGGTATAATTTTAACATCAATCTTATTATATTTTTTTAATACTCGTGTAAATGAAACAATAAATAATATATTTTCAATGTTTGCCACAGGAGATTTTAAGATAGTTAAAGATTTTATAGATGAATATGGAACATATGCAATGCTTGTATCAGCAGCTCTGATGATTTTTCAATCAATAATGGCTCCACTACCTGCGTTTATTATTACTTTTGCAAATGCAAATCTATTTGGATGGTGGCAAGGGGCTATACTTTCTTGGTCAAGTGCAATGCTTGGAGCTATTCTTTGTTTCTATATATCTCGTATTTTAGGTAGAGATATGGTAGAGAAATTAACAAGCAAAGTAGGACTTGAAAGTGTTGATAAATTCTTTGAGAAACATGGCAAACACTCTATCTTAATAGCAAGACTACTTCCGTTTATATCTTTTGACATTGTAAGCTATGGGGCAGGGCTTACCTCTATGACTTTTCTACCTTTTGTAATAGCAACAGGTCTAGGTCAATTGCCTGCAACTGTTATCTATTCTTATGTGGGCGGTATGTTAACAGGAGGCGTACAACTTCTAGTAACTGGTCTTCTTATGTTATTTGCATTGTCGATATTTTTTGTACTGATAAAAAACATATTTTATTCGAAAGAAGCTAAAGAAAACAGATGAAAAGAAAAATAATAGAACATAGAAAGAGTTTATATTTTATATCAATATTGCTATTAGGGCTTTTTTTAAGTAGAAAGTTTGAATTAAGATCCTACTTAACCGATATCAATAGTTTAAAAGAAATTAAGACTATGATAGATAATAATTATATTGTTTCAATACTCCTATATTTAATCTTTACTATAATAGGTTCTTCAGTTTTAGCATTGCCTGGAATTACATTTGCTATAATAGCAGGTGGTTTATTTGGCCCCTGGTTAGGTAGCTTTTATTGTTTACTAGGTACAACTTTGGGAGCGATATTTTCATTTTTGCTTAGTAGATATTTATTAAAGGATTCTATAAAAGAGTTAGTTAAGAAAAATGAAAAATTATATAATATAATCTTTCAAACTGATTCCCAAAGGGAAATGCTAATCCTTATGATAACTAGACTACTACCTATATTTCCATTTAATCTTCAAAACTTTGCCTATGGGATAACAAATATTTCCGTTATAAAGTATACTCTAGGGACTTTTTTATTTATGATTCCAGGAATAATTATTTTTAGCCTAGGAACAGAAGGGGTAATAAACGGAACAGATAGAAATAATATGTTTTTAATAGCATCGATAATACTATCTCTTACAATTGTTTGTGGAGTATATTTATATAGAAGATATAAAATGTTAATAATAAGGGAGCAATATGAAAGATAAAGTAATTATTTTTTTTACAAGAATACCTACATTGGGTAAAACTAAAACTAGATTAGAATCTTTTTTAAATAAAGACCTATGCGTAAAACTTCAAACAGCATTTATAAAAGATATATATGGAAACATTAAGGATATGAAAATAGATATAATTGTAAACTATTCAGACCATGGTGATTTAGAAGTCTTAAAGGATATCATAGATAGAGAGGTATATTTTTTAAAGCAAGAAGGAAAAAACTTAGGCGAAAAGATGCATAATGCTATATCTTTTGCTTTAGAAAGATATAATAAGGTTGTTCTTATAGGTAGTGATATTCCTCTATTAAGCAAAAATGATATAAAAGTAGCTTTTAAAATACTGGATAAAAAAGAAATAGTAATTTCACCAACCCATGATGGTGGATATTATTTAATTGGAATGAAGAGAGAAAACAAAGATATATTCGATATAAAATATAGTACAAGCTCTGTATTTATTGAAACAATAGAAAAGATAAAAAGCATAGGAAGAACATATGGAGTGGGAAATCTTCAATTGGATATAGATGATAAGGATGACTTTTTAAGACTTCATAATATATTAAACGAAGAAAAGAGAAATTCATGCAAATTTACTAGAAAATTAGTAGATGAAATAATGGAAAATGGTGATAAAGATAAATAATATAAACCTAGACAATATAAAAAAAGATAAAAATTTTTTAAAAAAAATTGGGATAGATTCTAATGAAGAGTTTAGATTATTAGGTCAAGGAGAATATAATATCAATTATCTATTTAATTCAAAAACTTTTAATAAAGACTTAGTTTTAAGAATTGCAGTAGATAGTCAGATGAATTTAGATGATCAAATCAGTTATGAGTATAAAAGCTTAAATCTACTAAGAAATACGGATAGAACTCCAAAAGCTATTTACTGTGATAGTAGTAAAAATCTAATACCATATGACTTTTTAGTTATGGAATACCTTCCAGGGCGACATTTAGATTATAAAGAAGACTTAAAAATAGCGGCAGAAATTTTAGCGGATATTCACAATGAACCCGTACCAAAATATAATCACTTATTAAAACCAGAAAACCCAATAGAGTCAATCTATAGTGAGTGCTTAGAGATGTTTAAAGTCTATAGCGAGTCAACATGTGCAAAGGTAGAAATTAAAGACTCTATAGAGTGTTTACTAAAAAAGGGCAAGAGTATAAAGACTAAGGATATAGGAAGAAGAACTATAATAAATACAGAATTAAACTCTGGAAACTTTCTTATAAATGGTAAAAATCATAATAACTACATAATAGACTGGGAAAAGCCATTGTATGCTTATCCTGCTCAAGACTTAGGACACTTTCTAGCCCCTACAACCACATTTTGGAAAACTGATACTATTTTATCTAAAGAAGAGATTGATCTTTTTATAGAAGAGTATTGTAAACATTCTAATCAATACAAGGATAAAGAAGCACTTTACAGTAGTGTAAAGAGCTATCTATCTATAAATTGTCTAAGGGGAATAACCTGGTGTTCTATGGCTTATGTAGAGTATCAAGATCCAGATAAGATTATAGTAAACGATTATACATACAAAAAAATTAAAGCTTATCTTTCTAAAGACTTTTTAAAGAGAATAGAAAAAGAGTATTTAAATGAGTACTAAAATGGATAAAAATATTTCAATTATTATTCCAGTATATAACGAGGTTCACACGATAGATAAGCTAATAGACAATCTAGAACAATTTAAATCCTTATGCGAAATCATATTTGTTGATGGTGAAAGTAGTGATGGAACTGATATAAAGATTAAAAGAAAGTATAAACTTCTATACTCTCCTAAAAAGGGTCGTTCCAATCAGATGAACTATGGAGCTTCTAAATCAAAAGGAGATATCCTTCTTTTCCTTCATGCAGATAGTATCTTACCGGGTGATGCTCTTAGTCAAATTGAAATTGTAATCTCTAAGGGATATAAGATTGGTTGCTTTAAAATAGAGTTTGATAGTAGAACGATTCTTATGAAGATATGTTCATTTATGTCAAATTTAAGAGTTAAACTAAGAAACATAGGATTTGGAGATCAAGGAATATTTATAAAAAAAGATTACTTTTATAGATTAGGAGAGTTTAAAGGCATACCCATTATGGAAGATTATCAGCTTTCAATAGATATAAAAAGAGATGGAGAAAAGATAGCCCTAGTAAATTCAAAAATAATAACTTCAGAAAGGCGTTTTGTAAAAAATGGTAGATTTAAGACCATGATAAAGATGCAAAGATTGCAGCACATGTATAGAAAGGGAGAAGATATTGAAAAGATTGCAAATCTATATAAGTAATATTACTTATATAGATAATAATAGATTGCGATAATACCTTTTCAGTAGAGGATGAGATATAGACTTAAAAAAGGGTAAAATAAAGAAAGACTTATTCTCTAGGGATGAAAATAAGTCTTTCTTTATTTAGTTTCACATCAACTCTATCACCTTTGTCTATCTCTATTGAGTCTGACAGGATGCTTTCTAACTTTAAGCCCTTATCATTAACGAGTTTAATTAAATAATTATCTCCCTGATATACTTTTTCTATAACTTTAAATTCGCCATTACTAGACTTACTTACTTCTACTGCTAAAGGTCTTATAAGGCACTTATACTTTCCATGATATTTATCTATATCAAAGTTAAACAAAGTACTAGTAAATTTATTATCCATTATTTCGCCATCAATATAGATTCCTTTTGAAAAATAATCTGCAACTATAGTGTTTACTGGATTTTTAAATATTACTTCTGGAGTACTATATTGTATTATATTTCCGTTATTCATAAAAGCAATTCTCTCTGACATAGTAAGAGCTTCTTCTTGATCATGGGTAACTAATATTGTAGTTATTTTATACTCCCTTTGTAAATCTAACACCAATTCTCTCATCTCTTTTCTTAAATTGATATCAAGACTTGAGAAGGGCTCATCTAATAGGAGCACTGAAGGATTGGCTGCTAGGGCTCTTGCTAGAGCAACTCTTTGCATTTGCCCACCAGATATCTTTTCAATCCCTCTACCTTCATAACCTTCTAATTTAACTTTTTTAAGTAGTTCTAGTGCTTTTTCTTTACGTTTAACCCTATTAACTCCCATCATCTTTAGGGGAAAACTTATATTTTCTAATACTGTCATATTTGGAAATAATCTAAAGTCTTGAAAAACTATAACAGTCTTTCTTTTATGAGTAGGTATTTTATTTGCTACTTTTCCATTTAAAATTATAGAGCCTTCATTTTGATAGATTATTCCAGCTATTGTCTTTAACAAAGTGCTTTTACCACATCCTGAAGCACCAAGTAAAGATATAAATTCTCCATCATTGACCTTTAAATTTATTGACTTTAATATATCCTTTTTAGATAGTGTCACAGATATATTTTTTAATTCTAATTCCAATTATATCTCTTCCTTTCTAGTTTTAAACGATAATCCTTTAAAAACTCTATCTATTAGTACAAAGATTAAAAGAGTAGAAACTATAAATATTAGTCCATAAGCTGAACTTAGAGTGCGATCTCCCTTTGCAATAAAGGGTACCATAAGGACACTAAAAGTCTTAACATTTCCTCCGCCTATTAGTAGTGTGATAAAATACTGACTAAAGGAAATTATATAAGCCATACTAATGCTCGACATTAATCCTGGGATAAGGAGGGGAAGCGTAATAAATCTAAATGACTTTAAAGGTGAGGCACCTAATACATAAGCTTGTAATTCCATTTCTTTTCCAATGGAATCTGTCAAATCCTTCATTATATTTATTGAATAAGGTAGAGTATATATCAGATGCACTATTATAACACCAAGAAGCGTATCAGATAGTGACATCTTTATAAAGACAATATGAATACCCATAGCAAACACTGTTCCAGGCACTAGTATTGGTGCTATACTTAAAAGATCTATTACTCTTTTTCCCACAAAATCATAAAGTACTAAAGCTCTAGCAGTCATAGTGCCAACTATTGCTGATAAAACTGCCACAGTTAGTGAGAGAAATATACTTGAAAATAATGTTGAAAATGCATTGGCATGGGGAGAGAGAACTTCTTTAATACTCCTAAAAGAATAGACTTCAGGTAGAAGTTTTGGCCAAGGCCATCTACTTGCAAAAGTCCAAAGAATAAGAATTAAAACAGGCACCAGTATAATAAATAGAGTAATATATAATAAAAACTTTAATAGGCTATGCGAATTAATACTTTTCATTTATTTCACCTTTAATCCTTTTCTTTTTAGTAACAAGATAATATACGAAAGCCATAATCCAGGTTATAAGTAAGATTAAACCATTTAGAGCCATTGCATAGGGTCTGTGTCTTAGATCTGGATGAATGTATTGAATATGAGCTTGTACTGGTAAAGCCTTTGGAAGGGTTGCACCTATCAAGAAAGGTAGATCGTAAGCTCCAAAAGAAAATGTTAAAATAATTAAAAAAGCCTTTCTAATGGCGGGCATACTTAAAGGTAGGGTTATATAAAAGAAAGATTTTAACTTTGATGCTCCTAGGTTTTCTGAAGCTTCGCCTAGTGTCTTATTGACGCTATTCATTAAAGACAAGCTAAAGTATGCAACAAATGGCACTTCCTTCCAAACATATCCTAATATAATTCCAAAGTTGTTTTTAGAATATAATAGTAGCGGAAACTCTCCTTGAGAGCTTATCCATCCCAGTTTATAAAAAGCTCTTGCCATAAGACCATTTTGAGACAATATGCTTATTAAAAACAAAGCTACTATTGTATATGGCACTAGTATGGCAAGTTTAATTACCTGTATAACTCTTCCCTCAGTATGATTAGTATATACTAGAGCAGCTGTAAGTATTGTTCCAAGTATTATAGCTAAAATGGAAGAGACTATAGATATCTGTAAACTTAGCTTTAGTGAATCCAAAAATATGGGATTTTTAAGTATAGAGATATAGTAATCTAAAGTTATACTTTTAAGACCAAAAGCTGGTATATATCCAAGACTTTGAACTATTCCATTTACTACTCCAAATATAAAAAGAACACCCAGGAGTACTATGGGAATTATAAGTATATAGGGTGTTTTTTTATTCATAATCTATCTCCTAACAATTTTTAAAATATTATTTACCAACTACTTCCTCAATCCAAATCTCTTCAATTATTGGAACAATATTAGCTGGCATCTCTGGTAGACGCTTACTCAAAAGCTCATCTTGAGGTAAAACTCCTTGTCCTATTTTAATGCTATCGAATCTTTTCTTTTCTTCATCATTTAATTTATCATAAGAAACTACAGCTAGTTCTTTTAACTCCTCAAACTGAGTTGTTTGAACTTTAGCAGAAATTATTTCATTGATAGCCACTATTGCAGCAGCTTTATTAGATGAATTTTTAGCTATAGCTATATAGTTAGTGTTTCCAACTGTACCTTTATCAAATAAAAATGTTCTTACAGTATCTTTATATACTCCTTTTTCAATTTCTGTAGCTACTGAATAAGGACTATAGCTCATAGTCATCACTAATTCACCATCTCCAAACATATTTTTAACTTCACCTGAAGTTGCAGGGAAGGTCTTTCCCTCATTCCATAGATATTTATTTAACTCTCTTAAGTACTCTAAAGCAGGTTCTATTTTCTCTTTAACTATTTTCTTATCTGCTTTCATATCTAAAAACTGTTCATGGCCAACTATATCGTATATAAGTGTTCTTATAAAAGCACTTCCAGTAAAATCAGGTGGTGCAGCATAAGTTACCTTTCCTTTATTTTCTTTACAATACTTCATAAGTTCTTTAGCATTCTTTGGAGTTTCTTTAGTAACTGAGCTATCATTTATAAATACAAGCTGTGCTTTACTATAGGGAGCTTCATATCCATCTATTGAAAAGCCAAAGTCACTATTAACTTCCTCATCCTCATTATCTATGTACTTTTCAAAATTAGGTAGTTGTTCTAAAAATGGACCAAATAAGAGATCATTTTCTTTAGCAGAATAAAAGTTTTCTCCATTTATCCATATCATATCTATTGAACCTTTTTTTAATCCGGCCTGTTTTTCTCCTGATAACTTAGCTAATATATCATCAATATCCATTCCCACAACATCT
This sequence comes from Tissierella creatinophila DSM 6911, assembly GCF_001940565.1. Classification (GTDB taxonomy): domain Bacteria; phylum Bacillota; class Clostridia; order Tissierellales; family Tissierellaceae; genus Tissierella_A; species Tissierella_A creatinophila. The sequence goes on from NZ_LTDM01000018.1 coordinate 15,712, forward strand.
AAAGTAATATCATACTCTTTCTTTAAGATAGGTGCTACAGTTTTATTTAACCATTTATTTCTATCTTCATCTCCACCCCAGCCATAAAAACTAACAGTTTCGCCCTTAGCTTCTTTAAGTATCTCTTTAAAATCTCTATTTGCATTAAATGCTTCACTTGAAGCATTTGCGTCCATTTCCCTATCCTTATTACTACAGCCTACAATCAATATTAAGACTATAAAAGTTGTTAAAAATAGTGTTATTATTCTTTTGTTCACTTGGTTTCTCCCCTTAATTTTAATACTTTAATTCAATAAATATTATAACATATTTATGATAAATAATCGTGTATAATAGTTATCTTAAATAGATAATTAGCAATATATATATTATAATATATATATTAATTATAATAGGAGGGAAGAGAATAATGAAATTTTCAATAGAAGGGGATTATCCAATACTTAGATGCAAACTAAATAGTGGTGAAACAATTAAGACAACAGCAGGAGCCATGTCATGGATGACTGAAGATATTGAGGTAGAACTAACAACTGGTGGAGGCGTGATGAAGGGGATTTCTAGAATGTTTGCTGGTGAGAGTTTGTTTTTAAGCTATTATACTGCAACAAGAAGTGATCAAGAAATAACATTTGCTTCATCACTCCCAGGAACTATAATGAATATTAAAATGCAAGGGCAAGCTTTAATTGCTCAAAAATCTGCTTATCTTGCATCAGAAAAGACAGTAAAATTAGAGAGTATATTTACCAAAAGATTTGCATCTGGTCTATTAGGTGGAGAAGGTTTTATACTCCAAAAGATATCAGGACATGGAGAATTATTCTTAGAGGCTGATGGATCTTTAACTGAATATCAATTAAATCATGGAGAGAGTTTATTAGTAGATCAAGGTCATGTATTTTTATTTGAGGAATCTGTATCTTATGAAATAAAAACTATAAAGGGTATGAAAAACGTCTTGTTTGGTGGAGAAGGATTATTCCTTGTAAAGTTAACAGGTCCAGGCAAGATAATTCTTCAGTCAATGCCAATATCAAATTTAGCTACAAAGATAATACCTTTTATTCCATCTCAAGGATAGGATGATATAAAAAACCATTATAATAGTAATGAGGATATGCCTATTATTTAAATTAAGAGAAAGACCCTTAAAAATCGGATTTAATTTCTAAGGGTCTTTTGTTTAATTGAAAAACTAACAAATGGGTATAATAATTAAAAAATATAAAGTAAAAGGGGACTCTTTATGGAAGATAAAAAAAGTATTAAATATTGGAGTATGTCTTCTGATAAAGTATTAGAAGAACTTAATCTGACTACAGATGGACTCTCATCAGAAGATGCTAAATTGCGGTTACAAAAGTATGGCGAGAACTCAATTAAGGATAAGAAAAAAACATCTGGTTTGATATTATTTTTAAGCCAATTTAAAAACCCAATTATAATCATTTTGATTATCGCAACTTTAATTTCCGCAGCCACAGGGGAATGGATTGATGCATTAATTATTTTAGCAATAGTTTTGGGCAGTGCCATATTGAGTTTTTTTCAGGAATACAGTGCAAGTAACGCAATAGAAAAACTTAGAGCGAAGGTACAGGCTAAAACTATAGTTTTACGTGATGGAAAGCTCATAGAGATACCTTCAATAAAAGTTGTTCCTGGTGATATCATAAAACTTTCGGCAGGAAGTCTAATTCCAGCAGATGGACTTATTTTAGAAAGTCTTGACTTTTTTGTAAATCAGTCTGTTTTAACAGGAGAGTCACTTCCATCTGAAAAAGAATCAGGTATAGTTGCCAAAGATGCAAGTATGGAAGAACGTATAAATTGCGTTTTTATGGGGACCAATGTCCACAGTGGAAGTGCAACAGTTATGGTAATTGAAACTGGGTCAGATACTGAGTTTGGAGAAATTGCTAAAAAACTTACATTAAGACCACCTGAAACTGATTTTGAAAGTGGTGTACGTCACTTTGGATATTTATTGACTAAAATCATGCTCATTCTCACTTTGACTGTTTTTGCAATAAATGTAATTTTCAAAAGACCTCCTATTGATTCGCTTCTTTTTTCGGTCGCTCTTGCAGTTGGAATAACACCACAATTATTACCTGCTATAATAAGTATTACTCTTTCAATGGGATCTCGTAGTATGGCTAAAGCTGGAGTTATAGTTCGAAGATTGAATGCTATTGAAAACTTTGGGAGTATGGATGTATTGTGTACTGATAAAACTGGTACTTTGACTGAAGGTACCATTCGATTAGATGGTGCTATGGATTTTGAAGGACAGTCTTCTGATGATGTTTTTAGATTAGCTTATATAAATGCAAAACTACAGATTGGTATGACTAATTCACTTGATCAGACTATTATAGATGCAAAAGATATAGATATTAGTAATGTAAAAAAACAAGGAGAGATTGCCTTCGATTTTACTCGTAAAAGGCTTAGTGTAATCGTTCAAGATGATAATAAAACTAAGATGATTGTAAAGGGTGCATTTAGTAGTGTTCTAGATATATGTAATAGCGTTCAAACTAGAGAAACTCAAAAGTCCATAGATGATACCACATTAGCTAAAATACAAAAAAGCTATGCAGATTGGAGTAATCAAGGTATTAGAGTTCTTGGGATTGCAGAGAAGATTATCACGTTAAAGGAAAAATATGTGGTAGAAGATGAAAAAGATATGGTATTTATGGGTTTTTTACTTTTATTTGACCATCCCAAAGCAGATGTTTCCAAAACCATAGTTGAACTTGAAAATAAAGGTGTTAGCTTGAGAATCATTACTGGAGACAATAGACTTGTTGCTACTCATACTGCCCAATCTGTCGGACTTAAAGTAAGTGGTATACTTACAGGGTCAGAACTTATGAAACTTAGTGATGAGGCATTGTTAAATAAGATTGAAACTACTAATCTATTTGCAGAGGTAGACCCTAATCAGAAAGAACGTATAATAATGACATTAAAAAAGAGGGGTCATGTGGTAGGTTATATGGGTGATGGTATCAATGATGTACCTGCATTATATGCCTCAGATGTTAGCATTTCAGTTGACAATGCCGTTGATGTTGCAAAAGAATCAGCAGACTTTGTATTGATGGAAAACAGCTTAAAGGTTCTTAATAACGGAATTCAACTTGGACGCACAACTTTTTCTAATACCCTTAAATATATACTTGTCACCACAAGTGCGAATTTTGGTAATATGTTTAGTATGGCGGGAGCATCGTTATTTTTACCATTTTTGCCTTTATTACCTAAGCAAATTCTGATGATCAACTTTTTAACAGATTTTCCAGCGATAAATATTGCTAGAGATTCTGTGGACTCTGAGATATTGGAAAAACCTCGCAGGTGGGATATTGGTTTTATTAAAAGATTTATGATTACATTTGGTTTAATTAGTTCTGTATTTGACTATCTAACATTTACAATCTTATTTGTAGGTTTTAAAGCACAACATGGTATATTTCAAAGTAGCTGGTTTGTTTTCTCGATTTTAACAGAACTATTGATACTTTTAATAATGCGAACACAGAAGCCATTTTATAAAAGTAAACCTGCACCAATTTTGATATATTCTGTAGCTATAGTAGGAGCTATTACTTTGATACTCCCATATGTGAGACCAATAAATAAAATTCTAGACATTGAGCCTATAAGACCATTGATACTTATTGCCCTATTTGGAATTATTGTAATGTATATAATAACTACAGAAACTGCAAAACATTATTTTTATAAATCTAAATGGAGGGATAATAATGTCAATAGAAAAAACAAAAGAATACTTTAAAAGATGGAATATGGAAGATAGAATACTAGAATTTGATGTTTCAAGTGCAACTGTAGCTTTAGCTGCAGAGGCAATAGGATGTGAACCTAAGAGGATAGCGAAGTCATTATCATTTATGGTAGAAAAAAAGGCTGTTTTAATAGTAGTTGCAGGAGATGCAAAAATTGACAATCCAAAATATAAAGCACAATTTAGTACAAAGGCGAAGATGCTCAAGCCTGATGAGGTCTTAGAATTAATAGGATATGAGATTGGGGGAGTATGCCCTTTTGGAATTAATGAAGGGGTAGATGTTTATCTTGATGAATCACTTAAAAGATTTGATAGTGTATATCCTGCATGTGGAAGTAGTAATAGTGCAATTGAACTTACAATTGAAGAACTTGAAATGTATTCTAATTATACTTCGTGGATTGATGTATGTAAAGGATGGGAATAGAAAAGAGCTCATTTTACCGATTTTAACGTGTGGTTGCTACAATTATTATAATTATTGCAATAATCAGACAGTAATGATACTATGAATAGAAAGAATGTTATATTAATTCATTTTATTTTATTCTATTAATATGATAGTAAGAGAAACAATTAAATTCCTAGTGCAATTATAAAAAAGCTTACATCAGATTGAATTTTTTAGCGTACCTGATGAACCACTGTAAATTATACAGGAGCTATGTAATTGTAAATTTATAGGGTAAATTACTTTTATAATAGGAGGTAATCTGATGAATTATGTATTTATATCACCTGATTTCCCATCTAATTTCAAGTATTTTGCTTTGAGATTAGCCCAGCAAGGAATTTGTGTCCTAGGTTTAGGATCTGAGAATTATGATTTTTTGGAACCGGAGCTTAAAGGAGCTTTGACAGAGTACTATCGTGTTGAAGATATGGAAGATTATGATCAGGTTTTAAAGGCATGTGGATACTTTACTTTTAAATATGGGAAGATTGACCGTATAGAATCTCATAATGAGCACTGGCTATATCAGGATGCTTGTTTGAGAACAGATTTTAATGTATTTGGATTTAAAGAAAAAGATATGGGCAGTATAAAGTATAAATCTAAAATGAAGGAAGTTTTTAAAAAAGTAGGGGTTCCAGTTGCCCGTGGAAAAGTTACCCGAGATATAGATGAAGCAAAGAAGTTTATAGATGAGGTTGGATATCCAGTATGTGTAAAGCCAGATATTGGAGTAGGAGCAGCCAATACTTTTAAGTTAAACAATGATGAAGAACTAGATTGGTTCTTTAGTAATGAACTTGAAGTTGACTATATTATGGAAGAATTTATAGAAGGAGATATTCATACCTTTGATGGATTGGTTGATAGAAATGGTAAAATGGTTTTCATGAATTCCTTTATCTATGATAATGGTGTTATGGATATTGTAAATGATAATCTTGACATGTATTATTATAATCAAATAGAAATACCTGAAGATTTAAAGAAATATGGTCTAGACATAGTGAAAGCATTTGGGGTTAAAGAAGGTTTTTTTCATCTTGAATTCTTTAGAACTGAAGAAGGCAAACTAATAGCCTTAGAAGCTAACCTAAGACCGCCAGGTGGGCTTTCTATGGATTTGTTTAACTATTCAACTGATTCTGATTTATATCTTGCTTATGCACAATTAGTAAGTGGAGACACTTTAGAACTTCAAGAGAAGGCTCCATATTGTTGTGTTTATATTGGACGCAAAGATGATGAAGGAATAAAACATGTCAATTCTATTGAGGGTGCACTTATTAAATATAAAGATTTATTCGTATATAACGGGCCAATTGCTTCAATATTTTCAGCAGCCATTGGTAATTATGGAATAATATTAAGAGCTAATGATAGAGAAGCTTTAGAAGAGGCTATACAATTTATTAAGCTAAGAGAAATATCTTAGCTTCTAAGAAGAGTATATGAGGAGGCAATATATGCAAATAGATTATCATTCATTTTACAGTTCAAGATTAGGAAGAGAGATGGAGTTTAAGAGCTATGGATACGGTGGCAAGCCAATGATTGTATTCCCATCATCTGGAGGAAGATTTTATGAATATGAAGATTTTAAGATGATTGAAGCTTGCAAACCCTTTATTGAAAGTGGAAAGATTAGGGTATATACGGTAGATAGTATAGATAATGAAACTTGGCTTAATAAACAAAGATCTGCTTCAGATAGGGCTAAGCACCACAATGCGTATGATGCGTATATAACTGAAGAGTTAGTTCCATTTGTTCGTCATCACAACAACTACAACGGAGGTATGATTGCAACAGGTTGTAGCATGGGAGGCTTTCATAGTGCCAATTTCTATTTTAGACATCCTGATATATTTGATACAGTTATAGCTTTAAGTGGAATTTATGATGCTCGATTTTTTGTAGGAGAAAACTTGGATGATTTTGATGTATACATTAATTCACCTGTAGATTACCTAGCACAGCTTAGTGACGATTATTATTTAAATTCCTATAGGAATGGTAATATTATTATCTGTACAGGACAGGGTGCATGGGAGAAAGAGGCAGTTAGGGATACGGGATTACTAGAGAATGTTTTAAAGTCTAAAAATATTCCTGCATGGGTTGATTATTGGGGCGAAGATGTAAACCACGATTGGGATTGGTGGAGAATTCAAATGCCATATTTTTTATCTAAGCTACTAGAAAAAGATAAGCTTAGATAAAGATAAAATAGGAGGCTTAAAATGATATAGATAAAGGGAGTACATCCGATGTACTCCCTTTATCTATACTGTGACTGTAATAAAGTGAATAGTATTTCTTTAATAATCTAATACTTTTGATAAGAATTCCTTTGTTCTAGGATCTTGTGGGTTTTCAAATAAATCCACTGCTTTATTTTCTTCTACAATTCTTCCATCAGCCATAAATATGACTCTATCAGCCACTTGCTTTGCATAGGCCATCTCGTGCGTTACTACTATCATCGTCATACCTGATTTGGCTAATTCCTTCATTACATTTAAAACCTCTCCTATCATTTCTGGATCAAGAGCTGATGTAACTTCATCAAACAACATTATTTCAGGCTCCATAGCAAGAGCTCTAGCAATTGCTATTCTTTGCTTTTGGCCACCCGATAGAGAGGGAGGATAAGCATCTTTTTTCTCCAACAAATCCATAGTTTCTAATAATTCAATAGCTTTTTTTTCTGCTTCTTTTTTTGACAGTTTTCCTGTTAAAACTGGAGCTAAAGTTATATTTTCAAGAACAGTTTTATGAGGAAATAGATTGAAATGTTGAAACACCATTCCCACATTCTGTCTTATTTTATCAATTTCTTTGCCTGACTTAGCTATGTTTTGACCTTTAATATATATATCCCCAGAAGTTGGTTCTTCTAAGTAATTCATACATCTTATAAGTGTACTCTTCCCTGAACCAGAGGGACCTATAAGGCTTATAACTTCACCTTCGTTTATCTGCAAATTTATATCTTTTAATACATGTTTATCTCCAAAAAATTTATTTAAATTTTCTACTTTAATCATTTTGTGCTAGTCTCCTTTCAAATAATCCTATTAATCTTGATAATGTAAATGTAATTATAAAATAGGTTACGGCTACTATTATCAATGGATTAAATGGTTGAAAACTACTACTTTGAACTATTTTTGATGCATACATCAAATCTGCTACTCCAATTGTAGAAGCTATAGATGTTTCTTTTATTAAAGTAACAAATTCATTTCCAAGTGCCGGTAATATGTTTTTTATAGCCTGAGGTAATATTATGTGCCTCATAGTTTGTCCACTAGAGATACCTAAACTTCTACTAGCTTCTGTTTGTCCTTTGTCTATAGACTGTATACCAGATCTTATAATTTCTGCCACATAAGCAGCGCAGTTTAAAGAAAGAGCTATAAGTGCAGATAAAAATTTATCCATTTGCACACCTGTAACTACATAACTTCCAAAGAAAACTAATGCAATTTGTACTATTACAGGTGTTCCACGAACAATCTCAATATATGCAGTAGAGATAAAACTTAAAAATTTAGACTTAGATAGTCTTAAAATACTTAGTATTGCTCCGAGCGTACTTCCTATAACAAGAGAAAAAAGAGATAATAGCAAGGTTATTCTGATTCCCAATAAGTAATAAGATTTATATTGTACAAATAATTCAATAATATTCAAATTGTTCACTCCTAATTAATCTTGGGTTTTGACTACTTAATTTTAACTTAGATGCTTTAAGTTTTCTTATATTAACATAATATTTTATAGGTAAGCTTGAAAACATAAGTATAATTTAATGTTTAAATTTTCAAGCTTACCTAAAATTCACTTTGATAATAAATTATTTATAGTTATTTTATACTTTTAGTGCTAAGTTCAGTTGCTTCAACTAACCATTTATCTATTAGCCCTTTAGATTTTAGTTCTGCTAGTATTTCATTTAGTTTTTCTGTGAACTCATCATTTCCTTTTTTAACAGCTATAGAAACTCCGCCAGTTCCACTATCAATAATTAAATCTTCTACTATCATCAAGTCATCATTTACCTTTACAAAAGATTGGGCAACTGGTGTTTCCATAATTGTACAATCAACTTTTTTAGTCTTTAAGTTCATAATTATATCTGAATTTCTATCTAAACTTGTTACCTTAGCATCTTTTATCTTGTTTGCAATTTCTTCTTGAGTTGTACCTAGTTGTATAGCCATGCTTTTCCCTTCTAAATCTTTTTCAGTAGCAATCTTAGCTTTACCATCTTTAGGAACTATAACTGAAAGATTTGCTTCATAATAGATATCTGTAAAATTAGCTTTTTTAAGTCTCTCAGGATTCGGATTCATACCAGCGATTACCATATCTAACATTCCCGTTGAAAGTCCACCTAAAAGTTTATCAAACTCCATATCGCTTATCTCTAATTCTACACCTAGTTCATCTGCTACATATTTTGCAATTTCAACATCCAATCCAACAATTTCATCTTTACCGTTTACCAAAGTATGAAACTCAAAAGGTGGATATCCTGCACTTGTTCCAAATACAAGTTTCTTACTATCAATAATATCTTGTAGACTTTTACTTTCTGTTTTTACATTGCTTCCATTATTGCCTGCATTTTCCTTTGGTTCACTCTTTCCACAACCTGTTAAAACAATACTAAATAACATAATAGCTGCTAATAATAAACTAATTCTTTTTTTCATTTTTTTCCTCCTATAAATATTATTTTTTATACAAAAAAACTCGTCTCTTATATAAGAGACGAGTAGTATGCTCGTAATGATAATCTAGCTTATGTTAGTTATTTAAGATATAAATCAAATTAAATAACGCTTTTACTGCGTGATAAGACACTCAATATTAGGTTTTGTCTTGTTTATTTAAGCAACTATTTTCATTAAGATTTTCATCTCTTGTGTTTTACCTTCTCTAGCCCTATGTAAGATGTACTTATCAAAATTACTTTTTGCCTTATCAACGCTTTAAATCATCTTTTATATTGTATATAATGATAAAGGTATTTTGTTTGTTTGTCAAGTAATTTTTTTGTCATTATTTCAACTCATTTTTAAAATGCAAAGTATATATGCACTGATTTACTAGTATTAAAAAACTATATAAAGATGTTATAATAGAAATAGTTTTGTATTAAGAGTAAAATAATTAATAGAATGACTACAAGTTTGGGTATATAATACATTTAATAGATTTGGAGGTATCGTATAATGGAAAAGATTTATTTAACAGAAGATTTAAACTTAGAGGATAAGAAGGAGGCTATTGAAAAAAGCCTCATAATGGGCTTTTATTCAACCTCAGCACAGTTTCCAATTGCATCTAGAACTGAGGGGATAGAAGTTGGGGATGATTTAAAAGATTTACAAAAAAAAAATAAACCAATATCTAAAGAATGGCCAAAAGATTATGTATCCTCTACTAATGGAGCAGAGCCTATCCTTGATTTTGATTGGAGAAAAAAGAAAGGATTAGAATCTATATTTTATATGGGAATGTTTTTAGAAGATGAAAACTTTGATCAATTGCCAGATAAACTTAATTTCAAAATAAGAATTCCAAATGATTGTGATATTTCTATTTTAATAGCTGCATGTAATTTTGCTTTTAGATATGGGATGGAGACAACAGCTTTTGAAGGTTCAATTATAGCAGATGAAGATTGGAAAGGGAATCTGCTACTTTTAGAAGAAGAGGCAAGATGTGGAATGGAATTTATTGAAGATGGGATTAGAAAAATCGTTAGAGTATATGGCAGTGGAGAGGAAATCGAAAGATTCTCTGCGCTTATTTGCGAAACCTTTCCATTATTACCAGAGGGAAGAACTTGGAGAGATCAACTTCAAGAGATGACAGACAGTTTTGCAATGAAAAACTTAGATGGACAATTGTCATATCTAAAAACCTATCAAAATGAATTAAAGGGAAAAATTACTGCATATATAGATCCTAAGATAAAAGAATATCTAGATGAAATTGAGTCAACTTTCCCAGATGTGGAATTTAAAAATTATAAATCAAGAAAAAAAGTATATGAGAAAAACTATGATATTCCATGGGAAGTTGATAGTTTTAAAAACATCTTAATAGAAAAGATTTACAATAAACTCAAACCAGAAGATGAGGTAGAAATCTATGGCGCTCTTAGTGAAGAAATAGATGTTAGAAACTCTTTAACGACTAAAATAGAAACCGAACTTGAAAAGATAGGAGTTAAAGCTAAAAAGATACAAATAATATCTGCATATAAACAAGGCTTTTCATGGATTGAGGAAGTAGTACTACCACAATTAAAAGAAAAAGAAGTGCAAAATATTGAGATTGCCTTTAAACCATTTCTTCCAGAGGGTGAAACAGATTGGTTAGATGAAGACGGTAGAACTCCATCCTATAATAATTTAAAATCAGAAGATCCCAATAAATGGCTTGATATTCCAATTCGTTATCTACAAGAACTTTATCCAGTGGATGATGTTATAGCGAATAATCTTAAAATTAATAGAGATATGATTAAGTTTGTGAGCTATAAAGGTAAAAAAGATATAACTTATAAGGTGAGGGCATTTGACAATAAAGATGAAATGATACTTACATCTACTTATAAAGCTGCATATTCAGAAAGACCTTATTTAGATGATTATCCAGAGATGGGGAAGGTCCATCCATCAACAGGATTTATAAAAGTTATTGTAAATGGAAAGAAAGTACTAGATGAATATATAAAAACAGATCTTGAAAGAATTTGGGATATATATCAAAGTCAAGTACTGCCTGATTGTAAAGATTTCATAGAGATAAAAACAGGTGGGAGCATTGATTTAGAAGAACAACCATTTTTTTCTCAGTTGAGATTAGAAGTTGATGTTTCCGAGCCAGACTATAATCTTTCCTTTAGAGAAGATAGGATTTCATCATTGGATTCTTTGCATGAAGATATGTATTTTGTAGGAGCAGATTATTTTAATAATTATGGTATGGAAAAGAAGGGTGTTCTATTAGATGCACCAGGGCTTATTCTTCCAGTTATAAACAAAAAAATCGGCAAACCAAAATTTAGAGTAATCTTATATGATCAGTTAAAGAAAAGTCCTTGTATAAAAGCCCATAACAGGACTATTAAAAGTCAGTTAAAGAGAAATGAAATAGAATTATATATTAAAAGATTAAGTTACGAAGATGATAAAGTTACTGTGACTTTAAAGACAGATATTAAAGAAGAAAAATTAGTTAAAAGCTATATGGATCTTTTAGAACTAAGACTACTAAAAGTGAGTACAAAGTTTAGTGAAATAGATAGTTTAGAAGTAATTACCCACAATGAGATTTATAAGGCTAAAGTTGTAGAAACAGAAAAACTGGAGAAGAGTTTAAACATATCAGATATCGATTTAATGGAAAATACACTAATAGGATATGAACAATATTTAGAGATTATGGATCAGTTAAAGCATGTATCTGAAATAGATGTATATAAAATAGCTACATCTTATTTTGGAAGAGATATCTATGCAATTGAGATACTTCCAAAAGAAAAAGGTTATGTTTCAAAGACAAAACGCATCACAGAACTACCTTCAGAAATGATAAATTGTAGACATCATGCAAATGAGGTATCTAGTACAAATGCAGCTTTTATACTTTTAAAGAAGCTTTTGACAGATGAGAAATATAGATCTCTTCCAGATAAACTTAATCTTGTGATTGTTCCAATGGAAAATGTAGATGGAACATCAATACACTATGAACTTCAAAAGGATAATCCTAAGTGGAAACTACATGTTGCTAGATTTAATGGAGTTGGAAAAGAGTTTTACCATGAACATTTTAAGTTAGACACTATTCACACTGAAGCTATGGCACTTACACGATTATGGGAGAAGTGGCTACCAGATATAATAGTAGATAATCATGGAGTGCCAAGTCATGAATGGGAGCAACAGTTCTCGGGATATACTTCTCCTTCATATAAAGGTTTTTGGTTACCACGTTCTCTACTATATGGATATTTTTGGGTAGTTAACAATAAAGAGTATAAGGGTAATTATGATGTGAATAAAAAGATAGAAGATGTAGTTGCAAATGCCATTATGGAAGATAGTGAGATTACAAATTGGAATAAAGAGTGGAGCAGAGTATTTGAAAAATATGCTCATTCATGGATGCCAAAACTATTTCCAGCAGATTATTATAAAGATATGATCAATTATTGGATTTCCTTTGAATTTGACCCTTCACATAGGTATCCATCGATACGTTTCCCTTGGATTACAACTGTAGCCTATACAAGTGAAGTTGCAGATGAAACAGCCCATGGAGATTATTTAAACCTCTGTGCAAGGGCACATGTAGCTCATGATGAAGCTATAATTCAAATGCTTATGAATTCTACTTGCCTATTTGATAGTAAATGTGAAATAATAAAGGATGGTATTTCAATAAGGCGTATTAGGCATAGACCTTTATTGGTTTAATAAACTATTTTAACAAATAATGAAAAAAGGAGATGAATAGTTATGGAATTGATTAAATTATCAGGAATTATTATTGTTATTATTGGTTTTGCACTTAAGAAAGATTCAATTTTAATTATCTTATCTGCTGCGATAGTAACAGCACTTGTAGGAGGCCTTGGAGTTGTTGGACTTCTTGAGACGCTTGGAACTTCTTTTGTTGCTAATCGAAGTATGGCAATATTTATATTGATTATGCTCGTTACTGGAACATTGGAGAGAAATGGACTAAAGGAAGCAGCAGCAAACCTTATTGGTAAGGTTAAGAGGGCATCACCAGGTATGGTTATTGGACTCTATGGTATTATGAGAGGAATATTTGCTGCCTTTAATGTAAGCTTTGGAGGGGTTGCAGGATTTGTAAGGCCGATTATAATGCCTATGGCAACAGGTGCAGTTGAAGCTACAGGAAGAGATATAAATGAAGAACATTTAGAACAAATAAAAGGAATGTCTTCAGGGATGGAAAATATTTCATGGTTTTTTGGGCAAGTATTGTTTATAGGTGGAGCAGGAGGACTTTTGGTACAATCTACACTAGCTTCTCTTGGTTATAATGTAGAATTAATTGATTTAGTAAAGGTGGAAATCCCAATAGGTATTTTTGCTATCTTTATAACAATTGTATATTACTTTCTTAAAGATAAGAAACTTAGAAAAAAATATTATGGTGATGGGGTAGAAAGGGGGGAATAGTATGGGCTTTTTTACAGATCCAGAAATCTTAATAGGAGCTAAACTCTTAGAAGTTTTATATATGATCATAGGATTAGTTACAATTTATACTGGTGTTAAAAATGGAATGGATGAGAAAAATCCTTCAAGAACCGGAACGGCAATTTTTTGGTGTTCTCTAGGAATAGTGTTAGCATTTGGTAGATTGATTCCGCCAATTATCAATGGAATAATTATTATAATTATGACAATCCCTTCAATATTAAATAAAGTTAAAGTGGGTAAACAAAATGCTCCTACTCAAGAAGAGATGGAAAAGTCATACGATAAAATTGGAATGAAAATATTTATTCCAGCTTTAGCAATTGGAGTTTTTGCAATAATATTTGCTTTATTTACAGATATGGGTGCTTTAGTTGGTGTAGGGGCAGGGGTGTTTGCATCTATAGTTATACTGATGATTTTCTCGCCTAATAATAAGCCAGGAGTCTTTTTAAGAGATTCTGAAAGGCTACTATCTACAGTAGGACCTCTTAGCATGCTTCCAATGCTTTTAGCTAGCCTTGGTGCAATATTTACAGCAGCTGGAGTAGGAGAGGTAATAGCTTCTTTAGTTGGAAATATTATTCCTCAAGGAAATGTCAATATCGGCATTATTGTATATGCTCTTGGAATGATGCTTTTCAGTATGATAATGGGTAATGCATTTGCAGCTATCACTGTTATGACTGTAGGAATAGGTGCACCTTTTGTATTGGCATATGGAGCTAATCCCGTTGTAATTGGTATGGTTGGACTTACAGCAGGTTATTGTGGAACCTTGTGCACTCCTATGGCAGCAAACTTTAACATAGTACCAGTTGCAATGCTTGAGATGAAAGATAGAATGGGTGTTATTAAAAATCAAATAGTGCCAGCAGGAATCATAATGATATTTCAAATTGTCTATATGATTTTATTAAAATAAATACAATTATAAACAAAAGTTGATAAGGAGATAAAGTTTATGAAAATATTAGTAACAGGTTTTGATCCATTTGGAGGGGAAGAAGTAAATCCAGCTTATGAAGCCGTTAAACTTCTTCCAGATACAATACTAAATAGCGATATTATTAAGCTTGAAATTCCCACAGTATTTACAAAAAGTGCTCAGGTTGTAGAAGAAGCTATAAAAAAACATAGACCAGATGTTGTTCTAAATATAGGACAAGCAGGTGGACGTTCTAATATAAGCGTGGAAAAGGTTGCTATCAATCTTGGGGAAGCTAGGATTCCAGATAATGACGGTGAACAACCTATAGATGAAAAGTTACAAGAAGATGGAGAGACAGCATATTTTGCAACTATTCCAGTTAAATCAATGGTAAAAAATATAAGAAAGCATGGTATACCAGCTAATATTTCCTATACAGCGGGCACATATGTGTGCAATAGCATTATGTACAATGTACTTTATATGGCAGATAAAAAGTATAGTAATATCCGTGCAGGCTTTATCCATGTTCCATATGCTCTAGAGCAGGTAGTAGAAAAGCCAGATGGAACTGCATCTATGTCAATGTCAACAATTGCTAAAGGATTGGAGTATGCAATTGAAGCCATTATAGAGGATAATGAAGAAGAGGGAGAGGCTATGGGGACGATAATGTAACTTTAGACAAACTTTTACGAAGCTAGATGTTAGTAACTTAAACTTTGCAGTTGTAAAACAGCCTTTTAATGTTAATAAAAAAAATGACCTTTATTCAAAGATATATTTGCTGATAGAAATAGTATATCTTATTATAATAAAGGTCATTTTTCTAAAATTATGTGCCATAGGTTATTAGAAGGCTTAACTATGGTATTCCACGATTATTATATCATGTTCAGAATATACTTGTCCTAATTATTATAACCTATCTATCTTTTTAAGCATACAATAATCTCATGGATTTAAAAGTGGTTCTTTCCGACGTTAGTTGAAAATAATTACTATGTAATAGAAAATCTAAGTAAAATATATATTAATCAAGTAAGAATATTTTAAATTTCAACTTTAGTTGAAATTACTCAAGATAAGGTTGATAACATTTCCGTCTAATGTTTTTTACTAATCAATTAGACTCTATGTAATATTTTTGTAATATCTTTAGTTTATTGATTCTTAAATATCTATGTTGTCCCATTTCCATTTAGCAACAAATTCCTTGAATTTTTCTTCTGCAGGAGAAAGATATCTGTTATTACAATAGACCAAGCTAAAAGCCCTATTAAGATTTAAGTCCTCAACTTCATATTGCTTCAACCGGCCTGAAGCGACTTCACATTTTACTGAGACATCAGATGCAAAACTAATGCCAACATTTAGAGCCACCATTTTTTTTATGGCTTCCATGCTATAATTAATTGTCTGGGATCGAAATATGTTTAGATTGAGTTTTTTTTCTTTCAAAGCATTTTCAATAAGTTGCCTTGTCCCAGAACCTTCTTCCCTAAGCACAATTTCTTCTCCTATCAAACTCTGAATACTAATAGGATCAGTAGCAAATGTTTTTTCAGGAGAAGTGATCAGAACCAATTTGTCCTGAAAAAAATCTATATATTTAATTCCTTCATGAGAATACTTTGCTCCAATAAATCCGAAATTTGTCATCCCTGAAAGAATCCCTTCTATCACTTCCTTCGAATCTTTGTGTCGAATGGAGAAATGAACTTGTGGATAAACTTCCTTAAATGCCTTAATAATATGTGGGAGAAGATACTGCTCTGGTATAGTACTAGCACATATTTCCAGTACCCCTTCAATATTATTTTTATGTTGGCTAATTGCTATCTCAGCTTTATCACGAATATTAAGTATCTCTACTGCATATGGGAAAAATTTTACTCCACCTTTAGTTAAAGTGATATTTTTATTTCTATCAAACAATACCATTCCAAGTTCTCTTTCTAATTTTTGGATATTGCTAGTAATAGCTGGTTGCGATAAAAATAATACATCTGCTGCCTTAGAAAAACTATTTTCCCGAGCAACAGCAACAAAACATTCCACTTGTTTAAACTCCATTTATTATGCCTCCTTAAGCTCTAATAGTTACAAAAGTTTAGATTTGATTTTAACAATTATACTATTTGTTTTTTTAATAGTTAAGGCTTTACATATAAATTTTATCTATTACTAATAAAGCCCATATAATGATATTATTTAATCATACTAGCATTATACTACATTTAATAGTAGATAGTTACAGAATGTAGTTTTAAAAATTATCTGTGGTTATCCGTAGGATGAAGTAGTAAAGTAGGAGGTATTAAAATGGCAAGAACAAAAGAAGAATTATTGAAATTATTATCAGATTATGTATATGAAATGGAAGATGAGGAAATAGGAGAAATTGCACAGGAATATGTAGATGCAGGCTATGA
>NZ_LTDM01000019.1 GCF_001940565.1 Tissierella creatinophila DSM 6911
AATTTTTGAACTCTCTAGTATAACTTGTTTTCTTTCTAGTTGTGGACATAATCATTCTCCTTAGGTTATTGTCGTATATCTATTATATACTAAATTTTCTTTACGACAACTATCCTATCACATAGGGGATGGTTGTTCTTGCATAATCATGTCCTACAAATGTGTTTTCAATCATACGCATATTCCAGCGACGTTGAAAGGCAGTGTCAAGAGTGAACACATTCTGGTCTGACGTATTCATCGTTCCAATAATTGACATATTAGAAGGAATACGAACTTTTTTATTTGGATTATTGTAGACTATACTTGCAATATCCACGTTAGTTATTCCATACTCACTCGTTCCATCATCTTTACGATCTAGAAGTTGAAAAACTTCACCAAATATAGCCGGTGCATTTCCGCGGTTAATTTCTTCAATCACAAGAAAAAACATTCTTTCAGGTTGCGTGTAAGCTTTTTTCAATAGACTCGTAAATGGTCCTTCTGTAAATTTATAGCTTACAATACCATCCGATACATTAGGAAGAATTTGACCAATAAAATCCGAGTAAGTGTAATCTGGGTGGAATACAAGACGCTCCATTCTGCTTTCATCATCACAATACTCTTTTTCAATAGTCCAGCTCTTTCCAGAACCAGGGACTCCGTATAATAAGGTATTCATTCCACCTTTAACTCTAGTGGAATTTTCATAAATCGTTAGTTCCTCTTCTTCTTCAAATTTTTCTAACTCAAACAAGGATTTTGTCGAGCCAAGAAACCCCAGATAGTTTTCTGTCGTGAATATATTTGGATTGTCCTCAAAAATATATACTTTATGTGCCACCTCTTCAATATAATCTTCATTGAGTGAAATGGAATCTCTTTCAACAACCAATGTTGAAAGTTGTTTCAGTGCTTGAATTAGACGATTGTCAAACTTAGAACGATATTGTTCAAATGAAGTTGTTGCATCAGAATCATCACGTAATAGTTTTATTAATAAAAGCGTATCGAGAAAACCTTCAAATGTTTTTGTTGTAGCCACCAAGTATCTATACTCTGGCATTGAAATAGAGTAATTACCGGTTGAACGTCCAAGTTCAACCAACACCTTATATAGCAACATAACGGGGTACAATCTGTAGTCTTGTCTTACTCCTTCATATTCTTCATCTACAGAAGAACTGATATACATTTTTTCAATTTGACGCTGTATAATATCTAAATATAATCCTGTCTTCTCATATTCACCATTGCATCTTAATGTAACCTCTTTAAACGAATCTGTAATAACTGCATTCTCATACTTAGTGTTTGTCATAGTAATAAGACCAAAAAATGCCGCTACTCTCAGAGCACGATAATTATTAGATATATCCACATTCGGTTTTATTGTCTTTAGTGTTTCTATTTTATTTGCGATGTAGTCCTGTAGATTTCCTGGACTATCTTGTGCTTTAAAATCTTCTAAGAAACTAACAAGATAACAGATATTATCAAATGCTGTTGGCTGTTTCACCAAATACCAACATTCATAATCCGCTGCATTGTTAAGTTCGTTTAATTTGCTTTCTAATAATGGGTTCATATAGCTATACCTCCTCATTTAATATATTTCTTACAAACCTCGCCAAGAAATAGGATATCTTTGGTGGAACTGCATTTCCGATTTGCTTGCATATTGATGTTTTATTACCATAGAAAATAAAATCATCTGGAAAACTTTGTATCCTAGCCGCCTCACGTGGTGATAGAGTACGGTTCTCAACAGGATGGATAAATCTTCCTCCTGCAGGTGTGTCAAACCTTGTAGTAATAGTTGGAGCTTGATCATCCCAAGATAAGCGTCCATAAGAACCACTATGAATAGAATTTATTTTTTCATCCAATACAGTGAAGTTCTCACCATTATCTACCTTCTTCATTCTATCGACAGCAACTTTAGAGTGGTTTGTTTTAGTATGATTATTAAGTGTGCTAGAATCACAAGCTAAATATCTTTGGTATTCTGTTTGAATTTCAGGATTGCTAATGATACCATCTGATGTTGTTTTCGGTAAATTACTAATAGCATCAGCTATAGTAACATTATGGAAATATAAGGGGTAATCTCTTTCAATTTCCTCTTTAGTTTGTTGCCATACTCTATCAAAGTCAACCTCGTTTAATAACGTGCCAATTATTATCATTCTTTCTCTTTTTTGAGGAATTCCAAAATCAACAGCTTTCACAAGACGATGGTAAGTTTTATATGATTGTCCTTCTAATAATTCTTCATCGGAGAAAATCCGCAATATTTCATCAAAGATTTTCCCTCCTTGCATTGTCATTATTCCTTTGACATTTTCCATGATAAAAATTTTTGGTTTTACTGTTTTGACGACATTAAAATAATGCTTAAATAAATAATTCCGAGGATCATCAATGAATCCTGTGCGAATTCTCGCTCCTGCCATTGAAAATCCTTGACAAGGGGGGCCTCCAATAATTACATCTGCGTCACCTTGAGTAAATACTTCTGCTTGGTCAATATTCTGAATATCATCAACAATCATATCAACTTCTGGGTGATTTAGAATATAAGTATTGGCTATACTTGCATCAAATTCCACTGCTCTTTTTATTTGAAATCCATCTTTAATAAATCCATATGAAAGCCCTCCACACCCTGAAAACAAATCAATTACTTTCATTTTCAACACCTCCACCTATTCTATATCTAAAAGCAAAGTTTTTGATATAAAGGCTTTCTTCTTCTGTAAGTCCGTATAATGTATTGATATAATCATTAATTTCATGAATTTCATTAATGCACTCTTTATGTTTATACTCATACTCGGTTTGCTTAGTACCCACATATTTTTTTGTTGCTTCCAGTTTATCTTCTAGTAGTTTAGCGAGTCTATCTGTCTCTCTAAAATTGGAATTTTGAGGAATTGTAAATCCAATTAATTCTTTTCTTGTTATGTGCCAACAATCTGATACACATATCCAATACCACCAAAATAAAGAAGAATTCAGAATGCACATAATATAATTTGCCATTTCCTTACTTTGGCACCCATACTCTTTATATTCGCCACCATTATGCTTATTAACAAAAGCTTTAATCCAAAAAGCCGCTCTCATATTTAAATAAACAGATCCTTGATTTCCTTTCATGACATCTATTAACTTACTTTCATTATTAATTACTTTTGCATATATATCTTTATCCGTAATAGTTCCTAATTTAGGTATGTAACTATCAGTTCCATATAGATTTCTGACAACTTCAACCGTATTGAATAACTCTGGTCTCTCTTCACTATACCAATAGCGATAGTTTCCCGTAAAAATAGTTTTTTCAATCTTTTTGTTTTTACCTATTAAAATACATAATTTTTGATGTACCGACGTAAACAAGCAATCCGGCCTATCCGAATAACTCAATATATATTGTTCAGGTACATAGACATGTAAGATCTCTCTAATTTTAGACATTCTTGGTGTAGACACATAAGAAAGAGGGATTACAAAACCCATCGAACCGTTTTGCTTAAGATGCTTACTCGAATTCTCTAATACATTCGCATAAATATTACCATACTTGTTTTCTGGAGATAAACCGCTCTTAGAGTCTTCTACATATGGGGGATTTCCAACTATAATGTCGTAACTTTTTTCACTAGTTGAGGTTTCTTGAACGAAATCATAGCTTTCAAAAGAGTTGTTCAATTCTATCCCTAGTCCTGACACTTTTGCTACACCTTGTCTTTGCAACGCACATAGAAATAGTCTAATCTTCGAAATTATAATCGAATCAAGATTAACGTCATTGCCTTTTATAGTTCTGATAATCTTTTTGAGGTTGCCTTTACTAATATTTGCTTTATGTAAATCCAGTAAGTCTAGTTTTATCTCTAGTGCAGCGACAAGAAATTCTCCTGCTCCACATGTAGGATCAAATACGGTCTTGTTAAAACAAAAATTATTGTAAGGAATACCATTTAAATCTAAAACATGTAACCCATTTGGTTTTAATTTCCCACAAGCCGATTTTATAGTGTTAATTAATATGAATCTCACAACATCAATAGGTGTGTAGTACACCCCTTTAGTTTTTCTTGTATTTTCCTTTTCATTTAAAGATGATAATATTTTTTGAACAGCCTCGTATGAATAAATTGTTTCATCACTCTCAAATTCAAATTTATCAATTCCAGCTATAGTTAATATTTCATTAAAGAGAATTTTATAATTTTTATCACTATAATTTTGATACATATAATTACATGTGATTGTTAATGCCTCGACTATAATCTCACTTATCATTTCTGTTGCACCTACCTATAGTTTAATCAATTGCACTTTTCCCGCTCTTAATCCACTCATCTAATTCCGAACATTTAAACTTCCATTGTTTACCGATCTTATGAGCAGGAATTCCATTTTTCTTTTTTATCCAAGTTCGCACAGTAACAGCTTTTACCCCTAGATACTCTGCTGCCTCATCAATATTTATCCAGTTGTCACTGATTAATTTACCCATTCTATGTCACCTCAGATATCTGTAAATTTGCAACAGCATACTATTATACTATATATCAAAACAAGCCTGTTTTCAATATGTTTGTTGATATTTCTTTATACTTGTTGATATTTGTACTTTTTTAAATTCTTCGATAGTTGCGATACTCAAGCAAACCATATATCAATCTTGTCAACTCACCATTATTTTGCCAACCACCTTATCAACTCACCAACTCAATAATCATATCGGCTAAAAAATTTTCTAATTCACCAATCTTGGATAACTTCCCTCAAAGCAAAGAACCGTGATTATCCTTCCGGCTTAGAACCAGACCTCAAACCACGGAAAGCCTTTATTTACTTATCTTATTACACTCTTACTTCTCAACCCTTGACATCAATACCACCGTCTCAACGTGTACTGTATGCGGGAACATGTCTACTGGCTGAACCTCAACTACTTTGTATCCATTTTCTACTAATATCTTTATGTCCCTTGCTAGTGTACTTGAGTTACAAGAAACATATACTATTCTTTCAGGACTTACTTTTATTATTGCTTCTAATACTTCTTTTTCACATCCTTTTCTCGGTGGGTCTAAGACTAGTTTATTTATCTTTAATCCTTCATCCACTAGCTTAGGAAATATCAGTTCAGCTTTGCCTTTTAAAAATCTTACATTTTGTATATCATTTAAAAGAGCATTATATTTTGCATCATCTACTGCCTTTTTTACTGATTCTATTGCTATTACTTTTTTAGCTTTTTTAGCTATATATAAAGATATAGTTCCTATACCTGAATAAATATCTGCTACCACATCTTCTTTCTGCGGGTTTAAAAACTCCATGGCCTTATCGTATAAAACTTCTACTTGAGTTGTATTTACTTGTAGGAAAGAGTTAGGTGAAACTTTAAATCTATATTTTCCTATAGTTTCTATTAAAGACTCATGACCATATATCAATTTATATTCTTTACCAAATGTAGCTGAACCTTTAGAATTGTTTATATTTTGATATATACTTATAACATTATTTTCCTTTAAACTCTTAACAAGTTCTTCTGTATGTTCAATCTTTTTATTAGCAGTAACTAATATAATCATAAGTTTATCTTCTTTGTTGCTTCTAATTCCAATATGTCTAATATTTCCTTGATTACGCTTTTTGTTAAACGGCTTTATATCGTACTTATCAATCCACTCTCTTATGGCTTTTAAAGCTTCGTTAGCTTTTTTACTTATTAAAATACTTGATTCCATATCTACAATATCATTTGTTCCTAGTTCATAGAATCCTATTACAATCTTTTTGTTTTTTTCTCCAACTGCAATTTGAACATTATTTCTATATCTATATGGTTTATCCATCCCTATTGTATCTTTTACTTCTATATTTTTTAATCCTGCTATCTTTTCTAAATCTTTTTTTACTTTTTCCCTCTTCCATTCTAAACCTTTTTCATAGTCATATTCTACTAGTGGAATAACTCCTACTGCTTCTTCTAAATCTAACTTATTCTTAGCTCTATCTTTTGAAGGTTCAATTATTTCTAGAACCTCTCCCTCTGCAAAGTTTTTCTTTATCTTTGTAATCTTAAAACTTACTTTGTCTCCTATAACTCCTCCAAGTACAAATATTATAAATTTATCAATCTTTACTACACCCTTACCTTCATAAGTAAAGTCTACAATTATTCCTTCCAATATGTCTCCTAATTTCAAATCCATTATTTTCCTCCAATTTTGTATTTCTAATATCTATTTTATCACAATTATATAAAATTAAACAATAATATAAAAATAAGAAGGGATAAAGCATTCGAATGCTTTATCCCTTACTAAATAAATTATCTCTAAATGCATAAATCCAAAATAGCCATGTTAAAAAGTGTTATATAATATAGTTTTTTCTCATAGTATTTTTATTTATGGTTTATAGCCGCCTGAGCTGCAGCAAGTTTTGCTATTGGTATTCTAAATGGTGAACAAGATACATAATCAAGTCCTAGCATATGACAGAATTCAACTGAAGATGGTTCTCCACCATGTTCTCCACATATTCCAAGTTTTATATCTGGATTAGCTTCTTTTCCAAGCTTTATAGCTATTTTCATAAGTTCGCCTATACCATCTCTATCTATCTTTTCAAATGGACTAGATTCAAATATTCCTTTTTCTTCATAGTCACTTAAAAAAGTTCCTGCGTCATCTCTTGAAAAACCAAAGCCCATTTGTGTTAAATCATTTGTACCAAAACTAAAGAACTCAGCTTCTTCTGCTATTTTATCTGCAGTTATAGCTGCTCTTGGCACTTCAAGCATTGTACCTATCAGATAATTTACTTTATTGTTTCTTTCTTTAAATACATCTTCTATTTCTTCTAAAACTTCAGCTTTAACATATTTATATTCTTTTTCATGACTTACAAGTGGAATCATTATTTCTGGTAATATAGCTTCATATCCTTCTTCTTTTATATCTATAGCAGCTTCTATAATAGCTCTTGCCTGCATTCTATAGATTTCTGGATAAGTTACTGCAAGTCTACATCCTCTATGACCTAACATAGGGTTAGTTTCTTGTAGTTCAGCTATTCTATCTTTTAAATTTTGAAATGAAATATTCATAGACTCTGCAAGTTCTTTTATATCTTTTTCTCTTGTAGGAATAAATTCATGTAATGGTGGATCTAATAGTCTAACAGTTACTGGTCTATCCCCCATGGCTTTATATAATTCGTAGAAGTCTTGTCTTTGCACTGGAAGAAGTTTATCTAATGCTGCTTTTCTTTCTTCTAATGTATTTGCCATTATCATTCTTCTTACAAATGAGATTCTTTCTTCACCAAAGAACATATGCTCTGTTCTACAAAGTCCTATTCCCTCAGCACCGAATGTTAAACCTTGTTTAGCATCTTTAGGAGTATCTGCATTTGCCCTTACACCCATAGTCCTTACTGAATCTACATATTCCATAAATTTCCCAAAGTTCCCACTTAAAGTAGGCTGTACCTTAGCTATTTCTCCTAGGTATACCTTTCCAGTGTTTCCATCTAAAGATATATAGTCTCCTTCTTTTATAACTATACCTCCAGCTCTCATAACCTTTTCTTCTTCATTTATTTTAGCTTCACTACAACCTGCTACGCAACATTTACCCATCCCTCTTGCAACTACAGCAGCGTGAGAAGTCATTCCCCCTCTTGATGTAAGGATTCCTTCTGCAGAAACCATCCCTTCTATATCTTCAGGAGATGTTTCACCTCTTACTAAAATACACTTTTCACCATTTTGCTTTGCAATTACTACATCATCAGCATCAAAATATGCTCTACCTGAAGCCGCTCCAGGAGATGCACCAAGACCTGTTGCTATACAATGGGCCTCTGCTAGCTTTTCCTCATCAAATGTAGGATGAAGTATTTGGTCAAGTTGATATGGATCTACTCTGTTTATTGCTTCTTCTTTAGTTATAAGTCCTTCTTCTATAAGATCTGTAGCTACAGTTATTGCAGCTTCTATAGTTCTCTTACCATTTCTAGTCTGAAGTACATATAATTTACCATTTTCTATAGTAAACTCTATATCTTGCATATCTTTATAATGATGTTCTAGTTTATCACAGTATCCAACAAACTCATCATATAAATCTGGCATAATATCTCTTAAATGTGAAATAGGTTCTGGTGTTCTAATTCCCGCTACTACATCTTCACCTTGTGCATTCATGAGATACTCACCATATAGAGCGTTTTCCCCATTTGCAGGGTTTCTAGTAAAGGCTACTCCAGTACCAGAAGTTTCTCCCATATTTCCATATACCATAGACTGAATATTTACTGCTGTACCTAGATTTTCTGATATGTTGTGTAACTTTCTATATATAACCGCTCTTGGGTTTCTCCAAGATTTAAATACCGCTATTACAGATAGTTCTAATTGATTTATAGGTTCTTGTGGAAACTCTTTACCTATTTCTTCTAAGTAAACCCTCTTATATTGTTTTACTAATTCTTTAAGATCTTCTGCACTTAATTCATTATCTAGTTCTACTTCTCTTTCTTCCTTTAACTTTTCAAGTAAATGGTCAAATCTAACTTTTGGTATTTCCATAGCTACATCTGAAAACATCTGTATAAACCTTCTATAGCTATCGTAAGCAAATCTTTCATTGCCAGTAGATTTTGCAAGTCCTTCTACTGAAACATCATTTAAACCAAGGTTTAATATAGTATCCATCATACCAGGCATAGAAAATACAGAGCCTGAACGAACTGAGACAAGAAGTGGATTTGACTTATCTGAAAAGCTCTTTCCAATAGTCTTTTCTAAGTTTTCTAATTGAAATTGAATTTCTTTTTTCAAATCATCCCAAAGTATCTCCCCTTCATTAAAAAATCTTATACAAGCCTCAGTAGTAATAGTAAATCCTGGCGGAACAGGGAATCCTTCGTTGCTCATTTCAGCTAAGTTTGCTCCTTTTCCTCCAAGTAGTTCTTTCATTTCTTTTGATCCTTCCTTAAAATCATATACATATTTGTTTGTCATATATATAGCCCCCTTAAGAATTTATGAATTTTATTGGATATTAAAATCAATGGAATTTTTTGATGCTAAGGTTAATATTAATTCAGCTGTTTCCTCTATCGCTTTATTGGAAACATCTATTATTGGACAACCTATTTTTTTCATTATTTTTTCAGCATATTCTAATTCATCAAGTATTCTTTCAAATGTAGCATAAGATGATCCCCTTCCAAGACCAAGAGCTTTAAGTCTTTCTCCTCTTATTCTATTTAAATTCTCTGCATTATTAGTAAGACCTATTATCTTTGTAGAAGGTATCTCAAATAGGGCCTTTGGAGGTGGAATCTCTATAACTAGTGGAACGTTTGCAACTTTTATGTTTCTATTTCCTAAATACATAGAAAGTGGCGTTTTAGAAGTTCTAGAAACTCCTATAAGTACAAGTTCTGCATTTTCGAGTCCTTCAGGATCTTTTCCATCATCATATTTCACTGCAAACTCTATAGCTTCTACTCTGCTAAAATAATCATCATCTAGCTTTCTTATAATACCAGCCTCTCTTACAGGAGGAGTTCCTATTTTTTCTTGTAATGCATCTATTATAGGATTCATTATATCTATAGCTAATATGCCCATTTCATCAGTATATTCTTTAGTATAATCTGCAAGAATACTTTTTACTAAAGTATATATTACAATAGTGTTTTGTTTTATAGAAGCCTTTTCTAATATAGCTTTTAATTCATCTAATGTATGAATATATGGAAATCTCTTTATACTATAATCTTGAGTTGTAAACTGAGATATAGCAGCCTTTGCTACAAGTGCTCCAGTTTCTCCCAAGGAATCGGAAATAATATATATGTCTAATATATGCAAATGAACATCTCCCTTCTAATGTATTGCACTATTAAATATATAGTACAACACATTTCTATTAATTGCAATACCTATTATATAATTAACTACCCATTTTCAGAAGAATCTAACTAACAAAAAAACGTATTCTAAAGGTTATTATTTTCCCCAACTTTAGAATACGTATTAATTGTATATTTTATGTCAATTTTTTAATCCATTTCTTTGAAGTTATTCGTGGGATTGAAATTATAAATTTAAATATTTCCTCAAATGTGACAAGTAAAAACACTATATACACTGGATATTTAAATACTAATGATCCTAGAAATCCAAGGGGTACTCCCACTAACCATACCGAGCCTATCTCTAGTATCATAGAATATTT
Source organism: Tissierella creatinophila DSM 6911 (assembly GCF_001940565.1). Taxonomy (GTDB): domain Bacteria; phylum Bacillota; class Clostridia; order Tissierellales; family Tissierellaceae; genus Tissierella_A; species Tissierella_A creatinophila. The sequence continues at coordinate 10,275 of NZ_LTDM01000019.1, forward strand.
AGTATCTCCACCGCCTCTTAAAACTCCAACTATAGCAGTGGCATTATAGCTTCTTATTGCAAATGTAAGTCCCATAAATATAAGTAGCATTCTAGCATTTTTATATACATTTGGCTCCAAATTTTTAAATATCTTCAATGTAAGATCGGGAGTAAAAGCGAGTATACCTCCAAGAATACCACCTATAACTAAAGATATAGAAAGAAACTTTAAAGCATAATCATATACACTCTCTCGATCTTCTCCTCTTCCTATCTTATTGCCTATAATAACTGCACATGCATTTGCAAGTCCTCTTACAAGTACAAAGAAAATATTTTGTATAGTATTAGTCAATTGAACTGCTGCTATTGCTTCTTTTCCTATTCTAGCATATGCTATCGAATACATAATTTGTCCAAGCGACCAAAAGGCTTCATTTATTACCACTGGACTTATAGTATCTATATATCTTTTTATGAATGCTTTGTTCCAGTCCATAAGTTCTTTTATAGTAGCTGAAAGTGGACCTATATCTCTATAAACTATATAAAATAAAAATGCAATTTCAACTATTCTAGCTATTAAAGTTCCAAGCGCCGCACCTTTAACTCCAAGTGTTGGAAATCCAAACTTTCCAAATATAAGTACATAGTTAAAAACTGTATTTGTAATAAAAGAAATGCCTGATATCATCATAGGTACTTTTGGTCTTCCTGTACTTCTAAGGGCTATACTATATGCAAAACTTATACCTGTAATAAGATATGATAGTGAAACTGTTCTTAAATAAGTGGCTCCAAGCCTTACTACTTCTTCATCATGAGTAAACACATTCATTAAAAGTCTAGGAAAGAAAAATCCTGCAACTGTAAATATAACTCCTGCTATGGTAGTTAAAAATAAAGATATACCAAGCACTCTTTTAATATTTGATACATCTTGTTTACCCCAATACTGCGATATGAAGATAGAAGAGCCACTATGTATTCCAAAATTTATAACACTATAAAAGAAAAATATCTGGTTTGCAAGTCCAACTGCCGCAATACTTGCATCTCCAAGGCTACTTATCATAAGAGTATCTACCATATTAAGTGATGATGTAATAAGATTTTGTAGAGCTATAGGAAGAGCTATAGCTACCATTGCCTTTAGAAATACCTTATCTTTCCAGAATTTCATTTTTCTACCTCCCTTAAAAAAATAATCCAATATGCAATTATACTATAATAGCATACTAGATTATCTTTGTATATAAATTTCAAGACTTATTTAAATTTATTTTCGTGCCTCTAACCAATTTAGAATATCTATTATAACTTCTAAACGATTTATCTCATTTAGCATTTCATGCCTACCGCCTTCGTATAACTTATACTCTACATCTCGTATTCCAAGTCTTTTGTAGATATTGTTTAAATTTACTATACCTTTTCCATAATTTCCTACTGGATCATCACTTCCACAAAAGATATATATGGGCAAATCTTTAGAGATATTTTGTAAATCTTCCTCATTATGAATCGATTTCATACCGATATATAGATCATGAAAAAATGATACTGGAAAAAGATTTCCACAAAGAGGATCTTCTATATATTTATCAACCTCTTTTTCATCTCTTGAAAGCCAATCAAAATAAGTTCTCTTTGGGGTGATTTTCTTATTATATGAACCAAAACTTAAAGCTTCTATTAGTTTTGACTTTTCTCTTCTACCTTTAACTTTCATTATTAGATTAGATAGAGATATTCCCATATTTAATGCCACTGGTGGTTGTCCATTTGTTCCTGAAAGAATGAGTCCATCTATCTTGTCTCTATAGATTTCAATATACCTTTGAGCTAAAAACGAGCCCATACTATGAGAGAACATAAAGATTTTTAAATCTTTATGTTCTTCTCTTATAATATCAGTTAGAGTTTTCATCTCATCAACCATATCATTAAACCCATCATCATCACTTATATATCCAAGTTCTTCCCCTTCTAAAAGAGACTTACCATGACCTAAGTGATCATTTCCATAAATTAAATAACCCTTTTCAGATAGAAACTTAGCAAACCCATCATAACGAAGGATGTGTTCATTCATCCCATGGGAGATCTGAACTATAGCTTTTATTTCACCTGTAGGTACCCATTTATAGGCATTTATGGTCATTCCTTTTTTTGTTTTAAATTTAAAGTTTTGCATTATTTTCACCTCTTTATTGTATTAATTCCCAATGACCTGTATTTGTAGGCTCTTTACCCTTATTCGATTTTTTAGCTTTATATTTTTTTCCTTTATACATTACTATATCATCCTTGTTATATATATTATTTTTATTCCACATTGGTATATCTTTATCTGGATTCGTATTAGGGTTTTCTTCTGAAGGTTTTGAAGGTTCAGTGTTATTATTGTTATTATTAGATTCTTCTTTTGGTGACTCACTGGATATTTGAATATCTTCAGGATAAGCATAAAATATTTCATCTGATCCATTTGATAATATTGATCCAGTTAAAGTAGAATTATTTTCTAATAGTATAGTAAATTTATATTTATCATTTACTTCTGCCTTTATTATCCCATTTTCAGATTTCAAATTTAGTTTATTAAATGTAAAAGGTGTATTGTTTTCTTCTTTATTTCCATTATTATACTTAGTTTTTATTAATGAATTACTTCCATTGGAATTTTGTATTATTTTTAAAGAATAATAGTTTTGAGAATTTGGTTTTTGGGAATTAAAATATGTTATATATCGTAATTCTCGAACGAGATATTCCCTTAATATTCTATTATCTTCTTGTGCAAGCCCTTTATCTATACCTACTTCAAAACTTTTTTGTCCTGTGAAAAATATAGAATATGAAACTGTAATTATTACACCTATTAATGCAAGTACTAATATTACTTCAACTAATGTAAAGCCTTTCCGATTATTTTTCATATTACTTAACCTCAATTTTATTTGGTACGAATGTAGTAATTTTTATTCCATCTTCTATTCCAGTTATAAGTTTACCTTTTATTGTCTTAGCGTCTATTCCATATATTTTCACTTCTATATCTTTCTCTTCAACTTTTACTCCTTCAAGTTTAAGATCATCATAACTTTTTATTTGAGTATCTACTTTTTCTTGTATCTCAAATACATCCTTAGTTCTATCTCCTGATTTAAATATATTCTTATTACCAGTATTAATTATAGTTAAAAATACCACTGCTATCATTCCAAGTAGAGCAATTGAAACTACAATTTCTATTAAAGTTAAACCTTTTCTTTTTTTCATATTGTCACCTTCTATTTATAGTAAGAATTTTTAAATACAGTTTTCTTATTAGTAGATGGAAATTTTACAGATACAGAATCTATATATTGAGGGGAATATGTGATTGAGCCTCCACCAGACATATTAAAATCATTACATATAATTGCTCCATTTATTTTCCCACCGGCCGTTAGTGTAAGTTTTGCATTAGGTGCATATATTAACCCATCTTGGATATAAGTTCCTCCACTTATTGATATCTTTTTACCACCTGAAATTATATTTCCATTAATGGATCCACCATTACCTAGATTAAAATCCGCACTTTTTAAATATATTGAACCATTAATTTTTGTTTCATTCATTATATTCATCTCTTTATCACCATTATAATATATCTCAACATTTTTATTGTTATTCTCATTATTAAAACTACCTTTTAGACTTATAAAATTTTCTATAAATATTTTCACATCTTTGTGCCCTAATATCTTTAAATGGCCTTGTGAAACATTAAAATCTTTTACCCTTAAAATAACATCACTTTTATTCGCATCAATAGTTAGAGAATAATCTTGGTCAACTATTATACTATCATAATAAGAACTTGAATTTATTATGGGGTTTGAATTATCCCAGTTAGTTTTTATTATACCTTTATTAAGCAAATCAATTGGGTATTGTGGAAAATTATACAAAGGGTAATTTCTCTTTTCAATATATTCAATATTAGGTATATCTTTATTAGTTGATGGTTTATTTATAATTTTCGAAGAGTCAGCGCCAAAAGGAATCTTTATAGTTATATTTTTATTAAATCCTGATGTGAATTTAATAGTATCATTTTTTAAAGAATTAGTACCTATATTCCCAGTGATATTATTTTGAGTATTAGATTCAAATACCATATTAGTATTACTAAATATAACTGAATCAATATTAGAAATTACATCTCCTTCACTTTCAGTGGTGCTTTCCATGACCTTTTCTACAATTTCAGAGCCTTTTCCTACTATTCCTTTTGATTCTATTACAATTATATTATCTTCTTGTTTTACCTTTACTTCTAGGAGTTCGTTAGACTTTAAATCCATTCCACTTATATCTACATTTTTAGGAAGATTCTTTAATAAATTTTCTTTTTCTTTTTCATCCGTAATGCTCAATATCGCAGCCTCAACTGCCTCTGCTCCACTTCTTGCTATGTAGTATGCTTCTATTTTATCTTTATGTGCTATTGATTGATTGTTTTCTGAGACCATAAAACTTACCGTTGCAGTAGCTAGTATTGAAAGGAATACAAATACCATCAATGTCAAAATAAGAGTTGAACCTTTTCTATTCTTCATCATTGTCCCCCTGATAAATTCTTTTAGCTTATTACTTTCATTCTATTACAAAGATTTGAAATTTACAACATTAATAGATTTATATTTTAACAGAACACTTCCACCAATTATCTATCACTTAAAAAAACCTAGATATAATTAAATAATTATATCTAGGTCTTTAGCTGAAATTACTTCGCCTTTGTAGTTTTGTTTTATTTCATTTATCATTTCTATTTCTCTATCTACCTCTGATATTACATTTCCTTCTTTATCTGGAACTCTGAAAAAAAGTTGATGATATAGGACTAGTTTTTTAGGATTAGCTCTTTTAGCTATCTCACCTAATTCTAAGCTTGAGGTGTGTACACTTGTATGATATCTATTCCACTTTGGAGACCTTTGTTTTACGCCTTCATGAGAATAAACTTCGTGAATCAATATATCACAATCTTTAGCATGCTTAATAAGGTTTTCTGATGGAATTGTATCTCCTGAGATAACTATAACTTTATCTGGTGTTGTAAATTTATAACCATAAGCTTTAAAAGGAGGATGTTCTACTAAAAAGGCTTCTACTTTTACCAATTCATCTTGATATACTAATCCCTCTTCTATTTCTTGTACTTCTACTTTGATGCCTTCCGTGTTTGCACCCTCTAGTCCATACATTCTAGCATCTATATCTTGTTTATAGGCTTCTAATATATGATGAGTCATATCCTTTAGACCTTCAGGACCAAAAAGTTTAAGAGGTTCTTGTCTCTCTAGTACCCAAGGTGTATAGATTAAATCTGGTAATCCTATTGTATGATCTGAATGGAGATGAGTTAAAAATCCTATCTTCAAATTTAGAGCTTCCAAAGAACTTATTCCCATTCTATTAGCTTCTTCTGCTCTTCTTACAATTCCTGTTCCAAAATCTATTAAATATGATTTATCTTCTACTATTATTGCAACCGATGGACCATTTCTCTCTGGAATAGGATTTGGAGTTCCAGTTCCAAGTATTACTATCTTTGTTTCCATAATCGTTTCCTCCTAAGTTTGATCTTTAATTCTTTCCATTGTAAAGCCAGTATATCCATATATAAGATTAATAGCTAATGTAATATAGGCAAAGAAGATATATGGAATAAATTTAACTGCATCTACTCCAAGTATATTTTGTGCAAATAGTGCAGGCACACTCCATGGAACTAGGTTTATACAGATAGTTCCTATAGATTGTGAAACCCTAGCTAAGTTTTTAGGGTGTAAGTTTTTTTCCTTATAAGCTTGTCCAAACATCCTTGCTGGAATAACAATTGCTAAAAGCTGAGCTCCTGTTGCAAATGCAACGGTTAGTCCACTAAGTACTGTTGCAAGGACTAACGATCCTACTGAATTGACCTTTTTCATTATCAAATTTAATAATGTATCCAAAGATCCAATTCTTTCGAGTATTCCTCCAAAAGCAGTAGCTGTTGTAAGCAAGATAACAGTGCCTCCCATAGAATTGATCCCGCCACGAGTTAAGAGAGAATCTATCATTTCATTTCCAGTTTCAGATACAAATCCATTTGTCATCGTTCTAATTACACTTCCAATTTCACTTCCTTGAATAAATATAGCTGCTAACCCACCTAGTCCTGCTACCATTATTAAAGATGGGATAGCTGGAAGTTTCTTTATTGAAAAAAGAATTGTAAGTAGGGGAATTAATAATAATAAAGGTGTTATTGTAAAGTTAGTACTTAATCCTTCTATTATATTTTCAATAGTTTCTAAGTTGGCCCCTCCTCCAACTGCATTTTTTGCTCCTACTATATAATAAACTACTAAAGATATCATAAGTGCTGGGATACCAGTCTTTGTAAGATGACTTAGTAGTTCAAATAAGGTGCATCCAGAAAGTGCAGATGCAAGATTTGTTGTATCTGAAAGTGGAGAGATACTATCTCCAAAATATGCTCCTGAAATTATAGCACCAGCTAAAAGTGGTGGTGGAAACCCCATCCCTACTCCAGTAGCCATAAGTGCAAGACCTACTGTTGCTATTGATGCGAATGATGTTCCTGTAGCTACCGCTACTATGGCTGTAACAAAACATGCCGTTGGTATAAATATTGCGGGACTTATCGTCTTTAAACTATAGTATATAAGTGCAGGTATAACCCCACCTTGTATCCAACTTCCTATAATAAGACCTATTATCATAACTATAAATAATGCCGGTAATGCACGTGATACACCATCTACTAAGCTCTTTTGTAATTCAGCCCATTTTAAACCGTTAGCTTTACCAACTATTGCCGCGGCTATTATTCCTGACATTATGGGAATATTCATTCCAGCTTTAAAATTTAAAACTGATAGAAGTCCCATTATTATCACAGTTAATATTGGCAGTAGTGCTAAGATTAGTGGTAGTTCTTTTTTGTTAGTTTCTTGATTTTCTTTTTGCATACTTTCCTCCTTTAAAGTAATTATTTTTTTATTAAAATAAAGAAAGCTTCATTTTTAGTTTTTGTAGAAGCTTTCTTTCATATCTAAGATAATATGAAACTCATTTGTGAAAAATTCATAAAATAAAACTACAAAATAGAACTTTTCTATTCTTTTAATTTTATGCCATCTTTTGTAAACTCTATCATATCTTCTTTTAAAAGTTTTCCTACTGCCCTTTTAAATCCTGATTTAGTCATCTCTAGTTCACTCTTTATCTTTTCAGGTGAACTCTTATCATTTAAACTTAGTGTTCCTTTATTGTCTTTTAACTTTTGTATTATCATTTTAGAATCTGTATCCATTTGAATATAGCTTCTATCTCTTAGGGATAGGTCTAGTTTTCCATCTTCTAAAACTCTACTCACTCTTACTTCTATATTTTCTCCTACTTCATGAATTCCCAATAATTCTTTTTTAGGTATAAGACCATCATATTTATCTTCTACAGCTACAAATGCTCCTATATCTCTATTTATGGAATATATAGTTCCTTCTACAAGAGCATTTTCTTTATATGGAGGATTTGTATCAAGCATATCTTTTATCTTCATAGTAGCAGATAGTCTGTTTGATTTATCAATATATGCTCCTACCAAGTATACCTTACCTTTTTCTACTGAACCTATCGTTTCAGCAAATGGTAAAAACAAATCTTTTTCAAGTCCCATATCTAAAAATGAACCTATCTTTGTAGTAGATACTACCATTAAGTGAGCTAGTTTTCCTACTTCTATTTTAGGTTTTTTAATAGTTGCTATTAATCTATCTTTTGAGTCATTATAAATAAATACTTCTACGCTATCTCCCGGTTTTGCTCCTTCTGGTACTTGCGATTTTGGAAGTAGTACATCTTCATCAAGTTCTTTTTTAGTATTTAGATATGCTCCAACGGATGTAAGTCTTTTTATTATCAACGTTTGTATTTCTCCTAATTCTATCATCTTTACACCTTCTCTTTTCCTATTTTAGTTTATTTTATCACAAAATGCAAATCTTATCATCATTTTAATTTTAGCTTTGATAGAGCATCAGCAAGTCCTGTGTTTAATACTTCATCTTGTTTATCTTGTTTTTTCAAATATTTACTTACTTCACCTTTGCTAAGTCTATTTTTTTCTTTTTCTTTTCTCTTGTTAAAACTAGAGAGTTTTTCTCTATATCCACATTGACAAGTAAAGATTTGTCCTTCTCCTTGACCCTTTAATTCTAGTCTTTTTTTACAATTAGGGCATCTTGCATTCGTAGTTTGAGAAATGCTTATTCTCTTACCACATTCTCTATCTTGACAAACATACATCTTTCCTCGTTTACCTTTTACTTCAAGCATAAACTTTCCACATTCTGGACATTTTGTTCTGGTTATATTATCATGTTTGAACTGTAAGTCACTAGACTTTATTTCTTTTACTATTTTTTTAGAGTAATCTTTTATTTCTTCTATAAACTTTTCCCTTTTTAACTTTCCCTGTTCTATAAGAACTAATTTCTTTTCCCATTGACCTGTTAAATCAGGTGATTTTAAATCTTCAGGTACAAGTTCTAAAAGCTGCTTACCTTTTCCTGTTATAAGCATATCTTTTCCTCTATTTTCTATTAAAAAGGTTTTATATAGTTTTTCTATTATATCAGCTCTTGTAGCAACAGTTCCTATACCACCAGTTTCATTTAATATATTTGCAAGTTCTTTATCTTTTTCTTCCATATATTTTACTGGGTTTTCCATAGCCATAAGAAGAGTTCCTTCTGTAAAATATTTAGGGGGTTTTGTTTCACCGATAGTCTTTTGTATGTTTACTATATTTAAACTATCTCCTTCATTTATAAGTGGGAGGGTTTGATCTTTTACATCTTCTTCTGCTTCATCTTCTAAATCATTATATACCTCTTTAAATCCTTCTTTTATTACTCTTTTTCCCTTAGCTACAAACTTTTCTTCATCTATTTTAGCTGTTATCTTAGTTTCTTCATATTCAAATGGTGGATATAATACAGATAAAAATCTTTTAACTACTAAATCATATATCTGTCTTTCTTTAAAGTTTAAGTCTCCTAGGTTTAGTCTTTGTTCTGTTGGAATTATAGCATGGTGATCTGTTACCTTTTTACTATCTACAAAGGACTTATTTGCCTTTATGGGTTTATTTATTAATTTTCCTACTATTGGTTTATAGTCCCCTACATTTATACTTTTTAATCTATCTTTTATTGTACTTACTATATCTTCTGACAAATACTTGGAATCCGTCCTTGGATATGTAAGTACTTTATGATTTTCATATAAATTTTGCATAAGTGAAAGTGTTTCTTTAGCTGAAAATCCATATCTCTTATTGGCATCTCTTTGTAGTTCAGTTAGATTATAAAGTCCATTTGCATATGTCTTTTTAAGAGTTTTTTCTACATTTGTCACTTTTAATTCTTTTCCCTTAAGCTTTTTTAATAAATTATCTATATAATTTTCATCAAAGTTTCTAGTATTATTGTTTTTATCTTGCCATGTAAGATTTATTTCTTTTGTTCTTATACCTATACCATAATATTTCTTTGGTTTAAAAGTTTTTACCTCTTCTTCTCTCTTACTTATCATAGAAAGAGTTGGAGACTGAACTCTACCACAAGAAAGCTGTGAATTATATTTTACAGTCAAAGCTCTTGTTGCATTTAGTCCAACTACCCAGTCTGCTTCTGATCTTGCTATTGCAGCTTGATATAGGTTTTCGTAAACTTTACCAGGTTTAAGACTTTTAAACCCATCTCTTATAGCTTTATCAGTTACAGATGATATCCAAAGTCTTTTTATAGGTTTTCTTACATTAGCTTTTTCTATAATCCACCTAGCTACAAGTTCTCCTTCTCTTCCTGCATCGGTAGCTATTATTATCTCGTTTACATCATTTCGCATCATCTGTTTTTTTACTGCGTAAAACTGCTTTTTGGTGTCATTTATAACTACAAGTTTACTTTCTTTAGGAAGTATTGGAAGATCTTCTAAGTTCCAAGTTTTATACTTTTTATCGTACTCTTCTGGGGTGGCTAAAGTAACAAGATGCCCTAGTGCCCAAGTTATTATATATTCTTTTCCTTCTAAATAGCCATCACCTTTTTTATTTGCCCCCAATACTCTGGCAATGTCCCTTGCTACTGAAGGTTTTTCCGCTAGTACTAATGATTTACTCATTATATATCCCTACTTTCAAATTCTTCTAGTTTTTCACTTAAAATTACCCATCTCTCCATCTTTTCTTCTAGTTTTTCTTCTGTTTTTTCTTTTTCTTTTAATAATTCTTCAAGTTTTGTATAATCACTTGAATGTTTTTTTAATGCTTCCTCTATCTTTTTTATTTCGATTTCTAAATTTTCTATATCACTATCTATAGTATCCCATTCTCTTTTTTCATTATATGAAAACTTTGTAATCTTTTTAGTTTTTTCTTTTTCTATTTTAGGTTTTTCTACTATTTTCTTAGTTTCTTCTTTTACTTCTTCTGTCTCTTTAAAATATGAGTAGTTTCCAGTGTACTGTTTTACAACTCCTTGTCCAACAAATACAAATACCTTTTCTGCTATCTTATCTAAGAGATATCTATCATGGGAAATTATTATAACTGCTCCATTAAAATTTTCTATATAATCTTCTAATATCGTTAAAGTCTCTATATCTAGATCGTTAGTAGGCTCATCTAAAAGAAGCACATTTGGAGCCTTCATAAGAACTTTTAAGAGATAAAGCCTTCTTCTCTCTCCTCCAGATAGCTTTCCTATAGGAGCATATTGAAGGTCCTTATCAAATAAGAACTTTTCCATCATTTGAGATGCACTTATCTTTACACCATCACTTGTAGAAACATATTCACCACTTTTTTTAATATATTCTATTGCCCTTTGATTCTCATCAAAATCATCTACCTCTTGTCTAAATATTCCAAGGTTTATTGTCTCTCCAATTTCTATAGTTCCACTATCAGGTTCTATTTTTCCTTCTATTATTCTAAAGAGAGTAGATTTTCCTATACCATTGTCTCCAAGTATACCTATCCTATCATCTCTTAAAACAGTATAAGAAAAGTCTTCTATAAGTTTTACATCGTCAAAAGATTTAGATATACCCTTTATCTCTATTATCTTTTTACCAAGTCTTGAAGTTCCTACATCTATATCTACTTTTTCTTGATTAAAATCTACTTTAGAATCTTTTAACTTCTCAAACCTGTCTATTCTAGCCTTTTGTTTGGTGCCTCTTGCTCTTACACCTCTTTTTATCCACTTTAATTCATTTCTGTATAAGTTTTTTCTCTTTTCTTCAGTAGCCATTTCACTCATTTCTCTTTCCATCTTTTTCTCTAGAAAATAACTATAGTTTCCTTCATAAGAGTAGAGATTGCCTCCGTCTAACTCTATTATTTTGCTACAAACTCTATCTAAAAAGTACCTATCATGAGTTACCATTATAAGAGCGCCTTTCTTGTTTCTTAGATATTCTTCTAACCACTCTATAGTGTTATTATCTAGATGGTTAGTTGGCTCATCTAGTATAAGTATATCTGAAGGATTTATAAGACTACTTGCAAGGGATATTCTTCTTTTTTCTCCTCCAGATAAGTTTTCTATTTGTTCATTGAAATCTTCTACACCTAACTTTGTAAGAACTGTCTTTGCTTCACTTTCAAGTTCCCACCCTCCTACATTATCCATCTGGGATGAAAGTTTTATTATCTCTTCTTTAGGGGTATTAGGATTTGCTACCGCTTTTTTATAGGCTCTTAAAACTTTCATATTGTCTGAATGACCTTTAAAAACTTCATCTAAAATGGTACTATTTGAATCAAATTCTACATTTTGTGGCATATATTCTATATTTATACCCTTACTTTTTATTATTCTTCCAGAATCTGGTTCTTCTAGAGCTGATATAAGTTTTAAAAGGGTAGTTTTCCCAGTGCCGTTTATTCCTATAAGCCCTATTTTATCTCCTTCATGTATGCTAAATGATATATCTTTCATAAGTACTTTATCGGTATACTCTTTTGAAACTTCTTCTATATTTAAAAGTATCATCTTTTTTCCTCACAATCTAATCTTGATTTATTCTCATTAGATTATATCATATTTTACTTAAATAATGAAAAAAGCCTAAAAGAATTAACTTTCAGGCTTTTTTCATTATTCGTCTGTTTCTACAAGTTCACCAGTCTCAACATCATATTTGTACTCTACATTATCAAGACCTTCTTTATCTATTTCAACTTCTAGTATTGCTTTTCCATTTTTCACTTCTAAAGTCCATTGATCTATATTTGCATCTTTTCCAGCTTCATTTAGAGCTTTATCTATTAATGCTTCTATCTTTTCTACATTTGCTTTAGTGATGGCTTCTTCTTTATCATCATCCCCATCATCTATTACATCTGAATCTGTATCTTCTTTTAAAACATCTCCATTTACTGGATCCATCTTTAATTCATATTCTTTTTCAGCATCAAATCCTTCTACTTGATATACATATTTTCCCATTTCTTTATCTAGTTCTAGTTTTGATACCATTGTATCTGGATATGTTTCCATATACTTATCAAAAGCTTCCATAGGTTTTATTTTTATTTCTCCATACTTCTGTCCCATATCTTCTCCTGGCACATCTGCATCTGAGTTATCATCCCCTGGCTTTTCGTTTTCTACAGGTGGTGTATTTGTATCGTCCTTTACGTTTCCATTATCTGTAGTACAAGCTGTTAACGCAAGTGCTAAAACTATCATTAAGGGTAAAAAAAGTTTTTTCTTTAGCATATAATCAATCCTTTCATTTTATATATTTCTAGTTAAATTATTGTCCTTTTCATATAGTTTTATACCCTATGTTTTTATTTCCAATCAAAAAAGGTGAATTATTCACCTTTTAAACTTTTAATAGATTTATAATTTTTCCATTATATTTTCTATAATACTTTGGTTTCACCTTTGTAAATTTGTCCTGTCTCGCTATCTATAGTTACTATTTCACCATTTTTTAATATACTTGTAGCATCATCTGCACCTACTATGGTAGGGATTTCAAGATTTAATCCTACTATTGCCGCGTGAGATGTAAGTCCTCCATGTTCTGCTATTATAGCCCCAGCCTTTTCTATAAACTGCATCATGTCTTTATCTGTGCTATTTGCAACTACTATATCTCCTTCTTTAAATCTATTTAAAAAGTCTGTTTCATCTTTATATATACATACTCTTCCTACAACTGATTTATTTCCTATCCCAGTTCCTTTAACCAGTACCTTTCCCACTATGTGTACCTTTATCAGATTTGTGGTTCCAGAAATACCTACTGGGACTCCCGCAGTTATTATAATCAAATCCCCTTCGTTTACATATTTCCCTTTTATAGCAGCTTCTACAGAATTTTTTACTACTTCATCTGTACTCTCACTTTGAGGTGCAAGAACTGGATATACTCCCCATACTAAAGATAATTTCCTCATTACTCTTTCAGTTGTTGTAGCAGCTATAATTGGGGTTTTAGGTTTAAATTTGGATATAGCTTTTGAAGTATGTCCGCTAGATGTAGCAGTTACTATTGCAGCGGCTTTTAAGTCCTGTGCAGTGTAGCAAGTAGCTCTACTTATGGAGTTTGTAATTGTAAGTTCAGTTTCTCCAACTCTTATCTTTAATAGTTTTTCATAGTCTAAAGCTTCTTCAGTTTTTAGAGCTATATTATACATTGTTTTTACTGAATCAACTGGATATTTTCCTGCAGCTGTTTCTCCTGAAAGCATTATAGCACTTGTTCCATCAAATATTGCATTTGCAACGTCAGTAACTTCAGCCCTAGTAGGTCTTGGATTTCTTATCATAGAGTCAAGCATTTGTGTTGCTGTAATTACAGGTTTACCAACATTATTGGATCTTTTGATAAGGTCTTTTTGTACAAGTGGCATGATTTCAGTTTCTATTTCTACTCCTAAATCTCCCCTAGCTACCATCATGCCATCTGAGGCCATGAGTATCTCTTCTATATTGTCTACTCCTTGTTGGTTTTCAATTTTAGAGATTATATCTATATTTTCACCATTATTTTCTTCTAGTACTTTTCTAATATTAGTTACATCTTCAGCTCTTCTAATAAATGAAGCTGCGATAAAGTCTACATCATTTTTTATACCAAATTTTATATCCTCTATGTCTTTTTTAGTTATCGCCGGAAGATTTATTTCAACGTGAGGTACGTTTACGCCCTTATGATTTGAAAGATTTCCATTGTTTAAAGCTATACATTCTATCTCAGTATCTTTTATCGATAATACTTCGAGTTCTACAAGCCCATCATCTATAAGAATCATATTTCCTGGTTTTACATCATTTGGTAGTCCCTTATAAGTTACACTTACCATTGACTTATCTCCCAGTATATCTCTAGTTGTCAGAATAAAGGGATCACCTTGTTGTAGTGTGATTTCTCCATCACGAAAATCTCCTAGTCTAATCTCAGGACCTTTTGTATCTAACATTATACCTATAGGAAGTTCTAACTCTTTTCTTACCTTTTTTATAGCATCTATTCTCGCTTGGTGTTCTTCATGATTTCCATGGGAAAAATTAAGTCTACATACATTTACACCATTTTTAAACAGCTCCCTTAAAACTTCTTCTGATTCTGAAGCTGGTCCTATGGTAGCTACAATTTTAGTTTTCTTCATAAGCTTTCCTCCTAAATTGACAATATTTTTGCTGTTTCATACATTTCTTCATTGAATTTTTTTTCTATATCAAGTGCTTCTATTATATCTAAATCCATTACCTTATTGCATTTAATACCAAGTGCTCTTCCACTTTTTCCCTCTAAAAGCAGTTCAACGGCTCTTCTTCCCATTTCACTAGCCATTATTCTATCAAAACTTGTAGGTGTTCCTCCTCTTTGAACATGACCAAGAATTGTAACTCTTGTATCTATATCACTACCTTCTTTTATATCTTCTGCTAAATCATATGGATTTCCAACACCTTCTGCAAGCACTATTATATGATGTAGTTTACCTCTGTTTCTACCTCGTATAGCTCTTTTTATAACTTCATCTATATTAAATTTTATTTCAGGAACTATTATACTTTCTGCTCCACCTGAAATACCTGAGTAAAGTGCTATATCTCCAGAGTTCCTTCCCATTACTTCTATTATATTTGCTCTTCCATGAGATGTACTTGTATCTCTAATTTTACCTATAGCTTCTGCTGCTGTCTCTACTGCTGTAAAAAACCCTATTGTATAATCTGTATATCCCATATCATTATCTATTGTACAAGGTATTCCCATAGTTGGAACTCCTGCATTTGCAAGCTTTCTTGCGCCCTTAAAGCTACCATCTCCACCAAGCACTATAATTCCATTTATACCAAAGACTTTTATAACGTTTAATGCTCTTTTAAAACCTTCTTCCGTCATGAACTCTTCCGACCTACTACTTCTTAGAATAGTTCCTCCTCTATGTATTATATCAGCTACAGAGGATAGGTTCATCTCTTCTATTTCACCATTTATAAGTCCTTCATATCCTTGTTTTATCCCTACAATATTTATATTATTAAAAATTGCTGTTCTAATTACTGCTCTTATGGCAGCATTCATTCCTGGAGCATCCCCGTTGCATAAAATCTATAATTATCTATAAAAACTTTATAAAAACTTATAAATCTTAACTGTGATTACCGTTGCCAAATAATCTTCCCTGTTCATCGTATCCGATTTTGCTTTAAGCTACTTTCGTTTGATATAATACTCCAAGGGCTTAAATTCCCATACAACGCATGGTACATATTAGCATCATCTTTTTGAAGCCCTAACCCTATTTATGGAATAAATAGTAGTAGGTCTCATGTCAGGAATATCCAAGAAGACGAGATTTATCGAAGTCTGATTGGATATATTCTACGACTGTGACTTTATGCTAATTTTAATTGGTACTTTGAAAGGTTTAAACTTGCATTTTTATCTCTACAAATATTAAGACCACATTCACAACTATATGTTCTATCTTTTAGTTTCAAATCTTTTTTTATGTTTCCACACCTACTGCAAGTTTTACTACTTGGATAAAATCTATCTACCTGAACAAATTCTATACCATTAAATTGACTCTTATATTTCATTTGTCTTTTAAATTCATATAGCTTTTGATTTGCTATTGCTTTTGATAGATGCTTATTTTTCATCATGCCGGTAATATTTAAGTTTTCCATTACTACTCTATATGGTTTTAACTTGATTATAGCATTTGTTGCTTGATGAATGTGATTTGTTCTTATATTTGTAAGTTGTCTATGAATAAGTTTTATTTGTTTTTCTAACTTTATTATATTATTAGTTTTAACAAATTCTTTTCCATTCTTATTCATTTCATACTTTCTAGAAACCTTTCTCTGTAATCTTTTTAGTTTCTTCTCTAACTTCTTAACTTTAGAACTTTTATTGATGTTTTTAATAGGTTGATCTAGATGGCTTACTATAGCTAGGTTAGTTATGCCAAGGTCTATTCCTATACTTAAATCTTTATTTAACTCGACTTGGTTTTCGCCTTGTTCAAATCCAAAGGTTAAGTACCAGTACTTTCCATCATAATGACACCTTGGATTTATATACGTTTTAAGCTTTGGAATTGTATAGTTTGTTTTATACTTTACCCTTCCTATCTTTTCTATGTTTACTGTATTGTTTTTTATATTCATTCTGTCATACCTTACATAGAAGATTTGTCGGGATTTCTTTTTGATTTTAAAGTTTGGATATTTAGTTTTTCCTTTAAAGAAACTATTAAAAGAGTCTTGAAGGTCAGCAAAAGCTTGAGCTGTTATCTGAGAACTTACTTGTTTAATCCAGCTATACTCTTCTTGTTTTTTAATAGTATTATTAAATATTTCCTTTATAGTATAGCCTGTAGGTTTTTCTCCCTTTTTATATAGTTCTTCCCATTTGGCAAGACCAAAGTTATAGCTAAATCTAGCTACCCCAACTGACTTTTTCATCAATATTTCTTGGTCAAAAGTAGGAATTAATCTTATCTTTATTGACTTAATCATGTTATTTACCTCCTTAAGCTAATTATACCACTTTAAAAGAGATGTAAACACATGTTTGTCAATATTTCCAAAATCAATTTATAAGTTTTTATAAAGTTTTCAATGTTCATCTCGCTTCGCTTGCTTCTCTTCTTCGTTCGCGAGCTCACTACGCTGCCTGTTTTGTCTTGCAACTCAATAAGTTCGTTTGACAAAAATGCAACGTACATTATAAATTTTATGCTCATTCATATATATTTGCTAGATATATACAGTTCTCTTATGAACTTCTTATGCTTTCACATAAGCGTAGACTATATCATACACCTAATAGGTGCTCCTCCGCTTCCACTACCAATAGCTTGTAATGTACTCCCTTACGGGATAGTCGTTGAACGTTCTTCATGTTACAGAAGCTTCGCTGCTGATTGTCGATTATGCGGGACTTAGGATTTAACCTTATCCTATCTATCTAATTTTTTCTGCTTTCGCAACTTTCACGCTTATACTTACGTATTACGTTGTAGTTTAGATAGCTTTACGAGTTTCCAGCAATTCAAAGGATTTTGGATAGCTTAAAGCTATCACTCCATGCTCTTTACGAACATGGGAGGCTGTCAACATTTTATAAATCTATATGATTTAATAGTTTTTTCATATTTATATAGATTTACTGTAACTGTTAGTTACCTCCACTTGTAAGTATTCCAATAGTCTTCATAATTTCCTCCTAAAACTTTCATTTTAATTTATAAGTGCTTTTAATTAAAAGCACTTATAAATAACTTATCTTTTATTATATCATAGTCTTTAATATAATTAACAATAATTAGGACATTTTAACACAATCATCTCCAAATTTATCTTTTAGTTCTAGTATCACATGTGGGCTACTATCTATCCAAAGAGATTTATCAGAGAGAAATGTTTGCTTTTTATTTTCAATATATATATATACCGGACTTTCTCCAGGGTGTCTAGATAATGCAAGCTTTATATCTTCTATAGATTTTTCTATATTATCTCCCATTACCTTTATATATATATTATCTTTTTTAAAACTTTCTAGAGATAATATTCTCTCACATATTATCTTTGGTTCTTCTACTTCAGATAAACTGAGTTTTCCCTCTACTACTATCACTTTACCTTCATTTAATAAAGAATTATATTTTTCATAAGTTTTTGGAAAAACTATAGTCTCTATAACTCCATACATATCTTCTATAATCATAAAGGCCATCATATTATTATTCTTTGTAATCTTATTTTTTTTCTCTAATATAAGACCTGCTATCCTTATCTTTTTTCCATCTCTTATTCCAACTAATGGTTTTGATGATTCTTCAGATATATCTACTAGAGATTCGTATATTTCAGCAGTAGTTATAGTTGAAATACTACTTATTTCTTTTTCAAAAGGTTCTAGTGGATGACCAGAAATATATATACCCAAAATTTCCTTTTCCATCTCTAAAAGTATCTCTTGAGGAAATTCTTTTAAATCTGGTGCATTATCTTTATCTTCAAATTCTACTACATTGTCAAAAATGGAAAATTGCCCTTCTATATTTCTTTTTTTGTCTGAATGAACTCTATCTATTATCTTTTCATATATCGCTAAAAGTTGTGTTCTCTTTAAGTTTAAACTATCCAGAGCTCCTGATTTTATAAGACTCTCTACAGCACGTTTATTCATAACATTTGAATCTACTTTTTCTATTCGCTCTATAAAATCTGTAAAGCTTTTAAAGTTTCCATCTCTTCTAGATTCTATTATAGCGGATATAAAGTTTATACCTACATTTTTTACAGCGGTTAATCCAAATCTTATCCTTCCGTTATCAACTGTAAACTTATGAAAAGATTTATTTACATCTGGTGGGAGTACTTCTATATTAAGCCTTTTACATTCTTGAATATAAAGAGAAACAGTGTTCACATTTCCCATTATAGAAGATATTTGAGCTGCCATAAATTCTACTGGATAATAGTATTTTAAAAAGGCGGTTCTATAAGCAATTACTGCATAGGCAGCAGAATGTGATTTATTAAAGGCATAATTTGCAAAGTCTATCATAAGATCATATATCTTATTTGCCGAAACCTCATCTACCCCGTTTCTTATAGCGCCTCTAGTTATTATTTTTCCGCTTTCATCTACTTGCCCATAGATAAAGTTCTTTCTTTCTCTTTCCATAACATCCATTTTTTTCTTACCCATAGCCCTACGAACTAAATCAGCTTGACCCATAGAGTATCCGCCTATATCTCTTACAATTTTCATAACCTGCTCCTGGTAGACTATACAGCTATATGTTACATCTAATATATCTTCTAAACTGTTATGAATATAAGTGATTTTACTCCTGTCGTGTTTACATTCTACGAATGTTGGTATCTGGTTCATAGGCCCTGGTCTAAAAAGCGAGTTTGCAGCAATAAGATCCTCAAATACATTTGGTTTTAATTCCTTTAAAAATGCCCTCATGCCAGGACTTTCAAATTGAAATATCCCTAGTGTCTCAGCTTTTGCAAACATCTCAAATACCTTAGGATCATCAAATGTTATTTTATCAAAATCTAAGTCTATACCGTGATTTTGTTTTATTAGATTTACTGTATCTCTTATTACAGTAAGTGTCCTAAGTCCCAGAAAATCCATCTTTAAAAGACCGATTTCTTCAAGTTCTGTCATATTAAATTGTGTTGATATAGCCTCTTTATTTCTTAGAAGAGGAACATAGTTTGTTATCGGTTCTTTAGATATAACTACTCCAGCTGCATGAGTTGAGGTGTGTCTTTGTAGTCCTTCTACTGCCATTGCCACATCTACAAGTCTTTTAGTTTGTACACTTGTTTCATAGCTATTTCTCAAATCAGAACTTACTTCAAGAGCTTTTTCTATAGTCATCCCAAGGTCTGTTGGTATTTGTTTTGCTATATAGTCTACCTCTCCATAAGGTAAATCCATAGCCCGACCCACATCTCTGATAGCTCCTCTAGCTGCCATAGTTCCAAATGTTACAATTTGAGCTACTCTATCTGATCCATATTTTTTTACTACATACTCTATTACCTCTTCTCTTCTTTCATAGCAAAAGTATAGTGATAGGTAAGTGTTTGATACTATCTCCCACTTTTCCCCCACTCCACACCGTACGTGAGACTTTCACCTCATACGGCGTTCCCTCGTTTGAATTTTAGATATATTATGCGACTGATTTAAAA